>CAJOCJ010000013.1 GCA_905236635.1 uncultured Bacteroidales bacterium
CGAGCTCGCACAGGCTCAGATGACACGTGAGATCTTCCCGAAGGCTACTTTGAAATACATGCCTCCGACCAAGTTCATGACAGGTAACATCTTCCGCGGCCACATCCAGGATGCTCTGTTCAACATAATCGGAATCTGGACACATCAGGGAATCCAGCTGCTCGGTATGCCTACCGAGGCTATCCACACCCCGTTCATGAGCGACCGTTATCTCTCAATCGAGAACGCTAAATACATCTTCAACAATATGCACAGCATAGGCGAGGAGATGGAATTCCGTGAAGGCGGCATCTGCCGTGAACGTGCCAAGTTAGTGTTAAACAACACAATAGCATTGCTCGAGGAAATTGTGAAAGAAGGCTTGTTCACCGCATTGGAGAAAGGTATCTTTGGCGATGTGAAACGTCCGAAGAACGGCGGTAAGGGTCTTGAAGGCGTCACCCAAAAAGGTGAAAATTATTACAACCCGTTCGTGGAGATAATGAAGGGAAAGAGATAGTTAGTTAAAAGTTAAAAGAGTAAAGTTAAAAGAGAGTCAATATGAAATTTAAAACCACATTATTAATAATAGGTGTAATGGCAATGTTATCATCTTGCGATTCACGTTATAAGATTAAGGAATATCCTAAGGCAGACCGCGACGAGACTGTCGTGGACGTTTATTTTGGCACTGAGGTCACTGACCCGTATCGTTGGCTTGAAAACGACACTTCGGCGGCAACGAATTCTTGGGTTGAGGCCCAGAGAGCTCTCACCGACGAGTATATTAGCCATATCCCGTTAAGGGAGAAGATTAAAGAGCGCTTGACGCAAATCGCTGATTATGAACGCTATGGCATTCCGTGGAAACGTTTTGGAAAGTATTTCTACAGCAAAAACGATGGTTTGCAGAATCAGAGCGTGTATTACATGCAGGACGCTCTCGACAGCGAGCCTGAGGTGTTGCTGGACCCGAACAAACTGTCGGACGACGGCACTGTATCGCTTGGCAGCATGAGTTTCTCCAACGACGGCAAATACATGGCTTACACCATCCAACGCAGCGGCTCCGACTGGGAAGAGATCTATGTGATGGATGTGGCAACGAAAGAGCTGCTTCCCGACCATATCGAATGGGCTAAGTTCACAGGCGCAAGCTGGTATAAAGACGGCTTCTTCTATGCCGCTTACGACAAGCCGGTGGATGGCAAGGAGTTCTCCAATGTCAACGAAAACCATAAGATTTACTATCATAAGCTCGGCGAGCCTCAGGAAAACGACGTGCTGTTCTACGAAAACCCGGCGCAGCCACGTTATTTCCACGGTGTCGGTCTGAGCGATGACGAGCACTACATGTTCCTCGAAGAGAGCGGTCAGGGTGCAGGACATACCCTGTGGCTGCGCGACATGAACGACCCGAAAGGAGAGTTTGTGCAGATTGCTTTCGACATGGACTATTTCTATTCGCCACTCGACATTATCGACGGCAAGATGTACATCATGACAAACTACGACGCACCAAAAGGCATGGTATGTGTAGTAAATGTTGATGATTTGAGCAAGGCCTCCATCGAAAACTGGGAGGTTTTGATTCCTGAAAACGACAACGTGATGGTTGGCGCACAGCTTGGCGCAGGCAAGATGATTGTCACCTACGACCAGGACGCTTCGAACCATGTTTTCGTTTACAACCTCGACGGCACTATGCAACATGAGGTGCAGCTGCCTACATTCGGTGCGACAGGCTTCTCGTCACGTTATGAGGAACCTGAGATATTCTACGCTTTCACCTCGTTCACATTCCCGACGACTATTTACAAATACGATATCGATGCTAACACTTCGGAGGTGTTCCGCTCTCCTAAGGTTGACTTCAACCCGGAGGACTACACCACAGAGCAGGTGTTCTTCGCCAGCAAGGACGGCACACGTGTCCCGATGTTCCTGACTTACAAGAAAGACCTCAAGAAAGACGGCAAAAACCCGACTTTGCTTTATGGCTACGGCGGCTTCAACATCACTCTGAACCCTGGTTTCTCTGTGATGCGCATCCCGTTCCTCGAGATGGGCGGCGTTTATGCCATGGCCAACCTCCGTGGCGGCAACGAATACGGCGAGGAATGGCATTTGGCCGGCACCAAGCTGCAGAAACAGAATGTGTTTGACGATTTTATCGCGGCAGCCGAATACCTTATTAATAATAAATACACTTCACCTGATTATCTCGCCATCAATGGTGGCTCTAACGGAGGCTTGCTGGTCGGCGCTGTCGTCAACCAGCGTCCGGAGCTGTTCCGCGTGGCGGTGCCTCAGGTGGGAGTGATGGACATGTTGCGTTACCACTTGTTCACGATAGGCTGGAACTGGGCCAGCGACTACGGCACCAGCGAAGACAGCGAGGAGATGTTCAAGGCGTTGTATGCCTATTCTCCGCTGCACACCATCAAGAGCGGCAAGGACGTGCATTATCCTGCCATCATGGTGACGACCGCCGACCATGACGACCGCGTGGTCCCGGCTCACTCGTTCAAATATGCGGCTACTTTGCAGGCGGCGGAGACTGGCGATGAGCCGAAGATCATCCGTATCGATAGCAAAGCCGGACACGGGGGCGGCAAACCGATGGCGAAAGTCATCGAAGAGCAGGCCGACATCTACGCTTTCATCCTTTATAATATGGGAATTGAGAAATAGTTTTAGAATTAATCTTGAAAATATAATACGATGAGAATCAAGCAGTTATTGTTAGTTTCACTGTCATTGCTATTGCTGGGATGCGGTGAAAAGAAAGATCAGAATCAGCAGTATGACCCGGCTATTCCGGTGAATGTTTTAGTTGTCGAATCCAACGAAGGGACAAATTTCCGCCATTATATCGGCACACTGAAGAGTGAGGTTAAAATGGCTATGTCGTTTCCTCTTGGCGGCACTCTTACCAACATTTACGTCAACAACGGACAGAAGGTGAAAAAGGGCGCTATCATCGCCAAGGTTGATGAGACTACGGCGAAGAGCCTGCATGACGCTGCATTGGCATCGCTGAATCAGGCTGAAGACGGCTACAAACGTCTGAAAACCGTTCATGAAGAAGGCGGCATCAGCGACGTGCGTTGGGTCCAGATGGAGACCGACCTCGAGAAGGCTCGTCAGACTGAGATCTCGACACGCAAGAACCTCGAAGACTGCACCATCTACGCTCCTCAGGACGGCGTCATCAGTATGGATGAGCGTGTCATCGGTCAGTTGATGCGTCCGTCGGAGACTTTTTGCAATCTCATCGATATGAACAAACTCATCGTGGAGTTTTCAGTTCCAGAAAAGGAAGTGGGATTAATTAATGTAGGTGACAAGGCTTACGCTGTGATTCAGGCTTTGGATGATATGGAGAAAGAGATTGAAATATCAGACAAATCGATTGTTTCAAATCCTTTCGGACATACATACAATATCAAGGCGAGAATCAATATTGACGGAAAAGACGCGCTGCCAGGTATGGTTACGAAGATTCATATCAACACTACGGCATTGTCGGGTATTGTCGTTCCTGCATCATGTGTGCAGACAGTAGCTGACGGATTGGCGGTGTGGATTGTGAAAAACGGCAAGGCATATCGTCAAATCATCGAAGTGGGCGATTTTGTGAAAAATGGAGTGCTTGTCAGCAAAGGCCTCAATTATGGTGACACCATCGTCACGGTGGGCTATCAGAAATTGTACAATGGAGCTAAAGTCTCTTTTTAACTAATTTATAATCAATAAAATAGAGATTTATGGCCAGAAAAAGAAATATTGTCGAAGCCGCGATGAGGAATCACACACTGGTGTCGTTCTTCCTTGTGGTTATCGTCATCTTCGGATTTTTCTCACTTCCTCGTCTGAAGAAGAACGAGTTCCCGGATGTAACGATACGTACTGGCGTGGTGGCTGTCGTTTATCCTGGCGCCACGGCCAATGAGATAGAGGAGAGGGTGGCAGGTACAGTTGAACAGTATCTGTTTACCTTCAGCGATGTCGATAAAAACAACACCTATTCGTATTCCAAAGATGGGATGCTGATAGTCATCGTCAACCTCAATAATGATTGTGTAGATGCAAAGATGACATGGTCGCGTATCCGTCAGGGTTTGCTGTTGTTTAAGCAGACGGATTTGCCTAAAGGTGTTATCGCCACTGCTGTCATCGATGACTTCGGTAATGCATCGTCGTTGCTTCTCGCCATCGAGAGTGACCAACGTTCGTCGCGTGAGCTTCGTGATTTTGCTGACAAGCTATCTGAGAAGCTGCGTACCATCCCGACGATGGGTAACATCAAGATTGTGGGCGAGCAGAAGGAGGAGATAGCCGTCTATATGGATCCTGCGCGCATGACGCAATACGCTGTCTCGCCTAGTATGGTGACGGCAGAACTCGCTGCACATAGCTTGCGTACCATCTCAGGAACGCTCGATAACGAAGAGGGTCAGGCTTTGATTCATGTTGACGTGCCTATCGACGATATGTATCAGCTCAGCGAGATGGTGGTGTTCTCCGACCCGATAACAGGGCAGGTGGTGAAGCTCCGCGACGTGGCACGTCTCGAGCGCCGCTATCAGGAATCATCACAGTATATCCAGTATTCCGACAGCCTTGTCGACAACAACCGATGCCTGATATTCTCTATGGAGATGCGTCCGGGATATAACGTGGTGGCTTTTGGTGACGAGGTGAATGAGAAAATCGACGCTTTCTTGAAGACGGCACCGCCTGACATCAAGGTGCATCGTATCACCGACCAGCCTGCTGTAGTCAACAAATCGGTGCTGTCGTTCTTGAGAGACCTCATCGAGGCTATCCTCATCGTTATCTTGGTGATGCTCATGCTGTTTCCATTGAGGACGGCTTTGGTGTCGTCAACCTCGGTGCCAGTGTGTATCGCGGCGGCATGGGCTATTATGTACCTCCTCGGAATGGAGCTTAACACCGTGACTCTGGCGGCTCTCATCGTCGTCTTGGGTATGATTGTCGACGACTCTGTGGTGGTCATCGACGGCTATTCCGACATGCTTGCGGAAGGGCATTCGCGATGGTATTCGGCGGCGGTGTCAACAAAGCAGCTCATGACATCAATGCTCATCGCCACATGCTCCATCTCGTGTATGTTCTTCCCGATGTTGCCATTGATGAAAGGTACCAACATGGGTGACTTCATCAACCTGTTCCCATGGGCAATCTTCATCACCTTGGCATGCAGTTTCTTCTACGCCATCTGGGTGATTCCGTTTATGTCGGCGAGAATGATTGCGCCTTCAAACCCTAACAAACGCTCGCGTTTTGAGAAGATACAGGCTAAGTTTTTTGATTTGCTTCAGAATACTTATAAAAGAATTCTTAACGTCTGTTTCCGTCATAAATGGGCTACAGTAATCGTGGCTTTGGCTTCGGTGGTGATAGGAATTTTCTTCTTTACGAAAATAAACATCCAGATGCTGCCTAAGGCAGAGCGTGACAGTTTTGCCGTTGAGATCCATCTCGCGTCGGGCAGTTCGATAGAGGAGACGGCGGCAGTGGCTGACTCGTTGACGAAGATTCTGAAGGCTGACAAACGTGTGAAGTCGGTGACAGCATTCCTCGGAATGGCATCGCCACGTTTCCATATGACATACGCGCCAGAGCCTACTCCGACAAACGCTTACGCTCAGTTTATTGTGATTACGGATTCAGATGTGGCCACCAAGGAGATGATGAATGAATATTCTCAGAAATATGAGAATTATTTCCCAATAGCGCAGATCCGTTTCAAACAGATGGACTATCAGATTGTCAACGCACCAGTGGAATATTATATCAAAGGTGATGACTATGAGCAACTTAGCGTTGTCAATGACTCCATTAAGGCGTTTATGAAGAGAAACCCTAACTTATTCTACGTGCATTCCGATTTCGATGAGACTGAAGAAGTCATCGAGGTGGAACTCGACATGGAAGAAGCCACACGTCTCGGTGTGACCCAGTCGGTGCTGTCGGTTTATCTGGCGGGCGCTCTGTCGGGCAGCAATATAGTGTCGTTATGGGAAGGCGGTTATAATCTGCATACTACAGTATATACCGAGGGAGTCCATGATATTGATTATGAGGGACTTGGCAATATGCTTATTCCGACCTCGCGTCCTGGCGAATGGGTGCCTCTGCGTCAGGTAGCTCAGCTGAAACCTGTGTTCCGTCATAACAACATGCCTCACCGCAATGGCATGAAATGTATCACCGTGGCGGCCGATGTCATGCCGGGAGCAGGACAGCTCAAGGAGTTTGCCAATATAGACAAATACATCGCAACACTTGATATTCCTGATGATATCATCATTGAAAAAGGCGGTTCGATGGCGGTGACGGTTGACACCATGCCTTCACTCATCCAATCGATTGTCGCTGCTATTGTGGTGATGTTTATAGTACTGATTATCCATTATACGAAAATCGGCATTTCATTTCTGTCTCTCTCAGTATCGGTGCTTTGTATTTTTGGCTCGATGCTCGGTTTGTGGATGTTCGGTCTCGACTTGTCGGTCACCGCAATATTGGGTATCATCTCACTCATCGGTATCATAGTGCGAAACGCCATCATCATGTACGACTATGCCGCTGAGTTACGTGAGAAAGAGCATATCTCTGTGCATCAGGCCGCCTATGAGGCCGGTCTGCGCCGAATGAGACCTATCTTCCTGACATCAGCGACGACAGCTCTCGGCGTCATCCCGATGATTTTGGCGAAGACGCTTCTTTGGGAGCCTATGGGTGTGGTGATCTGCTTCGGTACTATACTCACATTCCCATTGGTGGTGACGGTGCTTCCAGTGGCTTACTGTCTTGCCTTCGACGCTGGTGAGAATGACAAGAAAATATGGGAACGACTCAACCTCAGATTCTTGAAAAACCTCGACAAACGCGACAAACGTAACGAGAAAAGGAATATGAAAACTTATATATTGATAGCGCTATTAGCGGTTTTGCCGCTCGGATTGAGTGCGCAGGCCCCAGAAGCCCTTACCCTTGACTCATGTTTTGCATTGGCAAGAGCCAATAATGCGCAGTTCAAGACAAACCAGATTGAGATAGAGAAGGCGAAAGAGGTCAAGAAACAGGTCTTTACTAAGTTTTTCCCTCAGGTGAGCGTCGATTATGTCAATTATTGGGCGCAGAAACCTATCGTCCAATATGGTGTTGACGACATCCACGATGAGTTTGGCGAGATTCTGAAGGCTATCATTCTGTTCCTTGATGAGGCAGGCTTGGATATCCCGATGGGAATAGACCTGATGAAGAAAGGCCAAAGTGTCAGTGCGACGGCGATACAGCCGATTTATGCCGGTGGTCGTATCAGAAACGGCAACAAGCTTGCTAAACTTGGTATTGAAGCCGCTGAACTTGAGGCCTCGGTTTCAGAACGAGATGTGATGGAAAGCATTGAATCCACTTACTATCTCGTGGTCGGGCTGCAGTCAAAGGTGGCTACCATAGAGTCGGCCCTGACATTGATTGACTCGCTTGAACATAATGTCGATGTGGCTCTGAAGGCAGGTCTTGTCACCAAGAACGACAAGTTGCGTGTGGCACTGGAACGTAACAAATACCAGGCATTACAGCTGCAGCTTAACAACGGCATAGTGCTGGCGTCACAGCTTCTCTGCCAGGAGATAGGCATCGACTATCCTGAAGAAGGGCTGAATCTCGATAATGAGGTCGAACATGCCGGTGTCTTCACTGAAAACGACGGTTTTGAGCGTCCGGAGGTGCGTCTGCTTCAGCTTCAGATCGATGCGGAGACCTATTACAAACGCCTGACGAGAGGCGAGGCGCTGCCTGAGTTTGGTATCGGAGCCATGCTGACATACGGCAATATGATTAAGAGCTACAAGAGCAACGCCATCCTCTTTGCTAAGATTTCGGTGCCGATAACCAAGTGGTGGGAGACATCGCATAAGATCAAGGAGCACAACCTGAATATCGAGCAGTATGAAGTCATGCAGCAAGACATGATGGAGAAGATGACGCTTCAGGAGAAGCAGGCATACAACCAGATGGTTGAGGCAGAGGCCCTGCTGCAGTCGGATCAGGCCGCTCTCGATATGGCAGCTGAAAACTATCGTATTGCGGAGCTGAACTACCGTGCAGGTATGATCACTCTCACCGATGTGTTGGAGGCTAACTCACTGCTCCTGCAGGCACAAAATGCCATCACCGACAGGCAGATAACATACGTGTCGGCTCGTCGCAGATATCACGATTTGACCGGAAAATAAGAGGTTTTACTCGATTCCTCTCAAGTCTTTGTACAGCTGCACGGCGTACAGATCTGTCATGTTTGAGATGTAATCTAGGACGACTTGTATCTTTGAATACAGGTCGTCTTTTTCTGTCTTGAATTGGTCGGGGATAATCGACATCAGGCGTTTGTGATAACCGCTGTCAGGATTAAGGACGGCATCCATGAACTCGTTCATCAGGCTTCCGATGATGTTGTAGCCTGTCACCTCGATCTTCACCACCGACGGATGTTTGTAGATGTTCGGCACGGAGAAGCTTCTGCAGCCTTCGAGGGCGTCGTTTTCGAGCTTCGGCAGATGTGAGATGAGACTGTTTTTGAACGTTCCTGCCATGATGTCGTCGTAGTTCTCGATGAACACCTTCGACACGCAGTCCACCAGCTTGTTGATGACGGTGGCGCGCAGGAATGCCATGCGTTCGTTGGCGTCGGTGACGGTCTTGAAGACATGCTCGCGACGCTCGAAGAACCAAGCTTCTTCGGGTCTGTTCGGGTCGAAGAACGCCGTGAAATGCTTGTCGATGTCGACGGTCTGTATGATGCCGCGTTTGTGTGCGTCTTCCATGTCAAGGATGAGATAGCAGATGTCGTCGGCGGCCTCCATCATATATGACAGCGGATGACGTGCGTAAATAGGCTTCTCATTGTCGAGACGTGGTATGCCGCAGCCTTCCATCACCTTCTCGAAATGCTCGATTTCGCTGTTGAATACGTTATATTTCTTGCGGTCGCCCTTGCCGAACGAAGGGTAGGGGTATTTTATCAGCGTTGCCAAGGATGCGTATGTCAGCGAGAGTCCGCCTTCGCGACGCCCTGCAAACTGATGTGTGAGCTGGCGGAAAGCGTTGGCGTTGCCTTCGAATGAGATGAGGTCAGACCATTGATATTCAGGGATTTGACTCTCCAGTTTCTTGCCTTCGCCGAACTTGAAATAGCTGCTCATCGTCTCTTCGCCTGAATGACCGAAAGGCGGGTTGCCGAGGTCGTGGGCGAGGCATGCCGTAGATACTATGGTGTCGATGTCGTAGATGATGTTATGGAAGTCGGGACCGTATTTCTCGATGAGGAACTTCGACACTTTACGTGCTATCGAGCGGCCGACGCTGGCCACCTCGAGGCTGTGTGTCAGTCGGTTATGCACGAGCTTGGCGCCTGGTAAGGCGAACACCTGCGTCTTGTTTTGCAGACGATGGAAGATGTTGGAGAAGATGATACGGTCGTAGTCTCTCTGAAACTCGTTTCTGATGTCGGCCACGCTCTGTGCGCGAGCCTCACGTTTTGCTGATAATAACGATTCCCAATTCATACTCGTCAATACACTGTTTAACTTTACACTTTTAACTTAAAACTACTCTAAACTCTACACTCTAAACTTTACTGCGTAGCGGTGCGAGCATACGGCGTCATGTCTTGTGTTCCAAACTCACCGCGTTTATATTTCAGATAACCAGCCACGCCAATCATTGCGGCGTTGTCGGTGCTGAACTTGAATTTAGGTATGAACACCTCCCAGTGGTATCGTTGGCCGGCGGCGCGTAGAGCATCCTGTAGACCCGTGTTCGCGGACACGCCGCCGGCAATGGCGACCTGTCGTATTCCCGTGTCTTTCGCGGCTTTGATGAGCTTCTTCATCAGGGTGTCGATGATGTCCTTCTGGATGGAGGCACACAGGTCGGCCTTATTTTCCTCGATGAAGTTCTCGTTTTCTTTCAGTTTGTCTCTCAAGAAATATAAGAAACTAGTCTTCAACCCGCTGAAGCTGTAGTCGTAGCCTGGGATATGCGGCTTGGCGAACTGGAACGCGTCGGGGTTGCCTTCTTTCGCTAACCTGTTGATTATCGGGCCTCCTGGATATCCTAGTCCCATGATTTTTGCTGTCTTGTCGAATGCCTCGCCAGCAGCGTCGTCAATGGTCTTGCCAAGAATCTCCATATCGAAATAGTCGTTCACCTTCATGATTTGGGTGTGGCCGCCTGATACGGTGAGGCAAAGGAACGGAAACTGCGGCACAGGCGTAGGATTGTCGGGCTCCTGGGCGAAAAGTGCCAGCACATGGCCGTTGGTGTGATTAATTTCAATCATCGGGATGCCCATTGCGAGTGCGAAAGCCTTTGAAAATGAGGTGCCTACGAGCAATGAGCCTAAAAGTCCCGGACCACGTGTAAAAGATATTGCACTTATTTGATTTTTTTGTATATTTGCTTGCTTAATTGCGGCCTCAACAACAGGAATGATATTCTGCTGGTGAGCACGCGACGCGAGCTCGGGGATGACGCCTCCATACTGGCGGTGAACCTCTTGATTAGCAATGACATTCGACAATACTGTCGTGCCTCGGAGGACTGCCGCTGACGTGTCGTCACACGATGATTCGATGGCTAAAATGTATTCGTCCATAGCAATATAAGAATGCGCAAAGGTACAAAAAAGAATATTATACACGGCATTTTAATTATCTTTGTGATAATTTTTGCTCTCATGGCAAGCCTTGTGGCGGCTTTCCGTGACGTCACCGTGCAGAGTATGGTAGCGCGTTCTCTGGCAGGCGAGCTGTCGAAGAAACTCGACACCGACGTAAAAATCCGGACGTTTTACATCACCGACAAACTCACGGCACGTATGGAAGACGTGGTGTTTAACGACCTCGACGGCTATCCGATGTTTAACATAGGCGTGCTAGATGCCAGGTTTTATCCTTTAACTACCACAGATGACCTTAGAATAAGAGAGGTCTATCTGAAAGATGTGTTGGGACGTATTGTTAAATATGAGGGCTACGACAAGATCAACATAAAAGAGATTCTTGAACAACTGGGTCTTGGCAAAAATAATGGCAAAGGTGGCTTACAGATGAGCATCGACGATCTGAGACTCGATAACGGCCATGTCATTTTCTGGAATCAGAATAAAGACAAACCCGAAAAGCTCGGCATGGACTATGCCCATATCGACATCGACAGCATCTATACCTATGTCACCGGTTTGGAAGTCTATAATGACACAGTCCTCGGCGACGTCCATTACCTGAGAGGTAAGGACAAATGCGGACTGGTTCTTGACAACGCCAAAGGCAACGTGCTTTTCTGCGAGAAAAGTCTCAACGTCGATGGACTGGTTATCGAGACAGGGGAGTCGCGTGCCGACCTTGACCTGCGTTTCGACTATGGGACGTCGCACGCTTATCTTCAATTCGTCGACTCAGTGACAATACATGGCAATATACGCGAATCGACGATATTACTAAGCGATTTGAGATATTTTTCATGGGTTCTCGACAGAATGCCTGATAAGTTCGTTTTTACTGGTCAATATGATGGCCCGGTGAGTGACTTCACGGTGAACGATTTCGTGGCGGAGTTCGGCAACGAGTCGTTTATCGACGCCGACATCTCATTCAAGGGATTGCCTAATTTCTTTAACACTTTCATCGATGTCAACATCCGAAATATGTATTCGTCATATGAGGATACAAAGAACTTCGCCATACCTGCCGCATCAGAGACGGTGCCAATTCCTGAGATGCTCGCCGGGATGGGGAGATACTCGTTGAGTGGTTACTATCAGGGTTATGCACGCGACTTCAAGACAGAGTTTGACTTCTACTCAGAGATGGGCGATGTGTATGCCAACGTGTATCTCAATACCGATGAGGAGAAGATGTATGCATTCGATATCACAGGTGAAGGTATTAAACTTGACGATATACTGGGCACTAACGACGGCGCCGAGGCCACATTCCAATTCGTGATGAACGGCGAGGGACTGGATGAGAAAGAGACCGATTTTGATGCAGATATGTATTTTAAATCGTTGAAAATAAATAGAAATGAGTTTAACGACTTCAACGTTCACGGGGAATATCAGAAACAGTTGCTTCAGGTGCATACCGACGTTAACGATCCTTTGGTGACACTAGCCCTTAACTCATCAATTGATTTCAGCAGGGATTTGCCTTACTATAACATAAAAGCCATTATTGATAATGCCGATTTGAAAAAGCTTCATCTGCTTGATAATGATAGCATTATGCTTCTGTCAACTATTGTTCATGCAGGTTTTTGCGGTAACGACATTGATAATATCAAAGGTAATCTGGATATTGAAAACACCAAATATTTCAATGGGGAAGAGTATCTGATGAAAGACTTCAACGCTACGGTGGATGAGATCAGCGGCATTAAGGACGTGAATATCAGTTGCGATTTCTTTGAGTTTAGGGGATTCGGCGTTGTCAATGCCAAAACACTTGTCAACTCCTTGAAAAACACGGCAAAAAGTTATGTCGATATGCCTGAATGGTTCAACGATGTCACCCCTGATACTGAAGACCAGAATTTCTCGTTTAACATCACGTTTAATGACACGCGGACGCTCTCTAAGCTGTTTATGCCATCGTTGTATGTAAGGAGCGGCACCACCATCCATCAGGCTTATAACAACCTGTACGCCAGCCACACGGCAACGACTCTTAGTTCACCGGAGATATGGTTCAACGGCATCAGGTTTAACGATTTGTTTGTTCAAAGTACGGCAACATACGATGAGTTGACGACGCATCTCTCGTTAAGTGAAATCATTCTAAGAGACAGCACCGAGACCAATCCTGATGCGATAAAAATTGAGGATCTCAGGATTATGACAAAATGCGCCGATGATAAGATTACGGCCGATTTGTATTGGGATGACCTTGATGACGCAGACCATAACAAAGCCCATATCAAGTCGGAGTTTATACCTTATGAAAAGGCTGGAGGTCGTCTGAATATCCAGTCAAGACTGATATGTGTGAACGACACCTTATGGCATCTTGATCCGAAATGCCATATTGATTTCAATAAAAACAACACTGTTTTCGACAGTCTCATTCTCTTTACAAGAAATCAGAACCTCGCTGTACACGGTGTGTTTCCGAGACATGTGACCGACACTCTGATTGCGGAATTTCACAACTTTAACATCTCCAATCTCGATTTTGTCACAAAAGGAAATAATTTGAATTTCGACGGCAGGCTCAACGGATTTGTAAGTATTTCTGGCTTAAGCGAGGAAATGGCATTCTCTTCGAACCTCGATTTGACCGATTGTTATATCAATGGTCAGGAGTTGGGACATGTCAAGGCTTATGCCGACTGGTACGATCCGGACGAGTCGGTGAAACTCAATATGGAGGTGTATAACAGCGTATCTGCAAAGACAGACCATAAGACGGTGGGGGTTACAGGCTTCTATTATCCTAAGAAAAGTGCTGATAATCTGCGTCTTGACATGACTTGCGACGGGTTCCGGCTTGAGACGGTGTCGCCTTTTGTCAGTAAGTTAGTGACCAGGATGGGAGGTTATGCCGGCGGTCATCTGCAGGTTAGTGGTTCTGTAAGCGATCCTGTGGTGGTGGGCACCATGACCATGAAAAAGGCAGGCTGCTGTGTCAATTATCTCAATAATTACTATACTTTCAACGATAAAATCACTCTTGAGGAAGATAAGATTGTTTTTGATAACATAGCTATCCACGATACGTTAGGTAATACTGCTGTTTTGAATGGAGCCATCCATCACGACCATCTGAGAGATTTCAATTTTGATTTGAATCTGAGATGCAACGACTTCATAGCGCTCAACATTCCGGCAGAGAAGGCACAAGGCTTCTACGGAACCGCCATCGCCGACGGCACCGTGAAGATAAGCGGTCCTATCAACGATATCTCGATGGATATCAGCGCGCTTACTAAGAAAGGCACCGAGATAGATGTGCCGCTTTCTGGAACGAGTAGCATTGAGAACAACTTCGTCGTGTTTGTACAGAAAACAGTGGAGAAGGACACGATAGAGGAGAAGTTCGTCCCTGAGGTGGTGAAGGAAGAACGCAACTTCACCATGGACCTGCGTGCTGGCGTCAACTCCGATGCTGTCGTCAACATTTACTTGCCGCAGAATATGGGTAACATCAGTTCGCGCGGCACGGGACTTCTCAATATCGGGCTGGACAAAGGCAACTTCGAGCTGCGTGGCGATTACAGGATACAAAGCGGAACGTTCAATTTCACTCTTGAGATGGTGAAGAAGACGTTCTCCCTGCGCGAGGGCGGCACCATCCGTTGGACAGGCGATCCTGCCGACGCTGACATCGACATCGTCGGCGTGTATCACACGAAGTCATCACTTACCTCGCTGGGTACAGAACTGGTGGATTCTACCGCAATGACCAACAACGTCAATGTGGATTGTATCATCAGGCTCACCAACAAGCTCACCGACCCGACGATAACCTTTGGCATCGACCTCCCTAATGCTAAGGAAGATACAAGAAACATTGTGTTTTCAGTTATAGACACCACCAACCAGGCGGTAATGGCTCAGCAGGTGTTCTCACTCATGATGCTGAGTTCGTTCTCATATACTGCAGGCAGCAATATCTCGCGTTTCGGCACCAATGCTGGCTACGGCGTCATCACAAGTCAGCTGAGCAGTCTGCTGTCGCAGATACACGAGAATGTCGATGTGGGTATCAACTATACACCTAACGACAGGCTCACCAATGAGGAACTCGAGGTGGCTCTATCTACACAGCTTTTCGACGACCGGCTCATCATAGAAGGTAACTTCGGCGTGATACGAGGCAACAGAAGCGATGCCGACAACGCCAACAACATTGTTGGTGACGTCGACCTGACATTCCGACTGACACGACGACTCAGCCTCAAGGCTTATAACCACACGAATATCAAGAATAATTACTACTATTATTCTATCGAAAACTACTCCGACTTCACACAAGGCGTGGGTCTCTCGTTCTCACAGAGTTTCGACAGCCTGAAGGAGGTGTTTACTCTTCATAGGAAGAACAACAAGAAAAAACAAAAACAAGATGTCCCAAGGTAAGCAATTCAAGATATATAAAGCCTCCGCTGGTTCGGGTAAGACTTTCACGATAGTGAAGGAGTATCTGACTTTGTGTCTTGACCAAAATCCCGATGCATACCGTGAAATCCTGGCCGTGACATTCACTAACAAGGCGGCCAGCGAGATGAAAGCCAAGATATTGCGTTTCCTTTTGGGGTTCATCGAGGGTTCAAAAAAAGGTGATATCCTACAGATGAAAGGGTATCTGATGTCAACTTTAAACATTGATGAGACAGAACTTGTTAGACGGGCTAATATATTGTATACCAATATGTTGCATAACTATAGCGACATGGCGGTATGCACCATCGACAGCTTCGTCCAGCGCCTTTCACGTAGTTTCGCAAAAGAGTTGGAGCTTCCTGGGCAGTATAGTGTGATGCTGGACAGCGATGACCTTATCGACGAGATTATCCGCCGCCTATCTGACAAAATAGGCAAAGACAAGTTCATAACCACAATCGTGTCGAATTACGTGAAATATAACCTCTCGGAAGAGAATGACGGAAATACCAAGAAGCTGATAGGAGATTTTATCGAGAAACTGCTTGCAGAGGACGCTTATCGTAAAGGCAACGGTAAGAATTTCAATGTATTAGATGAGAATAAGTTTAATCAGATTAAGAATTACCTTGAGTCTGAAATTGCTAAGATAGAAAAGAATCTTCCAACTATTGTCAATGATATAGAAAGTGAAGAAAAAATATTGGGCATCACGGATGAGGATTATAATGGACAGACAAGGGGTCTCCCATCGGTGAAAAAGAAGATGCGGGATGGTGAAGGCAAAGTTACTACTCCAAGTATTGATGTTATTCTGAACGGTGATAAACGCTGGAACAACGCTAAAAGTAAGATTTCTGGTGATACGATAGTTTCGGTTTACATTAAGGCGATTGAAAAATATAAATCGTTGTATACCAAGAAGTTGGTCTTTGAATTGATTAACAAAGACCTGTATCTTTATACCCTGCGCAATAATATTTTTGAGATGATACGGGATTTTATCGATGAGACATCGCAGGTACATATCACAGAGTTTAACAAGCGTATTTCCGACATTTTGGGCGATTGTTCAGTGCCGTTCATTTATGAGAGGATAGGCGAGAAATACAAGCATTATTTCATCGATGAGTTTCAAGATACCTCTGTGTTGCAATGGCAGAATTTCCTGCCATTGATGGATAACAGCCTCTCGAATGGCAACATGAACATGGTGGTGGGCGACGCCAAGCAGTCGATTTATAGATTTAGAAATGGAGAGGTTGAGCAAATCATCAACTTACCTAAGATTTACAGACGTCCGAAAGGCAGCTTTGGCGATTCATGCGAGCAACAGTTTGTCGCCTCGGCACAAAAGATGACTCTCGGGACCAATTACCGCTCGTCGAAGAATGTGATAAAGTTCAACAACACATTTTTCCGCTATGCTGAGCGTTTCCTGAATATTCCTGGTGTTTATAATGATGCCGAACAGGCATATGACCCTAAAAAACAAGGCGGATTTGTCTCCGTCGAGGTGTTTGACGGTGCCTTGAAATCAGCGGAATACAAGGAAAAAGTCAAAGCGTCAATGTTGGCAAAAATACGCGAACTGAAATCGCATGGTGTTGATTATAAAGATATTACGATATTGGTACGCTCCAATAACGACGGTACCGATATAGCCAATTATCTGGTTTCACACGGCATTGATGTTTTGTCGGCGGAGTCGGTTCTTTTGCAGACATCCGACAAGGTTCAATTGGTTGTCAATACTTTGCGTTCGATGGTCGATGACAAGAACCCTGTGACGAAGTTGGCTATTGACCATTTTTCGAAAGATGTTGATACAACATGCCACGTCAATAAAAACGACACATCTTACAATTTATACGATACTTGTATCCAAATTTGTAAATCATATAGTTTCAATGTGTTGGAAGACGTGTTTCTGCAGTATTTCATGAATAAGGTCAATGAATGGCAGAGTCGTCACAGTGCCGGAATAGGCGACTTTTTGGAGTATTGGGATAAGAAAAAGGAAAAGTTGGCGGTAGAGATGACCGGCGACCTGGACTGTGTCACCATTATGACCGTTCATAAGGCGAAGGGACTGGAATTCAAGGTGGTGTTGTATCCGTATGCACCTCCACAATTGTTATCAACACAATCCACAAAAACTGAGATATGGGTGCAATGCGCTGATAATCAATATACTAAAGACATCCCGCATCTTGATGCGTTTCTATTGAAGTTGACGAAAAAAATTATGGTCGGTACTGAATTTGAGTCTTATTACGAGAAAGAAAGGAACAAGACAGCACTCGACAATCTCAACATTATGTACGTGGCGATGACTCGTGCCAAAAACATGCTGTTTATCTACACAATTGATAAGAAACCTAAAGAATCTGACAATAACAAGAAATCTGACAATAGCTCTAACCTCTTTACCGATTTCTTCGCGGATAATAACGTTCCTGATGGCAGTGATGTTTTTGTAAAGAATGATGAATTTATAATTGTAAAAGGCGAGGAGACGACCGTATACAACTATGGCGATTTCGATTCTACTTTATTGACAGTCAAGGAGGAAGACACTAAAGACGATGAGGTGAAGATTCTGGAGTTGAAAGATGGCGACAAGGCTCCGACTACTTTGAATTGGTTTGAAAAGCTTAAAGTCGACGCTGATCCTACTATGCTTTGGGCGGAGAAAGGCACGTTCAGGCCTGACACATGGGGCTCGTTGGTGCATCAGATTCTGTCGAGAATCAAGACCATCGACGATGCTGAGAAGGCGCTGAGGCCATATGTCAACGACGGTACCATCGATGCCGAGCAGGCTGCTAAGCTGCTTGATACATTCCGTAAGGTGACTGAGATTCCTGAGCTGAAACCCGCTTTTTCTGCTGATGCCATTGTGAAAAACGAGATGGATATCCACACTTCCGACGGCCGCATCATACGTCCAGACAGATATGCCGAGACTCCACAAGGCACCATTCTTATAGACTACAAGACTGGCAAGGAGCATGAGGAGTATTTCAACCAGCTCCAGGACTATATGTCGGCGCTCATCCAGATGAACGGAAACAAAAAATTAAAGGCTTATCTCGTTTATTTGGATGACGAAATAAGCCTTGTTGAGGTCAAGATGGACCGTCTGTTCTGATTATTTTATCCAGTAAACGTAATTATCTTTTCTCGGTCTTGCGACAGGGTAGTCGCCTTTCACGTAGCCGAGGATGCAGTTGCCGATACCGACATATTTCGTGTCGTCGATGCCGAGGTCACGGAGGATGGCTTTGCCTTCTTCTGTCTCAAACACCTCTTTTGCTCTGTGAATCCAGCATGAGCCGAGTCCTTTGGCGTGAGCGGCGTTGAGCAGGTTGCCCATCACCAATGAGCCGTCTTCTTTCCATGTGAATGCGGCTGTGGTGTCGGCGAGAACCACTAAGACGACAGGAGCGCCATAGAATGGATCCATGTCGTTGTCTTTGCCGAACACGGCGGCGTTGAGTTTGCTCAGCTTGTCGCGCACCTCACGGTTGGTCACGGCGATGATGATAGGGGTTTGTTTGTTCATCCCTGTAGGGGCGTAGGTGCCGGCCTCGCAAATTTCTTCGATAACTTCCATCGGAGGCACCTCGTCGGTGTAGCTGCGCACGCTGCGGCGCGTCAGCAGGTCTTCCATAGTAGTATTCATCATAGTTTCAGTTGTTTCTTCGGATTTGTTGCAGCAGCTGCCCAGCATGAGCGCCGCAGCGATGATCAATAGTACTTTTTTCATTTTTCATAAGATTTTAGACCACAAAGATACAAAATTCCAACGACCAATAGCCGAAAAATTCTTATTTTTGCACCGTTTTTTAGAAAAATAATGTCGATCTCTATTTTTCATATCCTTGGACTGATCTTGGCCGTCGCCCTCATTGAGACTGTCGGCATACTCTCGGTGCGTAAGGTGAAGAACGCCAACGACTTCCATACCAGTGGGGGCAAGGCGGGCACATGGGTGGTGACGGGTGCTATCATCGGCACTCTGGTCGGCGGACAATCCACAGTTGGCACGGCGCAGCTGGCGTTCAGTTTCGGCATCTCGGCGTGGTGGTTCACCATGGGAATGGCGCTTGGATGCGTGGCGCTGGCTATAGGATATGTAGTGCCGTTGCGTCACAGCGGAAGCACCACCTTGCTCGAGATAGTCCGCAAGGGATATGGCCGAAAAGCAGAGATGACAGGCTCGGTGCTGTGCTCGCTGGGTATGTTTATCAGCATCATAGCGCAGGTTCTATCCGCGGCGGCTCTGCTGATGACGCTGTTTCCTATGAAATTCTGGGTGGCCGCCGTCATCGCAGCAATAATAATGACGCTTTACGTGGTCTTCGGCGGACTCTGGAGCGCCGGCATTGGTGGAGTGGTGAAAATCATACTACTGTGTATCTCAGCGCTGGCGGCAGGTGTGATAGTGCTGGTTCTCTCCAAAGGCTACAGCGAACTTATCGACTCGATGAAAAGCGTTTTGCTGACATCTGATATTCAGTCTGTTAGCGGATTCGACAATGTTAAAGATTTCAACTTCCGATATCAATATCCTTTTGCGCGTGGCATCTCCAAAGATGTGGGTTCATGTCTGTCGGTGATTCTCGGAGTGCTATCTACCCAGACCTACGCCCAGGCTATCTGGTCGGGGAGGAGCGACAGCGTAGCGCGCCGTGGTGCCATGATATCGGCGCTCATCTCAATCCCTATCGGCTTTGCCTGTGTAATGGTGGGAATGTATATGCGTGCTCATTACATCACCGTCGACGAGATGAACGCCCTCGCCGCGATAGGCAAGGAAATCCCCGCTGGCATGGGTGTCATGACAAGCTCCGCGCAGGCGTTCCCGATGTTTGTCACCAACCATATGCCGAAGTTCATCGGAGGCTTGGTGCTAGGCACCTTATTAATAACGATCATCATTGGCGGCTCGGGCTTGACTCTCGGCGCCTCCACTATCTTGGTGAAAGACGTGGTGAAACCGAAGAACACCCTTCGTGTCTCGCGTTATATCATAGTGGGTCTGCAGCTTATGGCTATCGTCGTAGCTGCTTCATTCTCAGGCAGTTACATCAACGACTTGGGATTTCTCTCCATGGGACTGCGTACCACCGCCACCTTCGTGCCGCTGACGCTGGCACTGTTCTTCCCGGGGCGTTTCAAATCGAAATGGGTGTTCATCTCCATCGTCTTCGGCACGGCATGTCTCATCATCGCCGAAATGGTATCCCTGCCCGTCGATTCCATCTATGTCGGTCTGTTGGGTTCGGTCCTGTGTTGTATGATCGGTTACAAAAAAATGTAAGGACGCGGCGAACCACATCCTTACAATAAACCGTAAACCGTAAACGGTAAACTAGTACTTCATCATCTCGATAAGGTCAACCATTCTGTTTGAATAGCCCCATTCGTTGTCGTACCACGACATCACCTTAATCATCTTGCCCATCACCATAGTGCTGTCGGCATCGAAGACTGATGAATGCGGGTTGTGGATGATATCGCAGCTCACGATAGGGTCTTCGGTGTATTCGAGGACGCCTTTCATTGGGCCTTCAGCGGCCTCTTTCATGGCGGCGTTGATCTGTTCCTTGGTGGCTTCTGTCTTCAGCGTGCACACGAGGTCAACGAGTGAGCCTGTAGGGGTAGGGACGCGCACCGCGATGCCGTCGAGTTTGCCGTTGAGCTCAGGGATGACGATACCCACTGCCTTTGCTGCACCTGTCGTGGTCGGAATCTGCGACATGGCGGCTGAACGTGCGCGGCGAAGGTCGCTGTGCGGACCGTCCAGGATCACCTGGTCGTTGGTGTAGCTGTGGATTGTGGTGATGTAACCCTGCTCGATGCCGAAGCGGTCGTTCAAGACCTTGGCGACAGGAGCGAGGCAGTTTGTTGTGCATGATGCATTTGACACGCATTCAACCTCATCTGTCAGCTCATTGTTGTTGACACCCACCACGATAGTGGCGTCGATGGCGTCTTTTGAAGGAGCTGAAAGGATCACTTTCTTGGCGCCGTTCTTGAGGTGGTCGCCGTAACCGCCCTTTGCGCTTTCCTTCGAGCGGAAGATACCTGTTGACTCGACAACTACGTCAGGAGTCTTGCTCCATTTGATGTTGATAGGAGCTCTCTCTGCTGTGACAGGAACGCGTACTCCGTTGACTATCAAGGCTGTCTCGTCGTATTCGACTGTGCCTGGGAACTTGCCCTGTGTTGAGTCATATTTCAGAAGATGTGCCAAAACCTTGGTGCTTGTCAAGTCGTTGATGCCCACCACTTCGAGGTTAGGGCGCTCGCAGCAGATGCGGAAAACGTTACGGCCGATACGACCGAAACCGTTGATACCTACTTTAATCTTTTCCATTTTTATCTGATTTTAATTTAAAATTCACTTAATTCCAAACGGCAAAGATACAAAATATCTCGGTAATTATGAAAATTTTTTAAAAAATTATTACCTTTGCATTTTAAAATAATCGACAATGACCCAACAGAACTCCCGACATATCGTTTACCTAGACATTCTTAGGGTTTTGGCGACTTTTGCGGTGATTTTCATCCATATCACTGCCGATGGCCTGGTGCAGCCGATGTGGCAGTATAACTGGTATGTGGCGGTGGTGGGCGACAGTCTGGTGCGCTGGGCGGTGCCTGTTTTTGTCATGATCAGCGGCGCCCTGTTTCTCAATCCTGATAAGGAAATCTCATATAAAACCATCTTGACGAAAAAAGTGCCGAGACTGCTGATCGCCTATATTTCCTGGTGGTTGATATATGCCTTGGCGATTATTCTGGTATGGCATTTTATTAAAAACGATCCTATCCAGACCGACTGGATTATGCCGCATTACCATCTCTGGTTTCTCCCGATGCTTATGGGAGTTTATCTTCTGATACCTGTTTTGCGGAAGATTGCGGCGAATGACAAATTGTTGCGAATCGTCTTAAGTATCTGGCTTTTTTACTTGGTGGTAAATTTTGTTTTTTACAATGAGATAAATGAAATTATGCCACTTTACGTGATAAATATTCTTATCGGCTATTCCGGATATTTCCTTTTAGGTTATTATATCTCGACAGCAGAAATACAGAAATGGCTAAAGTTTGTGGTATATTTTATGGGTCTTTTAGGTGCAGTGATGACCATTGGTGGAAGTATAGAAATGTCAATGTATAATGGATGTTTCAGCGATATTTATATCTCATATCTGAGTGTGAATGTAATGGCGATGTCGTTAGCGGTCTTTGTTTTTATAAAAGAAAATATAAAGGAGGTAAAACCACGAACAAGCAGGTTTATCGACCATATCCGTCATGATTTGTTCGGCATTTATCTCGTTCACCCGATGTGGCTGATGATAGTAAATAAAAACATTTTCCGCGATTTGTGCAATCACGTCATAAGTCTGCCGATAATCTGTATTCTGACGTTTGTCTTGAGTCTTTACACCGTGAAACTCATCCGAAAGATTCCTTTTGTCAGACGAATTGTGGAGTAAAAGAGGTAGCGCTATTTCAATACGATTTTAGTCGTGATGCCGTTGCTTTTCAGGAAATAAACACCCTTTTTGATGCCTTGCAAGTCAAGTGTTGCCACGCCTGCTTCACATTTTGCCTGCATCACTGTACGACCTTGGATATCAATGATTTTGATATCAGCAGGGGAGTCTAACTGGATTTTAAGCAGTCCGGATGTCGGATTTGGATATATGATTAGGCTGCCCGTCGTCGGTTCGTTTACTTTATTGTACGAGACCTTTCCCGTGAAGAAATCGTGAACATAATGCATGTAATCGATGTCATGTTGGTTGGCGTTTTTATACCATGAATGGTTGCCGCCTATGACTTTGAGGTGCTGCAGCTCTGCGTTTCCTGTCCAGTTGTACCGCACGAATAACAGTCCGTCGTTATGTGTGTTGGGCAGGGTGTCGATGACGGCATCGCCTGTGCATCCGTTGGCGTTTCTCCAGTAATTCAAGATGTTTTCGACGCTGAGTCCGAGGTTGCCTCCGAAATATTGTGAGTTGCCGTCATAGCCCACTACAGGATCTGCTGTGCCATGTATGTGCAGCATCCTCACGGGTGCCACTGCGGTGTGGCTCGACATGGTGTGTGTTATCAGTCCGCTCACAGGTGCCGCGCCGTTGATGCGGTCGCCGTGTTCGATAGCCATACGATGACTCATGAAACCGCCCATCGAGAAGCCAGTGAAGAAGACGCTGTCCTGATTTACAGGATACTGCACTGCTAATGAGTCGAGGAGTGCCATGAGGAAGCCTGAGTCGTCGATGCTGCTGCTCATGAGAGCCGCGTTCCACATGGTTCCGTTGCCTTCGTCGACAGCCTGCGGGATGATGATCATCCAACGGAACTCATCGGCAAAATTCTGGAAATGAAACTCATTGTCCAGTCGTGTGATGTTGTCGCCCAAGCCGTGAAGATAAAACAACACTGGCAGCGATTCGGCGTTTTCAGGGGTTCTCACAAGATACTGTCTCTGTCGGCCTTGCCATTCGAAATTCTGAATCTGGGCGAAGCCATTTCCGCCAAATAATATTGTTAAAACAATGATTGCTAATAAGTTGCGAACTTTCATAGTTAAATACTTTTAATTATTTCTGCAAAGATAAAAAAATTTAATAAAAATTGTTAACTTTGCAAAAAATATTGAATTGTTATGGCAGAAAATGAGACAATTCCTAATAATAAATGGGCTTTGGAGATACCGGAAGATCTGGGAAAACCGACGACAAAGCAGATGATATGGGAGCGCAAACTCCTTGATTTCTCATTGAGAAACAATCTTCTGAACACCCGACTTGGCAGGAGAGTGGTGCCGTTTATCTCTTTTGGGATAGAGCATCTTGAAGACCATCTTCAGAACGGCGAAGACTATCATATCACACCATCGCCTTGCGCAAAGCTCGAGCCTAATGATGACGGCATGTATAACTCGCGTCAGCAGGCCGCGGATTATGAGGATTATGTCTCAGATATGATTAACAGCAACAAAATAGCATCATATCTCACCGAGACGGAGTTGCTGAACGCCTTGAAATATATCTACAGGACAGCCAGGACCTCGTTTGAGGAGAACGGCGCCAACAGCCTGTTTCTGGCACTCGGGATGCTGAGATGGTATGAGAACTCGAAAAGCGAACAGCCACGCTACGCCCCGATTCTGTTGATGCCAGTCGATATCATCCGCCGAAGCGGCACAAACTATATAATAAGGAAACGCGACGAGGATGTCATACTCAACATCACCTTGGTGGAGCTGCTGAAACAGAGTTTCAAGATAAGTCTGGATTCCTTGAAAGACCTGCCGAAAGACGAAGGTGGCGTTGATGTGAAACGGGTTTTCGACGTTGTCAGAAACGCCATTGCGGAGCAGAAGAAATGGGAAGTCATAGAAGAATCGATGCTGGGCCTGTTCTCGTTCAACAAGTTCGTGATGTGGAACGACATACATACGAATGCCAGCAAACTCAAGGACAATGTCATAGTCGCCTCACTGATAGAGCAACGCGACAAGCAGGATGTCGATATCGAAGGCGTTGACGCGAGAAACATCGACAAGGAGAGTGCTCCTATGGACTTTGCCATTCCGCTGGATGTCGATTCATCTCAGATGGAGGCCGTGGTGGAGTCGGGTAGAGGCAGGAGTTTCATACTTCATGGCCCGCCTGGCACCGGTAAGTCGCAGACCATCACCAATATGATTGCCAACGCCTTGTATCAAGGCAAACGTGTGTTGTTTGTGGCCGAGAAGATGGCGGCATTGTCGGTGGTGCAGTCGAGGCTTGAAAAGATACATCTCGCCCCGTTCTGTCTGGAACTGCATTCCAACAAAGCCACCAAGAAACATTTCCTTGAGCAGATGGACCAGGTGCTGAAGGTGACAAAGATAAAATCGCCTGAGGAATATGCCAGACGTTCGGATGAGCTCTATAACGAGCGCAAGGAGCTGATAAGTTACATGGAAGCCCTTCATCACAAGGGCCACAGCGGACTGAGCCTCTATGAGTGTATCTCCGAATATCTTGCCATAATGGAAGATGAGATCAGCGAGAAACTGCCGCCAAGAGAGAAGATTACAGCTCAGTATATCGACCAATGCAATGCCTTGGTGGAACAGATCGACGCCATCCTTGACATAGTGGGACAGCCCGACAAGCATGAGCTTTATGGCTTGGAGCCCAACGACAACAGACAGGATACCTTGGACGCTGTCAGGGCAATACTTCAGGAGTTTAAAGAGAAACACGGCAAATTTACCGCCAATCTCGAGAAGCTGAATAACACAGTGCCATGGGGCTTGAAGACAAGTAATGACATCGCATGGCTGGGCATGTTCTATGAATATAACACTACTGAGATAAAGAACGAGGAACTGAGAGAGAAGATACTGTCGTCATACAAGGAAGACATCCTTAAGATTGACGTCAATGCAAATAAGCGTGAATGGGAGGAGATAAATGCCAAATGGTTCCTGCCACGCTATTTTGCCAAGAAGAGATATCTGGGGTCATTACAGGTTTATGGTCAGATATTAGAAACCAACATTGATGACGTTCTGCAACTTGTGGGCGACTATCAAGATACACATAGGAGGATGAAGGTGCTGACGGATGATATGGCGTCATTCGCTCATTACAACGGCTTCAGCCATGTGGATAATGTTGAGACATATAACCAATATCTCGGTAATCAGAAACATGGCCGTCGCCAGGAGTTCCTATATGATGCCGAGGCGGTGCTTTCGGCTGACAAGGAGCTTGCTGCTTTGACGGAGAAACTCAACACCATGACTGTCAGAGAATGTTCGAAAAATGACATCATTGCCCATTATGATATTTGGCTTGACAATTATCGTAAGATTAATGATTGGTATCACTGGGTTGACAAGAAACGTGAGATGATGGGGATGGACCTTGCACCTGTCGTCGGCCTGATAGAAAAAGGCACGAATACTAAGTCCGCGATGAACGCTTTCTTGAAGGGTATGTACCATGTTTTGATAAAGGCCGCCATCGACGGGAACGACCAATTAAGAATGTTCAACGGTTTGAAGTTCCGCCAACAGATTGAGAAATACAAACGTGATACGGCCCGCTTCCAGGAGCTCAGCAAGGAGGAGCTTTACAGCAAACTCGCGTCAAGGGTGCCGTCGTCATCGGCAGCTATTGCTGAGGGTTCGGAGATTAGCATCTTGAAGAGAAATATCGCCAATGGAGGCCGTGGCAACTCTATCAGGTCGATCATCGACAACATTCCGAACCTGTTGCCGCGTCTCTGTCCGTGTATGCTGATGAGCCCTATCTCGGTGGCACAGTATATCGACTTAAACAACGACAAATTCGACCTTGTGATCTTTGACGAGGCGTCACAGATGCCTACCAGCGAGGCTGTCGGCGCTATAGCAAGAGGCAAGGCGCTGATAGTGGTCGGCGACAGCAAGCAGATGCCGCCTACCAGTTTCTTCTCTACGACACAGGTGGATGAGGACGAGGCAGATATCGACGACATGGAGAGCATCCTCGACGACTGCATCACCTTGTCGCTGTGCGAGCATCAGCTCAACTGGCACTACCGCAGCAAGCACGAGAGTCTGATAGCGTTCAGCAACTCCCAGTATTACGGCAACAACCTGCTGACGTTCCCATCTGTCGACGACCGTATCGCCAAGGTGAGACTGGTGCCGGTGGAAGGTGTTTACGACAAAGGACATACCAGAAGCAACAGGGAAGAGTCGAAGGCTATAGTGAAAGAGATAATACGCAGGCTGTCAGACCCAGAGCCGCAGAAATTCAGCATCGGCGTCGTGGCATTCAGCAAGGCTCAGGGCGATCTTATAGAAGACGACCTTACCGATGAGCTTGACAGACATCCAGAACTGAAAGATATTGCATATAACGGCAAGGAGCCTATCTTTATCAAAAACCTTGAGAATGTTCAGGGCGACGAGCGTGATGTGATATTATTCTCTATCGGCTATGGCGCCGACAAAGACGGGAAGGTGTCGATGAACTTCGGTCCGCTTAACAACGCCGGTGGTGAGCGCCGACTGAATGTGGCGGTGTCGCGAGCCAGATACGAGATGATAGTGTTTTCCACCTTGAAAGCCAGCCAAATCGACCTGAAACGCTCCAACGCGAAGGGCGTGGAAGGCCTGAAGTATTTCCTCGAATATGCCGAGACAGGTAAGCTGCCATACGCTTTAAACGGTGGCTCTCGTGATTTTGACACTAACGTTATGGTAAGTCAGATTTGCGATGCTGTGCAGAAAGAGGGATATATAACAGAAAAGTTTGTCGGAAGGTCGAATTTCAAGGTCGATATAGCCGTTGCCACAAAAGAGAATCCTGAAAAATATATCCTCGGAATTTTATGCGACGGCAGGACATATTACGAGACCAAGACCACACGCGACAGGGAGATAGTACAGCCTAATGTCTTGAAGATGCTCAAATGGCATGTAATGCGAGTCTATTCCATCGACTGGTATGAGAACAGGGAAAGGGTTTTGAAACAGATTATTGAAGAGCTGAAATCGGCCGAGTCGGGAATAATAAAAGAGAAGGAAGAGGATAAGGCTTCGTATGTCTTCGATGCGGCAAAGATCAAGGATTCAGGTATCTCTGATGACGTCGTTAGGAATAAGGCCATGAAGCCATATAAAGAAAGCAATATTTCTGTTGTGGTAGATAAGGATAAGTTTGATCCATTTGCCGTGAGGAATATCTCTATTGTCAAGAGGATCCTCAAGACTGAGCAACCCGCTACGGAGAGCTATCTCTGCAAGCGTTTTGCAAAAGTCATTGGTTTTGGACATGCCGGTGCCAACGTACAGAAAGCTGTGTCGAACACATTGACAGAATTGTACTGCGACCCGTTATCTGTTGACGGAATATATAGTTTTTGGCTTGACGAGGAGAGCGCAAAAGGGTATAAGTACTACAGGGCGCCGTCGCCTCGCAACATAACGGAAATACCTGCTATTGAGATAGCAAATGCGATAAAGGAAGTGGTCGAAGAGGAGTTCTCTTTGCCTAAAGACAAGATACCGACCATAGCAGCGAGAAAACTCGGATTCTCTAGCGCTGGAGCGAAGATAAATGAGGTTATCAATGCAGTTTTGGAAAAGCTTGAGAAGAAGTCAGTTGTTATCATAAGTAATGGGTTGGTGTCATTTAAAAACTAGTATTATCATGAGCGAGACATTCAAATCACAGGCGCTGGAGGCGAATCTGGCGCAGACACGATACAAGGACATATTCATTCCCGAAGAGCATGAGGCGTTCATCGCGCTGAGCAAAGACTATTTCGGCATCAACAAGAGGGCGTCGGAATGTATCACCGAATACCATCATCCGCTCTCGAATCACACCTTCGTGACCGAGGAACTGCGTAAGATCCTGATGGACGACTTCTGGTTTTACACCAAAGAAGATCTGCCCGCCGACACCTTGAAACTGCCGCTCGAGATGATGCGGAGCCTTCTGAAACCTGAGGTGGCACTGAAGTTGAGGCTTAATATCGTCATCACCTTGATGGAATTCGCCAACAAAGTGATAACCGAATCGCCCAAACATTCAATGCTTATTGAATTGACATTCAATATATTAGAAGATAAATTTGAGACAAATAAAGACTGTTATATCCTTGCAACAAAACACGCTGAGCGTTACCTCGACAATGTGGCAAAAGATGGGCATTTCAATGCTTCTGCTTGCAATCTGTTGAGAAAGATGCTTGGCGAAAACTACCGTTATTGGCAGTCGACATCCGAGGTTGAGAAATGGGTTGCGGACAACGCCGAAATCCTAACAGAAGAGGAGAAAACCGTGATTGTCAACGAGGTCGGGAAACCATATTTCGACAAGCTTAATGCCGATTTGAAAGCTGCTGCAACTTGGGAGGCGCTAGCGGATATGCCACATTTTGAGCAGCTTGCAAAACGTTTTACTGAGTCGGAGAAACTGTTTCCACATTTTGTCACGAAGTTCCATTATGTGTTTTATCTTCTGCATATCCCGGGAATGGAGAGCCAGCGTGAGCGTCTCATCTGGAATATGGACCGCATGATGCGTGATGCCATCGACGAGCTGCCGCAAAACGAGCTGATACCGTTCATCGACACGATTTTCGACCTCGCCAAGGAATTACGCAAGAACTACACCTCGGCGGTGTTGGATTTCCAGCTCACTCTAGGCAAGAAAATCATCGACGTGGACACCACTGAGATGAAGGAGATAGTGAACCATTTTGAGAAACGGCTCATAGAGTTCGGATTTGTCACGCCGGGCAACGTGTTTGTGAATGAAGACTGGCAATTGTCAGTGAATAAAGACCATATCAAGAACATCCGTGTGTGGCTGGAGCTCATAGAATACTCGAAAACACCATTAGAGAAGCTGCTTTCGTCGTTGATTGTCAACCTGAAACTGGGTGGCATCTTTCTGAGCGACACAGACCTTTTCCAAAGGGAGATTACGAAAATTCTGAACTCCAACATCACGCCATATTATAAGAAGGTGAAGCAGCTCTCGCGTATTTTCCCCGTGTATTTCAACGAGATAGGGGCGGAGGGCGAGATCCGTAACGTCACCACCAACATGGACGAAATCGGACTGCGACAGGATAAGCTCGTGCATTTCTTGAGAAAACAGGTGCATACCGAGAGCAATAACACCCTCATCGCTTTGACTTTCGACGTGTTCAAGTTCTGGAGCGACGGCAATGTTGATGAGCTGAAGCCTGTTTTGCCGAAAAACGTGTTCGAGGCAATCGACAAGGAGAGCGAGTATTTCGTGCATATCCACAACCTCGTGCAGACGATGTGCGAGATTTCGAGTCTCAACCCGGAAGATGTTCTGATGCTCTCGCGTGACGATTATGAGAGTCTTATCAAAAAAGCCGCCGACCGTATCAACCTGAAAGGTGAGATCTACGACCGCGAGCATCTGCGCCTCATGGATATCCGCGACCTGTATGCATATCTGAGAGAGAAATACAGTTTTGAGTCGGTCAATATCTTCGCTTATCTGCGTAATTATCCGTTCATCTCCGACGATGAGATTGACGAGTTCGAAAAGGCTTATAAATCAAAGGATTTGGACAAGTCGATAACGATGATTTATGCCTTCATGGAGAAGCTGAAGAGCATCATCTTCAATCCGGAACAGAGCGAAGGCTGGGAGAATATTTACCATAAACGGCATATCGCCATCGGCATTCCGTCGATGTATGGCACCTACCGCGAGAACAAATTCGAGGCTATGGGCTTGACATTCAGGCTCGAACGCGTCGCCACACAGCTTATGGAGAAGGTGGTGCAAAGCATCAACCTCGAATATATCTCTGAGCGCACGCTTAACCAGATCTATAAGATTTTGGAGTATTTCCGCGACGGATTGGCACTTGACGGCATCACCAACCAGGGCTTCAACTCGAAACTCGACATGCTGCGTTTCTCGCTGACATCGCGAAGCTTCTCGTTTGGCCAATACATCAACATCTTCCAGTTTATCGCTGAAGACGTAAGACGTATCATCATAAAATTCTTCATCAAGTCGTATGAATACCCGCTGAAGATAGTCATCCCGCAGCTTTTCGATGCTGATGGAAAACTCAGCGAGCGCGATATGTCGGCCATGATAAGCAAGAAATCGGAGGAGTTCCATCGTGACTTGCTTTCCGATGCCTTCCTGATGCAGCCGTTGGACAATTTCATCGGACGTATCCTCAACTCGTTGAGAGGCATGCAGGCGGCACTGGACCCGAAACTCATCAGCGACATCATGACATATAACTCCGAGATGATGATATGTCCGTTCTGGGAAATGACGCCGCAGATGGACAACCAGGTGTTTATCGGCAACAAGGCTTACCATCTGAAGAATCTCTATCTGCGTGACCTTCCAGTGCCGCCTGGATTTGTCATCACTACAGAGGCGTTCCGTCGTAATGAGACCATCAACACTATCACTGAGCTGAGAACCGAGATTCATGGCATGTTGAAGCAACATATGGAAAAACTGGAGGAGATATCGGGAAGGAAATTCAACAATCCTGAGATGCCTCTGTTGGTCTCGGTGCGCTCGGGTACTGCCATCTCGATGCCAGGTGCTATGGATACTTTCTTGAACGTCGGCTTGAACGACGACCTTGTAGAGAAGATTGCGAAAGACCCAGCAAAAGCTTGGGCTATCTGGGACTCATACCGCCGTTTCCTGCAGAGCTGGGGCATGGCGAAGGGCATCAACCGTGACGTCTTTGATGAGGAGATTAACAGTTTTAAGACAATCTACAACGTCAAGCAGAAAGTCGATTTCAAGGCAGAGCAGATGCGCGAGATGGCGTATTCTTACAAGAAAATCCTTGAACAGCATGGCGTTAAGCTCGAGCAAGACCCGTTTATGCAGATCGTCGACTGCGTGAACATGGTGTTCGACTCATGGAACTCCGAGCGTGCTCTCGCATACCGCCGTCATCTGGGAATATCAGAAAACTGGGGTACTGCCGTCATCGTGCAGCAGATGATCTTCGGCAATATCAGCGAGGTGTCGGGCACTGGCGTGGTGTTCACGCAGAACCCTCATCGCGAGCGTCCGGGAGTGCATCTGTACGGCGACTTCACCATGCGCAGTCAGGGCGAGGATATCGTGGGCGGATTGGTGAAACCGCTGCCGATAGGAGAGACACAGCGTTTAGCGGCTGGATTGGACGGTCCTTCGATGCAGACCTTGCTGCCTGACATCTATAAGAAGATCTATTCCATCGCCGTCGAACTCACCGAGAATCTCGGCTACGCCCCACAGGAGATGGAGTTTACGTTCGAGTCGGACAAGCCGGAAGACTTCCATATCTTGCAGATCCGTGACCAAGACTTGAAGCTGGAGAGCACCGTCAACGCCTTCGTGCAGTCGCCGTTGGAGATGAACCAGATCGGCAGAGGTATGGGCATAGGCGGCGGCGCCATGAATGGTCTGGTTGCGTTTAATGAAATGGATATCAAGATGTTGCGCGCTAAATATCCTGACGAGAACGTGCTTCTTGTGCGTCCCGACACAGTGCCAGACGACATTGGATTGATCTTCGATTGCGACGGTTTGCTGACAGCTCGTGGTGGTGCCACATCGCATGCGGCCGTAACAGCAGTACGTCTCGGAAAAGTCTGTGTGGTGAGTTGTGTCGAGTTGATGGTTGATGACGATAAGCATTGCGCCGAGCTCAATGGCAACAAACTGCAGGCAGGCGACAAGATCGCTATCGACGGGAATCTTGGTTTGGTTTATCTCGGCCATTACGCCACCGAGAAAATGAAATTAGTGAACGGATACAATTATTAAATAAAACGCCGCGCCAAGGCGCGGCGTTTTATTACTATTTGAAGTATCTGTTATACAGTCCCTCAAATCCTTTGCCGTGACGTGCCTCGTCCTTTGCCATCTCGTGGACGGTGTCGTGGATAGCGTCAAGGTTGCGTTCCTTTGCCACGCGGGCGATACGCATCTTGTCTTCGCAGGCGCCACATTCAGCCACCATACGTTTCTCGAGGTTTGTCTTAGTGTCCCAAACAACATCTCCGAGCAGTTCTGCAAATTTAGCGCAGTGTTCTGCCTCTTCAAATGCATAACGCTTGAAAGCCTCAGCAATCTCTGGGTAACCCTCACGGTCAGCTTGACGGCTCATCGCCAGATACATACCGACTTCAGTGGCCTCTCCCATGAAATGGGCGTTCAAATCTTTGATCATGTCATCGCCTGTGCCTTTGGCAATACCGATGACGTGTTCTGTCACAAAGTTGAGTTTTGCGCTCTCGTCGAGGACTTTCCATTCAACAACCTGTTTGCACTGTGGGCATCTTTCAGGAGCTTCTTCTCCTTCGTGTACGTAGCCGCAAATTGGGCATACAAATTTCTTTTTCATGATATTTTTAGTTTAGAATTTATAATAATTGTTTATTTCATTGCGTGTTTGTATCCATCCACTTTATTCCAGTCACCTCTTGTGAAATCAGGCATCTTCACTGGCATGCCGTGATTTTCGATGGAGGCGCGTGTCAAGTCGCCTATGCATGACCACTCGGCGGCATCATACACGTCTTCGTCGAGCGGAAGACCGTTCTGTAAGCAGTAAATCAGACGGTAGTCCATGATGAAGTCCATGCCTCCGTGACCACCTACCTCTTTGGCTTTATCCTCGATTTCCTTGGCAATAGGGTGGAGGTATTCCTCCATAACCTTGTCGCGGACATCTTTAGGCACGAAGCCGTGAACATTGAGGTGCTGACCTTCGGCGAGGAATCCTTCAGGAAGATTCTTATCCATCAAGGTGAATCCTTCAATAGGATATTTGTTTGCAAAGCCTTCAGTGCCAGTGAGTTGGTAAAGCCTGTTGTATGGTCTGTATGTGTAGACATCATGCTCAATCAAGATGGTCTTGCCTTTGGCGGTCTGGATCATTGTGGTCGTCATGTCGCCGTTGGCGAACTCCTCGGTGCCCATCATCTCTTTGGCTATCTTTTTGCCGTTATATGATGGAGTTGTCATTGAGACGAGGTATTCCATGCGGTCGCCGCGGTGGATGTCCAAGACCTGGCATATAGGGCCTAAGCCGTGTGTGGCATACACGTCGCCGCCGTATTTCTGGTTGAATTCCAGACGCCAGTTGTTCTGATATTCGTGCCAATAAGGCTCAAGGTTATGGATATAGGCGCCTTCAGCATGAATCACCTCGCCAAACAGGCCTTGTTTTGCCATATTGAGTGCCGTCATCTCAAAGAAGTCGTAGCAGCAGTTTTCGAGCATCATGCAGTGTTTGTGCGTCTGCTCCGACACATCTACCAGCTGCCAACATTCTTCGATAGTAGTGGCGGCAGGCACTTCCACAGCCACGTGTTTACCGTGTTGCATGGCATACACCGCCATTGGGACGTGTGTCTGCCAGTTGGTGCAGATATACACAAGGTCTATGTCGTCCCGCTCGCAGAGCTGTTGGTATGCCATCTCTCCAATGTATTCGGCTGCTCGCGGTAATCCTTTCGCCTCGAGAATCTCTTTCTGGACCTGTTCCACCTTCTCCTGTACGAGGTCGCACAATGCTACCACCTCGACGCCGTCGATGAACGTCATGCGGTAAACGGCATCGTATCCGCGCATGCCCACACCGATGAAGCCGATGCGCACTTTCTCAATAGGCTCGGCAGCAAAACCAAGCATACTCGTCTGACCCTCAATACGTTGCGGCTCGTCGAAGACGATGACATTATCTTTGATCTGATAGTTTTTTCCGTTATCACAACTCTTCTTGCAACCGCTAACAACAATGGCGAAAAGCATTATCAGAGCGGAAATCGTAATGGTGACTGTTCTGTTTTTCATATAAGCCGAATTAGAAGTGTAAAATTATAAAATTTTTTCATACATACGAGATTTATTTTTAATTTTACAAAAAATTTCGACATGGAAAATCTGATAAATATTGCCGAAAGGTTTGATATTACTGATAAAATCACCGACGTCAAGCCAATGGGCGAGGGCCTGATTAACGACACCTACAAGGTTTTTGTAGATGGTTGCGACAAGCCGAAATATGTGCTTCAGCGCATCAATAACGCCGTGTTTCAAGACGTCGACATGCTGATGGATAACATCGACAAGGTGACGAGTCATTTAAGGAAAAAAGGGAAGAAGACGTTGAGGTTTTATCCTGCAAAATCAAATAATAAATATTATTTTGAGGAGATTTCTCCACTCCCTTCGGTAAGTCGAAATGACGGGAAGAAAGATGACGGAAAATACTGGCGTTTGATGGATATTGTGCCGGATTCAATAACTTATCAGACCATCAATCCTCATTATTCTTACCTTGCCGGGAAATCGTTTGGCGAGTTTGAATATCTTTTATCAGATTTGAAAGAGCCGATTGGCGAGATTATTCCTGATTTCCATAACATTGAATTCCGGTTGCAACAGCTCCGTGATGCCGTCGCTGAAGATAGGGCAGGGCGTGTGCTGGAAGTCCGGTATTATCTCGATGAAATCTTCAAACGCGAGGAGAAAATGACCCTAGGCGAGCGACTTTACCGTGAAGGAAAGCTGCCAAAACGTATCTGCCATTGTGACACAAAAGTCAACAATATGCTTTTTGATAAAGATGGCAATGTGTTGTGTATCATTGACTTGGATACAGTGATGCCGAGTTTTGTCTTCTCCGATTATGGCGACTTTTTGCGCACTGCTGCCAACACTGGTCTTGAGGACGCCCCGAATCTCGATGACATTGACTTCAATATGGAGATTTACGAGGCATTCACAAAGGGTTACCTTGAAAGCACGAAAGATTTCCTCCTTCCAGTGGAAAAAGAAAATCTTCCGTATGCTACCTTGCTGTTCCCTTATATGCAGACCGTCCGTTTCTTAGCCGATTACATCAACGGGGACACTTATTACAAGATCAAATATCCTACTCACAACCTAGTCCGCACGAAAGCCCAATGGCGTCTTTTCGAACGAGCAGAAATTAAACTTATTCCGTAGGAATATCCTTATTCACGTTCTTCGAGCCAATCAAGGCGTAGAATAGGATGTAAGCCAATCCCACGACAATAACCCAGTAGCTCTGGAGATAGCCTGTGCCGCCGCATCCGTCGACGATGGCGTTCATCAGCAATGGCAGGATACCGCCGCCGCACACCAGTGTCATGAAGATACCAGACGCTCTCTCGGTGTATTTGCCCAAGCCCTCGACTGCGAGGTTGAAGATGCCGCCCCACATAACAGAAGTGCAAAGTCCAATAAACATTAGGAATGCCGCATTGAGTGGGACACTCTCAAGACCGAAGCCAGCCGCGCCGTTGAATGCCGGGATCTTCACCATAGTCGATGGTCCGAACATGCCCAATAAAGTCAGGATGATGCCGAGGCACGACACTGTCGTCAACATTGCTTTTGCCGAGACCTTGTTGCCGATGATGCCGCCAATCAGACGACCGATAAGCATTAAAAACCAATAAGTTGCAGCCACGGAAGCAGCGACATCGTCAGCCTGGACGCCTTCTGTGAAGATGTTCATATCTGGGTTCTGAAGCCATTTGTTCAAGACATTCGGGATGCCGACTTCCACACCAACATAGATGAAGATGCCTATAGCTCCAAGCACGAAATGCCGGAACGACATCGGGCCTTTTCCGTCGTTAACTTTCTGAGTGACAATCTGTTTCTCGTTCTCAGGGATGTCTGTTCTCTTGATGACGATGTAAGCGATGGCGAAGATAGCCAATGCGGTGTACATCAACGGGAACACGTCGCTGATCTTGGCTTCTACGATGCTCGGAATGAGCAATCCGGTGATGACGATGACCGCTGTTCCCATCAAGGAGTTGAAGCTGCCGCCAATCTGGATGAGCTGGTTGCCACGGTTTCCGCCGCCACCAAGCTTGTTGAGCATAGGATTGACCACGGTGTTGAGCAAGCACATGCTGAAACCTGCGATGAAAGCGCCAATGAGATAGACGAAGAAGCTCTCGCAGACACCTGATAGCGTCTGGATGCCAACGCCAATGAAACCTATCGCTACAGCAATGAGTGCCGTCTTCTTGTAACCTCTCTTCTGAAGGAGATTACCAGAAGGGATGCCCATCACGGCGTAAGCGATGAAGTTGGCGAAAACGCCTAACGTGCCTTGCCAATTCGGGATGTTGAACTGACTTTTAAGGATGTCGCCCATAGGGGACGCGAGGTTTGTCACAAACGAAATCATTCCGAAAAGCAAGAACATCACAATAATCGGAATGGTGTAATTTTTCTTATTCTCTGCCATAATTATCAATTATCAATTTTCAATTATCAATTATTTCCAAAGATTCTTCGGATAAACTCCCTTGTCAATCAAATTCTGAATCTTCTTCACGACATCCGGCTTATCCTCTTTGTATGTCACACCAAACCAAACGGCATCGCTTGACAACACTTTCAGTTTCGCCTTCTTTGCGTTAATTAAATTGTTGACCATCAATGGGATATAAAATTCCGCCTTGATGTTGGTCTGTGCCGGACCATCCAAGAACTCTTTGAAACCTGCCTCGAGATATCCCAAGAAGTCAGGGGTGAAGCCGAAGAAGTTCATCGAGACCAAGGTATCGAGTGGGAGGGAGTGCTCGCCGGTTTCGTCAGTGTATGCTGCACCATCCTTAGTCTTTGCTATCGAGGTGCGCTCGACGATGGTCTGTAAGAAATTGCATCTGTTGGATGTACACACGCCACGTGACACTGTGCCGAAGTCCGACAAGGTGTTTTTCAGTTTGTAGGCTACCATCGAGTAAGCGCCAGTCTTTCCATCACATTCCTGCAGATATTTTGCCAATACTTCGTAGGCCTCTTTGCCATAGAAATCGTCGGCGTTGATAACTGCGAAAGGCTCGTGGATGACGTTGGCGGCCATCAACACTGCATGGCCTGTACCCCAAGGTTTTACACGACCTTCTGGCACTTTGTAACCTTTAGGAAGGCACTCAAGTCCTTGATAGACATACTCTACAGGGATGCCGAATTTCTTGCTGCTGTTCACTTTCTCGAACGCCTCAGCGAAATCTTTGCGAATCACGAAGACGACCTTGCCGAAACCGGCGCGTTTGGCGTCGTAAATAGAATAATCCAAAATCGCTTCATTGTTTGGACCTACACCGTCCATCTGCTTCAGAGCTCCATATCGTGAGCCCATTCCAGCTGCCAAAACTAATAATGTTGGTTTCATCTCTTTTATCTTTTAACTTTTATCTATTATCTTTTAACTGATTCTTCTTGCTCCATCCGAAATAACTACGTCATAAACCTTAGGCTCATGACCGAATCTCTTGTTGAACTTATCCTTCGCTGTCTCAATAAACTTATCGTAAAGCTCTTCTTTCACGAGGTTTATCGTACATCCGCCGAAGCCGCCGCCCATCACGCGGGAGCCAGTGACGCCACACTCCTTGGCGATGTCATTCAAAAAGTCAAGCTCGTCGCAACTCACTTCATACTCCTTGCTCATGCCGTAATGTGTGCCGTACATGCGGTCGCCCACTGTCTCGTAGTCGCCTTTTTCGAGGGCTTCGCAGACGTCTAAAACACGCTGTTTTTCGCCTATGACATACTTTGCACGCATGAAATCTTCCTCCGAAATCTCGTCTTTAATTTCTTCAAGTAAATTATAACTTGCGTCACTTAAATAATTGATTTCATTATGTTTATGTTTGATATGATTACATGCGTTCTCGCACGAGGCACGGCGTTTGTTATAGGCTGATGATGCCAACTCGTGTTTCACCACGGTGTCGAGCAAAACGACCTTATAACCCTTCGGATCGAACGGGAAATATTCAAACTCCATGGTGGCGCAGTTGAGTCTCATCAGATGCCCTTTCTTGCCGAAGATAGAGGCGAACTGGTCCATGATGCCGCACATCACTCCGCAGTAGTGATGCTCCGTCGATTGTCCGATTCTTGCCAGCTCGAACTTGTCGATGCCTAGGTCATACATGTCATTCAGCGCGAAAGCAAAGGTGCTCTCCAATGCCGCTGACGATGACATTCCAGCGCCAAGCGGTACGTCGCCGGCAAACACAGTGTCGAAGCCCTTAGGCTCGAAACCACGCTTCTGTATCTCTCGTACGACACCGAAGATGTATCTTGCCCACGGTTCTTCCGGACGGTCGTCCTCGCGCATCTCAAACTCAACATATGATTGATAGTCAATAGAGTAGGCGCGGACAGAATTCGTTCCGTTTGGCTGTATCGCTGCATAGATGCCTTTGTCGATGGCCCCAGGGAACACATAGCCGCCGTTATAGTCGGTGTGCTCGCCAATCAAATTAACACGTCCTGGCGAGGTGTAAATACGATAATTTTCGCCAAACAATGTGACAAACTTGTCTTTTATTACTTTTAAATCCATCATTTTTTGATAAATGTCTTCATGCTCTTGCCGTTTTTGCCCTGAAGCTCAATGAGATACATCCCTGATTCAAGCTGTTCCAGGTCGATGACGGCCTCTTTGTTGTTGATTGCCATCTCCATCACCTTGACGGAAAGAATGTTGTATATGCTGATATGTTGAATTTCTTCTTCTGAATTGATAGTCAATATATTATCAACTGGATTCGGATACATCGAAGTTTCAAAACTCATCTCGTTGACGGATGTGATGGTGTCTGTAGCCACGACCTTCACGTTGTCGATAAACCACGAATACGTCAGGATATCCGAGCCGTTGTTGTGTGCACGCCATCTCAGTCTGATGTTCTGTCCCTGATAGTCTGACAGGTCGATGTTGACCGGCTCCTGGAACTCGTTCACCCATTGTGGCTGATCTACGGCATCCCAAAGTGTCGTCCATGAACCTGTGTTGGTATTCAAGACATCGACTTTATAATGGTCTTGGTAGTCCGGAATACCATATTGGCAGAATGTCTCGAATCTCAATGCTGTCGGGCGTTCTATGGCCATCAGAGGGGTGACGAGAGCCTCGTCCTGAGGTCCCCATTCCTCCGACTCATCCCATTCCACGCCGGCCATTCTCTCGCCTTGTGGAGGCACCACATAGTATTCGTCGCCGAAGTAGTTGGTGGCGTATTCTGCACGGAATCTGTACCAGCTGAACCAGCTCATGTTGAGTGACTCTATGCTCCAGCCCGCTGGCGGGAACTGCTCGTCTTCAAAGCCTTCGAGTAGGATAGGAGCCTGCCAGTCCCAATGCATGGCGTAAGGCTCGGAATCGCCGCTATGTCCGAGGTCGTCGACGAGGTGGAAGACGATGCTTCCGGTGGTGTGGTTGGCCTGACCTGGTATGGTGGCAGTGAAGTCGTAATTCGACTTTGCCACTTTGTTAAATGTGATGTTATGTGCTTGACCGTCAATGGTATAAGTCGCCTCCATCTGGTCTGGCACACCCGACACGTCATAAACTCTCAGTGTCAGATCCATAGCGGTCTCAGCCCATGTCTGCGTCCCATTGAGGAAGATGACAGTAGGAGGGTCGTTGTCGATATTTGTCGTGTTGATGAAGATGTCGTCGATAAAGAGGTTCCATCCGCGGCCGCTCTCTGCCTCGAAAATCACGAAGCCATATCCTTCGGGACAATCGAAGTTGAAAGTGTACTCATACCAGTCGTTGTAATCGGTGGTATTGCCGACGTATGGCTCCATTTCGGTGTGGCGATGCACTGTTCCAAGCAATGTTCCGTCGGTGACATCGGTGGTCGGGGAGTAATACACATTGATTTTATCTGGACTCTGCCACGGGTTATAGTTGCGGAAAATCCAGAAACGCACGATGTTGTCAGTCGCGCTGAGCTGCAGTTTCGGTGATACTAGCGAGCATTTCCAGCCTTCTGATGCGAGATAGCTGTAATATCTTGCCATCGCCGTGCTCTCGTTATGAGGTTCGCACATCGGCCAGTCGCCAGTGGTGTAACGCTCAAAGACATAGTCGCCGACGGTAGCCACGTTGAGCCATCCCGCAGGAGGGAAGGTGGTGCCGTCGAAGCCCTCCGTCAACGGATAGTCGGTGACAGGGGCGAGAGCAGTGATTGTGAAGTCGGCGCTTTGTGTAGGTGCTGAATGTGATGACGTCACATCGAAAATGGCGTGTAAAGTCTGGTTGTTGCTAAGATTCATTGGCAAAGTCGCCTTTGCGACAAGCTCAACGGAGGTGTTATATGCCAGGTTGACCTGGTTGACCTGTGTGCCGTTTTGATATATGTTGACAGGCAACGAACCGGTGCTGTTGAAGCTGTATGTGTCGGCTTGGCTTCCTGTGTTATTCAAGCGGAAACGTAGATATGCCGGCTCGCCGAAAAACACTGTGGTGTCGGCTGTCAGCTGCTCCACGTTGAAGAAAAATTGTGCTGTCTGCTCGATGATGACATCGTCAACCGAAAGATACCAAGGGGAGTTTGTCGCTGTGCTGTGGAATCCCACATAGAAAGAGCCTGTGCTCGTGGCCTGAAACACTCCCGAAGCCTGTTCCCATTGCTCGTTATCTACAAAAATCTCGGGTACTACCGTGATGTTCATGGCCGATGCGCTAGCGCTAGCTCCAGCCTTGACTTCAAGGTTGAAATGATCGACATGCCAGGTCGAATACCAGAACGACACATGATAATAGTTGCCTGAAGTCACGTTTATTTCCTTGTAAATCCACACGTCGGTGTTATATGTGGCATACATATACCAGTCGCCGGTATGAGGCTTGCGGCCACGGGCTTCGTTGTCGTCGGTGATGGTGATACCTGCCTTCCATCCGTTGTCGGGACAAATCCAGCCAACAGGTGCCTGTCCAACCGTGTTTCCTGTCTCAAATCCTTCATTCACAATGACTTGCGAAAATGCTATCGTGGTGATTGCCAATGCTAAAATCGTCAAGTAAAACTTTTTCATATTTCTATTTTTTAGATTAATTTCATTTTTATTCCAGCTCACGGACTCTTTGTCCTGCATAATGGCTCCCTTGTTTCGCTGCTATTCTATACCATTTTATGGCTTCTTGTTTGCTTCTTTTAACTCCATTGCCGTGCTCATAACATTTTGCTGTGTTAACTGCACCAATAGTACTGCCTAATTCGGCTGATTTTAAATAATACTCAAATGCTTTTTTCTTGTTTTTCTTTACACCTTTGCCTTCAGCATAAAATACGCCCAAATTGTTGTATGCACCCGCATAATCCTGTTCTGCTGCCTTCATATACAATTCGTGTGCTTTTTTATAGTCACGCGTCACGCCATTGCCCTTATCATAGCAACATCCCAAATTAAACAGACCTCTTACGTTGTTTTGATTGGCTGCCTTTTCATACCATTTCACGGCTTCTTCATAACTGTGATCTATGCCATAATAAGAATTAAAGTCTTCATATAAATATCCGATACTGGCATCGGCTTCAGCATAGCCCATTTTAGAAGCTTTAAGATACCAATTGAGTGCTTCTTTTTTGTCTTCTTCTACACCCTTTCCGTAATCATAATGATAGCCAATATTATAACAGGCGACCATATTACCCTGATCCGCGGCCATTTTATCCCATTTAAACGCTTCTTTTACGTCTTTTTTCACTCCCAAACCTTCTGAATAACAATAACCCAAATGATGTTGCGATTCGGCATAACCTCTTTCGGCGGCATAACGGTATAGTTTTACGGCCTCTTCTTTGTCCTCATTGACACATTGTCCATAGAAATACCAGCCGCCCAACGTGTTTTTGGCAGGCAAGAATCCTTGGTCGGCGGCTTTTTTCAACCAAGTCAGCGCTTCGTCGCATTTTTCCATGCCCTGGTATTTTATGGCTAAATTCAACATTGCAACCTCATTGTTTTGCTCTGCTGCTCTCTGAAACCACTCCATCTTTTCGTTGCCTTTGCAGAAAAGAGCTCCGTAAAGGTTTTGAGCCCCCGCCAAACCTTGATCCATAGCCAATCGGCACCAATTCAAACTCTCGAGAGAGTCTTTTCGCACGCCCTGACCGTAATAATAACAATACGAAAGGTTGATCTGACCAGTGGCGTTGCCTTGCTCTGCCGATGCCTTGAACCATCGTGCGGCTTTTTCATAGTCTTGCTCAACGCCTTTGCCTGTAAAATAACAAGCTCCGAGGTTGTTCTGTGCCGCCGCGTCGCCGTCTTTTACTGCCTCTTGAAACACTTCAACCGACTCGCCGAAATCAACCGGGGTCTTATATTCAGTGGCGGTAACATCAGATAGCGGATAAAGGCCTACATATTGTCCATAATAATAAAGCTCCTCATAGTCTTTTGACACGCGAACCGTCAGTCCCAGCTTGTCTTTTACTTCACCCTGTCCGTATTTGTTTGTCAAAATGAGCTCGTATCCCTTTTTGCCTTTCATGGTAATTGGGAAATAAAACTCCGTGGAACTGAAGTCGGGATGCGAAATCTTCAGGTATGAGGCGTAATAGCTGATATAAAGCCAAACTTCCCCGACCTTGTTCTCCACCATGATATAGGTCTGCGCGTCGCCTTGGAACATCAGCCTGGCGCGTTGCTGTTCGTTGATATTTTCCGTCTTGATCTTCAAAACAGAGAAGGGCATGTCGTTGTCATCATATTGATAATCAGGGTCATCGTTGATGTTGACAAAACCGACGACCTCCCTGAACGATCCCGGTTTCACCTCGAGTTGTGACAATGCCGGAAACGTCAAAAGTAACGCTATTACTAGGATTAAAGTCTTTTTCAAAATATAAATTATGTTTTAACCTTGCAAAGATATAAAAAAGTTTGTAATTTTGTATCATGAAAAATAATATTTTAATAATAATAACGCTGGCCTTGTTTTCCTGTGCGAAAGCGCCTGAACCGCTATATCCGGTGCCTTCCGACGGGCAGTTGGCATGGCAGAAACTCGAGACATACGCCTTCATCCACTTCGGGTTGAACACGTTCAATGATTTGGAATGGGGCTACGGCGACACTCCGGCCTCGACTTTTAATCCCGAATCTCTAGACTGCGAACAATGGGTGCAGACACTTAAAAACTGCGGCATGAAGGGCGTGATACTCACAGCAAAACATCACGACGGATTCTGTCTTTGGCCAACAAAATCAACCGATTACAACATATCCAATTCGCCATATAAAAATGGGGGAGGCGACCTCGTGAAAGAGCTCTCCGACGCCTGCCGCAAATATGATTTGAAGTTCGGCATCTACTGCTCGCCTTGGGACCGACACGACGCCCACTATGCTTCCCCGGAATATGTCGAGACGTATCACACTCAGATTCAGGAACTTGCGAGCAACTACGGACCACTCTTTGAGTTCTGGTTTGACGGTGCTAACGGTGGTGATGGCTACTACGGTGGCGCCAGCGAGGCCCGCAGTATAGATCCCGATAACTACTACGATTATCAACGCGCTAAAGACACGGTCTTGGCTCATAATCCCGACGCTATGATCTTCGGCGGACCATACCAGACCGTTCGGTGGATTGGCAACGAAAAAGGCCTCGCTGGCGCCACAAATTGGTGTAACGCACCACAAATCACCAGTCAGACTAGCGCAAAAATCAGTTTTAACGGCCTTGAGAGCGGCTCTGAGTGGCTTCCGGCTGAAGTTGACGTCTCAATACGTCCCGGCTGGTTTTATCACGAGAGCGAGGATAAAAAGGTGAAAACGGCCGATGAGTTGTGCGAGATATATTACAACAGCGTGGGGCATAACGCCAACCTGCTGCTCAATTTCCCTGTCGCCCTTGACGGAAAGATACATCCTACGGATTCTGCGAATGCTGTTGATTTTTATAAAAAGATAACTAATGAATTGAGTGACAATGTCTTAACTGGCGCAAAAGTCAAAGCAGACAACGAACGTGGCAGACGTTATTCGGCATCAAAGGTCAGCGACGGCAATCCTGAGACGTATTGGGCTACCGACGATGACTATCCTTACGGAAACATCACATTCTCGATGGATAAGCCTGTCACGATAAGCCGCGTCATGATTCAGGAATATGTGAAGCTGGGGCAGAGGGTGAAGTCGTTTTATCTGGAAGGCGAAAAAGATGGCAAGTGGTTCAGAATCAACACTTTGGATGAGACGACGACAGTCGGCTACAAACGTATTGTACGTTTTAATCCTGTTGAACTCGATAAACTTGTGATAAACTTTGAGGAAAGCCGCGGACCGCTGTGTATCAGCAGCATAGAAGCTTATTGATCTCCAAAACCTGCGGCTCGACTGGCTGGGCGCCGTCGTTGTGAATCACGAAATCGGCTTTCGAGACTTTCAAATCCTCGCTTAACTGTAATCTCATCCTCGATCTGACGTTCTCCTCGGAGCAGTCATCACGAAGCATAACTCGTTGCAAACGAATGCCTTCCGGTGCTGAGACAAAGATTATCTTGTCAAAATATTTTCCGTAATTCTTTTCAAAAAGTATCGCCGACTCATACAACACGTATGGCGTCGTCTGCTGCTTGCACCACTCGTCAAACCGTTGATTCAGAGCGGGGTAGAGCACCGACTCTATAAACTGCATTGCCTCTTCGTTTTTGAAAAGATGATAGGAGAGGAGTTTCTTGTTCAAAGTGCCGTCCTCAAAATAGACTTCATTTCCGAAACGATTGATAATCAGTTCTTTAACGGGTGGAATGAGGTATAGTTTCTTGGTCTCGTCATCGGAATAAAACACTGGGATACCCAGGCTCTCAAAAATCTTGCACACGTAGCTCTTGCCGCTGCCGATATTGCCGGTGATGCCAACCTTTTTCATTGCTGAACGATGATGTATTCCACCTCTTTCGGGTCGATATCGATGATCTGGGTATTGTTTGGATAAAGCACTAATTCCACTGGCAAGACATCGCTAAACAGCATGTTGTTGGTGTCAACTATCGCCTTGAACGACAGCTGGTTTATGATGGCGAAGTCTTTCATTGCCACTATGTATCTCACCGTCGCCTTGCCCGGATATAGGTGCATGTTGAGATTGCTCGGAATCTCTATCGGGACGATGACTTCCGACTCGGTGTATTTCTCAACATTTACTGCCACTTGCACCTCGTGGATGTCGGCCGTCAGATTGGCATCCAAATCAATCTCCGCTGTGGTTTCAACGTTTTGGTTCACGTTCTTCATAGTTATCATTTTAGTCCTGACTTCCTTGGTCTTATTGACATCCTCAACAGAGCCGTAAATGGTAATGGAATCAGGCGTTGACGTTGGTTCGCCATAGTAGTTGTACTGTTTCTCAAACAAGAAATTTGTCTCAGGCACAACCTTCACCTTTTTCGAGGCGAGACGGCTCATGTTGAAGTACTGCACGTCGTCGGTGAGAATGATGTCGTTGGTGTTCGACGACAGGAACTCGCCAATGATGTCGATGATAATCCTGCTGCTGTAGGAGTATGTGTTGTCGTCAACCTTCTTGTATTTCGCGTCTCTCAACGAGATGTCGATCTTGCGGTTTTTGGGGGGCTTGAAATAGTAATTTAGAAGCTTGAAGCCCGTCGTCGTCACCGTCGCATTCACCTCCTGATTGTTGTCTTGGATGAGCTGTGAGGCGGGCACATCGACATAATGAATGGCAAAAGGAACCGTCACGGTATAGGTGTCCGACAGCTTGATGATGAGCCACAACAAAGCAGCTATCAGAATGAAAATTATCATTCCGCTGAAACTCCTAATGCTATGATTATGTTCTTCTTTTGCCATTCTACCTAAAGTGTTACTTTAAGTTATTGCTTTTTTGCTACTGCCACTGGTGACATCGAGATTGCTGACTTCTCGACCTCGATTTTCACGTTGGCGTCGACGGAAATGAGAATTGTCGTTTCCTTCACTTCGACCACTTTGCCATGGATGCCGCCGACTGTCACAACGTCGTCGCCCTTCTGGAGAGCCTCACGGAATTTCTGTTCCTCTTTCTGTCTCTTGTTCTGTGGACGGATGAAAAACAGCCAGAACACCACAAAAATCAAGAGAATCATGAGGAGTCCCGACCAGCCTCCGCCTTGTTGTCCCTGTGCAGGGGCATGGAGTAAAAACATGTTTAATGTGTTCATATACAATAATTTAAGATTTAAAAATTATCAACTGTTTGGATTTGTGCCTTGAATCTAAGAACTGTCTCGGAAGGGTTGGTGTTGGCCTTCACGATGAGACGTCTGCTCTGAAATCCTTTGTGGCCCTTGCTGTCGTAAGTGATGCTGATGCCTCCCGTATCACCTGGTTTTATTGGTTCTTTCGGGAATTTGGTGTCGGTGCATCCGCAGGTCTTTTCCACAGCTGAGATGATCAAAGGGGCATTGCCAGTGTTCTTGAATTTGAAGGTGAATGAAACCTGTTCGCCTTGTATCATCTTGCCGAAATCGTGTTCGGTCACGGCGAATTCGATCTTAGGTTCTTTCATGTTTGCGCCCTCAGTCGCCGATGCTGGATTGTTAACCAAACCGGTATTGATCTTGCCCTCGTCCTCGCCGCAAGACACCAGCAAAACTGCTAATAATAGTGGTAAAAATATCTTTTTCATTTATTTATCTCCCTGAATCAAAAATCATCACTGATCCTTTATAATTGTAATTCTGCGTCTGTCCTTTGCAGTCCAAGACATAGAAATATGTTCCATCCGGCAACTTCCCGCCATCCCAGTCGTTCTGGTAATTCGTTGACTGATAAACGATTCGGCCCCATCTGTTGAAGATTACGAGCTTATGGCTAAGGAAATATGCATTCAAGTCGTTAATCGGTTGTCCGTCTTCACCGTAACCAATCTGGAAATAGTCGTTATAGCCGTCGCCGTTAGGAGTGAAGATGTTCGGAATCTTAAGTCTGACGGGCTGAACATCGATGCTCTTGCGGAATGTTGTGTCGCACCCTTGTTCGTTTGTTACTGTCAGTGACGCATATTTTATACCGTCATCAGAGAATGAGACTTTCGGCTTTGAGTTTGTGAAAGTGTGGTCGTATCCGTCAAATTCCCAATAGAAATCGTCAATCTCGGCAAGGGTGTCGGTTTGGTTAAACCACCACGTAACATAAGGATTATCAAGGTAAACGGTGTCGGAAGGGTCTGAGAATATCTCAATTCTCGGATTAGGATATGCGCTGAGCTGTATCGTGTCGGTCTGTGAGCAGCCGTATTCGTTGGTGACTGTCATCGTGTAGTTGGTGTAAGCGCTCAAACCGATAGCAATCTGTGGGTCATCCAGATATTGGATTGGCTGAATCGGCGCATTCCAATGATATGTGAAATTCGTATAAATACCTAATGAATCGTGTGCGGTCGCTTTGACCTTTCCTGTCTTGCCGTTGTCGTCGTTAATGTTCGAACATGTCATCGCAATCTGTTCAAAATCAATGGCAAACCGCGGTCTCATCATTATGGTGACGCTGTTGTCGCAGATAGGAGCGCCTGTCTCGGTGTTATATACGGAGACGTTGTAAACTGAGTTGTTTTCAGTGATAGTTACCAACACTGATGCACCTTCGCCTATAGTGTCGTTGCCGTGAGTCCACGCATAGGAGTAGTTGATGTTCAACGGGACGCTCAATACCAATTCGTCGTTATAGCAGACTGGTTGAGGGTGGTCGCCTTCGATGGTAATCTCGCACTGCGCCTTTATCTCATTGACAGAGAATAAGATAGCGATTGCTAAGATTATGATTTTATATGTCGAAAACAGTTTTTTCATTTCAAAAATGTTTAATTTGCAAAAATAATAAAATTCTTTTAATTAATGCTAAAATTTTGAAAATATTGTTTGTATTCCGTCATTTCGAGCGGAATGTAACGAAGTGAAATGTAGTCGAGAAATCCTCCACCAACGAAAGCTTTCGAGTGAAGAGGATTTATTCACCAAAGGTGAATGCTTTCGCAAAGCACAGGTCTCCATTTCGCTTCGCTTCAGTCGAAATGACGATGAGCGTATGCGTCAAAATGTCACCACCTCTGCCAAAATTTCCGATTTATTGGTTTGGATTGGTTTTTGATGATATTTTGGAAAACAATATAAAGTTGAAAAAATTGAAAGGAGTTAAAAAACAATGAGTAACGGAATGAACAATCAGCAAAACGGACAAGAGAAAGCATTAGACAGATTTGCCCGAAACCTCAACGCACTTGCGGCTCAAGGCAAACTCGACCCGGTGATCGGCCGTGACGAGGAGATTCGTCGTGTGCTTCAGATTCTGTCGCGACGCACCAAAAACAACCCTATATTAATAGGTGAGCCAGGCGTGGGTAAAACGGCTATCGCTGAAGGACTTGCGCAGCGTATCGTGAGCGGCGACGTGCCTGAAAACTTGAAGTCGAAGAAGGTGTATTCCCTTGATATGGGCGCTCTCATCGCCGGCGCCATGTACAAAGGCGAGTTCGAGGAACGTCTGAAGTCGGTGATAAAAGAAGTCGTGGAGAGCGATGGCGAGGTGATACTGTTTATAGATGAGATTCACACTCTGGTGGGCGCCGGCGGCGGTCAGGGCGCTATGGATGCGGCAAACATCCTGAAGCCGGCTCTGGCGCGTGGCGAACTGCGTGCCATCGGTGCTACAACCTTGAACGAATATCAGAAATATTTCGAGCAGGATAAGGCTCTCGAACGTCGTTTCCAAATAGTGATGATAGACGAACCTGACGAACAGTCGGCAATATCGATTTTGCGTGGTCTGAAAGAGAAATACGAGACACATCACCAGGTGCGTATCCTCGATGAGGCTATCATCGCTGCTGTGGATTTGTCGATTCGTTACATCTCCGACCGTTTCCTGCCGGATAAGGCTATTGACTTGATCGATGAGGCCGCTTCAAGGCTTAGATTGCAGATAAATTCGGTTCCTGAGGAGCTTGAAGATGTGCAACGTAAGATACGTCAGCTTGAGATTGAGCGCGAGGCCATTAAACGTGAGAACGACAAGAAGAAGGTCGAGGAATTGACTAAGAGTATCAATGAGTTGAATAAGGAACGCGAGGGAATCCAGCAACGCTGGGAGACCGAGCGTGGCTTCGTGGAAAAGATTCAGCGCGAGAAGAAGAATATCGAGCAATACAAATATCAGGCGACGGTGGCCGAGCGCGAAGGTAACTACGGCAAAGTAGCTGAGTTGCGTTACGGTAAAATCGCAGAATCTGAAGCAGCGATTGCCAAAGCGAAAGAGCAACTCATTAAGGTTCAAGGTGATAACCCGTTGGTTGATGAGGAAGTCGACGCCAACGACGTTGCTGAAATCGTGTCACGTTGGACAGGCATCCCGGTGCATAAGATGCTTCAGAGTGAGCGCGAGAAGCTCTTAAACCTTGAGACCGAGCTGCATAAACGTGTCGTAGGACAAGACGACGCTATCGCAGCTGTCTCTGACGCTATCAGAAGGAGCAGGGCAGGCCTTCAGGACGCAAAACGACCGATAGGCTCGTTTATATTCCTGGGCACCACAGGTGTCGGTAAGACCGAACTGGCAAAGGCGTTGGCGGAGTTTTTGTTCGACAATGAGAACAATATGGTGCGTATCGACATGTCTGAGTATCAGGAGCGTCACACGGTGTCGCGACTCATCGGAGCGCCTCCAGGATATGTGGGCTACGAAGAGAGCGGTCAACTCACTGAGGCTGTGCGTCGTAAGCCATATTCGGTGGTGCTTCTCGACGAGATCGAAAAGGCTCATCCTGATGTGTTCAACATCTTGTTGCAGGTCTTGGACGATGGCCGTCTGACCGATAACAAAGGCCGTCTGGTCGATTTCAAGAACACCATCATCATCATGACTTCTAACGTGCCTGAAGGCGAGTTGAGAAGCCACTTCCGCCCGGAGTTTCTGAACAGAATCGATGATATCATTGTGTTCAAGCAACTCACTGAGGAACAGATAGTTAACGTGGTGAAGATGCAATTCAACAAGGTCAAGGACATGTTGAGACAGAACCAGATTGACATCGACATGACCGACGCAGCCACCCGTTACATCGCGAAGATCAGCTACGACCCGCAATATGGAGCACGTCCTGTGAAACGTATGATGCAGCGTGAGTTGCTGAATGAGCTCTCGCGCATGATTATCGCCGACAAGGTGAACAAAGACAAGCCAATCACTGTCGATTACGACGGCAAGTCGTTGGTTTTCAAGAATTAAAGTCATTTTGAGATAATCTCAAAACATCCATGGTTTTTACAAACTGTGGATGTTTTTTATTATTAATTTCTGCTCACATGTCCGAAAATTGTTTCAAAAAGACAGAACTGTTATAACTCGCCACATCAATAATGTTTTTAATGAAGGTGAGTTGAATAGAGAGGAGGTGTGTGCAAAATTTGCACATACCACTCGACATGGTGCCATTGAAGGGAAACAACAGATACAAGAAACAGTACTTAATAACCTTGATGTCATCATTTCTGTAGGTTATCGCGTCAAAAGCAAGCGCGGTACTGCTTTCCGCATTTGGGCTCGTAAGATCATCAAAGATTATTTATTGAAATGTTATGCTGTCAATCAGCGAATATATGGTAAACAAATTGCCGAATTACGTCAGCTTGTGCAGATGGTCGGTCGCACCATACAAAACCAACAATTGGATAGGAACGATGAAAGCAAGGCTTTGTTCGATATCGTGGTGAACTACACCTATGCGTTCTAAACGTCTTGCCGACAACACTCTTGTAGCTCTAACTCTAATGATTGCAGAAAGCAAACCAGAGGAAAAAGATGTAATGGTGAAAGTGGTTGTGAATATCATTTATCAGAGGAATTAATATTCTGTTGATAAGATAAATTATAAGTAGGGAATAATTTATTATCTTTGCGCAAAAATTGTACAATGTTAGACTTCGCCGCCATCGATTTCGAAACCGCCAACTGCGAGCCGACCAGCGTTTGCAGCGTGGGAATCGTCGTGGTTCGTGACGGGGTGTTCACTGACAGCTTTTATTCACTGATTCAGCCGGAGCCTAATTACTATAATTATTGGAACACCCGAGTGCATGGTTTGACTCAGCGTGATACCGAGGATGCGCTGGTGTTTCCATACGTCTGGGAACAGATTGAGCCGCTCATTGAAGGTTTGCCGCTCGTGGCTCACAACAGTCCGTTTGACGAGGGCTGCCTGAAGGCTGTTTTCCGTTGTTATCAGATGGATTACCCTGATTATCAGTTCTTTTGCACTTGCCGAGCTTCGCGAAAACATTTCGGGAAACTGCTTCCAAACCATCAGCTTCACACTGTCGCGGAGGCCTGCGGTTATCAT
>CAJOCJ010000014.1 GCA_905236635.1 uncultured Bacteroidales bacterium
TGATATCTCTTTCTTGCTGTTGATATTCTTCCTCGTTACCACTACGATGGACACTGACAGCGGTATCACCCGTCGTCTGCCCCCACCAGTAGAAAACCCCGACATGGATGTCAAAGTGAAAGAAAGAAACATTTTGAACGTCATGATCAATAAGTACGACAAGTTGATGGTTAACGGTAGACCTTGCGACATATCAGAACTCACCGACCTTACAAGAGACTTCATCACTCCGAAACCGAATGATGAGAAAGCTCCTGAGATCGAGGTTAAAGAGATCGATATGATAGGAACGTTCATGACCAACAAAGGTGTTGTATCACTTAAGAATGACCGCGGTACATCATATCAGATGTATATAGCAGTTCAAAATGAATTAGCTAAAGCTTTCAATGAACTCAGGGAAGAGGTTGCTATGACATACTTCAAGCAGCATTATGCCGACATGACCGACAAAGACAAAGTCGATGCAGTCAACAAGGCAGTGCCGGTACGTATCTCAGAAGCCGAACCTGAAGAAATCAAATAATAGGAGAAAAAATTATGGCAAAGTTTAGAAAAGGCGGACAAAAAGAAGTCCCGGCAATCTCAACCGGATCAATGCCTGACATTATCTTCATGTTGATTTTCTTCTTCATGGTTACAACCTCTATGCGTGAGACGACATTGAAGGTAAAGATGAAATTACCGGCAGCTACGGAAGTCCAGAAACTTGAGAAGAAATCTCTCGTGAGTTTCATCTACATCGGACCTCCGACCAATACCAAATCCTACGGTACTGAGCCGCGTATCCAGCTGAACGACTCATACGCACGTATCGACGACATCATCCCGTTCATCGAACAGGAACGTCTCGACCGTGCTGAGGCCGACCGTCCACTCCTCACCACATCACTCAAGATTCACGAGGAAGTGAGAATGGGCCTTGTCACCGACGTGAAGCAGGAGCTACGTAAATGCGGTGCATTCCGTATCAACTACTCAGTCAGAAAAGGCGAATAGACAAGGATTTAGATTGGATCCACATCAAGAGCAACGGTTACAGATTTGTAATCGTTGCTTTTTTTGAATACATCGAGATGTTGTTTGATCAATTCCTTTATTTTCATCGAGTTGTCGTTGCGGTCGAACTTGATGAGAATCTGTTTGATGTATTGGTTTTTGATTCTCGAGACGACGGGATACTCCGGTCCGAGGAGGTTTTGTTTGAAGATTGGACGCAGCTGCCCTGCAAGATAGTCGGCGGCTTTGTTCAGTTTTTCATAGTCAGCGTGACGTAGCTTTATCAGTATCAGGCGATAATACGGCGGATAGCAGAACTGGCGGCGTATCGGCATCTGCTCCTCGAAGAAACGCACGTAGTCGTGGTTGACGACGTTGAGGATGACAGGGTGTGTCGGCTGGTATGTCTGGATTATCACCTTTCCTTTCTCTCCTTTTCTGCCCGCTCGACCGCTGACCTGCTCCATGAGCTGGAAGCTGCGTTCGTAAGCCCTGAAATCGGGGAACGAGAGCATATTGTCGGCGTCGAGTATTCCCACGGTCTTGACATGATCGAAGTCGAGACCTTTGGTGACCATCTGTGTGCCCACGAGGACATCGGTCTCGCGGTTTTTAAACTGGTCGAGGATGGTCTGGTAACTGTTTTTCGACCTCGTGGTGTCGAGGTCGAGGCGAGCGCAGCGAGCCTCGGGAACGACGGCCGACAGGTCTTCCTCCACCCTCTCAGTGCCGAAGCCATGCATCTTTAGGTCGGTGCTATGACACGACGGGCATTCTGTCGGCACCGCCATCGTATGGCCGCAGTAATGACATTTCATGACGTTCTGTGCCTTGTGATACGTCATCGAGACGTCGCAGTTGATACACTGCGGCACCCAGTGACAGACGCCGCATTCGAGGCGTAAAGAGAAGCCTCGGCGGTTTTGGAACAATATCACCTGGTTCTTGTCGGCGAGGGTGTTGCGCATGGCATCGACTAGCACGCTGCCGAAGTTGGCTTGTATGAGCTTACGACGGCGCTCAACGCGCATGTCATCGACGATGATCTCCGGCATCTCGACGCCCCCGAAGCGTTCCGTGAGCGAGACGAGATGATAACGTCCCTGCCGGGCGTTGTAATAGCTCTCGAACGACGGCGTTGCAGAGCCTAAGATGACATCGGCACTATGTAAACGTCCAAGTATCATGCTGAGGTCACGGGCGTTATAACGCGGCGCAGGGTCGATCTGCTTGAACGAGCTGTCGTGCTCCTCGTCAACAATGATAAGTCCAAGGTCGGAGAAAGGCAATAAGATGGACGAACGCGAGCCGATAATCACCTGATATTTGGAGCTTTTAGAGCGTTCAAAGTCAAGGACCTGCTCCCATATCTCGACGCGTTCCATGTCGGAGTAACGTGAGTGATACACGCCTACCTTGTCGCCGAAATATTTCTTCAACCGGTTGATAATCTGCTCTGTGAGGGCTATCTCTGGCAGCAGATAAAGCACCTGCTTGCCTCTGTTGAGAGCCTCCTGAATCAGTTTTATGTATATCTCAGTCTTTCCCGAAGAGGTGACACCATGCAGAAGCACAGGCTTCTTCTCGGAGAACCCTTTGTGTATCTCATCAAACGCAACCGTCTGACTTTCAGTGAGTTTGATTGAGTCGGCATCGGTCAGGGCGTTGAAGCTCTTGAGACGACTGACACGTTTCTGATAGACCTTGAACACCCCTTTGTTGACAAGAGCCTTCAAGACGGTGCTGTTAGCATTGGACTTGGAGAGCAAATCGGAGGCGAGGACGTCGTGGTCGGCACTTCCACCAAGGACAAAGAATGACATCACCACCTCGAGTTGTTTGTAGGCGCGTCTGGTGAGCTCGTCCATGAGCTGGTGCATCGCCTCATCACTATGATATTCCTCTGCAAGTGCCACAAAACGCTCATATTTCGCCTTAAATTTAGCGTCGAGCTCCTCCTCCATCACCACAATCTTCTTCTCTATCATCGTCTTAATGAGCGGCATCACCTTTTTATATCCGATAATCTTGCTCACCTCGCTGATGGTAAGTTTCGGCTGTACTTGGAGTGCCTCCACGATGAGGTATTCGTAGTCGTTGAGTGCCATGGTGTCAAGTTCAAACTCATCGGACAGCTTGATCTTCGACTCGCTGGACAGCTTCATCGCCGATGGCAGAGCCGCCTGCATCACCTCGCCCTCACAGCAGAGGTAGTAGTCGCATATCCATTGCCATAATTTCAGCTGAATGCCGTTGACGACAGGGTTCTCGTCGAGCACATCCAAGATATACTTAACCTGCTCATAATCAGGTACTTGCTCCGTCACCTCGCCAATCAGTCCGGACATGATCTTGGAGCGGCCGAACTGAACCACGACACGTTGTCCGACCCGCACGCTGTCGTTGAGTTCCATCGGCACACGGTAAGTGAAGGTGCCTGGAACCGGCAGCGGAAGTATCACATTTACAAACAATGTTTTTCTGTCCATAACTTGTTATCGTCATTTCGACTGAAGCGAAGCGGAATGGAGAAATCCTTTTTAGAATAAGCTTTTGCGAAAAGAGGATTTCTCGACTACCATCTCACTAAGTTCGATGTTCGCTCGAAATGACGAAAAATATGTAACAAAATTAAAAAATTTTCGTTTATAAAAATGGTTATTCTAAAATTATTAATTTTACAAAGTTAAAAATTATCATAATATGAAATTTAAGTTATTGATAATCATATTATTAACTTTTTTAATATCCGCAACAGCGCAAAATGCGAGGTCAGTTGGCGACAAAATTTACCACGACGAGGTGCATACTGTGCTCTTTCATCCGATGAATTATGAGCTTGACCAGCCTGTGATATATCTCAACAATATGGTTGAACAGCTGCATCTGCAGTTTGACGTTTTTGCCGACGAAGCGCCTTATTTGTATTACACTTTCGTGCATTGTGACAACCAATGGCAGCCGACAGAACTAGCGAAAAATGAGTATATCAACGGCTTCTTCCAGGATGAGATAACGCATTTCACCTTCTCTGTCAACACTTTCGTAAGCTATATACATTATGACCTGCTGTTCCCGAGTGTCGATATGATGCCGAAACTTTCGGGCAACTACCTTCTCGTCGTGACTGGCGAAAAGCCCGATGACATCTACTTCACCCGGAGGTTTTACGTGGTCGAAAACATGGCAGATATCAATGTCTCGGTGCCGCGTTATCCTTATGATTTGAATCTCGGAAAGGAGAAACAAGAGATAGATTTGGAGGTGACGTATCCCGACTTGTTTAACAGCCGCGCCGACCAATATTCGAACGTGACAATACAGCAGAACGGCCGTTGGGACAATGCTGTCTTCGGCTTAAAACCCACTTATATCTTTCCTGAAAAATTATCTTACGCAAATAATGCTAAAACCGTGTTTGAGTCTGGCAATCAATATCTTAGAATAAACACGAGTAACTTTGAAAACAGACCAGAGAAGACGAGAACTGTGTATCGCGAGGAGGAGTTTTACGTGGTGACACTACATGAAGACACTAAACGTAACACCCATAATTACGTTAATGACGAGGATTTGTTTGGTGAGAAGTACATCTATTTGGAGCGCGAATACCTTGATCCGACTATCGAAGCCGACTATTCACAGGTGGACTTCTTCCTGCGGTGGTCACCATATATGTTTGGAAAAGACGTGTATATCATTGGAGCTATCACCGACTGGCAGATAGATGAGAATTCGAAGATGGAATATGACGTTGAGCGTAAGGGTTACAAGAAGAGTCTGTTCTTGAAACAAGGCTATTACGATTATATGTATGCCGTGAAAGACAACGCAAGTGGCATCACTTCTGTGGCACCTGTCAATGGGGATTTCTGGGAGACGAATAACATGTATCATATCTTCGTCTATCTATATGACCAGGCACGTGGTTATGATAGGTTGATTGGCTATTCGACCATCCGTTCTCATTAGTTAAAAGTTAAAAGAGAAAAGTTAAAAGAAGACTTGAGATGAAACGGGCATTGCTGATAATAATTGCTTTTCTCTTAGCATCATGTGCTGATAAGTCACAGAAAATAACTTATTCCGGAGTTACCCAAGGTTCTTACTTCTCGATAACGTATTACGATGACGGAGGAAGGACTTTTGAGGCTGAGATTGATTCTATTTTCAAAGAAGTTGACAATTCATTATCATTATGGAATGAGAATTCTATAATTCGCAAAGTCAACCGCAACGAGGATGTCGTTGTAAATCAGATATTTAAGGATAATTTTGAATGGGCGCGGAGAGCTTCGGAGTTTTCCAACGGCGCTTTTGATGCCACCATCGGACCGTTGGTTGAAGCATGGGGCTTTCATTATAAAGAAGAGCTTGAAATGACACCCGAGATGGTCGATTCAATCCGCCAACTCGTTGATTATCAGAAGATTCAGATTATTGACGATAGAGTTGTTAAAGCCAACCCCAACATGACTTTGGATTTCAACGCTGTGGCACAGGGGTATACTACGGATTTGATTGGTAACTTCTTGGAAACCAAAGGAATAACCAATTATTTGGTCGATGTAGGAGGCGAGATTATGGCGCGCGGCACCAAGCCAAACGGCAAACAATGGACCATAGGCATTGAGAAACCAGCGGAAAATTATGATTCAGGACGTGCGGTTCAAATCAAGATAAACCTCAAAGACAAAGGCATAGTTACCTCCGGAAACTACAGGAAATACATTGAAAAAGACGGCGTCCGTTACTCGCATAGCATCGACCCGAAGACGGGATATCCTGTCGAGCAGAACCTCTTGAGTGCCACCGTCATCGCCGACAACTCCTCATGGGCCGACTGTCTCGCCACCATCTGTATGATAGTAGGCAAAGAAAAAGCCTCGATACTGCTTGAAAACCAAGGTGTCGAGGCCTATTTCATCTATGTCGAAAACGGCGTTATTAAAACAGAATGGTTACGTCCATAAAGGATTTCTCGACTTCACTTCGTTTCGCTCGAAATGACATTTTTGTTCGGGCATTCGCCATCACCACCACAGACACATTTTGCATCAGGGTCTAGAGAATGGGCGCATTTACGCTCAAACTTGCCGTTTTTCTTTACGATACTCTTGATTCCTATTGCAGCGACTGCCAACAGGACGAGAAACAGCGTCGGAATCAGGAATATCCAGTACATTATGCGCAGACTATGAGGTAATAGTTCTTCTTGCCTTTCTGGACAAGGATATATTTGCCATTGAGGAGGTCGGCGGTGCCGACGGTCTTCTGTTCGGTTACTTTCTCCTTGTTGATAGAGACGCCGTTGCCTTGGACCATCTTACGAGCCTCGCCTTTCGACGGGAACACGCCTGTCAGCACGAGGAAGTCGACGATGCCTACACCTGCGCTGAGGGCGTCTTTCGAGAAGTTAGCCTGCGGGACGCCGTCAAAGATGCTCAACAATGTGTTCTCATCGAACTTATGCAATGCCTCGGCTGTGCCTTTTCCGAAGAGAATCTGTGTGGCTTCTTCCGCCATCTCGAGGTCTTCCTTCGAGTGAACGACCAAAGTGAGCTCACGTGCCAGCGTGCGCTGGAGCTCGCGGAGATGCGGCTCAGCCTGATGACGTGCTATCAAAGCGTCAATTTCATCCTTCTTCAGCAAGGTGAAGATCTTGATGTAACGTGCTGCGTCTTCGTCGGTGCAGTTCATCCAGAACTGGTAGAATGCGTATGGTGAGGTCTTCTCAGGGTCAAGCCAGATGTTGCCTTTCTCGGTCTTGCCGAACTTGCCGCCGTCGGCTTTAGTAATGAGGTTGCATGTCAATGCAAATGCCTCCTTGTCGGCGCCAAGCTTGCGGCGGATGAGCTCTGTACCTGTGGTGATGTTACCCCACTGGTCGCTGCCACCCATCTGAAGCTTGCAGTTCTTATGCTCAAAGAGATACAAGAAGTCGTAGCCCTGCACCAACTGGTAGCTGAACTCTGTGAACGACATGCCGTCGCCTTCGCCGTTGAAACGTTTCTTCACCGAGTCTTTCGCCATCATGTAGTTGACGGTGATATGCTTGCCGATGTCGCGGATGAAATGCAGGAAGGTGTAGTCCTTCATCCAGTCGTAGTTGTTGACGAGTTCCGCACGGTTCGGAGCATCGCTGTCGAAGTCGAGGAACTTGGCAAGCTGTTTCTTGATGCATGTCTGGTTGTGCTGTAACGTCTCGTCGTTCAATAGGTTACGCTCAGCCGACTTTCCTGACGGGTCGCCAATCATACCTGTAGCGCCGCCTAAAAGTGCCAACGGCTTATGGCCGGCAGCCTGGAAATGGCGGAGCATCATAATGCCGCAAAGGTGTCCGATATGCAGTGAGTCGGCGGTCGGGTCGATACCCAGATATGCCGTGGTCATCTCTTTCTTCAACTGTTCTTCTGTGCCTGGAGTCATGTTGTTCAACATTCCGCGCCAGCGCAATTCTTCTACGAAATCTTCTCTCATCGAATGATTATTGTTAAAATTAGGGTGCAAAAATACGAAATTTTAAGGTATCAAGGATATTTTTTGATAATTTTGCAAAAAATTGACTGAATGCTTTTCAACTCTATAGAATATGTGATATTTCTGCCTATTGTGGTGATGCTGTTTTACTTGCTGCCACACAGTTTCCGCTGGATGATGCTCCTCGTCGCCAGCTGCACGTTCTATATGTGGTTTGTGCCGAAATACATCCTGATACTTCTCATCACGATAATAGTGGATTATTCGGCAGGCATTTTGATGGAGAAACATGCCGACAATCACAAAATCAAGAAGCGTTATCTGGTGATAAGCATCGTCTCGACATGTCTGGTACTCTTCATCTTCAAATATCTGGGATTTGTCAACGACAACCTTATTTTGTTATGCAAGTCGCTGAACATCAAATATAACACTGTGATTCACCTGATATTGCCTATAGGTTTGTCGTTCCACACTTTCCAAAGCATGAGTTATGTGATTGAGGTGTATCGGGGCAACCAGAAAGCAGAGCGTAACTTCGGTATTTACTCGCTTTATGTGATGTTCTTCCCGCAGCTCGTCACCGGCCCTATCGAGCGTCCAGGCAACCTTCTGCGCCAGCTCCGCGAAGAAAAAAAGTTTGAATACGACAATATCTCCAAGGGTTTCCGACTGATAATCTTCGGACTATTCATCAAGATGGTGGTGGCCGACAACGTAGGCGAATATGTCGATATGATTTACGCTGAACCCAGCAAATACAGCTCATGGGACATCATCCTAGGCATGTTTTTCTATTCATTCCAGATATATGGCGACTTCTTCGGCTACTCGACCATAGCCTTGGGCAGTGCCAAGCTGATGGGATTCGACATCACCGACAACTTCAACACGCCTTATCTGTCGAAGAGCATAGCTGAGTTCTGGCACCGCTGGCATATCTCGCTATCCACCTGGTTCCGCGACTATGTGTATTTTCCGCTTGGCGGCAGTCGAGTGAAGTTCGGACGCTGGGCATTTAACATCATGGTGGTGTTTGTGCTGAGCGGCATATGGCATGGTGCAGCATGGAACTTCCTAATCTGGGGAGCAGCACACGGACTGCTACATATCATAGAGAAAGCCATCCTCAACCATCTTCCTAAAAGGGAAAACAAAGGAAAACTCGAGAGATTCGTCGTCGATGCCTTCAAAATCGCCAAGACATTCATACTTGTCACGTTGTTTTGGTCAATGTTTAGAGCTACGAGCTTCGCCAACATCAGTGACCTGTTTACATCGTTGGTCAACAATTTCGGTGTGACCGAGCATCTGCACATCGACAGCAGCATCTGGATTTACCTCGGATTGTTCATCCTCTTGGATGTGTTGCTGTTTAACACACGTTTCGACAAATGGTGCGACAATCGTCCTGCCGTTGTCCGTTGGGCGATCTATTTCGTGTTGATTTTCATGATAATAGCTTGCTCGAGTGTCAATAATTTTCCATTCATCTATTTCCAATTCTGATTGCCATGAAGAAACTGATATATAAATTCGCACTGCTCGCCGCGCTTCTGGTTCTGATGAATTGGATTTACGGGAAGTTTTTCTATAAGGCCGACCTGCTCAAACATTCTGACGAGGTGCAGCTCTCATGGAAAGTTGCCGAAGACAGCTGTGTTATCGTATATACCGGCGAGTCTTCCAATCACACCTATTCTTGGAACGACAAAGACCAACGTAAAATCAGTGACTTCATTTTCGACCATTTCCCGGATGTCAAATGCGGCGACATGACAAAAAACGCATCGCATGGCGAGGTCTATTATTATCTTTTGAAAAGCATCCCGGAAGACTCGCCGGTAAAAACCGTCATAGTCACAATGAACCTGCGTTCGTTTGGCTATGGCTGGATAGAATCGGACCTTGAAACGCCGATTCAGAAACAGTTGGTGCTTTTGAAAGATGCCCCACCTCTGTTCAATCGTTTCAGGCTCGCGTTTAAAGATTATGAAATTGTAACAAACGAAGAACGAGGTGAACGCAGGATGGCACACCGCCATGACGATCCGCTTGTCTTTCCATACGAATTCCCGTATCACACCAATTATGAATGGGATTACGCAACAAACGAAAAAGGCATTTTGAACGAAGACGGTACAAGAAACAAGGAACTCTCATTCCTCGCAATAACATATATACAAAATTTCGGCTTCCAGATTCATGACGACAACCCGCGTCTGAAAGATTTCGACAACATCGTCGAGCTTGCGCATCAACGCCATTGGAACTTGATTTTTAATCTATTAGCCGAAAACGTGGAACAGGCTCGAGAACTTGTCGGTGACGACATAGTGTTCTTGATGAGACAAAACCGCGACTATCTCGTAAATAGATACGGCAATTTGGAAAACGTCACCATCGTTGACAACCTGGAAGCAGTGCCCGATATCTACTTCAGGGACAGGGATTGGACTACTGAGCATTATACCGAACAAGGACGGCATATCATCGCCGACAATGTCGCTAAAGCCCTTCAACCTTAATCTTCAAGTCCTTATATTCGATATCAAGCTTGTCTTTTGAAAATATCATGATTTGCATCGGCAAATCAACAATCTCTTTGTTTATCATGAATAACGTGGTCTTTGCCCTGAACGTCCGATAACCGTCAGCAGCATCAGAGCTCATCTCCGAAAAGCGGAATGACTTGTATAAAACAGAATAGCCCTTGCGATCATTTATTTTAAAAACAACAAATGTCTCATTTGGATTAACATCATTTTTAAACTTGTAATCGAATGACATGTTGATATAAAGCTTCTCATAGTTTCGGGAAAAAACCACAGGTTGTTCAATGACAATATTGCCATAATCATCAGAAGTCCTGTCAAAATGATTGTTATACACCGATTCCAACAAAACCTCCAGTCCGTCCGGCTTCTTGACAAGAAAATCATTTCTCGTCACATATCTGTCAATAGCCTTATATTGTTGCAGATACTCTCCAAGCTGATTTTTGATGGAGTCGTCAAAAATCTCAATGGCATGAAGTGTGGTATCAACGACATAAACACGGTCTCGATCAATCATATAATTACCATGCAGATACTGGTCAACATCCCTGTTATTGCGCATAAATGCTACCGACTGGTTGTTGTTGTACACAGTTGAGGTGTCGAGTGATGTGCCAAGCCAATGACATTCGTCATCCACATGATAATCATAGTTGTTATGCAGATAGGCATCGATTGTCGGAGCTATATCGTGATGCGTGACCACTCCTTTGAATGTCTTAGGTTGTTTTATCAGCGGCGAATAGATTATGAGCGGCACATTATACACCAGCAGAGGGCTTTTATTGACATAAACACACCCTGTGCGATGGTCACCGACAATGACAAAAATGGTGTTTTCAAACTCTGGCAGTGTCTTATAATAATCCATGAGATGTCTTATGCTCTCGTCAGCATACAGATATGTGGCATACATATAGTCATTTGCTGTCACATATTCTTTCTCTCTCGGTCCGAATTCCCGTGTCTCTGAGAGCATCTTCTTCACTTTATTGATATACGGCTCCTGACCTTTGAAATAGAAGGGTTCATGTGTCGACAAAGTGATATAGATATCGGTATTCGGGCGGTTACGTGCCACCGTGTCACGATGCTTGATGGCTGCATCGAACATATCCTTGTCGTACATGCCCCACGAATGGTTTTCAAGCATCTCTTCCTTATTTCCCTGATCGAAATCGGCTTCTTTAGGATCCATCAGATAACTCACTCCGTTGGCTTCGAAATAAGTGTCTTGTCCGTCAAAAGCGGCATTTCCGCCGTAATAAAACGACAGTGAATAACCGTTTTTCGACATGTCTTTGAGTATAGAGTTATGGTCTGGAATAGGCCACCAGACACGAGCGAAGCCCAATTTGTCGTAAGGTGCCGATGAGAAAACATTGGGCACCACCCCGAAAGTGCGTTCTGCCAGCGAGAGGCAACATGGCCAGTATAATCCATTCTGTTTCAGGCTGTCAAGGAATGGGGTGAACGACATCTTAGGATCAGACGAACTCAGGCGTTGTCCAAGACTTTCCACTATGATAAACACGAAATCAGGTGCCTTGCCGTCGGACGTCTTGTTGAGAAACTCTCCCAAAACGTCAGGGTCGTCGTTGGCGCGTAAAAATGGATAATGAATGTCCACGTAATGAAATTTCGGAAACCGGCTCTGATATTCCACCGCATCTTTTAAGATATTCTCATCATACGCACTAAAGTCATCGATCTGATTTAGCTTCTTATAATCACTGAAATCGTTTATCGTGAAGGCTATCTGATTCACCGCCAACGTATAATCCTGATGTGATGAATAACATTTTTCATTGGATATCAGCGATTTGAAATTAAAAATCAAAGCAAAAAGGACGGCCACAACAGTATATGATACCGCCAGCCATGTCTTTATCTGCACTTTGCGATCCCATAAACGGAGAAACAGCACATAGACAAAAACCGCAGCAATAACCCCGACAAACGGCAATAATGAAAATTTGACAGATGATATGACGATGTTATATAATTCCTCAGGCGAATATATGAAAAACACGTGGTCAAGAGGTTGTGTCACATTGGCATAATAGCCCATCAGACAGCAGTAAACGACCACATAAATGGTGACAAACGCCATGGAAAGCACTTTCGTCGTTTTAGGCAGCAGCCAATTGAGTATCAGGAATGGAATCAGCACGACAGCACCGGTAAAAAGCACCAGAGCCACATCGAAATACACTCCTGAAAGGATAATCCAAAATGCCGACCATTCGATGTTTCCGACACTCTTAAGGATGACAAAGAAAGCTATACGCAAAAACACAGTCAAGGCCAGCCACAACAGACCGTACTTGGCAAAAGCCTTAAGCCCCTCGCCTACCTTTTCCAAGATATTCCCATAACTCAATTTGTTCATAACAGACTATTCTATGACAATTTCAAAAACCTTTCCTTCGATATCGGATTTGTTATATGGTATCAGCCCCTGCCAAAACACTACCGGAGGCCACCATTCCGAATAATGATACTCCTGGGTTACTATGCACAACATCTGATTGTTAGGGATGCTAGTGTATTCATCATTCATATAGCCGACCACCTGCATATTATCGGGAGACGGACCAACGCGCCATATAATCTCAGTCGGGCGCCATTCAATCTCATAATAGTAATAATCCTCCTTGAAAATATCGTTAGATATTGGCGTTTTTGATGTCAGGGCTTTGTACAGTTCATTCCAACGGGCAGCTTTATAGGTGACTCCGTCATATGTGATTTCGGTTATCCCTGATTTGAATTTTTTCGGGTCACGACATGCCAAATCCCAGTTCGTACTGCAGAACATGACATCATTGTTTTGTCTTTCCTTTTCCAATATCGGGTCGTCTTCTTTTATCTTTCTATTTTCAGGCCAAAATGGAGCGGCTTTAACAATCTCTATATCAATCTCCGAATAAAAATTATCCTGTTTTCTCTCCGGGTTTGGTGAGTCATCGCCTTTATCAATATATCCCGACTCGCTTCTGCGTCTTAAATTCCAGTCATGATTGTTCTGATAAATAAGCCAAAAAGCATTAGTCAGGCCGTTCCACATGTGATCGTCGTTCAGCATGACCGGAAACTTGATCTTTCCGCGGAATTTGCCATAAGTGAAGCCGACACGTGTCCTGATACCAGTCGATTCTTTTCTCAAATTCTTGATATCATCATTTCCAGGATTCACCAGAACGATACTGTTGTCGCTACTGTCAACCCTTACTGTCTCACCCGGAATTTCATTTACAAAAGGATAATCATAAATAAGCTGTGTGCTGTCAAAATGGTGCTTGTTGGCTTCATACTGTGCACGCGTATAGGGTTTGTTATCACTCACCACGTCTTGAATCACCGGTATGTTGCGCAACGTATATTGATGGCTGACATCGCTGAAAAACTGTTCAAATAGCGCCTCCGAATAAAGCTTATGCGACCTCTGTGATGCCGTGTCGTCCAAATACAAGCCATATTCAGGAGTAAGAATTGCTCTCGTCTTTAAAACCCTGTCACTCACCACCACACTGACACCATCTATATTATTGTTTGCAAAAAACGAATATGGATTCACAAACTTGCCATTTTCATCTGTACATCCAATATTTTTGATGTATTCCGGGATTTTTTCTAAAGCGTTTTTGTCGCAAACGACCAGCATGAACGAATAGCAGCCGACACGCGGATTACGTTTCCAACGGTTATTGAACTCGCCATCTTCAATAGCCTCTCTTATCATCCAGATGGCGTCAAGATACATCTGCCTCTCAACTGTAACTTTGTTATAAGCGGCTTTCTCAACAATCGAATTATACCAATCCTTCTCCCTTCGCATTGCCGCCAAAATCTTGCCAATTCGCCTGTCGTTAAACTGGTTTTCGGTTATGTCCTCGCCATAATATTTCCTTTCATCACGCGGATTTCCAACAATTCTGACAGTATCATACACCAAACCCGTCGATGTTATATGTTTAAATCCGATACTTACATCCTCCCAACTGCCGTAAAAATTCTCACTATTCAACTCATTGTCATTGCCAAACTTATAACTCTCATTTTGATAGAAGATCTTGTAATACAATCCTTTCTTCCCATTAAAACAAAACACGAAACCGCCATCATCGCACTGCCTCTCCGACGGTATCACAATGCCTTGGTTCACAACATTTTTCATGTCCATATCAAGTAACACTGTGTCGCCTTCGGCAAAATTCACCATCGGGTTGAAGTCCAGGTCGGCAATATTGACATTATTATCATTGCATGCCATCATTGCCAAAAGCAAAAACGGTAATACAATATTTCTGATATAACATTTCATCCTCGTATTAGTTAATTATTTGCAAAAGTACAAAAAAATATCTAATTTTGCATCATATTTAATTAAAATGGTTTTCAGTAGCAACGTCTTTTTGGTGTTCTTTTTGCCGGCATTCCTGATATGCTATTTTATCAGTCCGAAAAGCTGGCGAAACATAGTGCTATTGTTGTTTTCCATCATATTCTATGCCTACGGAGCGCCGGAATTCGTCCTATATCTTCTCGGTTCGACAATAATCAATTTCTATCTTGTCAAATTGATGCATAAAACCGGAAGCCAACGGCTCAAGAAGCTTTATTGTGGCCTGGCAATAGCCGTCAGCCTCGGCCTTCTGGTCTATTTCAAATACGCCAATTTCTTTGCTGACAACTTCAACGCCATACTAGGTGCGATAGGGTTGCATTCGTTTACGTTCACGAGAATACTGCTTCCAATAGGCATATCTTTCTTCACTTTCCAATCGATAACGTACATCATTGACACCTACCGGGGCAACAATGAACCGATGTCGCGTCTCACCGACTATATGCTTTACATCATCATGTTTCCTCAGCTCATTGCCGGACCTATCGTGCGTTACTGTGACATCGAGGGCGAGATACGCCAACGCGACTACCGCTGGTCGGAGTGTCTGCAAGGCTTCTATCGTTTCATAATAGGTCTGTCAAAGAAAATTCTCATTGCCGATGTCATTGGCGCTCAAGTGGATACGCTGCTCGGTGGCGATTTGAGCCTCATGAATAGCGGCACTGCATGGATTACAATAACAGCTTACACCATGCAACTCTATTTTGACTTCTCGGGCTATTCCGACATGGCCATCGGACTGGGTAAGATCATGGGGTTCCACTTCCCCGAGAACTTCGACAATCCATATAACTCCGCAAGTATCACCGAGTTCTGGCGTCGTTGGCACATCACTCTTGGATCGTTCATGCGCAACTATTTGTATATCCCTCTCGGAGGCAACCGCTGTTCCAAATCGAGGATGTACCTTAACCTCTGGGTGGTGTTCCTGCTCTCGGGTTTCTGGCATGGCGCCAATTGGAACTTTATCATCTGGGGTGCTTACCATGGAATATGGCTCGTATTGGAACGCATAGGCTTAAAAAAGTTTTACGAGAAAATCGGCAAGGCGCCGAGCGTTGTCATCACTTTCATAATAACAATGGTGGGTTGGGCTATCTTCCGAATTGAAAACCTCCACGATGTGTGGACATTCATTTCGCGCCTGTTCGCTTTTGATTTCCAATCGTTCACATGGTCTTCCGGCGCACAGTTCTACACCACGCTCATCGCAGCCTTGGCGTTTGCATTCGTTGGACTGCTCCCGTTCGGCAAAAAGCTGATAAACTTCACCTTTTACACCGATTACTCTATAAAACAACATCTTGTGGCATGGCCGATAGCAATATTCATGCTGCTTGTCTGCCTTGGCGCTCTCAACTCAGCCGGCTTCAGCCCGTTCATATATTTCAGGTTTTAATGTCTCGATGTCATGAAGAATAATTTTCACAAAATACTTTTTGTCATCACGATAACGCTTCTAACGGTTATCATGGTTCAGACCATGACCGGCTTTATCAGCCTGAAAAAGCTCACAGGCGCTATGACATTGGCAGACGCCCCGAAACTGACATACCGCAACTATGTGGACGGCTCATTCCAACACGACTGCGAGCAATACTCCAAAGACCATCTGGGATTCCGCGAATGGGCTCTGCGCCTGTATAATCAATATACATGGAACTGTTATAACACCAGCAGCAATACCAATGTTAAAATCGGCAAAGACAAATGGCTATATGAATCGGGGTTTGTCATGGACCACTATCAAAGCGCCATGTACGAATACACCAATGACACATCCGAGATGAAAATGTTGTTTGACAAAGAAGCATTGCGCCTGTGGAAAGTCCAAGAATTGCTGAAAGAACACGACATACACATCTTTGTCAGCCTGATTCCAGGTAAAGATGTCATTTACCCTGAGCATTTACCCGAAAACACCGAATATTTCCAACCCGACGGCATACATGCTTACGATTATTATAAAAAAAGATTCGACGAACTCGGAATCAATTACATCGATTTTGTGGAGCTTTTCAAGAATATAAAAGATTCTGTTGACTATCAGTTATTTACAAAGACCAGCTCCCATTGGTCAAACATCGCCTCCATCTATGTCTTCGATTCCATAATAAACTACATGGAAGTTATTGGTAACAAAAATATCACCAACCTCAATATAGGCGAAAAATACCACGCACAAACACGTGAACCGGACGACGACCTCGAACAACTTCTCAATTTGGCATTCAGAATAAAATCCGAGCCGAACTATTATGCCGATGTAACCGCTATCAATGACACCACAGCCATAAAGCCCTATTTCATCACTATAGGCGATTCTTATTTTTGGAATTTCACAAAAAACATTCCTTTTGACGACATTTTCAAAAAATATCCTTATTGGTACTATAACAGCACCGTCTATTACGACAGCGAGCACACGTCAACACGGGAAATAGATATGGAACAAGAACTGATGCGCGCTGATTTCATCATGCTTAACTATTGCACCCTCCAACTATACAAACTCGGCAACTATTTTATCGCCAACGCTTTAATTCATCTTTGTTACGACCAGGAAACCATCGACTCTGTCATCTCCGGCATAACAAACACCATCAAATCCAATGTTGAATGGTACAACAGCATAGTTGAAAAGGCAAAAAACAACAACATCACGACAGATGAGGCCTTATACAATGACGCCATCTATCTGATGAATCTTAACCCTGAAAAATATTTCGATGAACTAAAAGGCGATAAAATGCCGATATCTAGAAACAAAAACTTGACAAAAATCAATAATTGATAGTGTCCATCACTGCCACCAACACGACATCTGTCATGTCATCTTCTTCGGCAAGTCTGATGTAATTGTTTCTCACCACCGTGTCATACAACTCATACCAAATCAGCTTGCGCATCTCCGGGAATGAGTCCTTCATAAACTGATATTGGAAAAAATATCCCGAGATGGTCTTCAGATTATTTTCTTTGATATTCCTGCGTATTTTATCAGTCAAAGCCTGAAGCTTTTCTTGATTCAACTGATCGGGATAAGCAAATGGGATGTAATAACTGGTGCGGAATTGCTGATCTTCAAAAGCTTTCAAGCACCCCGCATTCGACGACTCAACAATTACCATCCCCTGCAGTCCATAAGCCTCACGAAGCCTTGCCATCTCCTTGGCAGAGGCTTCCATGTTATTATAATCAAGATTCTTGTAATCAATCCAAAAACCAAGGTCAGAGCGTTTGTCAATCGCTGCGAACCAGTCCTCAAGCCGCAGCTTTGAGTTTACACCGAAATCATGTTGGACCACAAACGTGTTTAGTGTGTCAACCCAATGAACATCCACCTCAAGACCGACATATTTGTCTTGAAAATACTTGGCTTTCGCGATGTCATTGGCTCTATGCAGCCACACCTTTGACGGATGTTCTGACGGCTTAGTGCAAGAATATGCAAAAACCGCCAGAACAACCAATACAATACAAAATATTTTCTTCATTTCAATTACTTAAATGCGTTCTCGCTCAAGCCCTTGCCTGTTATGGCGAGGTCTTTCATGTAACCTGGAACAGGCTTGCCGAGATATTTGTCGACATAAATCTTCGCTAGATACTGGCTCAACATGAAGCCGTGGCCGCGCAGTCCGACGAGCAGACCAACCTCTGGGTCGACGATGTAACGAGGCTCCATGTAATAGCCCGCCCACACCGCATGGAAACCCACGCTGGCGAGGTTCGGGATCCAGTCGGCGAACACCTCGCTGACTATCTGCAAGAACTCCTTGCTGTTGTATTTCAGGTTCTGACGAGCCTCGAACGAGTCGCAGTCAGGCGAGGCACAGCCGATGATCTGGCCTGTGTGTCCGAACTGCTGTCCGTAAACAGCGCTGAAGCCTTTGTAGTGACGACGGTCGATAATCATATCGAGTGAGTCACCCTTGACGCCCATGTTAGGCAGGCGACGCGTGATAAACGCCTGGTGCTTGACAGGATACATCCTCGTGTCGATGCCGAGCATGTCGGTAAACTTCTCAGCACCCCAACCCATTGAGTTGACGAAATGCTCGCAGGTGAACTCCACAAACTGCTTGTCGTGGGTTCTAACCAACGCCACGTATTTGTCGCCTTTCTTTCTAACCTCAAGTAATTCGCAGTCTTCCATCAGACGGCCGCCATGCTCAATTGCGATGCCACGCACATAGTCGATGGTCCTACCTGGCGTCGCCTGCCAGCAGTCGTTGGATATCAAAGCATGCGAATACACGTTGTTGTTCATGTTCCACAGAGGCGAGATCTCCTTCTGGAAGTCTTTCTTCTCAATCATATAGGCATCCGACCACGCTCTTGAGGCGTCGAGAGCTTTGTATGTCTCCTCGTCATGTACCAGGTTGACGTATCTCGTCATCTTGAATCCGATGTCGTGTTTTGCCTGGTTGGCCTTGAAGATCTCGAGGTTATGGTTGGCGATATCAGAGATGTCAGGATTCGAGAATGCGGGACGTCCGCCGCCGATGCAACGCCATGTCGAACCGCGGTCGTAGTTGACCAACACCGGTTTCATGCCTGCCTCGGCAAAGTATCTGAACAAGCTCGAGCCTGCCATACCGCCGCCCGCGATGAGCACCTTGACTTCTTCTTTCTTGACGTTGTTGTTGGTTGGAAACACATACACTTCTTTAGCTTTGGCGTTATAGACGTCGCCCAGTGTCACTTGTGCTGCCAATGGAGCGCGCGGGGTGCTGTCGCCAGTGACCTCAATGCCATACGAACGCAGTATCTGTTTGGCTCTCGGCACGCAACGCTTGCCACGGCACGGGCCCATACCCATACGGGTGATGTGCTTCAGCTCGTCCACCGAGATGAACTCGCGGTCGCCGATGACCTTCAGCAAGGTCTCGAGTGTCACGTCCTCGCAGTGGCAGACGTATGTCTTCGACTCCACCTCTTTCAGAGACTTGAATTCTATAGGTTTCGGGTAATTCTCTTTCACAATGAAACCGCGAGCCTCCACCAGTTTTTCGCCGTCGACATTTGTCGCCTTCACGCGTGCCACGTTGGTCTTGTTGTTCTTCTTGAGCACCTTCTCCACGACGCCTTCGCCCACTTTCTTGCCGTTGTCGTCGACGAGGAACACCTCAACGCCTTCGTTTACCTCATATTCAACAGGCAGGAACAGGGTGTTCTTCTTCAGGTCATAGCCGAAGATTGCCAAGCCCGGACAGTGGTTCACGCAGTTCATACATCCGATGCACTTGTCGTAATCTATCACCGGCACTGTGTTGGTGCTCGACTTGGTGATGGCGCCCTGAGGACAGCTGAACGAGCATGGGTTACAAGCGAATCCGTACACACAGTCGGCCATCACAAACGGTTTGGCAACCATTCTGTCGGCCGATGGCTTACGTGGCTCGTCAAGCACTCTCACCGGGTGCTGCTGCGATTCGATATACTGTTTCGAGACCTCGAGATATTCGTCGTAGTTAAACCTCATCCCGATGTTCTGAGCCACTTCGAAAGCGGCCTGTTTGCCTCTCAACACCGCGCTGGTACCCTCGCCGATGCGCACTGCGTCACCCACGCCGTAAGTGTTCATTCCGAACACGTTCTTGCCTTTGGTAAGCAGCTGGCTGTCAGGGATCAAACCTGTGCAGATGTTGATAATGTCGATGTCGTCGATCACCTGCTCGGTGCCCGGGATAGCCTTGAAGTTCTCGCATTTCGCGATGACAGCACCCACGATGCCTGTATGGTCTTCGTTAGGTATTGCCTTAAGCAAGATGTGCGATGTCATGATTGGTATGCCGAGTCGGCGCACACGATTAGCCTGCACTGGGAAGCCTCCTTCATGGTCCATGCCCTCGATGATAGCCTTGATGTGGGCGCCGGCCTGCATGCCTTGGTATGATGTGAGGTAGCCGATATTGCCGGCGCCCACAGTCAACACCTTCTTGCCAAGAAGCGTATGCTCCTGGTTCATCATCTTCTGGAAGACAGCGGCGGTGTATACACCTGGAAGGTCGTCGTTATCAAACGTCGGCATGAACGGCACCGCACCTGTTGCCACGACGAGATGCTCAGCGTCGACATACGCGACCTCTTGTGTCACGATGTTTTTGATAGCGATACGCTTGCCTTCAAGCAGGTCCCACACTGTATAGTTCAACAAAATGCCTTCATGGTTGTCGCCAGCCAAGGTCTTAGCGATGTCGAATCCACGCATGCCGCCGAACTTCTGCTCCTTCTCGAAGAAGAAGAACTGGTGTGTCTGCATGTTAAACTGACCTCCGATGCGGGCGTTGTTGTCAATGACGAGGTTCGCGATGCCGAACTTGTTAAGCTGCTCGCGGCATGCCAGGCCCGCCGGTCCCGCGCCTATGATGGCCACCGTGGTCTTATAAATCTTCACCTCTTTCTGCGGGTTCTCGCTGTATTCAGGCTGATAGTCCTTCGGTATCTCGCGCACCTCCTTCACTCCGTCAACCAAAGTGATACAGATACGGCGTATCTTCCCGTCGACGAGCATCTCGCAGGCACCGCATTTTCCGATGCCGCATTCCAACGAACGCTCACGTCCGTCAATGCTGTGGCTGTGGATCGGGAATCCCGCCTGATGCAAAGCGGCAGCGATGGTGTAGCCCTTCTGACCGACCACCTTCTTGCCATTATAAATAAACTCTACTGATTCGCCCTTGGCGATATCAAGAATAGGATGTTTCGTTATTTTGTACATACCTTTCAATTTTGCAAATTACTCCTAAAAAGAAATGCAAAATTAACAAGGTGTTTCCACAAAAACAAGAAAATTTTGATATTTTTTATCATTCACAAGAATCCATCACTTTGACCTCGACATTTCTCAAAGTCACAGTGTGTTCCGGGTCCCAAAACGAATCCCAAACGGCCGGAAGAAGATATATTTCAAGATGTGTTTTTTCGGAGTTATTAACCGAAATGATATTTGAAACCTCCAGTTTTTCCCATCTATCTGCCTCAAAATCAGTGTTTTGTATGTATTTTGAGATATAATCCATAAACTCGTTGCCAATCATCTTATCGCCCTTGCATCTCAGACCGATATTGATGAAATGGTCGATCGACACACGTTTCGTGAACTTGATGTCGGCAGTCACCACCACTTTTATTTCTGAATGTAAATCTTCAAAATCATCTTTATAAAAGACCACTGTATCCGGCTTATGGATGCTCGGCTGCTCCCGATGTGTCGCACAATACACTGAATCAGCCAGTTTTGTGTCTTTGATTATCTTAAAATCAGAATTGAAGACAAGCGAGTTTTTCGTGATTTTATTATTTTGATAAACGTAATTGTCGACATATACCAAGGCATCGTAATAATCTCTATACCGTTCAAAATCAACATCTTCCGTCTTGGTCAACGTCAGACTGTCGCCAATGATATACGCCTCTGCCTTGCCGTTCCGATATGTCACAAACATGTTGTCAAACACCAAATCGCAGTTTTTCGAATACGACATCAGATAGCCTTTGTAATCGGACTTTACCTCGCCCAACGTGTCGAGTCCGTCCGACATCCAATGCACCGTCTCGGGCGTCTCCACCCCAAAATTATCGCGTAACAATGCTACCAGCGACGGCGTGATGTCGTCGTGCGACACCAACGACTTGAACGTCTTCGCCTCTTTCAGCAGCGGCGACCAAATTATCAGAGGCACCGCATAAGCATCAAGGTACGAGTCTTTTTTCAATCCCATGTTATGATCTCCCGTGATGATAAAAATGGTGTTATCGCCACGTAAATCGTCGTATCTCTTGAAGAAATGTCTAACAGCATCGTCGGCATACACTGTAGCCGCCAGCTTCCCGAGGTTGTTTTTCTCTTTCTTCCTTATTTTCTTGGGCAATGCTGACATTATCCGTTCGGCCTCGTCGTAATAACGCTTGTTGAGTTTTTTGTCTTTTAGAGACAACTTCTCATGTTGCGTTATCGTAATAAAAACATTCAGTTCAGCCTCACTATCATTGTGATTTTCAATAACTTGCAATGATTTGTCAAACATCGTGCGGTCGTTGTACCCCCAGAAACCGCCGTCTTTGTCATCAGAGTCATCTTCCTTAAATTCCTCATAAAATGGCGACATATAGTCCACCTTTTGGGCCACCAGATAGTCGTAAACCTTGTCGAATGTGAACAATCCCGAATAAAACACGTTGGTCTTGTATCCGTTCGACTTCAATATCGTGAAAATGCTGTTGTGATTGGGAATATTGCCAAACTGGAATCCTCTCAGTCCATGTGGCACCGAGCCTGTTATCGACGGCACTGCACCGAAACTGCGCGGCGTCGTCGAGATGCAATTCGGCCACAGCAACGACGACTTCGACAGCGAGTCCAAAAATGGAGTGTAGCTCACCCCATATTCGTTGATGCCAAACAAATCGGTGCCCAGTGACTCCACTATCAAAATAACCACATCAACTTTCTCATCCGACTTCTCGAAATATGGTCCAAGAACATTTTTGATATTGTCGTAACGCTCCACAACATATTCACTGTCAACAATTTGTCGGTTCGGATACATGTCATGATATATCTTCAGATAATCATCGTGCGACTTTTTCCTATAAGAAAACTCATCATCGTTATTGACAATGCCTGTCTCTTGAGTGTCAGGCGTCAGCAGCTCATCGGCACAATACCAAATCTTATTCACGACATATTCGTCATGATGCGGCTTAGCCAATAAAACAGTCGGGATTGACACCGCCATCAGGCAAATTGTCATTATCGGCAGAGCCTTTTCTGTTTCCTTTTTCGAAAACCATAATAAAAACCAGCAATAAGCGGCAAAAGCGGCTGTTACAACGATTATCAGCGTCGGGTTGAGGAAACTTCTTATCGTGAACAAGGTCTCCCACAGCGGTCTGTAAACCATCTCCTTGCCCATCATCAGTCCGGTGGCATGATGATATATGACAAAGCCTAATTCCGTAAAGGCGAAAATGGCAAACAAGATGGCCGCCACCACTCTCGCTGTCTTTTTTGAAAGGAAGATAATGGCGGCAAACACCACAAAAACGACAAAAATCTGGCAGCCACAGGCCACCAGATTTGTCCATAGGAAACCATTAAATGATTCAATTTTAATGTCATTAGACCATGCCATAACCAGCTCCACAATCCTCTCGACAAAAACCGTTGCCACAAATAGCAACGACATTCTCGAAAAACTCTTCACCATGGTCTTCATAACCCCTCCTTACTCTACTCCATATTCCCTGCTCTTCTTCTCTTTATAGCTCCCCTCAAATATCTCAAATTTCTCAAATTTGCATTCCAGCGGACCATTATACACGTCGATTTTCTTCGACGGCTTCAGTCCGACGAGCTTCAAGGCGTCCTTGTTAGAGCTCAGAATCCAAGCCTCATAACCTTTGAAGTTCTTCTTGAGCGCGTCGCCAATGCCTTTATACAGCTTGACGATGTCTCTCTCCTCCAGACGCTCGCCGTATGGCGGGTTGATGATCATGATGCCGGCGCCGGGAGGTGGCACCATCTCAAACATATCCTGTTTCTTCAGCTTGATGTCATGGTTGAGGTGGGCGTTCTCGATGTTGGCTTTCGCTATCTCCACTGCCTTTGCCGAGTGATCCGATGCAAGTATCTCATAGTCAAACTCTTCCATCTCGGCGCCGGCATCTCTCATAACCATCTTCCACAATTCAGGGTCGAAGTCGTGCCATTTCATGAAGCCCCATTTCTTCCTGAAGAAGCCTGCTGGAAGCCCCATCGCCAGCATCGCCACCTCGATAGGCAGTGTGCCCGAGCCACACATGCAGTCGACGAAGTTACTGTCACACTGCCAGCCCGTCAGCTTGATCAAGCCGGCCGCGAGCACTTCGTTAAGAGGCGCCTTGTCGACGACCTTCCTGTACCCGCGTTTGTGCAGTGACTCTCCCGAGCTGTCGAAGGCTATCGTGACCTTCTCGTTCTCGATATGCACGTTGATTCTGAGGTCAGGGTCGTCGACATCCACCGACGGACGTGCCCCGAAGTGCTCGCGGAACTCGTCGGCGATGGCGTCTTTCACCTTCAACGCAGCATATTGCGAATGGGTGAAGTAGTTGCCGCTAACCACAGCGTCGATGGCGAAGGTCTCGTTGAGGTTGAATATCTCGTGCCACTGAATCTTGAAGATGTTGTTATACAACGCCAGCTCGTTGCGTGCCACGAAGCTCGTGATGGGCTTCAGGATACGCAGGGCGGTGCGGCAACAGTAGTTAGCCCTGTACATCAACGCCTTGTCGCCTTCGAAGCTGACGGCGCGATATAGCACCTCCACGTTCTGTGCGCCGATGGCCGTCAGCTCCTCGGCGAGGACGTTTTCCAACCCCGCCATAGTCTTGGCAACCATCTTGAAAGTGTCACTCATCTCTACAGATTCTCAACGATTTTCTTCTGCCATTCTTTAAACTGCTCCTCTGTCGGGTGCATCTTCTCGCGACGGAAGTCGAGGTCGCCCTCTTTCTGCATAGGCACGAGGTGGATGTGAGCGTGAGGCACTTCAAGGCCTATCACAGCCACTCCGACTTTCCTGCATGGGATGGCTTTCTTTATCGCCACAGCTATCTTCTTAGCGAAGACAATCATCTCGGCGAGGTCGGCATCAGAGATGTCGAAAATGTAATCCTCTTCCTTCTTAGGGATCACGAGGGTGTGACCCGGCACGAGCGGACTGATGTCGAAGAACGCGAAAAACTTGTCGTTCTCGGCAATCTTATAGCAAGGGATCTCACCTGCCACTATTCTTGAAAATATTGATGCCATAGCTATTCTCTTGTTATTTCAACGATATCAAACAAAAGCTTGCCTGCCGGGACCTGTATCTCCACCTGTTCTCCCACCGACTTGCCGAGTAAACCCTTGGCAATAGGCGATGTGATGGAAATCTTTCCTGCCTTCAAGTTAGCCTCTTTCTCAGGGACGATGGTATATGTCATCATCTGTTTTGTCTTCACGTTCTTAATCTTCACCGTCGAGAGAATCAGAACCTTCGAGGTGTCCATCTTCGACTCGTCGATGATACGTGCGTTGGCGATGGTAAGCTGAAGCTTCACTATCTTCATCTCCAGAAGCTGCTGAGCCTCTTTTGCCGCATCGTATTCGGCGTTTTCCGACAAATCGCCCTTATCGCGTGCTTCTGCTATTGCCGCTGCGATTTTCGGACGCTCGTTGACACAGAGATTTTCCAGTTCATCTTTCAATTTCTGTAGTCCAGCCTGTGTAAAATATTCTACGTCTGCCATATCTTGTTATTTTTAAATTGTAAAAAAAGAGACCCTTACGTTAATAAGGGCTCTTTTTTTCCGTAAAATTGTATGCAAAGATACAACTTTTTTTTAAGATACAAGAATTTTTTTTAGAATAATATTCTTGCGCCTATCTGATGCGTACCTTTCCAGTGTGCTGTGTTGTGGTATGAATAGTCGAGACAGACCTTCAAGCCCTTCTTGTTGAGAGGAGCCTGGACTGTAGCACCGAGTGACAAACCTTTGTAAACGTTTGTGCAGTCGGCGTTCTCGATATTCTTCATAACACCGCTCTCGAATGTGTAACCGGCACGGAGCATAAGGATGTCACGGAATGAACCCTCAGCACCGAAAATGAACTGGTCTTTCGAGAAAGCGTTTGAATTAAAGTTCATTGCGAGTGTCAAACGACTTGCGTTAGCAAAGTTGAAGTCGTATGCCGCTGCGATATTCAGCTGAGTTGGAAGCTCAAACTCATCGGCACGCTGTACCACTGTGATACTTGATGACATGCCTTCAAAGAGAGTCTGAATTGCCAAACCGTCGCCTTTGTACTTCATGGTAGGTCCGATGTTCTTCAAGGTGATACCGAAGTGGATGTTATCGGTAATACCTGTCACATACTGGATACCAGCGTCCAATGCGACACCTGTACCTGTAATATCAGCCATTGACTCGCTGATGATCTTCAACACAAATCCACCGTGGATACTGTTTGAGAACGACTTTGCAACAGCAATGTTGATGTTCATCAAACTAGGTTTGAATGTACCTATACCACCATCTGGATGTTCTGTATCAGTTCTCTCAATCTCACCGAAGTTCATTGACATCACCGACAAACCGGCGACGATTGACTCGGAAACACGTGTCAGGAAACCGAATGAAACCACTGTCGTTCCTGAACCGGCAAGCCAGTTAGTGTATGAGAAATTGAGATCCATAGTGTTCACGAATGAGATACCTGCCACGTTGCTCCACATAGCATCAACACCTTTGACGGATGCCATACCGGCATTGCCCCATCCTGATGATGCTGCCCATGGGTTAATCAGCAGCTCATTTGCTCCAGCCTGACCAACTCTATCCTTATTACCTGCGAATGCTTCTGTGCTCGTGAATCCAATAATGATTGTCAAGCTTGCTATTACGATAGTTCTAAATAACTTTTTCATGATCGTGTACTTTTAAATTTGTTCGCAAAATAATTAGAATGTATTTAAGTCAACTTGACGCATTGTGCAGAAGAACTTAATCGTATGCTCACCACCGTGGGCAACATCTCTAACATGGATGAGATAGATGCCGCTCGCGATAGGAGTGTTGGCGTGGTTGGTCAAATCCCAATCTATTGAAGTGACTGATGCATCGTCTTTCTTGAACTGACGGATCTTAGCACCGTTGACAGTGTAGATTGTCACGACGCATTCATCAGGAAGATTGGTGATTTTCACTCTGTGTGTAAGAGCATTAGGCTCGTAGTTAGAATATGCGTAGTACGGGTTAGGTACAACCTGGATGAGGTTGAGGTCTGACTCAGCCTTATCAGCATTGTCCTTAGTAGGACCATATCCCTTAGTAGTGAAGGTGTAGTATGGTGAGTAACCTTCGTGGTTCACATAATCCACAAGGTCCTCATTCGGGTGCTCGAGAGGCATTGTGCCATAACCTTTCTTATAAGGTTTACTGACACGCAAAGAAATCTTGACAGGGTTATTCTTTGGTAACCACTCTCTTCCTTCAACTGCCATAGGCATACCCACGAATGAAGGCTGTGCCCAGAAGCGGATCATATAAGCAGGGCTGCCTTGTGCCTGGCATGCGACAATACCGTCAAACAAGCCCTTACCGGCATCGTAAGCATTGCTCTTCAATGTTATAGAACCTGCCGGAATCTTACCCATCGGGAAGACATACACATAATGTTTACCACCGAATGTTGCCGTTCCGTCAATCGGGTCGAAGATCACAGGATCTGAGAGCTGTGAACCGCCATCAGCTGTTGCCTCTTTCACCGCTGGTGGGTTGAACAACATGTCGCGGCCGTTCAAATCAGGATAGAACGAGTCTTCACCGAATGCGATGTTCAGACGTGCACCAGTCTCAATGTCGATTGCATAGCCAGGGAACCATCCCATGCCGTATGGGCTGATGTAAGCCGCTGACTCTGGATCGTCGCTTGGTGACATTGCCACTGCCTCTTCATACGTTGCTGCCGAAGGATTACCATCCTTATCGACTGATGGAGCGTGACGGAGACCGTATGGCTTGACATTGCCTTCCGACATCTCTTGAGCCATACACATCTCAAACACCGGGCAACGTGACCATTTCGACTTATCAGCTGTCAAGACGATATCCATTGAACCCATCTTATGGAAGAGTGAGTCGACACGGTCTTGGCCTTTGTAAACAGGACCTGGGTTCCATTTGCCAGAGTTACCAGACACATTGGCGAGAATATATGGTGCCCATGTACCGCCAGCGATCTTCTCGAAGTATCCGCTCGGGTCGTATGGCTTGGTCTGTCCACTTGTTGAAGAAGCCACCTGATAGTCGTTGTTCTGAGCATCGTCCTGGTCGGCATAGTTACCGGCACGGATCCAGTTCAATGGGCTTGATGCAGTAGCGTCACTGTCTCTGATACCCGAGAGCCAACGATTTGAACTGTCGGCGTATGTCACCGTTGCCTTAAGCATACCATTGTTAGGTGCCAGATTTGCATAAATCCTTGAGAAGTTGCTTCCCTGTGGATCCTGTCCATTGTCACCCACCTCTATAGGTCCCATTGGCCATGGCTGCTCAACATTGATAGAGATACCTCTGTCGATGAAGATCTTTTCACTTGAGATGACAGATGTTGTATCAGATTCGAATTCTTCACCTGTTTCAAGATCCTTCAAAGTCCATTTAAAGACGTTCTTCAGAGCTCTATCACCATGAGTACCAGGATCGCCTGTTACCTTTTCAACATATACGTCTTCGAAGTCGTGGAACCAGATGGCATAATCCGTAGGTTTCACGTTCAACGGGTCAACAATCTTAACATTGACAGGACCGAAGCCTCTCTTATATGTCGGGTGATAGATGACCGGGTAGTTTGGATCACCGAACTGGTTGTCAGCACTTGCGATAGGACGCTGTAACAACTCGTTGACATCAGCATCAGAAAGCTCAAGATGGTTACCACCGTTTCCGATACCGGTCCAACGTGAGATAACTGGCTGGTCGCCGTATGACGAGTTGACAACTGTACCATTCACAATCTTATGTGGAATAGCTGAGTACATTTTGATATTCTTACGACCTGCGAGGTAAGGTGATTTCTGACCCATACCCTGTGTTGTCTCAGGATCGTATGTCATATAGTTGTTGTAAGCATAAGCTATTGCCATGAAGTAATATGTGTGATGGTTCACAAGGTTCGGGTCGTTGTTCTTTGAGAACTGGTCGAGTGTCACCACAAATGAGTGTGTCACACCGTTATCACCGCCATCAACCATAAGTGTAGGAACGCTGAATCCCAAGTTATCATCATAGATGAAGTTGATGATTCTGCTGACGTTGTTCTTCACGTCGCACTGGAAGATCAGACGAGCTTTTGTTTCATCTTCGAGCTGGTCGACACTGACTTCACCATTGGCGAGCTGATAAATCTTATAACCTTCGAAGCGGAAATATCTGTCGAACTCAACATATTGACCATTGACTATATCACCAACCGGGATGTTGACGTCAAGTTCTTCGTAATCTTCCTTCGCGTTGTTTGAAGTCTCTGAATTTGACAAGTAGATAATGAGTTTCTTGTCAAGCTCGCGGATTGTCAAATCAGGGGCGTTAGGACCATCAAGAACTTTGAAGCAGTTATCGAACATCGACTGGCACTTGTCATCGACCTTACGGAGAAGCTCGACTGAAGCCCAAGCCTTGCCTGTGGTAGCTCTTGCCCACGGCACACCGAATGTGATGTAGTTGACAGCACCTGACTGCAGTGTGAAAGGACCTGCTGACTGCATGAAACGACGGTCACCGACATCGTTCGGGTTACCGTTGTTACCTGTCTCTTCACTCCAATAGAAACCGTTCTGGTTGAAGCCGCCGTTAGGAAGCAATCCGCCAGTACCCCAGTTGCATGGGTCGGAGTCGTATGGGAACATGAAGTCGCAAGCAGGACCGACTGTACCGGCCTGGCCAGGAACAGCTGTACCACCATACTGCATCTTGGCGTTGTTCTTCCAGATACCTCTCAAGAACAAGTAGTATTCAGCAGCTACGTCAGGGTCGTTGTTAACACCTGAAGTCGCATTGTTGTGATACACGAAACGGCGCATACCGAAACGTTCGTCATCGATGATGCCGTTGCCGAAGTTCACACCATTGATACTCTCGTCGCAGAGCTGGTTGCCAAGTGAGTCATATTTCGGGTTATCTTCGCCATCTGGGTCAAGGTAAGGACCTTGGAAGAAGTCAACACCGACCGCTGGAGGATTGGCGCCGTAGGCCTGTGTCTGACCGCTACCGTCGATGGCAGCACCGTTGTAACCATAACCAAGACCACGTGACACGTCGCAGCCGACATAGTCGTCATCGGCGAAGCCGAGGTCAACGTCGGTCCAAGGTGAGAAGTAAGTGTTGGTCAACTTATAGGTTGAACGGTTGATAATCTCGTAGCTATAGAATGTCATGTTGTTGATCTCATCATTTGTAGCGAAAGCAAATGCCTGAGCTCTGATTTCCATACCGATAGCCGAGCCACCTGTCTCAGTGTGTGAGTTACCTTTATCATTGAACACCCACCAGATTGTCTGGTCACCCTTGATGACTTGGTCAGAAAGGATTGAACCATGAACTGTACCCAAATACTCCTCCTCCATTGTAGGGGTCTGAGTGTGGCAGAGTACGTTGGTGATATCATAGTAAGGATAGTCACCTTGTGTAGGGTCATACACACCGTCATGGTCACGATCGAAGAAAGGAGCGAGGTAGTAGCTCATTCCTCTCGCCGGGTCACCGTGAGCGGGCCAGTTGAGGATGTTTGATGGAATCTCATATCCTGGCAACGGGATACCGTTGTCATCGCAGTTCTGCAGGAAGTCATCGACTTCAGCACGTGTGATGTTGTACATCTTGTCGTATTCCATACATGTCGCTGCATCGATAGATGCTGTACCATCAATTGTAAGAGGACCAGTCCAAAAGTCGTTACCGACCTGACGGAAACGGATAGCGGCGCACTTCAACTGGTTGTTGATGTCCATACCTGCAATCCAAAGAGAACCTGCATACAGTGATGTTGAAGAACCGTTGGCAGGGATGTAGTATTTAGCACCCGAACCGCCTGGAAGGTCCCACCACATATCACCACCAGCGTTGACACGTGCTCTCGCGTTGTTGATATTTAACCAAGCATACGTTGAAGATGGTGTACATCCAGCAGTGGTTTGTTTCAGATTCCGAGTTTGAGGTCCGTTCATGTGGACTTTCTCGGCTCTTACTTCAGTTACACTTGCAATAAGAAATGCAACAGTTAATAAACGAATTATATTCTTCATATTACCAGTATTTATTATTCTGTTTAGAAGTTAAATATCATACCAATTCTGATCTGACGTGGTGCTGAGTAGTGACCTGGGTCGTTGACATAGAGGCTGTACAACTCTGCAAATGCGTCAGCACTTGTCTGGTTGTTGATTTCACGCTGCCACTCAGGAGCTGAGAGGTAACCATCGTCGTCTGGGTTACCGGTTGCATTATACACACCGATGACATTCTTTGAGTTCAGCACGTTGAGGATCTGGAGATAGACGTTCAGATAAGCAGGACGTTTGTCGCTGTCTTTCTTTCCGAGCTTAAGGTCAAAGTCTCTGTCGATCTTCATATCGAAACGGAATGCCCATGGGAGACGTGAACCGTAGAAGGAGCCTTTCAACAGTCTGTTGCTGCTAGCTGCAACAGGTGATGTGACGTTGCTCTGTGCTGTGTAAGGAGTACCTGAACCACCCTGCATTGTGATAGCCACACCTGTGTTGGCCAACCACTGGATAGGTTTCTTGCCTGACTTCTCGCGTTTCGACACTGGGCCGTTGTAGTCCTTGCCGTCAGCGAAGCGGTAATCCAATGTCACATTGAACTGGTGACGACGGTCCCAAGGCATTGGGAAGGTTGAACGCAAGTTAGGAACACCTGCCGAAATCAACGCAGCCATCGTGGTTGTTGAAGCACCTGTAGCATTGGTGAACTGGAGGGTGTAAGAAGCACGCAGACGAACGTTCTTTGTTCTACGTAAGTCGTATGATGCTGTGAGACCCTTGACAGTACCGAAGTCCAAGTTGCTGTATGATGAATAATCCTTAGGATAAGCTCCAGTGTAACGATACATCTGGATCATGTTACGCAACTCCTTGTAGTAAGCGGTGATTGTCATTGATGAGGTGTTGGTCAACTTCTGTGTGAAACCGAGCTCATAGTCGATGGTCTGTGATGGTTTCAAAGCAGGGTTGTTGAATGTACCGCTGTTCTGCTCGAAGTAGTAGTAATCGTAGATGTTGATGTTGATGTTCGATGGACGCTGTGTCAACACGTCATAGTGTGCGAAGAACAAAGCGTCATCGGAAATCGGGAATGAGAAGGAGATACGTGGCATCACGGTCCATTGTGGACTATAGTCCTTGAATGAGTTGATGTCGACGTGTGACTGATCTTTATTCTTGACCCATGCTGTGACACCGCTACCGGCGTTCAAAGTGGTCGGGTCGCTGATTTCAGCACCTTCTGCATTGTACCATGTGTTCTCATAACGATAACCCATGACTTGGGTGATGTCCTTTATATTATTAATGTATACGGCGTAGTCATCACCGATGTTGCTCGGGACATCGACTGTAGTACCGTTAGGAAGAACGAGTTTGCCATTGTTGATCTTATCGCCTACTGTATAGTAATCGTAGAGGATATATGGGTCTTTCAAGACTTTCTGGTTAGCATCGAAACGGTCGACACGGACGCCGATGTTGAAGATAAGGTCTTTGAATGCGAACTTATCCTGGAGGTAACCTGCCATGTAGATAGGTCTGAACGAACCCACCGGACGTGTGTAGTTGCCGTTAGCGTCTTTCTCTGTGAAGAAGTCTTCGAAGCTCGGTTGTTTCTTGAGTTTCTTACCGAGGTAGTCATAACCTTGATATGTGACGTATGAGTTACCATCCTGTGTCAACTCGTCTGGAGTGAACATGCTGATGTCGAAGCCATCATTCAGATAAGCCTTGTGCATGACACCGTCTCTGTCGTAGTATTCGATTGAGTTGTCGTTGAAGTCATATGAGTCGGTATTGATCCAATCGACGCCAGTGACGCTGAGGCCGAGAGCTGAACGGAGGTTCTTGTCGAACTGATACTGGTCGGCAGCGTTGTACATTCTGTAATACTTGATGGTATCAACGAATCCGTCATAGCTGACGATTTCCGGATGGGTGACATCCAACTGGTCGATATGGAAGTTGGCGAGGTTTCTCATGAGGTACCACATGCTACTTCCAGCTATATTCCATGATCTGCTGTTACGCTGCTCATATTGGAGACCGAACTTGATTTCGTGGTTGCCCAGCGTCATAGCTGCTGCAAGGTTCACTGCAAACTGGTCACTCTCGCTATATCCGTAGTTGGATTGGATTGTACCAGGAGCTGCATAGAGGCCATAGAATGCCGATGGTGAACCTGAGTTGAGAAGACCATTGTTAAGCTGGATCTCATCGAAGTTGGTGTAGTGACCTGTTGGATCGCTGTACAACTCGTAAAGCATCGATGTATATTTGGCGAGCAATGGGTTGTCGTCTGTCGGACGGAACTCCACCAAAGTATCATAGTCCCATGATGCTGTATGCCATACGTTGTTGTATGTGTGACCATTCACTGTGATAGCTGTATCCATCTGGTATGATGGGGTCTTGTAGATACGGTATTTACCGAGATAACCATACTTCCAGATGTCTTTCTTATGATCCGGGTCATAGTTTGAAGCGTTCACTCTCGAGTAGTCAACCTGCAAACTGTAGTAGAAGTTCTTAATCAAAGAAGTGCTCTCAGGTGCGGTTGGGAATCTCTGGGTGAAACGACCATAGACACGCCAGTTCTGATAGTTGTAGATGAAGTTCTTTTCATAGTTGAAATACTCCTGTCCACGTCCGTATCCGTGGTCTCTCGATCTGATGTAGCTACCGCCGACTGTGAGGTTGATAGTCTCGGTAGTACGGATACTGATGTTACCTGTTGTATTGATGGTCCAGTCTGATGTGTTCTGTGAGTTCTTCACATATTCCATCGAACCCATTCTGGTATACTCACCGTTAGGATAGATACCTTGGCCGTCGCTAGCGAGGCGGAGAGGATGCTCCTTGATGTAGTCCAACCAGCTGTCGGTTGCCTTGTAGTGACCGATTGCTGTGACCCATCCGTCTTTGTTACGGGTGAACTCACCTGACACGAAGAAACCGAGGAGTGCTGTCTCTGACTTCTTACCCTTGATGAGTGGTCCTTGAGCGTTGACACCCACTCTGGTGTGGCCGTAGCCGTCGAGTGACTGCTCAACTTCCAAGCCAGCGCCGAATGTTCTTGAAGGGCCCTTCGTTGTCATGTTGATGATACCACCGGTGACGTCGCCGTACATAGCCGGAGTACCTGACAACATAACCTCAACCTGGTCAATAGCTGACTGAGGCACCGAGTGGCTACCGATAACACGGACACCGTCGATGTAGTAGACAGTACCTTCTGAACGGGCACCACGCATGTTGCCGACCTCACCGTCTTGCGAGAACACACCACCGACGGTAGCAGCGACAGCTTCTGCCGAACGGTTAGGCATCTTCGCGATTTCCTCGGCAGTGATGGTAGCACCTGCAGATGTCTGGTCCTTCGAAATCAACGGCACTTTGTAGTCGACGATCTCAACGGTTTCCAGCATCTCAGTCTGCATGCTCATCTTGATGTCCTGGAAGGTGATTTTGTTACCTGGAATAACAATACCTTTGGTGATGTAGGTATTGTAACCAACGAATGTTGCTCTCAGGTCGTACGTTCCCGGAGGGATAGGGTTGATGTCGTAGTTACCGTCAAAGTCCGTACTGGCACCACCGACCTGCGTACCGCCGTTCTCCAAAACAACGTTTGCAAATGCGATAGGCTCTCCGGTATCCTTGTCAGTAATGGTACCCTTGAGTCGACCTTGTTGCGCAAGCGCTAACGACCACGACGTCAGCACTATGCAGAGTAAAAATAGTAATTTTTTTAACATACCTTGAATTTTTATGTTATACTCAAATTAATTTTCGTTTTTACACACTTTTTTTAGGGTTCAAAAATACAACAAATTTTTCAATACGCCAAGCAAATAATTTTAATTTTGGAAAAATATTTTTCAAATTTTTGAGTTAAATCTTTGTAACATATTAAAAATAAACATTTTATACCCTTATATAATAGGTGAAAAAAAATTAATTAAAAACGGAAAATTAGTGCTTTATCGAAGAATTTTTATCGGTATTGCGGCTTATTTTTATTAAAAATATTATTAATTTTGCACCAAAATATTTTTAAAATGAAGAAAATTTTTAAAATTTGGATGATGATTTTTGTCGCCTTGACGGCCTCCCTAATAGCATGCAATAGCAAGCCCGAAAACCCCAACGCGCCAGAGATTAACATCAACTTTACAATATACCCAAATACCCTTGAGTATCAAGAACTTAACGCCGTAGGGGGTTGGATGTATGTCACTGCTCCGCTGCCTAGTTATGGCATCATAATTTACCGGTACAACATAGACGAATTCAGGGCATACGAACGCCAGGCTCCGAACAGCCCGCACGCATGCCCCGACAACCGTCTGTATGTGGAATTGCCGTACGTGATTGACTCGTGTATGGACTATAAATATTCCATCCTCGACGGCAGCCTGATAGAAGGATCAGGCTACCCTCTGATACAATATTTCACGCAGTTTGACGGGTCGGCACTGAGGGTTTACAATTAAAACCTACAAGTATTTTAATATCTGTAGATGTCAGATTTGAATGGTCCATTGACGGGAACGCCAATGTAATCAGCCTGTTTCTGCGTCAGCTTGGTAAGCTTCACACCTATCTTCTCGAGGTGCAGACGTGCCACCTCCTCATCAAGATATTTCGGCAGACAATACACATCAATCGGGTATGTCCCACGCTTCTCCCAGAGGTCCATCTGAGCCAGCGTCTGGTTGGTGAACGAGTTACTCATCACGAAGCTGGCGTGACCGGTGGCGCAGCCGAGGTTCACCAGTCGTCCTTCAGCGAGGATGAAGATGGCTTTTCCGTCAGGTTTCACGTATTTGTCCACCTGCGGTTTTATGTTGATTTTCTTGACACCTTTGTAGTTTTCTAGGGCGCTGACCTGTATCTCGTTGTCGAAGTGACCGATGTTGCAGACGATGGCCTGATCTTTCATCTGGAGCATGTGTTCGAGGGTGATGACGTCGCAGTTTCCGGTGCATGTCACGAAGATATTTCCTTCTTTCACTGCCTCTTCCATCGTGGTGACTTCATAGCCTTCCATGGCAGCCTGCAGGGCGCAGATCGGGTCGATCTCGGTGACGAGCACGCGGGCGCCGTAGGAGCGCATCGACTGGGCGCAGCCTTTGCCAACGTCGCCGTAGCCTAACACCACTATGACCTTTCCAGCGAGCATCACGTCGGTGGCGCGTTTTATGCCATCTGCCAGGGACTCGCGGCAGCCGTACATGTTGTCAAACTTGCTCTTTGTAACGCTGTCGTTGACGTTGATAGCAGGGACGAGGAGCTTGCCTGCCTCTTTCATCTGATAAAGACGGTGAACACCCGTCGTGGTCTCTTCCGACACGCCTTTCCAGTTGGCGACAACCTTATGCCAATGCTGTGGGTCTTGTTTGTATGTCTCTTTAATGACACCCATGAGAGCACGCTCTTCGGCGTTTGTAGGCTCCACTTCGAGGAGCTTGGGGTCGTTCTCACATTCGTAGCCTTTGTGTATCAAAAGGGTGGCGTCGCCGCCGTCATCGACGATGAGGTCAGGGCCGTTGCCATCGGGGAATGTGAGGGCACGCATGGTGCACCACCAGTAGTCGTCGAGTGTCTCGCCTTTCCAAGCAAACACTGGGGTTCCGCCTGCGACGATGCCGGCGGCGGCGTGGTCTTGTGTGGAGAAGATATTGCAGCTTGCCCAGCGCACCTCGGCGCCGAGAGCCTTCAATGTCTCGATGAGACATGCGGTCTGGACAGTCATGTGGAGCGAACCGCTGATACGGGCGCCCTTAAGAGGCTTGCTTTCGCCATATTTCTTGCGGAGAGCCATAAGGCCCGGCATCTCATGTTCTGAGATTTCGATGTCTTTTCTTCCCCACTCTGCCAGACTCGGGTCGGCGATGAGGTAAGGAAGATCCATTCTTTTGAGTTCTTCTTTCATATTTCGATTTATTTTAATTCAAAAACGACGGCGTGTTCAAGATTGACCTCGCCATTAATATTAATAAGGTATCCGTCGGCGGTTTTTGTGAGCTTTGTCTTCGCTTTGCTGCCAAGGATTTTCACTTTTTTCTTATCTAATTTAGCATTGATTTTTAACGATTTAGGTAATTGTTCACCTTCATCCAAAAGATATATCGCATATACCTTGTTGCCTTTCTGCGTGAAACGCACCTTACCGTCGCAGTAAGGGTAGAAAGGACGTGTGCCATAGATTGCCTCGCCATTGATTTTCATCCACCTGCCTATCTCATGCATTCGCTCGACGGCGGCTGGGGGCAGCTCGCCTTCGGGTGACGGACCGACGTTCAGAAGGTAGTTGCCGCCTTTTGCCACTATATCGACCAGAAGATGCACTATCTTATTGGTACTCTTGTAGTTATCCGTCTCGACATACGACCATGAGTCGCCCATCGACATGCAGGTCTCCCACGGGAACGGAAGCAAGGTGTCGGGCACCTGCTGCTCAGGGGTCTGGTAGTTCTCGTACTTGCCATGAACTGTGCGGTCGACGATGATGAGGTCGGGGTTGTTCTCGCGAGCCATCGCCGCTATCTTCGGCATGTCGATGTCTTGGATATAGCCTTTGCAGCCGAGCCACTCGCGGTATTCGTCGTTGAGACTGTATTCAGGTCGCACCCAGCCGCCGTCGAGCCACAATATGTCGATGTCGCCGTAGTTATGGGTTAATTCACGGATTTGATTATAGGTGAAATCGCAGAATTTCTGCCATCTCTCGGGGTATTTCTGAGGGTCATAGTTGACGTTACGGTCAGGCGTCGCCCACTGCTCAGCCCAGTAATCGGGATGATGCCAGTCGGCTTTCGAGAAGTAGAGACCCGTCCAAAAACCCTGATTTCTGAAGGCATCCACGATAGCGCCCGTGATGTCGGAGTTCTCATTTTCGGAGAAAGGACATGAGGAATCAACGGTGGAATATGTCGTTTCCTTGGTGTCGTACATACAGAATCCGTCGTGATGCTTCGTGGTGAATACCACATACTTCATACCTGCTTCTTTTGCAAGCTTTGCCCAAGCCTCGGGGTCGAATTTTGTTGGATTAAAAGTGGTGTTAAGTGCCTGATAGTCAGCCTTATACTGAATATAGTTAGCACCATTGCGGTTGATCCAGTCTTCGTTGCAGATAGACCATGACTCCACCACGCCCCACTGCGAATACAAGCCCCAGTGCATCATGAAACCGAACTTCAGGTCCTGCCATTCCGCTATGCGGGAGGTGATGACAGGGTCGGTCTCCGGATCCATCAGGTTATCCTGGGCGGAAGCGGTGATACCTATTAATAATAATGCTATGGCAACTAATCTTTTCATCCAACGACGATATTGATAATCTTTTTCGGGATAAAGATAACCTTACGGATGCTGACGCCTTCGAGCCATTTCTGGGCTTCTGGTGCGTTGACGACCGCATTCTGGACCTCATCCTGTTTCATATCGAGAGGTAACTCAAGGTCAAAACGCTTTTTGCCATTAAACGAGACAGGATACATAAATGTATTCTCGACCACGTTTTTCTCGTCAAACTCAGGGAATTTCTGGTTGACGACGCTGTCGTTATGACCCAATTGATGCCACAGCTCTTCGGCGATATGCGGTGCGTAAGGCGAGATCATGATTGCCATCGGCTCAAGGATAGCGCGTTTGTTGCACTTCATATCGGTGAGTTCGTTGACGCATATCATGAAGGCGGAGACGACGGTGTTGAACGAGATACGCTCGATGTCTTCTTCCTCTTTCTTGATAAGCTTATGCAGAACCTTCAGCTCTTCTTTCGTCGCGGGCTCGTCGCTGACTTCCGAATACAGTTTCCAGAACTTCTTCAGGAAGCGGAAGGTGCCTTCGATGCCTTGTGTATCCCATGGTTTCGACTGCTCGAGAGGTCCGAGGAACATCTCATAAAGACGCAGGGTGTCGGCACCGTATTTCGCCACGAGGTCGTCAGGATTCTGGACGTTGAACTTCGACTTCGACATCTTCTCCACGAGCCAGTCGCAGACAAACACGTCGTTGCCGTCTTTATCTTTTTCGAAGATAAAATCAGCGTCTTTAAGGTCATCGCGCCATGCCTTAAATGCCTCAGTATCAAGGACATCGTTATGGACGATATTGATATCGACAAGTATCGGATCACTGAAAAGCTCACGGTCTTTGCAGTTCTTCGAGATGAAGAGCGGACCGTTGCATTCCACTTTCTGACCTGTCACTTTCGCCATCTTCTCTTTGTTGACACGATAGGCGAGACTTGAACGTCCCTGTATCATACCCTGGTTCACCATCTTCTGGAATGGCTCGTCTTTGCAGGCAAGACCGAGGTCGAACAAGAACTTGTTCCAGAAGCGGCTGTAGATGAGGTGACCTGTGGCATGCTCCGCGCCGCCGATGTAAAGGTCGACGTTCTGCCAGTAATTATTGGCTTCTTTGCTGAAGTATTCCTTGTCGTTGTGCGGATCCATATAACGGAGGTAATATCCGCTAGAGCCCGCAAAACCTGGCATGGTGTTCGTCTCGATAGGATAGCCTTCTTCAGTGACCCAGTTCTTGGCGCGGGCCAGTGGTGGCTCGCCTGTCTCTGTCGGCTTGTAGGCGTCGATTGACGGCAGTTCGAGAGGCAGTTTTGAATCATCCATGGCGTATGGCATCCCGTCCTTGTAATAAATCGGGAACGGCTCGCCCCAGTAACGCTGGCGACTGAAGATGGCGTCGCGCAGACGGTAGTTGGTCTTACCCTTGCCTATTCCAAGTTTCTCAAGCTCTTCTATCATTCGGAGGATAGCCTTTTTCACGGTCAGTCCGTTAAGGAACTCCGAGTTGACCAGCACGCCTTCTTTGGCATCAAACGACTCTGTCCATGTGGCAGGGTCTGACGGCTCCTCGCCTGGTTTCGCCACCACCTGTATTATCGGGAGGTTGAAATGACGGGCGAAGGCAAAGTCACGGCTGTCGTGGGCAGGCACTGCCATGATGGCGCCAGTGCCGTATCCCATGAGGACATAGTCGGAAATCCAGATCGGGATCTTCGTGCCGTTGAACGGGTTGACGGCGTAGGAGCCTGTGAACACTCCGCTGACCTTCTTCACCTCTGACATTCGCTCACGTTCGGAGCGGTTCTTTGCCCAGGTGACGTATTTCACCACCTCCTCGCGTTGCTCGTCGGTGGTGAGCTGGTCGATCATCTCATGTTCAGGAGCAAGCACCATGAAGGTGACACCAAACAAGGTGTCGGCACGTGTGGTGAACACCTCGAAATCTATGTCTTTGTCGGCCACTTTGAAGAACACGGAGGCGCCCATCGACTTGCCGATCCAGTTACGCTGCACGTCTTTGATAGACTCTGTCCAGTCGAGGGTCTCGAGGCCTTCGAGGAGGCGTTCGGCGTATGCGGTGATACGCAGCAGCCATTGCTTCATCGACTTACGGATGACGGGATAACCGCCGCGCACCGAGAGTCCGTCCTGAACCTCGTCGTTGGCGAGCACAGTACCCAGTTCCGGGCACCAGTTGACCATGGTGTCTGCGAGATACGCCAAGCGGTAGTTCATCAGCGTTTCCTGCTGCTCTCTCTCGCTCATCGCATTCCAGTGCGCGGCGGTGAAAGTTATCGGCTTGGTGCAAGCCACGTCGAGACCTTCCGTGCCGTTTTTACTTAGATAGTCAGCGAGTTGTGCTATCGGCTGAGCTTTTTTGCATTTGTTGCAATAATATGAGTTGAACAGCTGTATGAATGTCCACTGTGTCCATTTATAATAATGTGGGTCGCTGGTACGCACCTCGCGGTCCCAGTCATAGCAGAAACCGATCTTGTCCATCTGCTCACGGTAACGGTTGATGTTTTTTTCCGTGGTGATGGCGGGATGAGTACCCGTCTGGATGGCATACTGCTCCGCCGGAAGTCCATAGGCGTCATAGCCCATAGGGTGAAGCACGTTGAATCCCTTCAGACGCTTGTAACGGGCGTAGATATCCGATGCGATATATCCCAGAGGATGGCCTACATGAAGACCCGCACCTGACGGATATGGGAACATGTCCAACACATAAAACTTCGGCTTGTTTTTGTCGATCTCAACATGATACACTTTGTTGTCACGCCAGTATTCCTGCCATTTTTTCTCGATTTCTTCAAAGTTATATTCCATAATATTTCTAAAAATTTCCCGTTTAAAAAAACGTGTAAAATTACAACATTTTTCGCTACACACCTTATTTAATTAAAAATTTTGTATTTTTGTGGTATGAAAAATAACATTTACTTGAGGAAAAGATGGTGGAATCTGGCGCTCAGCGTACTGGCTGTAATCCTCATAACCGCCTCTATTTACTATACAAACCGACTGGTGAAACGGTTCGCGGCGCAGGAGTCGAAGCAGATAGAGATGTGGGCGGAGGCGGTGCAGAGCCATGCCGAACTGATGAACTACACCAAAGGTTTCTTCAACGAGGTGGGCGAGCAAGAGCAGAAACGCGTGCAGCTGTTGGCAAAGGCATACGAGAGCTTCCTCGAGGCAAGCCCTGACGAGAACACCTCCATATATCTTGACATCATCCAGAGCAATATCTCCATTCCTGTAATAATCACTGACGAAAACAAGAAAATAAGCTTGTCGGTGAACATGCCCGAGCATCTCAAGGACAAGACGACCTTCGATGACGAGATGCAGAAGGAGTTCAGCATATACCAGCCTATAAAGATCGACCTTTTCGGCAAGACCGAATGGCTTTATTATAACGAATCTCTGATTTTTACCGAGTTGAAAGGCGTTTTGGACGATTTATTCGAGCTTTTCATCAACGACGTCACCGACAACGCGGTGGGTGCTCCCGTCATCATCATCGACAGCACCGACAATAGCGTCTTGGCATACGGCAACCTCGACTCGATAAAGATGCAAGACGCCAAATTCGTTGACAGTCAGATACATACGATGCAAGAGGAATGCGTCCCCATCAAGGTTAATTATCTCGACGACAATAAGGTGTACATCTATTACCGCAGGTCGGATCTGTTGATGCAGATGCGTTATTTCCCGATGGTGCAGATTCTGATTTTTGGGTTGTTTGTGCTACTCGCCTATCTGTTGTTCAGCTATGTGCGGCGTTCGGAGCAAAACCAGGTATGGGCAGGCATGGCTAAGGAGACGGCACACCAGATCGGCACGCCGCTGAGTTCGCTGATGGGCTGGATAGAGCTGCTCAAGATGGAAGAGAAGCCTTTTGTTGGCACGGCGGAGATGGAATACGACATCGACAGGCTGAACACCATCACCGAGCGTTTCTCGAAGATAGGCTCCACTCCTACTCTGGAGGACACCGACGTGGTGGCTGTCGTCGACAAGACCATGAAATACCTGCAGCACCGGTTCTCGTCGAAGTTTGAGTTTGACATCCAACTGCCTGTGCGTGAGATAGTTATACCGTTGAATCAGGCGTTGTTCAGCTGGGTGTTGGAGAATCTCACCAAGAACGCCATCGACGCCATGGGCGACAAGGGCAAGGTTACAGTGGAGCTGACCGAAGACGACAGCAACGTGTTTATCGACATCAGCGATACTGGCAAGGGCATGCCACGCTCGATGTACAAGGAGATCTTCAAGCCAGGCTACACCTCGAAGAAACGTGGCTGGGGATTGGGACTGTCGCTGGCGAAACGTATCATCGAAAACTACCACAAAGGCAAGATTTTCGTGAAGAACAGCGTCGCCGGACAAGGCACTACATTTAGAATAATTTTGAAAAAATAAAATATATGGCAATTTACGACAAATTTCAGGATAAGACGCGCAAGAAACTCGCGGTATTGATCGATCCCGACAAGCCGACCGACGCGCAGATTCTCTCGATGGTAGAGAAGGCCAACGACGCCGATGTCGATTTCTTCTTCGTGGGCGGCAGTCTGCTGGTCACCGACAGCCTCGACCATTGCATCAAACTCATCAAGGAACACTCTAAAATACCAGTGTTGATATTTCCAGGCAACTCGTTGCAGATAAGCAAGTACTGCGACGGATTCCTGCTGCTCTCGCTGATATCGGGAAGGAATCCTGAGATGCTCATCGGAAGACATGTCATTGCCGCTCCATATCTTAAGCTTTACGGCAATGAGATCATCCCGACGGGATATATGCTTATCGACAGCGGCAAGGCCACCTCGGTGACATATATGAGCGACACCACGCCTATCCCGCACGACAAAGACGACATCGCGATGTGCACTGCCATAGCAGGCGAGATGCTGGGACTGAAGCTCATCTACCTCGAGGCAGGCTCGGGCGCCATGATGCCGGTTTCAACCAGCATGATATCGAAAGTGAGTAAGATGATACAGATTCCGCTCATCGTAGGTGGAGGTATCAAGACACCGGAAATGGCAGCGGACGCTGTCAAAGCCGGAGCCGACGTCATCGTCATAGGCACGGCATTCGAGAAAGAGCCGGATTTGCTGAATAAGTTCGCGGAGGCGATACATTCAGTTTAAAGTTTAGAGTTGAGAGTTTAAAGTTGAGAGTCAGTTTTTAAGTTTAAAGTATAGAGTTAAAAGTTATTAAGTAGAATATGAAAAAGACTATTATTACTATTATTGCGATGATGTTGGTCGTGACGTCATTTGCACAGGAAAAGAAAATGTTGACACCTGTGGACGCCTCGTACAACAACCGCGACGTCTATCCTAAGAGCAAGAGTTACAAATGGTTAGGCGGTGAATTTGACAAGTTCGTCTTCATCGACGGCGACGAGATAAAATACCAAGGCGCAGGCGAGAAATCGTCGCACACCCTGATAACGCTCAACCAGATTAACAGCATTGCAAAACACAACGACGCGAAAGAGTTCAAACGTCTGCCCAACATCAACTGGATAGATGCCACCTCGGGTTATTTCTACAGAAGAAACGACGATGGCAGCACGGCGCTTATCTTGTTGACTATCGACAACAAATCGATGCATACCGTCACGACGCTGCCGGCAGAGGCCGAGAACATCACCCTCTGTGAGCCGACTATGCGTGTGGCTTACACCATCGGCAACGACCTTTATATCGCCGATTGCAAGAAACAGATTAGGGTGACAAAGAACCCTGAACACGTTATCGCCGGACAATCGGTGCACCGCAATGAGTTCGCCATCGACGGCGGAATCTTCTGGTCGCCCGACGGCAGCAGGCTCGCCTATTACTCTATGGACGAGAGCATGGTGACCGACTACCCGCTCGTTGACATCACCTCAAGAATCGCCGAGGTGAAAAACATAAAATATCCTATGGCAGGCATGACATCACACATAGTGAAACTGCATGTCTATGACGTGAAGAAAGGCAAAGACGTGGTGATGAAGACCGGCAAACCTGAGGAGCATTACCTCACTGCCATCACTTGGAACAACGACAACGAGAAGGTGTATATCGGCATCTTGAACCGCGGCCAGGACACACTCAACTTCAACGAATACAACGCCAAAAACGGCAAGTTCATCCAGACCATCTTCCACGATGAGGACGCACAATACGTTGAGCCTCAAGGACCAGCACATTTCCTGCCGGGCAGCACCACAGAGTTCCTGTGGCTAGCACAGCGCGACGGATATTATCATCTCTGGCTGCATAACACCGAGACGTTGGAGGCACGTCAGATTGAGAAAGGCGACTATGTCGTGACATCGTTCGACGGATTCGACGGACATGGCAATGCCTACTACACCTCCACGGAGGTCAGCCCGCTGCAGCGTCATTTCTATGTCGTCAACATGGAGACCGGCAAAAAGACCCGAATCACCAAGGAACACGGCACACACACTGTGATACCGAGCAAGAGCGGCAAACAGTTCCTCGACTTCTACAGCAGCACCGACGTGCCGAGAGCCGTTGACGTGCAAGACGAAAAAGGACGCTGCATCGACAAGCTATTCAAGGCCGAAAACCCGTTGCAGGAATACAACCTCGGCGTCACCGAGATCGACAGCATCAAAGCTGAGGACGGACAGATTCTGTACACCCGTATCATCAAGCCGTATAACTTCGACCCGAGCCAGAAATACCCTGTCATCGTTTATGTTTACGGCGGCCCACACGCCCAGCTCATCACCGACACATGGCTGGCGGGAGCAGGCATATATCTCAACTACCTCGCACAGGAGGGATTTGTAGTGTTTACTGTCGATAACAGAGGCTCTGCCGACCGTGGCGAGGCCTTCGAGCAGGTGATACACCGCCAGTGCGGACAGATGGAGATGCATGACCAGATGGCCGGCATCGAGTATCTCAAGACCAAGCCATATATCGACCCTGAACGCATCGGCAGCGATGGCTGGAGCTACGGCGGATTTATGTCAACTTCGCTGAAGATCAACTACCCTGAGACGTTTAAGGTGAGCGTTGCGGGCGGACCAGTCATCAACTGGAAGTATTACGAGATAATGTATGGCGAACGTTATATGGACACCCCGGAGGAGAACCCCGAAGGCTATGAGCTGACAGCTTTGGACAACAAGACTGACAAACTCGAGGGCAAGCTCTTGATTATCCATTGCACCACCGACCCGACGGTAGTATGGCAGCACAGCTTAAGTTTCCTGGAGAACGCCATCCACAACGGAAAGCAGATGGATTACTTCGCCTACCCTGGCCACGACCACAACGTCTATGGCATGGATAGAGCGCATCTCATTGAGAAGATTACGGAATACTTTAAGGATAATTTATAATTGATAATTGACAATTGATAGTTGACAATTGATAGTTGAGAATTGATAGTTGAGAATTGATAGTTGAGAATTGGAGGGGTGAAACGGCTTCTGGGCATATTGGCGATTGTTTTGGTGCTGCTTTTCTCTTGTGTGGAGAAGCAACCCGAGTCTGTTGTGGTGGAGCCCACGCCATTGCCTTTCACCATCTCCGACACGCTTCTGCAGATTGACACCTTGCTGCAGAACAGGCCGGATTCGGCACTTATGCTGCTGATAGAGCCGCCCTCATTC
>CAJOCJ010000015.1 GCA_905236635.1 uncultured Bacteroidales bacterium
GGATTAAGAGCAAAAATCCTCGGCGGAAAATATCAATAATGATAACAAAAAAGAATATGAACATTGAGGATTTTCGTGAATACTGCCTTTCATTAGGCGTTGTGGAGGAGAAACTGCCATTCGCAAAGATGCCCGGAGGCGACTCCGTGTTGGCTTTCTATGTCAATGGCCACACGTTTTGCTATTGCGATATCGACGGCTTCCGTTCCGTTATAGTCAAATGCCAAACTGAGCGTATCCCTGAGCTGATGGAAACCAATGGAATATGTCCTCCCGACAACCACTTCAATTCAAAATATTGGATAGGAATAAATCCCTATACCGCTCCAGACGACTTGCTGACAGATCTGACAAAAAATTCATACGAAATAGTTAAAGCAAAATACACAAAGAAAAGAAAAAGAAAGTTGGAAGATATTTATGAACGGTGAAGAATTATTTTTTTATTTTTTTACCTGACATTTTGTCAGAATTTTGTATTTTTGCAGGATTAATGTTTGCAAAAAAATAAACATCATATACAATGAAAATCTCATATAATTGGCTTAAGCAGTACATCAAATGCGACCTCCCAGCGGAGGAACTTGGAAAAACATTGACAGGAACAGGTCTCGAAGTGGAAGACATGACACGTTATGAGTCGGTGAAAGGCGGCCTCAAAGGCGTCGTCGTCGGCAAAGTGCTCACATGCATCGACCACCCTAACTCCGACCACCTCCACATCACCACCGTCGACGTGGGCGAAGCCGAGCCTCTGCATATAGTGTGCGGCGCTCCTAACGTGGCAGCAGGACAGAAAGTCCTCGTGGCAACAATAGGTTGCGAGCTGTGGAGCGGCGATGAGCACTTCACCATCAAGAAAGGCAAGATCCGCGGCGAGGTGTCGGAAGGCATGATTTGCGCCGAAGACGAGCTCCAGCTCGGCACATCACACGAAGGTATCATGGTGCTGCCCGAGAGTTACGAAGTGGGCAAGCCTGCCTCGTTCTATTTCCCTGTGGAAGAAGACTTCACATACGAGATAGGCCTCACCGCCAACCGCTCCGACGCCACCTCGCATATCGGCTGCGACCGCGACATCGTGGCTGCCCTCAACCATAAGAACAACACACGCGAATACCATATCACACGCCCTTCGGTCGATGCTTTCAAGGTGGAAAACACCAACAACAACATCGAGGTCATAGTGGAAGACACCAAGGCTTGCCCACGTTATACAGGCGTGACAGTCAGCGGCGTGAAGGTAGGCCCGTCACCGGCATGGCTCAAAAACCGCCTTGAGGCGGTGGGCATCCGCTCAATTAACAACATCGTTGACATCTCTAACTTCGTCTTGATGGAAGTCGGACAGCCGATGCATATCTTCGATGCCGATAAAATCAAAGGTAAGAAGGTGATTGTCAAATGCTTGGCTAAAGACACTCCGTTCACCACTTTGGACGGCATCCAACGTAAGCTCAGTGCCACCAACCTCATGATATGCAACGCCGAAGAGCCGATGTGCATCGCAGGCGTGTTCGGCGGCCTTGACTCTGGCGTCACCGAGGAGACCAAGAACGTCTTCATCGAGAGCGCTTACTTCAACCCTACTTCTATCCGTAAGACCGCGCGTTTCCACGGTCTGCAGACGGATGCTTCATTCAGGTATGAGCGCGGATGTGACCCTAACATCACCATGTATGCCCTGAAACGCGCGGCATTATTGGTGAAAGAACTGGCAGGCGGCACAGTGTCATCAGAGGTGAAAGACGTAGTCAACGGCGACTTCACACCTGTCCGCGTGCAGCTTAAGTTCGATTATCTCAATAAGATTGCAGGCCAGAATATCGAGAAAGACGTGGCTGTCAACATCCTCAAAGACCTTGATTGTCAAGTGGTTGAGCTCACCGACGCATACGTCACCGTCGATGTTCCGACATGCAAAGTCGATGTGTATCGTCCAGCCGACCTCGTCGAGGAAATCCTCCGCATCTACGGCTACGACAACATCGCTATCCCTACGAAAATCAACGCCAGCCTCAACGTCAACGTGAAGCCTGAGAAAGAGAAGATTCAGAAAGAGATCTCAATCATGCTGGCATCGAACGGCTTCTACGAAATCATGAACAACTCTCTCACGAAATCGGCATACACTCGCGACCTCGACAGCTTCGACGAGGCTCATAACGTGAAAATCATGAACCCGTTGAGCAGCGACCTCGACGTGATGCGCCAGTCGCTGCTGTTCGGCGGCCTCGAGAGCATCGCACGCAACCAGAGCTTCAAGCAGTTCGACATGAAGTTCTTCGAGTTCGGCAACGTGTATTTCTACAACGGCGAGAACAAGCAGACCGAGGAAAAGCCGCTCAACCCTTACACCGAGAACTATCGCCTCGACCTCCTCATGACAGGCAACGACAAGGAAGAGTCGTGGAACAACAAGCCGATGAGCCTCACCTTCTACGACCTGAAAAAATATGTGCTAGGCATCATGCACAAGCTCGGCATCGACACCGACGCCCTCGACCGTCTCGAAGGCACCGAGTCGCATTATGAGTATTCACTCGTCTATGCGTTGAATAACAAGGTGTTAGCTACTATCGGAAAGATCAACGCCAAGACCTTGAAGATGTTCGACGTAAAAAAAGTAGTGTATCACGCCACCTTCGACTGGGATGCCATCATGAACGTGGTAAAAGGTCTGAAGACCATCAGCTTCGAGGCTTTGCCGAAGTTCCCAAGCGTACGCCGCGACCTCGCACTCGTCATGGACAAGAACGTGACATTCGAGCAAATCAAGAAACTGGCGTTCGCGACAGAGAGAAACATCCTGAAATCAGTGAACTTGTTCGACATCTACGAAGGCGATAAGATTCCGGCAGGCAAGAAACAATACGCTGTCAGCTTTGTCATCCAAGACAAGCAGAAGACTCTGACCGACAAGGTCATTGAGAAGACCATGGCAAGGATTCAGCAGGCCATCGAGCAACAACTTAACGCAACACTGAGATGATTGATATTCAAGCAATAAAGCAACGTTTTGGCATCATCGGCAACGACCCGAATCTGAACCGTGCCATTGAGGTAGCAGTGCAAGTGGCTGCCACCGACCTCACCGTGTTCATCAACGGCGAGAGCGGCACCGGTAAAGACGTGTTCCCGCAGATAATACACCAGAACAGCGTCCGTAAGCATGGTCCTTACTTTGCCATAAATTGCGGCGCCATCCCAGAAGGCACCATCGACTCAGAGCTGTTTGGCCATGAAAAAGGCTCATTTACAGGAGCTTACGACACTCGCAAAGGTTATTTTGAGGTCGCCGACGGAGGCACTCTGTTCCTCGACGAGGTGGCAGAACTGCCATTGGCGACACAGGCCAGATTGCTGAGAGTTTTAGAGAATGGCGAGTTTATCAAAGTCGGCTCTTCGAAGATTCAGAAGACCAACGTGCGCGTGGTGGCTGCGACAAATGTCGACATCCCGACAGCTATCGAGAAAGGACGTTTTCGCGAGGATCTTTATTACAGACTTAACACCGTTCCGATCCACATCCCGGCGTTGCGCGAGAGAAAAGACGACATCAAACTGTTGTTCCGTAAGTTTGCCGCTGACATAGCCGAGAAATATCACATCCCTGCAGTGACGCTCACTCCTGAAGCCATGATGATGTTTGAAAACTACCGTTGGGACGGCAACATACGTCAGCTGAAAAACGTCACCGAGCAGATTTCAATCATTGAGACTGAGCGGGTTATCACGCCTGAGATATTAAAAAACTATCTTCCGGCGCAGACCGCCTTGCCAGTCATCATCAAAGACGAGAACAAATCCGACTTCTCTGAACGCGACATATTGTATAAGGTGCTGTTCGACATGAAGAAAGACATCACCGAGCTGCGTAAGACCGTCAACGAACTGACATCGGGACAGATTCCCGTGGCCCAGCCCATTCAGGCTCAGCAGATCACACCTATCAAGGCGACGGTGCTAGACTACGAGAACACTCAGGACGCCGACATCGAATATGTCCAAGAGAAAACACCATCCGACAATCTCTCGTTGGTAGATAAGGAAAACGAAGTGATTATCAAGGCGTTACACAAACACAACGGCAAACGCAAGGAAGCCGCCAAGGAGCTCGGCATCAGCGAGCGTACGTTATATAGAAAGATTAAGGAATACGATATTAAAATGTGATGGTTAAGAAGATTAACACCTTATTAATATTAGTGGCAATGGTATTGCTGACCAGTTGCGGCATCTACTCGTTCACCGGAGCGAGCATCCCTGCCGAGGCAAAGACCGTGTCAATACAGTATTTCCCTAACAACGCCAACTTGGTCAACCCCATGCTGAGCGATGTTATCACAAACACTTTGCGCGACTATTTCATGAACCAGACCACCCTCAATGAGGTGCCTGACAACGGCGACCTTGCCATCGAGGGCGAGATAGTGGATTACAAAACCGCGCCTACTGCCATCACAGGCGATCAGGTAGCGGCGTTGAACCGACTCACGATAACTGTAAACGTCAGGTTTTACAACAGATACGACGAATCGAAGAACTTCGAGCAGAAGTTCTCGCAATACGAAGATTACGAGAGCGACCTCGACTTAAACGCTGTGCAGGAAGACCTGATGACTACGATATGCAACAAGCTGTGCGAGGACATCTTCAACAAAGCAGTAGTAAATTGGTAAAATGGAAAAGAACAAGTTGACACGGTTGTTGGAGCACCCGGAAATCATTGACACTGAGGATGTCAGCGAACTTGAGGCGGTGGTTAAGAAGTATCCTTACTTCACTGTGGCCCAGGTGTTGCTTGCCGCAGGCATGGGACGTGGCAATCACGAGAAAGCCCAGCAGCAGCTAAGATGTGCAGCGGCAATGGCACCCGACAGGAACGCGCTTCGCAAGCTATGTATCCAGCTTCCTGACGAATATGATGTCACAGCAGAACCTGATATTGTACCCGAGCCTGATGTCACGCCAGAACCCGAGATCATTCCGGAAAAGACCATTCTCATTCCAGAAATTGACCTTGGCGGGACATCGGAAGACCTCAACCGCGAGATGGCACAGCTCGAAGAGAAACGCAAGACCCTTGATGAGTTGAAGGCCATCATCGAGAAAAAGATATCGGAACTCGAAAAAGAGAAAAAATCGCCTAAAAAAGAAGAAAAGAAGCTGTCGAAAGCGGAAATTATCGACAAATTTATAGCAGAAAACCCGTCGATTTCACGTCCGAAACAGGAATTTTTCAACCCGATTTCAGCTGCACAAGAGTCGGTCATCGACCAAGAAAATATTGTAAGTGAAACATTAGCAACGATTTACGAAAATCAAGGGTATTTTGAAAAAGCAATTTCAATTTATGAAAAATTAAAATTAAAATATCCAGAAAAAAGTATTATCTTTGCGGCTCGTATTAATGCGTTAAAAGAAAAGTTAAACAATTAATATTTTTAAGACAATGTACGTAACAATTTCAGTATTAATCCTTATCGTCAGTTTCTTGATGATGTTGGTGGTATTAGTTCAGAATTCGAAAGGTGGCGGATTGGCATCAAACTTCTCATCACACAACCAGATTCTCGGCGTCCGCAAGACTACAGACTTTTTGGAGAAGACAACCTGGACTCTCGCAGTTCTCCTCGTGTTGTTCTGCCTCGCATCAAGCGTGACAATTCCAAAGGCCGGTAATCAGGAAGTCAAAGGCAGCAAGGTTATCGAGAATGTTCAGCAGAACATGCCAGCAGCTCCAGTCGAGACTCCAGTTGAGGCTCCTGCAACAGAAACAGCAGAATAATCTGAAAAACAAGACAAAAGAATGTCAGAATGTCACTCGTTCTGACATTTTTTTTATAATTTGGCAGACAAAATCACATTGGAATGATTTTTGATTATAAAAATTCGCAAGAAAAATAACAATTAAAAATACAAATATCATGGCAAAATTGAATATCAAACCGTTGGCAGACCGCGTTGTCATTGAACCGGCTGTCGCAGAACAGAAAACAGCAAGTGGAATCATCATCCCTGACACAGCAAAAGAGAAACCTCAGCAAGGCACAGTAGTGGCTGTCGGCCCCGGCACAAAAGACAACCCGATCACTGTGAAGGTCGGCGACACAGTCATCTACGGCAAATACGCAGGCACCGAGTTCCACCTCGACGGAAAAGACTATATGATCATGCGTGAAAACGACATCATCGCAATCATCTAATTTTGTAAATAATTAAAAATCAAAGAGATATGGCAAAAGATATAATGTTCAATCTTGATGCACGCGACGGCCTTAAGAAAGGCGTCGACGCATTGGCAAACGCAGTGAAAGTGACCCTCGGACCTAAGGGCCGCAACGTCATTATCGAGAAATCATACGGCGCTCCTCATATCACAAAGGACGGCGTGACAGTGGCAAAGGAAATCGAGCTCGCCGACCCAATCGAGAACATGGGCGCTCAGCTCGTGAAAGAAGTCGCTTCGAAGACCAACGACCTCGCCGGTGACGGTACCACAACAGCTACAGTGCTGGCACAGTCAATCGTGGCAACAGGCCTCAAGAACGTCATCGCAGGCGCCAACCCGATGGACCTCAAACGCGGTATCGACAAAGCCGTCGCAAAGGTCGTCGAGTCATTGAAACAGCAGTCAGAGATTATTGGCGACAACAACGAGAAGATCCAGCAGGTCGCTACAATCTCGGCTAACAACGACTCAACAATCGGCACCCTCATCGCCGACGCCATGGGCAAGGTGAAGAAAGAGGGCGTCATCACAGTGGAAGACTCAAAAGGTATCGAGACATACGTAGACGTCGTCGAAGGTATGCAGTTTGACCGCGGCTACATCTCACCTTACTTCGTGACCGACACAGAGAAGATGGAAGCTGTCTACGACAACCCATATATCCTCATCTACGACAAGAAAGTCAGCGTGATGAAAGACCTTCTCCCAGTTTTGGAGAAGACATTACAGACTGGCCGCGCATTGTTAATCATTGCTGAAGACATCGACAGCGAAGCTCTTGCAACACTGGTCGTCAACCGTCTGCGTGGCTCGTTGAAGGTCGTCGCAGTGAAGGCTCCTGGCTTCGGTGACAGACGTAAAGAGATGCTCGAAGACATCGCCATCCTCACAGGCGGCACCGTCATCAGCGAGGAAAAAGGCTATCGTCTTGAAGATGCCACATTGGCAGAACTCGGCTCATGCGACAAGATCACTGTCACAAAAGACAACACAACAATCGTCAACGGCCATGGCGACAAAGAAAACATCCAAGGCCGCGCAGCACAGATCAAGTCACAGATCGCTACAACCACATCTGACTACGACCGCGAGAAACTCCAGGAGAGACTGGCAAAGATCGCCGGTGGCGTAGCAGTCATCCACGTCGGCGCAGCATCAGAAGTCGAGATGAAAGAGAAGAAAGACCGTGTTGAAGACGCTTTGAATGCAACACGTGCAGCTATCGAAGAAGGCATCATCCCAGGCGGTGGCGTCGGATTCATCAGAGCTATCAAGGCTTTGGAGAAGATGAAAGGCGACAACGACGATGAGACAACAGGTATCTGCATCATCAAACGCGCTCTGGAGGAGCCTCTTCGTCAGATCGTGGAGAACGCAGGCCTTGAAGGCTCAGTGGTAGTCAACAAGGTGGCCATGGGCAAGGGCGACTACGGCTTCAACGCACGTACCGAGGTGTATGAGAACCTGCTCAAGACAGGTGTCATCGACCCTGTTAAGGTGGCAAGAGTGGCACTCGAGAACGCAGCATCTATCGCAGGCATGCTGCTCACGACAGAATGCGTCATCTCCAACCACAAAGAGGAGAATCCTGCACCGCAGATGCCTCCAATGGGCGGCGGAATGCCAGGAATGATGTAATCCTTTATTAGATAAAAGATAATAGATTACAGATAAAAGAGAGCGCGAAGCGACCACATGGTTACTTCGCGTTCTTTAGTTAATTTTTAATGCCCTTTTTGAAATACTCTCAGTACCCTGTGGTAAGTCGTATTTCTGCAAATGACATTAAAAATATCAAAATCTGTAATCTAAATAGAATCTATTCCGTTCTCTCGCATGAACTTCCTGATTTCGGCGGCATGGCGTCCTTTGATGATGACGTGATGGTTGCCGATGGTATGGTTCAGAAGGTACGGTTTCAAGTTGATATCAAACGTGATTTGAGTACGGCAAAAATGATTGCTGTACTCATTTTTTATGGCTTTGGCTTCTGTCACGAACATCTTGTCGAGACGGCGGCCGCCCCATTTCACGATGGTGTAGTCTGTGAGAGGCATGTCGCCTTGTATCGCGACGCCGAGACCTGACTCAAAATGCGAGCGCACGGTGGTGCTATCACACATGGAGAGAGGCACAGTGCAGTGCGCGAGCATGGTGGTCTTGTCGGTGAGTTGCGACGGGTTGGCCATAAAGGCGGTCTCGTTGCAGAGTTTCTTCGCAAGAATCATGGTCATCAGCGTCTGCATATCGCCCTCGCAGCCAGCCACGATGCCTTCGTCATTGAGCATGGCAAGAGCTATACAACTTGTTGTGTTACAGGCTCTTACAATGTCAAAGCATCGTATCGTCATAGCGTTGAGACGTTCGTCTTTACATATTTTCTTGATGGCGAGGTATGTCTTCGCGGCCTCGATAATGTCGGCATGTGAAGGTTCTTTCACAGATTTCGTACGTTGTTCAAGTTCTTTTGCCACGACCTCTGCCTCAGCGGCGTCTACTTCATTGATGTCATCGATAAGTCGCTCAAGGTCAATGAAAACCGTCTGGATTCCGTAATACTCGCGGAGGTAATCGTGGTCGACGCCGCTGGCAATGAGCCAGTCGGATGGCTTGCCGAACAAACCGATGCGTGTCCCCCGCAGAGACGCCGGACGCCAGATGTCTTTAAGCTGATTGTATGTCTCTTGATATGCTTCCTTGACGTTTCGTGCGATTTCTTCGTTGCTGCCGTGAATTATCCTGCCCTCGAAGCCGTTTTCCGAAAGGAACGACAGTATCTCCAATGCCGCCGCCAGCGAGTTGTTGCGTCCGTCTGCAATCAGAGTGGTGGTCTTCAGCATACCTGTTGACCATATCTTCTTAAACAGATTCTCCACGCCGCCTGTCGCAACCATCACAAAATCAATGGATTGTATCGACGTGATAAGCCATGACCAACCGCTTTCTTCACCCAAGATGGTGATTTCGGCGTTACATTCTTTTTTCAAAAGACCGAACAGCTCGGCGTATTCTGAATTAACGAAACCGTCGCTTTGGAACGACGAACGAATGACTAAAACCTTCATTTTTAATGAGTTACAACAAATTTTTGTGTTTTATCTCCAACTTTGACGAAATAAATTCCATTTTCAAAACCAGAAGTATTTATATTCAAATCATCAGTAGCAAAAACCTCAAAAATGACTTGCCCTAAAGTATTGAAAATTCTGATATTTCCGAGGTTTTGACCACTAATCATCAAACTCTCATTAACAGGATTTGGATATAAAGTGAAATTGTTTGCACCATGCTCATCAACGCTGCCATCGCCATATAAAACAATTTTTAATTCATATTCGCCGAATGAAGTTATAAGCTTTAAAAATCCCTCCGACATTTTATAATAATTCACAAAAACCCAAACATCAAGACTATCTGATGGCGCAATTGTCATACCTTTTATATCATTTCCAGGAGTGAGATCATTCCAACTATCCGTACATACAATGTTATAAAAATCATCCGAAAAATAATCTTCTATAACCAAATCTTCTGTAGTCTGGTTATAAATCGTAAACATACCAGGCTCATACAAACACCCCCAGTAACACTCTACAATATCAGTGCTGAATGTCACTTCTCCAGTCGGGCCAGGCTCACAGTCATGTTGTTGAATTCCGTGGCTTTCCAAAGCCGAGATGACGGTTTGAGCATTGTTGATAGGCCAAAGGTCGTTGATGACGATGCTGCGGTCAGGAGCGATGAGGATAACCGTCGGGAAAGCGCCAATCTGGTATTGGGTGCAAATGGTGGCACCTCCAGCTGGACCTCCAATGGTAGGATATTCCACACCATAAGTGTTAACCCAGTTTTGGCAGACAGCATCGCTATCCCTGTCGGAAATCTCAACATAATAAACATCATGCATGTTACAGCCAAAAGCATAATACGACTCAACGACTTTCGGAGTGGCCTGCTGGCATGGATTGCAACTCGCAAAGAAGAAATCGACAAGTACATACTGTCCGCCGTCGAGAATATCGAAAAGATGGACTTCTGTTCCGTGACAATCTGTAGCAGTGAAATCAACTGCAGTTGTTAATGGACATTGAGCAAACACATTGAGGCTCAATGCAATAGCAAAGATAAAGGTAAAGATTTTTTTCATAGTATCCATTTTTAATTTACATCGCTACAAAGATATAAAAACTTTTTACTAATTTTGCAGTCTGTATGGAAGAAAATAAACCGAGAAAGCGCGACAGTATCATCAAAGGCTTTTCGAAGCTGCTGAAAGAGGACAAATTGAAGGCCGTTTCAGAGTATATCGAGAATCCGGGGGAGTTTATTGCCCTTTTGAAAGGCTTTTGGTATTCCGATTCCGAGAAACAGAAGCAGTTTGACGAGTTCAGCGAGAACACAATATCCAATTTCCACATCCCTTACGGCGTCTCGCCTAATGTGGTGATCAACGGCAAGATCTATGTGGTGCCTATGGTCATCGAGGAGAGTTCTGTGGTGGCAGCAGCATCCGCCGCCGCGAAGTTCTGGGGCGACAGAGGAGGTTTTCATGCCGAAGTGATTGACGTTCAGAAAGTTGGACAGCTTCATTTCTGTTACAAAGGCGACAAGGAAAACCTCAAAAACCTCCTTCCTGAGATAAAGGAAGAGTTGCGCAAATCGACCAAGGACATCACCGCCAAGATGGAGAAACGCGGCGGCGGAATCCTTGATATCCAATTAGTTGACTTTACCGACAAGATTCCCGACTACTATCAGCTGCGCGTCACGTTCAACACTGGCGACGCCATGGGTGCCAACTTCATCAACTCATGCCTTGAAACGTTCGGACATACCTTGCAGGACTATTTCTTACGCCGTGGCGAAAACGTCGAGATAGTGATGGCAATCTTATCGAACTACACCCCTAACTGTCGAGTGAAGGTGTGGGTCGAGTGCCCAGTCTATGACCTCGACCATGTCGACGAACACCTCGATGGCAAAGGCTTTGCGGAGAAATTCAAGAAGGCGGTCGATATAGCGCATATCGACGAATACCGCGCCACCACACATAACAAAGGCATCTACAACGGCATCGACGCTGTGGTGATTGCCACGGGCAACGACTTCAGAGCCACCGAGGCGGCAGGTCACGCCTATGCCTCGCGCAATGGGCATTACGAGTCGTTGAGCTCATGCGAAATCAAAGACGGGATGTTCAAGTTCTGGCTTGAGGTGCCCATTGCGCTCGGCACCGTGGGCGGACTCACGAGCCTCCACCCTCTCGCCAAAGAATCCCTCGAATTGTTGGGACATCCGTCAGCTGCTGAACTGATGATGATAGCCGCCACCATGGGACTCGCCAACAACTACGCCGCCGTCAAGTCGCTGACCACCAAAGGAATACAGCAAGGACACATGAAGATGCACCTTGCCAATATCCTGAACCAGCTCGGCGCCACCGACGAACAAAAAGCCGCAGCGTTAGTACATTTCAAAGATGTCACGGTGACATACGCTGCAGTTGAAGAATTCTTAAAGAACAACAAATGACGATTAACCGACCCGTCATTTCGACCAAAGCGTAACGCAGTGAAGCGAAGTGGAGAAATCCTCCATAGTAAAAACATTCAATGATAAACCACATCATAATATGACCAGATATCACAGCAACGGCAAATTCCTTCTTTCGGGCGAGTACCTTGTGCTTCAAGGCGCCAAGGCCTTGGCGTTGCCGTTGAAGTTGGGGCAGTCGCTGGAGGTGAAGACCATCGACATTCAAGAAGGCATGATACATTGGGATGCCTATACCCCACGAGGATTCTGGTTTGCCGCCATCTTCAGCAAGTTCGGATTCACCGTACATGCCTCCGACGACATGGAGAAAGCCGACAACCTCTGCAAGATTTTTAAAGAGATCAAATCATTGAATCCCAATATCTTACAAGACAAAAACGATTATTTCTTCACCACGAAACTGGAGTTTGACAGTCAGTGGGGACTCGGCAGCAGCTCGACATTGATATCGTTGTTGGCACAATGGGCCAGCGTGAATCCTTACGAGCTTTTGAAGCGCACAATGGGAGGGTCTGGATACGACATCGCTTGCGCAACAGCCTCAAAACCAATAACTTACCAACTTCAAAACGGCGAACCTATTGTTGAAGAAATCGATTTTCATCCAGCATTTTCAGATAAACTATATTTCGTTTATCAAGGTCATAAGCAGAGTTCCGGCAAAGAGGTGAAATCGTTTAGAGAACGGGCGAAAACCACTGATTTTTCGAAAGAAATCGCAGAGATTTCGGAGATCACCGACAGTTTGACAAAGACCACTTCTTTTGATGAGTTTTGCTCGCTCCTTACACGCCACGAAGCCATTATGAGCATGGTTTTGGAACAGCCATCATTAAAAACACAATATCCTGATTTCCAAGGAGTTATAAAGTCGCTCGGAGCTTGGGGCGGTGACTTTTTCTTGGCTGCAACGGAGCTGCCTGAAAAAGAAGTCAAAGATTATTTTGGCAAAAAAGGGCTTGACGTGGTCGTCAGATACGACGCTATCGTGCTTTAGCGGTATTTTTTACACATTTTTTCTCCAAAATTGTATTCATTTTATCAAAATTATTTTGTATAATTGCAGATTGGATTTTTATGCAGTTATATTTTGATGAAAAACTGGAAATATATCATAAGTCTCTCATTCTTAATGTGTTTGCTTTTCAGCACACCGAAATCGGTGTTTGCGGAAGGCGAGACAGGAGAGAAATTCAAGGCGGGCGAGGTGATTATAGAGCATATCCTCGACTCGTACGAATGGCATATTTTCACGTGGAAAGGTCATGAGGTGAGCGTTTATCTGCCGTGCATCGTCTTCAACGAAGGCAGATGCTACACTTTCTCGTCGAGAGTTTTTCATGAAAATGAGGTTTACAAAACGGTGAACAAGACCAACTCCGAGGAACTTGTCTTCACCATCCCGCACGAGGGCAGTTACAAAGGTAAGATAGTGATACTCAACGCCGACGGCACGCAGAAACGACCGTTCGACATCTCCATCACGAAGAATGTCCTGGCGCTATTTATCTCCTGCACTTTGATAATAATCCTGTTTTATCTCGTCACAAAAGCTTATCGCAAACGCGGCGAGAAAGAACCGAAAGGCCTGCAGTCGCTGTTTGAATGGCTCATCGTATATGTACGCGACGACATTGCACGCAAGGCCATCAACGAGAAGAGCGTCGACAAGTACCTCCCCTACCTCATCACGGTGTTTTTCTTCATCTTCATCAACAACCTGCTAGGCTTGATTCCGATATTCCCGTTCGGGGCCAACATCACGGGAAACATAGCGGTGACGGCGGTTTTGGCGCTTTTCACTTTCTTCATCACGAACCTTTTCGGAAACAAAGAATATTACAAAGACATCGTCAACACGCCGGGAGTGCCGTGGTTTTTGAAGTTCCCGCTGCCTCTCATGCCAATCATCGAGACGGTGGGCTGCTTCACCAAACCTTTCGTGCTTGCGATACGTCTGTTTGCCAACATCACGGCAGGACATATCGTGGTGCTGGGCTTCATCAGCAGCATCTTCATCGTGGCGCAGATCAGCGTGGCAGGAGGTGTCGGAATGTCAATATTCTCATTGATTTTGGCAATTTTCGTCGATTGTATCGAGATTCTGGTGGCGTACATCCAGGCGTATGTGTTTACGCTGCTGTCTGCATTGTATTTCGGAATGGCGTCTAAGGAACACCATCATAGTTGATAGTTTAGAGTGTAGAGTTTAGAGTAGTTTTGAAGTTTAAAGTTTGAAGTTAAAAGATAAAAGAGTATAATAAAACCTTTAATATTTAAAGTTATGTCATTATTAGTTATGTTACAGGAAGTGGCAAGAGCAGCAACAGATTTGGCACCATTGGCCAAGTTGGGAGCAGCACTCGCCGCAAGTATCGCAACCATCGGTGCAGCAATGGGTATCAGCAAAATCGGCAGCAGCGCATTGGAGTCAATGGCTCGCCAGCCTGAGGCAGCTGGTAACATCCAGACAAGCATGATTTTGGCAGCGGCTTTCGTGGAAGGTGTTTCACTTTTCGCAGTGGTCGTCTGCTTGCTCGTCGCAGTTGGTTGAGGAAAACGTCTCAGATTGCAACGGTTGGTTGCAATCTGAGACTAGTTTAGAGTTGAGGGTGTAGAGTTTAGAGTAGTTTAAAGTTATAAGTGTATGGAATTGATAAGTCCAGATTTCGGGTTTATATTTTGGATGACGCTGGCGTTCGGCATCGTGTTCTTCTTCATTGCCAAATATGCCTTCCCGGTTATTGGCAAGACCTTGAAGAACCGCGAGAAGAAAATTGCCGAGTCGCTCGAACAGGCCGAGAAAATCCATGAGGAGATGCAGCATATCCAGGAGAAGAACGAGGAGCTGCTGAAGAAAGCCAAGGAGGAACGTGAGGAGATGCTCAACGAGGCACGAATCTCACGCGACAAGATCATCGAAGAGGCGAAGGAGAAAGCGAAAGATGAGACAAACCGCCTTGTGGAATCGGCAAAAGAGACAATAGAAAACGAACGCAAGGCCGCGATGACCGACATCAAAAACGAGATTGCAAACATCTCGATAAAAGTGGCGGAGAAGATACTCGAAAAAGAACTCTCCACCGACGAGGCACAGCTTAATTACATCAACGAGATTATTAAAGAAACTGACAATCAATAAGTTAAGATGAAAAACACACTGTTGATACGCCGCTATGCGAAGGCATTCCTCGAGTTCGCCATCGAAAACAAGATGACGGAGCAGGGACTTGCCGACCTCGAGCTCATCACCGCGACGCTCAACAGTCACCGCGAGTTGCGCAACATACTGTCGCAGCCATTCCTGTCGAAAGAGAAAAAAAAGACCATCATCAGCAGGATCTTTGAGGGTCAGGTCTCAGATAAGACATTGAAATTCATAATGTTGATGCTCGACAAGAACCGTCACGAGATCATACCTCAGATTCTGGTGCCGTATCGCGAGCTTTATAACGAATATAAAAACATAGCCGAGGTGACCATCACAACGGCGGTGAAGATTGACGAGCCGACGCAGCAGAAACTCATCTGGTTCGTTAAAGATAAAATAGATGGTAAAGTACAGATTATCAATAAGATAGATAAAAGTATCATTGGAGGTTTCATCATCAACTACCTTGATTACCAATATGACAGAAGCGTTAGGAACGACTTGAAGAAACTGCAGGGGTTGTTTGATGAAAACTTGTATATAAAAGGTTATTAATATGGCAACTATTAAACCCGCTGAGGTTTCAGCGATTCTGCTTGACGAGCTGACGAACTTCGAGAACGAGGCGTCGCTTGACGTGAAAGGCACTGTGCTCAATGTCGGTGACGGCGTGGCGCGTGTTTATGGCATGCGTGACGTGGAGGCCGGCGAGCTCGTGGAGTTTGAGAAGACCGGCGCCATGGGCATCGCGCTCAACCTCGAGGAAGACAACGTCGGCGTGGTGCTTCTGAGCGAAGCCGGCGATATCAAAGAGGGCGACACCGTCGTCTGCACACACCGCATCGCCTCTGTGAAGGTAGGCGAAGGCCTCCTAGGACGTGTCATCAACACCCTCGGACAGCCTATCGACGGCAAGGGTGAGATCAAAGGTGAGACAGTGGAGATGCCTCTCGAGCGTAAGGCACCAGGTGTCATATACCGTAAGCCTGTGGACGAGCCTCTGCAGACCGGCATCAAGGCCATCGACGCCATGATACCTATCGGACGCGGACAGCGTGAGCTTATCATCGGCGACCGTCAGACGGGAAAGACAGCTATCGCCATCGACACCATCATCAACCAGAAGGAGTTTTACGACAAGGGAGAGCCTGTATATTGCATCTACGTGGCAATAGGACAGAAAGGCTCCACCGTCGCCAACATAGTGCAAAGTCTCGAAGACCATGGCGCTATGCCATATACCATAGTGGTCGCCGCCACGGCATCCGACGCTGCCGCAATGCAGTATTACGCACCATTTGCAGGTGCCGCCATCGGCGAGTACTTCCGTGACACGGGACGCGCGGCTCTCATCATCTACGACGACCTCTCGAAGCAGGCCGTGGCATACCGTGAGGTGTCGCTGTTGCTCCGCCGCCCGCCTGGACGCGAGGCATACCCCGGCGATGTGTTCTACCTCCATTCACGACTCCTCGAGAGAGCAGCGAAGATCATCAACAACGACGAAATCGCAGCGAAGATGAACGACCTCCCTTCAAGCCTGAAAGGCAAGGTCAAGGGCGGCGGATCATTGACAGCCTTGCCGATCATCGAGACACAGGCAGGCGACGTGTCGGCATACATCCCGACCAACGTCATCTCTATCACCGACGGACAGATATTCCTTGAGACGAACCTCTTCAACGCAGGTATACGTCCCGCCATTAACGTGGGTATCTCGGTGTCGCGTGTCGGCGGCAAGGCGCAGATAAAATCCATGAAGAAAGTGGCAGGAACCTTGAAGCTCGACCAGGCACAGTTCCGCGAGCTGGAGGCGTTCTCGAAGTTCGGCTCCGACCTCGACGCCGCCACACAGGCAGTGCTCGACAAAGGACGGCGTAACGTGCAGATACTGATTCAGCCACAGTCGTCGCCGCTGAGAGTGGAAGAAGAAGTGGCCATCATATACTGCGGCGTGAACAACCTCTTGAGAAAGATTCAGCCAAACCAGGTGGCTGAGTTCCAGAAACGTTTCCTGAACCTGCTCAACAGCACGCAGAAAGCGACGATGGAAGCCCTGCGAAGCGGCAACTACGGCGACGACGAACGGGCAGTGTTGAACAAGGCAGCAGAAGAAGTAATCGCTGGAATGATTAAGAAAGACTGATAAATCATGGCAAACCTCAAAGAAGTAAGGACACGGATCAACTCGGTAAACTCGACGATGCAAATCACCTCGGCGATGAAGATGGTGTCGGCATCGAAGCTCCGTAAGTCGCAATCGACGATACTGGCGCTGCGTCCGTATGCGTCCAAGCTTCAAGAGATAATGCAACACCTCTCGACATCGCTCCAGACATCAGCAAACGGCGTCTATGCCAAGATTCACAAGGAGAATCCTGAAGACGAGAAGATTCTTCTCATTCCAGTGGCATCCAACAAAGGCCTCTGTGGAGTGTTTAACGTCACTGTGCTGCGTGAGACGTTGCGAGTTCTTAACGAAGATTATAAAATCCAATACGAGAAAGGCAACGTCGACATCCTCTGCATCAGCAAGAAGATTGAGGAGACACTGCGATTCAGGAAATACCGCGTCGCGGGCAATGAGAACGAATTGCTCGACAAGCTATCATACGAGAACACCATCGCTTTTGCCGAGAGGCTGATGAAAGACTTCGTCGATGAGAAATACGACCGTATAGTGTTCATTTACAATCAGTTCAAGAACGCAGGAACCCAAATTTTGGTAAAAGAACAGTTTCTGCCTATCGTGAGCGAGAACAAGGTCGAAGAAGAGACAAATCCTGCCGAAGAGACTGAATATATCTTCCAGCCTTCCAAGGATGAGATTCTTAACACGCTGACACCCAATACTTTAAAACTGCAGATTTACAAGATTTTGCTCGACAGCTTCACTTCGGAACACGGCGCGAGGATGGTCTCGATGACCAAAGCCACCGACAATGCAGGCGAACTGCTGAAAGAGCTTAATCTGTCGTACAACAAAGCCCGCCAAGGAGCAATCACCAACGAAATCATCGAGATTGTCGGTGGCGCCAACGCATTATAATTCAATAATCTACTATCATGGAAAGCAAGATTTCGGTTTGCCATCTCACGCTGCTTCACAAGCTTGATGACGCACGTGTTTTTTACAAAGAATGCCGAAGTCTTGCAAGAAACGGTTTTGATGTCACCTTGGTCGGCTTCGAAGATGCTGATTATGAAAGAGTTAAAGACGGCGTAAAGATCATCTCCATAAATATCCCGACAAAAAACCGCATCGAGGTAATCAGGAAAAGAGGCAAGGCGGCATATCGCAAAGCGTTGGAAATCAACGCCGACATCTACCATATCCACGAGCCGGAGTTGCTTTCTGTGGCAAGGAAACTGAAACGTAAAGGCAAGAAGGTCATCTTCGACAGCCACGAGTTTTACGGCTGGCAGCTCTATTATGGGGTACATAAACCCAAGATTATCAACGTGCCGCCAGCGATTATGCGGCTTTACGCAAGATATTACATGCACCGCGAGGCGCGCATCTGCCGCAGACTCGACGCCTTCATCGCCGTTTGCACCTTCCGAGGCAAAGACTATTTTGAAGGGCGCGCCTCGCGGACGATCTACATCAGGAACACCCCTGTCATCAACAATGAAACAAGCCAGCAAGACACAACAAATTGCAACTCCATAGCTTATATCGGCGGATTGACTTACGAGAGAGGCGTCACACATCTTATCAAAGCATGTCACAAAGCCAACATGAAGCTGATTTTGGCTGGCAATTTCATTAAAAAAGGCTATAAAGAAGAGCTTATGGCTATGCCTGAATGGGAATGCGTCGACTATCGCGGATTCCTCAACAGACAAGGTATGGACGAGGTGATGAGGCAGTCGTGCATAGGCATCTCCAACATCCTGAACCTAGGACAATACAACAGCATAGACACCTTCCCCACTAAGGTGCTCGATTATATGATGATGGGATTGCCTGTCATCATCTCCGACACCGATTTTCATAAGAAAATGAACGAGAGATACCATTTCGGTATCTGCGTCGACCCATCAGACGTTGACAAGATGGCGGAAGCTATACAATTTTTGCAGAAAAACCCTGAAAAAGCTAAGGAATTTGGTGAAAACGGACGTAAAATGATAGTGGAAGATTGGAATTGGGGCGTCGACGAGCAACGTCTTATTGAGTTATATCGTTCAATAATCTGACATAATCCTTTGTCAGGTTCCTTCTGGAATATTTTGCAACTTCATCTCCGTCAATCATAATTGACTGATTATCATTGCGTTTGTTAAAATACTCAAGTATTATCTCTTTCATCTTTGCCTTATCGTCGTAATCGGCGGTAGGTCCGCAATGGGTCTCAGAAAGGACCTTTGCCGCATCGCCATTGACCGGGCCTACTGAAAGAACCGGACGTCCTGAAACGATGTATTCGAACAACTTGCCAGTCAGGATACATTCAGCACCCTTGGCAAGAGGTATCAAAAGCAATAACAGATTGGATTTACGCTGATAGTCAAGTACTTGAGAATGTTGCATATATTCGACATTGTCCACTTTCTCGCCCAATCCTTTTTCATAAATATATTTTTTAACTGAATTGTCTATATGACCTATCAGATTGATTTTCAATGATTTGTTAAAATCAGGATTCTCATCGCACAGCTCTTTGAAAGCATCCCAGATGACGAACGACTCATTAGGAAGCAGCACACCCGTGTAAGAAACCGTAAATTTCTCATTATCAACGGTTTTAACCTCATTTTGAGTACATTCTTCGTCATAACCGTTGGTGACAACCTCCACATTTTTAGCACCCAGGACTTCGAAATCTGCCGCTTCATGCCAGCTGACGGCGACCACCTTGTCGGCCTCCGTAATCACCTGGTTCTCAAGCTTTTTATGTTTTCTTATGCTGCGTTTTGTCAGTTTTAACGAGTCAAAATAGAACACCTCGGTCCAAGGGTCACGGAAATCGGCAATCCACGGGATGTTGAGCTTTTTATGTAACCTCCTGGCTATCAGATGCATGGAATGTGGCGGACCTGTCGAGATGATTGCATCGACAGGATGTTCCTTGAGATATTTTGCCAGGAACCTTGCCGACGGCTTTATCCACCAGCGGCGTGCATCAGGGATGAAGAAGTTACCTCTTAGCCAGATGCTGAGGTTCTCTTTCCAGCTTGGCTTTTTCGCGCCCTCGTTGATAAATCCGGCTTTTACCTTGTCGCCCTTCTTAATCCCAAGAAACGTCTTATAAAAAGCGTACGGCTCCACAATAGGCCGTCTGATAACTTCCGTCTCGGGCGCTATATCCATCTCCAAAGAAACGTCTTCGACAGGATATTCAGCATCTTCCGCGGTGTATATCACGGGCTGCCAGCCGTTCTCAGGCAGATACTTCGACATCTTCAGCCAGCGCTGAACGCCCGAGCCTCCCGACGGCGGCCAATAATATGTTATTATCAGGACACGTTTCATCTGCTCTTCTTAACGGTGATAAAGATTACATACGCCAGACCCAACAAGATCAACAGCGACGTCACAAACTGTATGGTGTTTCCGATGCGCCAGATGCTTGGCTCGTAACGCATCACTATCTCATGTTGGCCTCCCGGAACGATAGCAGCACGTAAGATGTAATCGGCACGCATCAAAGGACTCTGGCCGCCGTCGATCCACATCGTCCAACCCTTCTTGGTCCAGATCTCCGAGAAGACCACAAGCTCATCTTTCGATGAGTCGAACTGGTATCTCAACTCATTCGGCTTGTAATCGACAAGTTTCACAGTGCCTTCGGCCGGCGATGCCTTGAAGTCGCCAACAAGATCTCTAAATTCCTCATTGACGATAGCCACGTTTTTTACGTCGGTTGTAGCGATGGCATCAATCTCCTCATTCGGTGTCGCAACCCACTGGATTTCCGAGGTTATCCAGGCATTTCCGTAGGCATCAGGATTTACCTCAGCTACATTTTTGTTGTTTTTCGGATAGATGACATACTTGGTGTTCAGCATGTCGAGCACCTTCCAATAGCTGGCATTCTGCCTGCTCAGATATTTGTCGATGATATCCTGATAACGACGTAGTTTCGCGCCATGATAACCGCCTATCGACTTATGGAAATACGAGGTGCTGGCGTCATTGAAGGTGTTGGTGGCAAGGTTAATCACCCGATAGTCGAGGTCTTTATCCTGAAGAATTTTCTTATCGACCTCGCTCATCACGAAAGGCTTGTCCGCCTTGCGTTTGTCGATGAAGTTATCGTTGTTCAGATAACGCTTGTCGATGACAAACATGTCGATGGCAACGAGCACCGCCAAGCCCGCAAACATATAATTCGCTTTAAGTTTCCCTTTGATACTCAACAACATAAGTACCGCAGCAACCATGATATAGCCAAAACTTCTTACTGCGTCTGCACGGAAAATGGCGACACGCGTCTGTATCAAAGCGTTGGTAAACCCTTGTTTGTCAAGACTATAGCCCGTCTGCTGCTGAACGCTGGCAACAAAATTCGCGATATTTCTCGAATCGCCTTCGCCAGTGAAGCTGAAGAACGTCTTCGGCATGGCATAAAACAACAGGCACACTCCTGCTGTCAACCCCAGTGATATCCAGAAATAACGCATGTTTTTCTTCAAGACATCGGGGTTCTTAAATATCTCCGCCAAGGCAAGCAGTGCAAGCAGGGGCATACACACCTCCGCCATCACCAGCGTCATCGAGACGGAGCGGAACTTATTGTAACCCGGAATGTAATCGAGGAAGAAATCGGTGAACCCCATGAAGTTTTTACCCCAGCTGAGCAAGATGGAGAGCACTGTGGCTGCGAGAAGCACCCATTTGTATTTCCCTTTCACCACGAAAAGTCCCAAGACAAAGAGGAAACAGACGATAGCGCCAACATATACCGGTCCGCTGGTGAACGGCTGGTCGCCCCAATAAGCGCCAGGATAATACGGCATAAGTTGTTTGTTGGTGCGGTCGAGGCCGTTGAGGGCGCTGCTGTTCTCAGGGATATAGCCTGAAGCACCGCCTTTCACGTTAGGTATCATAAGGCTCCAGGTCTCCCCTATGCCGTAGCTCCACTGCGTGACGTAGTCTCTGTCGAGACCTTTCGTCTGGTTGGCGACATTGGCTTTTAAGACAGGTTTGCCGCGAAGAGTCTCCTTGCCATATTCATAGTTGGCATAGAGCGTAGTAGTGCTCGTCAAAATAGCGATAATGGCGACGCCAAGGAGGATTCCGCTCGCTTTCAAGAAATGAACATATTTCTTCTCCCTTATCATCTCGACGACTTCAGCGATGACGATGCACACCACTATGAGCAGCAGATAATATGTTATCTGAAGGTGTCCGGCGCGTATCTCGAGTGCAAGAGAAATGGCTGTCAGCACCGCACCCCAGAGGTATTTGCCCTTGTAAGTCAACAAGATACCTGCGATGACGGGAGCCATATATGCCATTGCCATAGCCTTCGAGTTATGTCCGGCGCCTATCACGATATAGAGATATGAGGTGAAACCATACGCCAACGCCCCGATGAAGCTTATCCACACGGAGCAGTCAAGCACCAGAAGCAGGATGAAAAAGCCCAGCATGCTGATAAACACCGCGCCTATAGGATGTGGGAAACCCACCGACAGACCTTTGTGGATGTACGATATGAGGTTACTGTTCTGCGACACACTGATGTTCCATGCCGGCATCCCGCCAAACATCGAGTTTGTCCAAAGACTCTGTTCACCCGTAGCTTCTTTGAAATCGGTGATTTCCTTCGACATGCCGCGATACATCTCTATATCCTGCTGCTTCAGGCGTTTCCCCTGCATTATAGGGGAGAAATACACCAGAGTTATCAGCGCAAAGGCGACGATGCAAAGTATTATACCAAGTGTCTTTTTATTTTTTTCCAAAAATGAATTCATATTAATATCTTAATATACTGATTATCAATGATTAACAAATAGACTTTATTTCCTTTTTCTATATTTTTCATAATTCCGTCAAGAGGGATATGGTGCTCACCAGCATCGAAAACTCCACATTTTTCACGATACACTTCCTTCCCGTCAAGGGATATAAGGCGAATGACGACATCGCTTTTTTTATCTAAATTAATAACGCAGAAAGCATTGTCGTTCAATGGATTAGGATAAACAGCAATAGTGTTTTCACAAGTCACGACCTCATTTACAACAAGATTATTCCACTCGTAACATCCCATATCGATTCGTCCGTTGAATACGCGCGGACCGCCTGCCAGATCTGTCTCGGGGATAAACAAACCCGAGATATCGGCAACACCCGTATTGATGCATGGACTATTCGCAAGTAAATGATAATCATGGCTTTGCATATCCACAAATAGAGGATTAACATCCAGCATATCGTTATAATTCTCATCGCTTAAATGCTCATAACCATTTATCGAATCCAAACCATATTGAACCACTCCGTTATTGAAAACAGGATAGCAGTCGGATCCCCAAAGCCAGACTTGCGAACCGATATAGTATTCTGTGGTATCCTTTAATGTTCCATAAACAGCATGATTTCCCCATATTATGCAGTTATTCAGTGTAGGAGAGGCATTGAAAGCAGTCTGTAAGCCTGCTCCACCTCCGCCTCCGCAATAATTATCCACCAATGTGAGGTTGTTCAACTCGGGGTCAGACGTCGCCATCGCCATTCCGCCGCCATAATGCCTCACCTCATTGTTATACGCCAACATATTCGACACTTTCACCGTATATTCCTTGCAACGCTGAATGCCCAGGCCGCCTGCGTCAACGGCATAGTTATTGTAAAACACCGCGTTATTCATCTCCATGTTACAGCTGTCGACATTCATTCCGCCGCCATAGCCCACATCGCTGCCGTTGTCGTGAAAAACCATATCATGAATGGTGATATCACTCTTAAGAAACTGGAAGCCGGCGCCCCAGAAATAAGAACCCATATAACCGGTTCCGAAATTATCATAAACCTCGCTATCGTGTATGTTCAATATTGAATTTTGTGCAAAAAGCGCACCACCTCTCTTGCGAGCCGTGTTATGATGGAAAGTGCAGTTGTCGATCTCAAAGTCACGGCCATGAAAGATACGCATCGCACCGCCGTCACCGTCCAACTCCGTCTTTCCATAAGAAAAATCGCAATAACTAAGCCTAACGACGCCTGGTTTTGAGAAGAAGATGCCACGCCAGGCACCAGCCTCGGGATTCTCATAATTGGAATAGCCTGTGGTGTCAGCTACAGTAAACGAAATCCTTGCATTTTCCTCGCCTAAAGCATAGAAATCACCCTCCACCCTGATTCCAAAATAACCGTCAGCGATGACCGAAGTACCCGCCTCGATATTCAATGTTTCGTCTTTCGGCACGAGGACATCGTCGATAATATGAATTTCTCCGCTCCATGTACCCGACTGATTACCAGACACTTGCGTCACCTGGGCATTAGTCACATAAGCAGAAAATACCAATAACCACAATAAGATTTTTTTCATGTTTTTTATTTCAAATAATAATGTGTCAAAGATACTAATTTTTCAAATAGGTATAATTATGAATTTTTATTATTTTTGCATCATGAAAAAATGTGTACGACATATCATTGTTTTCGTCATGGCAATGCTGCTGGTCGGCTGTGCCAATGTGGTGAGTCCCAGCGGCGGGCCTAAGGACACCAAACAGCCCGTGGTACTTGAGGCGACGCCCGAAAACAGCTCCACCAACTTCACAGGGAAGACGATACACCTCACTTTCGACGAGTTTATCGTGCTCAACAACCCGTCGAACAACGTGCTCATCTCGCCTCCGATGAACAAAAAACCGACCTATCGCACAAGCGGCAAGACGTTGATTATCAAATTTGAAGAGCCACTTAGGCCTAACACTACATATTCTATCAACTTCGGCGACGCCATCAAAGACCTGCACGAAGGCAACATCTTCAAAGGCTACGTCTTCAATTTCTCGACAGGCGAAGACATCGACTCCTTATCGCTGCAGGGCAAAGTGACATCAGCAGCCGACCTGAAACCGCAAGAAGGTTTCATTGTGGGATTGTATTCCAATGATAATGATACACTTACGCTCGACTCGCTACCTTATCGTGTCAAACCTTTCTACATCACGACAACGAATAAAAAAGGTGAGTTTGAGTTCTCAGGACTCGCCGATAAGGAATACCTTATCTTTGCCTTAAACGACAACAACTCCAATATGATTTACGACCTTCCGAATGAGGAGATAGCTTTTTATTCGGACATGGTAAGGCCGTATTATATTGATAAACAAATAGTTAAAGAAGCTTTAAAAACCGATTCGATTGCGACAGATTCTTTGTCAGCCGTTGACTCAATTCTTGAGATAAAAAAACCAGAATATCCGAGTTACGAGTTGTTTTCGTTCATCCAGGACGACTCGGTTCAGAAACTTTTCAAAAAAGAGCTGGTTGAAGAAGGAATCTTACGTTTTGTTTTCCGTTATCCTGCTGATAATGTCAGCATTACGGCCGCCGAGCCTCTACCTGACACATTTGACATCATGCCTGTGTATTCCATCAAAAGAGACACCATTTTATGGTATTACACGCCTTGTAAGGACAGCCTCTGGATCAGCATCAACGACGGCGTAAATATCAGTGATTCAATACATTACAGCCTTAAACCACGTGAGACCAGTTCGAGGAGAAGACGTATGCAGCAGGAAGAGACCCCGAAGATAAAACGTCTCTCAGTGAAAAACAACACCAAGGGCAGCAAACTAAAACCCGATCAGCCGCTCATCCTCACGTTCAACGACCCTATCGTCAGACTCAACCTTCCCGACTCTATGCTATGGGTAGAAAACAAAGACACAATCTACCAAAACATACAGTTTGACAAAGTCGATGAATATGGATTTAAGTATAAGATTGTCAAAAACTTAAAACCAGAAGACAGTTATAAACTTGTCATCCCCGACTCAGTGTTTTACAGCTTCCGCGGATATACTAACGACACAGTGCGACTCGCCTTCAGCGTGCAGGAAGAGTCGGCATTCGGCAATATCTACCTCACTGTCGAGATACCGCAGGACGTGCCGCAAGTCATCGTCGAACTTCAGACCGAACAGGGTAAAACAATTAACAAACAGATAGTTACCAAGACAGAAGAACTGGCGTTTGAATATCTCGACCCTGGGAAATACAAGCTCAAAGCCACCATCGACCTCGACGCCAACGGCGAATGGAGCCCTGGTAACTTCAGCAAACGATTGCAGCCCGAGAAAATCCTGTTCTACAAAGGGACGCTCGAGGTGCGTGCCAACTGGGACATCGACCTCGATGAGCCTTGGAAAATTGAAAAATAATTGAAAATGAATCCGTTATATCCTGTTATCAAGCTTCGTGAAGGCAAAGACGACGCCGTGAAGCGTTTTCATCCGTGGATTTTCTCGGGCGCCATAGCAAAGGCAGCTCCCGGACTGCAAGCTGGTGATATTGTGACAGTTACAAACTCCAAAGACGAGATCCTCGGAACCGGTTTCTGCGAGGCAGGTAACATTGCGGTGAAGCTGCTCTCGTTCGGAAACACCAAGATAGGTGCGATGTTCTGGCAGGAACGCCTCAACGCGGCCTTCGCAACACGCAAAGCCCTCGGATTCATCGACAACCCGCATACCAACTGCTTCCGCCTCGTCCATTCCGAAGGTGACAACCTCCCCGGACTGATTGTCGACATCTACGGGAAGACCGCCGTCATACAGGCCCAGACCGAAGGCATGGCATTGAATGTCAATGCAATAGCAAAGGCATTGGAGGCAATACCAGATCTAAAGATTGAGGCAATCTACAACAAGAGTTCCGAGGCTATGCAGCGCATGGGCAAAGACGCCGTCGACGATGGTTATCTCCTCGGCGGAAAGTGCGAGGACTTCGTGCTCGAAAACGACTCCAAGTTCCTGATTGACTGGGAGGCTGGACAAAAAACAGGATTCTTCCTCGACCAGCGTTTCAACCGCGACTTGGTGAAGCAATTAGCCAAAGACCGCACTGTTTTGAACACCTTCTGCTATACCGGAGGCTTCTCCGTAACAGCTTTGCACGGTGGCGCAAAACAAGTGGTCTCCGTCGATTGCTCAAAGAAAGCCATCGACATATGTGAGAAAAACATCGCGTTGAACGGTTTTTCAAAAGCCGACAACCCGAGCCTCGTTGAAGACGCCAAGCTTTACCTGCAAAACATGCCTGAAAACAAATACGATTTGATAATCCTCGACCCGCCGGCGTTCGCCAAGAATCATAAGTCGCTGCACCGCGGACTGCAGGGTTACAAGTTCATCAATAAGGAAGCTATCCGAAAAATTGACGCCGGCGGGTTGCTGTTCACTTTCAGCTGTTCACAGGCCGTCGACAAGGCGCAGTTCCAAAGCATCGTGATGGCTGCCGCCATCGAAACGGGAAGAAAAGCGAAGATTCTGTATCAGCTATCGCAGCCCGAGGACCATCCAATCAACATCTATCATCCGGAGGGAGCGTATTTGAAGGGACTGGTGCTACAAATAGACTAACGTCATTTCGACTGAAGCGTAGCGGAATGGAGAAATCCTTTTTACTCCTGCGTATATTCTATAGAGGATTTCTCGACTACCATCTCATTACATTCGATGTTCGCTCGAAATGACGTATTAATGCTGCATCTTCTCAATAGTTTTCGTGGTCGAAAACCCCTCGACTAAGTCAACAGTGACAACTTTTCCGCCTTTAGCGGTCACAATGTCGTATCCCACAATGTTTTCAGGCTTGTAGTCGCTGCCTTTAACCAAAAAATCGGGCTGCACTTCCTTTATTAAGTTATAAGGTGTATCCTCATCGAAAAGCACTACGGCGCTCACGAACTCTAATCCTGCCAGCACAAAAGCGCGTGCATACTCATCATTCACCGGACGTGACGGGCCTTTCAGACGCTTCACGGAGGCGTCGGTGTTCAAGCCCACGACCATCACATCGCCGAAAGCCGCCGCCTTCGACAGATACTCCACATGACCGCGGTGCAAAATGTCGAAACAGCCGTTGGTGAAAACGATTTTCTTGCCATTTCTGCGGCACTCCTCGAGCCATTTGTCAAGCCCCTCGCCTTCTAAAACCTTATTTTTAACCTTATCAAAATAATTCATACTTCTCGAAATGTTTTTGCAAAAATATAAAAATTATACGAAAATTTGTAATTTTGCGTTGAGAATTATAACATTAAAACGCTTTTGTCATGAAAAAATTGTTATTTCCAGCATTATTGGTCTGTTTGGCGATATTGTCATCTTGCGGTAAAGAGAAGCCTACACCAGCACCAACACCAACAATTTCTAATAAGAAAATCAGTGAGATTTATTATGAATATGAGCAGCATGACTACGTATCAAATGACGATGGCCAAACATGGGATGAGTATCAGTCAGATTTTGAAGAGAAAACACTAAGAGAACGTTGGACTTGGAACGACGATAAAATCATCTCAATCGAAAATTATTCTGAACTTTATGACGACCATTCATACAATTTCACATATAATGAAGATGACCATGTTGATGAAATCATTGACCCTATTGAAAATGAAAAGATGGTTTGTTTTTATAATGGAAATCAAATCAGCAAACTTGAATATTATTATGAAGATGAATTAGGAAAGACAGATGAATTGGTTTATTCTGGAAACAAAATAGTACAAATAGCAGGCACTGATATGTCATATTATGCTGTAATTACGTGGCATGGCGACAATGTTAGCATGATAAAATATTTCGAAGCAGATGAATGTGTTGTAGAATATTCATATTCTTACGACAACAAACAAAATCCTTATAGTGGCTCAAATACATTATTAGCTTTAGTTCTTGCGAAAAACAACTTGGAAGATTTTGCTTTAATGTCAAAAAACAATATAACCAATAAAACAACTAAGTATTATTTATTACCACAAGAAGAATCTTATTCCTACACATATCTATATAATAACAGTTATCCCACAAGAAAAACTTATTTTGAGGAACACATCTATACAGAATCGGGTTGCTTGTGGAAGAACACTCATGAACAAAGGTATTACTATGAATACCTTGATGATTAGTGGGGGTTAGTTTATTGCTTTCTCTTGTCAAAAAAGAACATCACTACATACGCCAAAACGCCAGTGATGAAGTAAAATATCATCTGTGAGCCGTGGTTGATGGCGGCGAAAGAGCCAGCGACCTGCTCCGAGATGCCGTAAAAGCCGCTCAGCAAGGTGATGGCGATGAAATGATATGTCCCGATGCCTCCGGGAACCGGCGCCACCACGCCTAAAGTGGCGATGCCAAGCAAGGTGATTGCCTCCACCGCTCCAAGATGACTCGTCTCAGGAAGCATGTAAAACGGCAGCCAGGTCATAAAGACGTAGAAGCCCCAAACTCCTAGTGTATAAAGCACAAAACGCCATTTTTTCTTCATAGTGTCGACCGACTTTATACCATCTACGAAGCCATGCCAAAGTGAGGCAATTTTTTTGTTTTTTCTTATTATTTTTACCAAAAGACAAATCAAAACAACGACAACAACAATGGCGCTAATTCCAAGTAAAACATTGTCTTTCAATTTGTTAAACAATGGCACCATCCACGAGGTGATAAGGCTTCCGAGGAGTTTCCATTGAAAGACGATGACCAGAAATGCCAGTCCGAACAACACCAGCAAGTCGATGATCCTCTCAGATATCACCGAGCCTAAGGTCTTGTCGAAAGGGATGTTTTCCTTGCGTTTCAGGACGCTACAGCGCACCACCTCGCCGAGTCGAGGGAAGATGCAGTTGGCGAGATATGCTATCAAAACAGCACCGAATGTCGTCGACGGCCTTGTCTGATATCCGAGCGCTTCAATCTGAATATTCCAACGTAAAGCCCTGAAAAACAATGATATAGCGAGACATGCGAGGCTCAACAGCATCCATGAATATTTCGCCCCTTTGATGTCGGTCCAAAGTTGTGCCAGGTCGATGTTACGGAAGCTAAACCATAACAAAGCCACTCCCAATGCGAGGAAGGCTATATACCACAGTGTTTTGGATGTCTTTTTATTCAAATTTTGTTGTTTTTGTCAGGAAAAACAATCATCGGCTTGAACTTCTTGGCTTCTTCAAAGTCCATCGAGCAATACGATGCGATGATGACGATGTCGCCTTTCTTCACAAGATGTGCCGCTGCTCCGTTGATGCCAATGACGCCGCTGCCACGTTTGCCTTTGATGACGTAGGTATGCAGGCGGTGTCCGTTGCTGACGTCGTAGATGTCGACTTTCTCATTTTCAATCAGGTTGACGGCATCCATCAGGTCCTCGTCGATGGTGATGCTGCCGATATAGTCGAGGTCGGCCTGCGTGACGGTGGCGCGATGTATTTTCGATTTCAGAATTTCTATATTCATCTTAAAAAATTCTCAAGTTATCAATCAGACGGACCGGACCCAACTGCAGTGCCACGAAAATACGTGCATGTTCGCAGTCTTTCCAGTCGGTGACGCTCTGCAAATTCGCTTCGTCTGCTATCTCAACGTATTCAACGTCAAATTGTTTTATGTCGGAGTATTTTTTCAGTGCCAGAGCCTTCATCTCGGCCGGACTCATGGTCTCGACGTTGGCGACGACCTCTTGCAACACCTTGTAAATCATAGGGGCGATAGCACGTTCCTCATCGTTAAGCCGCATGTTGCGCGAGCTCATAGCGAGGCCGTCTTTCTCACGGACGATGTCACATGGCACGATTTCAAGTTTCAGATTATAATCATGCACCAATTTTCTGATTATCGCTTGCTGCTGGAAGTCTTTCTCGCCGAAATAGGCTCTGTCGGGCTCCACAATCTCGAACAGCTTACGCACCACGATGGCCACTCCGTTGAAATGACCAGGCCTGCAGGCGCCTTCCATCACTCGTTCGATGATGCCGAAGTCATAACGGTCAGTAACCTCGGTGGGATACATCTCCTGCACCGATGGCATAAACACAGCGTCACAGCCGACGCTCTCTAGCAGTTTCACGTCTTTCTCCGGAGTACGAGGATATTTCTCCAAGTCAGCACGGTTGTTGAACTGCACCGGGTTAACGAACACACTCGCCACCACTATGTCGTTCTCTTTCTTCGCACGACGAATCAGCGAGAGATGGCCTTCATGCAAGGCACCCATGGTGGGAACGAGACCCACCGACAATCCAGAATCACGTTTAGCCTTCAAATATGTTTGAAGATCAGCGATATAATTAAAAACTTGAATCATAATATTCAAATTCAGTTTAAAAAATCATGCAAATTTAAACAATTCACAAATATAATTGCAAATTTATTTAAAAAATTAGTAATTTTGCACCCAGAAATGCCCTTGTAGTTCAACGGATAGAATGGAAGTTTCCTAAACTTTAGATTTGGGTTCGATTCCCAGCGAGGGTACTTTCCTTTATAAAACTGATCGAATTATGAGAAAAATATTGCTTCTTTTCACCATATTAGCACTGACTATCCCTATTAAAGCCCAAAAGATAGGCGAATGGACCGCCCACACACCTGGAGTAGAAGTGATTAGCGTTGATATCATGCATAAAAACATCTTCGCAGCGACGCCTTACGATGTCTTTTTTTACAACACTAACGACAATAGTATCAATCACTTGTCGAAAGTCAACGGACTTTCCGACATGGGCATCAGCATGATGAGATACAGCCAGCCTCACGACATCATGTTTGTGGGTTATACAAATACAAATATCGATGTCATTGATAATCATGGAGATGTGACAAACATTCCGGATATTTATCACAAATATATCTTAGGTAACAAGACCATCAACAATGTGTTTTTCCACGACAAATATGCTTATGTCTGCTGTGGCTTCGGTATAGTCGTCATCGATTTAAGCAGGAAGGAAGTGAAAGACACATATATCATCGGTCCAGAGGGCAACTATTTGGGTGTCAACGACTTGACATTACGTGACGGGGTGTTTTATGCAGCCACCGACAGTGGTATTTATTATGCCGATGCCGACAACACAAACCTTGCCGACTTCTCGCAATGGCATAAGATAAGACATGGTCTGCCACATACAAACGGATGTTTTTCACATATCGAGAACTTCGACAATTATGTCGTGACTGTAGCCACTGACCATGAATACGCCAGCGATTCCTTAATAATCGTGAACGACACTGTTTCTTGGGAGTATTTCACGACATGGCCACAACGCCATGTCAATGACCTGCGTGCTTATGACGATTTTATCATCATGACTGAAAAAGAGGATCGCATAAAGGTCTTTGATAAAAATAAAAACAGAATCAATATGTTTGAGGATCTTCAAGCCAATTCAGCGGTTTACGATGAGACCAGAAACTGTTTTTGGGCTGGCACGAAGACTAATTCTCTGACAAAAATAAGTCCTGAAGGCGAATATGAGTTTATAAGGTTCAACGGTCCTTTTTCAGCCAAATCATTCAGTTTGAGCACATCTGGGGACAACTTATGGGTAGCAGCCGGCGGCTATACGGGCTCATGGCATCAGACATGGAATCACAACGGATATTATCACTATGATGGCGACAGATGGGCACATAACAACATGTACACCGACCATCTTTTCGATAGCGTTACAGACATAACATACGTTAAAGCGAGTCCAGTCAACAACAACATAATATATGTGGCATCTTTTTCACATGGATTGCTTGTTTTTGAAGGAAATAAGTTCAAAAGATTATATGACTACCGCACGCCGGGATGCAGCCTCGGAAAGCACACCCAGCTCCCATATACCTTTGTAACCGGCCTGGACTACGACAGCCAAAACAACATGTGGATTGCAAACAACGGTGCCGACAGGATGCTTTCTGTGTGGAAAACCGACGGCTCATGGCAGGCTTATAACATCGGCCCCACCGAAATAGGGCGACTTATGGTTGACAAAAACGATGTGAAATGGATTGTCAGACGTGGCGGCGAAATAGCAGTTTTCTACAATGGCACCACGAAGACCGTCAACAAAAATGCCAATACTGGCGAGCTTCCTGGCGACGCCAACTGTTTCGTCACCGACAGAAACGGCACGGTCTGGGTAGGCACCACTGACGGCGTGGCATTGTTCTACGACTCCAAGAAAATCTTTAAAAACAACAGCTACGCCTGCTCGAGAATACTCATCCCTCGCAACGACGGCTCGGGACAGGCCGACTACCTGCTTTCGGGACAGTCTGTGCTATCGATATCTGTCGACGGAGCCAACAACATGTGGTTCGGCACTACCGACGGCGTCATTCAGACCTCCAACGACGGACAGACCACTTATCATCACTTCACCACCGACAACAGCCCGTTGTTTAGCAACACCGTGAAAGACATCGCCATCGATGCCGACGGCAACGTATATTTCTCGACCGATTTCGGCATCGTCTCATATAAAGGCACCGCCACCCAAGGTCAGGAGAAAAACGAAGACGTCATCGTCTATCCTAACCCAGTCAGACCAGAACATAGCGGCATAGTAGGCATCAAAGGACTGGTGACCGACGCCTTAGTGAAAATCACCACCACCAACGGCGCTTTCGTGACACACCTTCGCGCACAAGGCGGACAAGCAGTGTGGGACTGCACCGATATCAACGGAAACAAAGTAGAACCGGGTATATACCTCATCTTCGTCAGCGATGAGACGGGTAAAGAGACATTCGCCACCAAGGTTCTTATCATGAAATAAGATGAACGCCGACAAGACACGCGCCATAGTCCTAAAAGCCATCCGTTATGGCGATAACAATCTGATTGTCAAGCTGTTGACAGAACAAAACGGACTACAGTCGTTCATGGTCAAAGGTGCGTTTAACAAGACCGCGAAGATCCGCGCCGCGCTCTTTCAGCCGCTCACACTCCTCGACATCGTCTGCGCCAAGTCGCGCGGCGAACTAGGATATCTCCGAGAAGCCAGCATAGAATACGCCTATCAGGATATACCTATTAATATTAGCAAAAACGCCATAGTTCTCTTTCTCTGCGAACTGCTCACAAAATCCATACAAGAAGCCGAGACCGACCTTGACATGTTTGGTTTCATCCACCAATCGCTGGTGCATCTCGATAGCACAGACGGCAACTGTGCTGACTTCCCATTGGCTTTTGCAGTAAAACTATCTGATTTCTTAGGCTTTTCGCCCAATATCAAGACTTATCGTCAAGGCTTTGTCTTCGATCTTGAAGAGGGCTGTTTCCGTCACGACGGCACCAACGCCATATATGTCATCGACAAGCAGCAGAGCGAGTTGCTTCACAAGCTTTGTGTCAATAACATCTTGGATGATTTCCGTTTGAATATCTCCAATCAGGAGCGTCGTCAGATGCTCGAAACGGTGATTACATATTATAAGCTTCATGTCAGTGGATTCAACGAGATGAAATCCACCGATGTCCTCAAGACCGTACTTCAATCTGAAGGCGCGGCACGCTGATCAAGAGACTGTCTTTTCAGACATTATTCTCTTCTCTTTCTAAGCAGACGAGCTATGAGACCTTCATTCTTATGTTTGTTATGGCTGTCTTCGCTGCTGCCATAGTAACCCGTACCATAGCCGTAGCCGTAACCATAGCCGTAACCATAGCCATAACCATAGCCATAACCGCCGTAGCCGTAGCTGTAACGGTAGCCGTATGTTCCTGAGAACTGGATACCATTGATGATGATATTCATCTTTATGCCGCGGTCTTCCAAGTCTTTGGTGATTGATGCGAACACCTTCTTGTTAGTGACACCTTGACGCACAACATAGCAGCAAGTGTCGACATATTTCATCAACAAGAACGCGTCGGTCACCAATGCGAGAGGCGGAGTATCGACGATGATGTAATCATATCTCTCTTTCAACTCGGTAAACAACTGATTACAACGGTCTGATGCAATCAACTCGGCCGGGTTCGGCGGCACAGGACCTGCGCAGATGACATCCAGTGAAGGCAGCTTGCCTGATGGCTGGATGATCTCATCGAGAGAAGCCTTATTTGCCAGATACGATGTGGTTCCAAGCTTGTTGCTCAAACCGAACTCCTGATACAAACGAGGTTTACGCAAGTCGAATCCGATAAGAACCGTCTTCTTGCCATACAAGGCATAGATTGATGCCATGTTGATAGAGATATAGGTCTTACCCACTGATGCCATATCACCTGTGATGAGGAACGAGTATCTCTCTTTGCCTTGTACGATGAAGTCGAGGTTTGTTCTGATTGAACGGAATGACTCGGCTGCCGGCGATTTCGGCGATGAGATAACCATGGTCTTTGTCTTGGTACTTGAGTCAATCTGAGGAATCTGACCAATGATAGGATATTTCGTAGCCTTCTCAATATCTTTGCGCTCTAAAATCTTGGTATTGAAGAAGTCTTTCAACAAGATATACACCACCGGGATAAGAAGTCCGATAATCAAGGCGATGAGATAATTCATCATAGCACGAGGTGCCACTTTTCTCACAAGAGCCAGACGTGCTGTATCGATAATCTCGTTATCAGGGGTGTTACTTGCCTTTAAAATCTGGGCTTCTGAACGTCTCTGCATCAAGAAGTTATAGATGCTCTCGCTATAGTTATACTTACGCTGATAGCCTATGTACTGACGTTGTGTTTCTGGGAGCTCTCTAACCTGATTGTCAAGTTTTCTGATGTTATCGTCAACACCTTTGAGAGTCAGACTGGCCTGGTTGATGATGTTGTTGATGTTTTCCAAAAGTTGCAGCTTGGTCTGTGCAATCTGTTGGTCGAGACTGATAACCACAGGGTTCTTGTCGGTCGAAGTGATAAGCTGTGTTGATTTCTTACTTGAGAGGTCGACCAGACGACTCACGAGGCTGTTAAGCAATGGGTCCTGAATGCCCATAGCACTTGGTGCGATGAGTTTGTCAGGCTCATCAAGGTTTGCCTCGATATATGCCTTCAAATCGGTATAATATTTAAGGTTAAGTTCCAGTTCAGCCTTACGTTTCTCCTGTTCTTTAAGATATGTGAACAAATCCTTAGCCTGGGTGTCGAGGTTCATGAAGTCGTTGCCCTGCTGGAAACCCTGCAGGTCGCTCTCGGCTTTATCCAAAGATTCCTGGATGCCCACCAATTCATTATCAATGAATTTGATAGTATTCTCTGACACTCTGTTCTTCAAGTCAAGGTCTCTCTGGATATATTCGGTGCAGATTTGATTTAAATAATCAGTGATCTTTGCCGCGTTATGTCCTTTCATTGTAAGAGCCAGCAAAGAAGCCTGCTTTCCGACATTTGCCACCGACATGTTGCTGTTCATCATGCCGACAAGAGCCACCATGCTGTTGAGTCGGAATGAGAACTTCACATGGCTGTCGTTGTCTACATTATAATGGCTGTTGAGAATTATACGGAACTTGTTGTATTTGTTTTCAACTGTATCTCCAAAAGAATATGTCTCCTCAAAATTGACATCCCTAAACTGTCCCACAAACTGATCATTAACAAAGTTATAGCTGGAGGCGATGTCGGCCTGGACTTTCAACTTATATTGTCCGTTATCAAGGATCTTCACGTAATACTTTGCTCCGACCATCTGAGGAACGGAATAGTCAACCTCAACGGTAAACGGGCTGTCTTTATACAACTCTGCCGTAGCCAATCTGCCTTTTGCATAATATGATACAAAAAAGTCAAGTTTTCGCAGAGCTCTTTCTGACAACATATATGATTTCAGAATAGCGATCTCATTCTCAACATTACCATAGCTCCTGAAATTCATACCAGTCATCATTGCAGTAGCATCAACACCCAATTTCTGCTCTTTGATAAAAACGGTCGATGACACCTGATAAACGTTAGGTTTATACCTGTTATAAACATAACCCGCCATCAAAGCGACAAAACCGAAAATGACAAACAGATACCAATAGCTTAAAAATTTGATAATCAACATCTTGATATCAATGGTATCTTCCTCTTGTGCTTGAAGAGGCTTCTGGAGGTTTTGAATATCGTTGTTGCTCATAATCTAAACTTTTATCTTGATGTGTACATGAAGAACGTTAAAACTGTTATCAGCAATGATGCTGCTGATAAGATTGTTGAGTATGGGATTTGTGTAAAACCGTATCTCTTGATTCCAAGCGGCTCGATGTAGATAATGTCGTTTGGTTTCAGATAATACTGTGGATTCTCAAGAACATCGGCATCGTTGAGGTTAACCCTCACTATCTGCGAACCGTCTGTCGTCTGGTGTATGATTTTTACACTTTTCTTATTGGCAAAATCAGTGGCGTTACCTGCCAAAGCTATAGCTTGGAAGAGGTTGATGTCCGACTGGTAAACCTGATACTGACCTGGTCTTGTAACCTCGCCAAGGATTGTCAGGTTAAACATACCCAGTTTCACGTAAACAATGGTCTCTTTCTGATATTCGCCTATGATATTTTGAATCTTCTGCTGAATCTCGTCTATTGTCAAGTCCTTGACGTAAATCTTGCCGGCATAAGGGAAGTCGATTGTTCCCTCATCGCTCACGTTGAAGCCATTCAAATAAATGGCCGCATTACCGCTTGAATTTCCCGTAGATCCCAAAGAACCGAGCCTGTCAGAACTGCCTGCATTGAAGAACTCTGAGAAGTTCTTATCCATACTCGACACCCTGATGTAAAGGTTGTCGCCAGGTTGCACTTTGTAGTCGAAACTACGTTTGTTCTGATACTCAATAGATGTAATACTGTCACTCATCTGCTCATGCTGCAAATACAAAATCTTCTTCTGTGACACGCACGATGTCATAACCGACATTACAACCACCGCGGCGATTACTACTGTTTTGAAAAATAGTTTTTTCATTTATTTAATTTTTAATTATTTATCTTCAAGCAATTGATATTCAAACTTTTGATACCACATAACGGATCTTTTGAATACTTGTTTTCAACTTTAAAATAATAATCTCCCTTCTCATTGAAACTCATCTCGGAAATCAATGGCAACTCAAAATGATAATACCCGTTTACCTTTTCCGATTTGAAGTTCCCGTCTCTGTCTTTCAGGCGAAACTTGTACTCACGCGAGCGATTGCCGCCATCCGGCCCCTTCACGCTCATCACAATGACAAAAAACTCATCTTCCCCGATATGGTACGGATATATGTTCGGATACACGTCCGACACCTCTATATCCATCACCAAATCTGCCGTCATCGGCGCTTTAACTACGTTATATGTGGCTTCCAAAAAGTCAAAACGGTCCCATTTCTCCTCCTGAAAATCTCTGGAAAGCACAACGGGATCTTGCTTCTTCGTACAGGCAGCAAAACTTAACGCAAAGATTATCAATGCGATAAACGCCCAAAAACACTTTTTGTCCTTTCCAATCCTCATAAAAACCGCATATAAATTCACAATCTGCAAAGATACAATATTTTCTTTATAAAATTACAAAACTTAAATAAACTTTTAATATTTTTGTAATCGCAAAATTTTTCAACTGGATTTTTATAACAACATGATTAAGAACAAGATAAACTATTCGCAACGCAAATATGTCATCGGCTCGATCTTCATTTTGGTCGCGATTATCTTGATTATTAAACTTTTCATCATCCAAATCGTCGATGATTCCTATAAACAATCGTCCGAAAGCAACACTTTAAGATATATAACCCAATATCCTCAAAGAGGAAAGATTTACGACCGAAACGGCAAACTCCTCGTGTATAACGACGCCGTTTACGATCTGATGATTATCCCGTCGCAGGCCAAGAACATAGACACTGCTAGTTTTTGCAAATTGTTGAATATCAATAACGAAACTTATAATACAAGTTTTAATAAAGCCAAAAAATATTCCTCGATAACACCTTCGATTTTCATCTCGCAGATTACGAAAGAGGAATATGGCCGCATAGCCGAGATGCTATATCGCTACCCCGGTTTTTACTTTCAGACCCGCTCGATACGCCAATATCCACTGCCAATCGCAGCACACACTCTAGGCAGCATTGGTGAGGTAACTAAGCCCGAGATGGAACACGACGCCTACTACAAACTAGGCGATTATATAGGGAAATCTGGCATTGAGAAATACTACGAGAAACAGCTTCGAGGCAAGAAAGGCATAAAGATCACCGTCGTCGATGTGCATAACCGCGAGAAGGAACGTTATATGGGCGGTGCCTTCGACACGCTCCCAGAGTCGGGCGACGACATCATACTTGGACTTGACGCCGACCTGCAGGCTTATGGCGAATACCTGATGGCAGGCAAGACAGGCTCCATCGTCGCCATCGAGCCGACTACCGGACAGATTCTCGCCATGGTGTCAAGCCCCACCTACGACCCCAACGAACTGGTTGGACGTCAGCGTGGACAGAGATACAACGACCTGCTCAACAACCCCGACAAGCCGTTGATTAACAGAGCAATAAGCGGCACCTACCCTCCTGGCTCGACCTTTAAGATGATCAACGGACTCGTGTCGCTCCAGAGCGGCGTGATGAACGCTAACACCCCTTATCCGTGTAATGGAAAGAACAGCGCGCCTATCAAATGTACACACTCCCACGGCTCGCCCGTGCGCTTGTACGACGCCATCGAAAACTCGTGTAACCCTTACTTCTGGCAGGCATTCCAGGCCATGATGAACTCGTCTCGTTTCAAGAGCCAGAAAGACGCTTTCCAGTTCTGGTATGACCACGTCACCAGTTTCGGACTGGGGCGAGCCTGTGAGTCAGACATCCCGTTTACGGTGTCGGGCAACATCCCGAAGAAAGAGTTCTACGACAAGGTCTATCGCGGCGTGTGGAACGCCATGACCATACGCTCGCTAAGCATCGGACAGGGAGAGATCCTGGTCACGCCATTACAGCTCGCCAACGTGGCAGCAGCCATAGGCAATGAGGGCTATTTCATTGAGCCTCATTATATTAAGAGTTTCAACAATCCCAACGACAGCGTCAGCTTTGAGCGTCATGTCATCGATATCAAAAAACAGCATTTCAAAGATGTGAAGAAAGGCATGCAGAGCGTCTTTGAGGGCGACCATGGCACCGCTAGATGGTCGAGGATTCCCGACATAACCGTGGGAGGCAAGACGGGCACTGCCGAGAACCCACATGGGCAAGACCACTCCATCTTCATGGCATTCGCACCTGTCGAAAACCCACAGATTGCCATTTCCGTAGTGGTAGAAAACGCAGGTTTCGGATCCACATGGGCGGCACCTATAGCATCGCTGATGATAGAGAAATACATACGTGGCGAGATAACACGCCCTAACGTAGAGAAACGAGTCTTGACACTTAACGAAAACGAGTAATGAGAAGCAGAACGACAATAGGGAGAATAGACATCTGGCTGTTTGTCATCTACCTTGCCCTGATGACAATAGGCCTGCTCAGCATCTATGCCGCAGCCTTCAACGCCGACCATCCGCATATCTACGACTTCTCACAAAACTACGGCAAGCAGCTGGTGTTTATCGGTGGCAGCCTCTTGGTGGGTTTCGCCATCCTGCTCATCGATGCCAAGTTTTTCAACGCCTTTGCCTACGTAATCTACGGACTGTCGATACTTTCGCTTCTCTTGGTACTGGTGGTGGGCTCGAAAATCTCCGGCTCCACCTCATGGATACAATTCGGCTCGTTCTCGTTCCAGCCGTCAGAGTTTGCAAAATTCGGCACGGCACTTGCCTTGGCACATTATTTGGGAAAGCTCGACACCGACTTCACAAAACTCAAGACCAAACTCATAGCCTACGGCATTGTCCTCTTCCCGATGATGCTCGTCCTGGCTCAAGGCGACGCGGGCTCAGCAGCCGTCTTCATCATCTTTTTGTTCGTCATCTACCGCGAAGGTATGGGCGGAAAGATCCTTATCATCGGTTTTGTAGCGGCTACGCTTTTCATCATATCTCTTTGTGTATCAAAATGGTACATCATGATAGGACTTGCCGTGATTTACGCCATTTTCCTACTGATGATAGACCGCACAAAGAAAAACATCTGGCTCCTGACAGGCATCCTCATCGCTGCCTGCGCCTTCGTCTTCTCCGTCGACTTCGCCTTCCATCATGTATTGAAGCCGCATCAGCAGACTCGTATCAATATCATTTTGGGAAAAGAGCACGACATCCGTGGTGTGGGATATAACCTCAATCAGTCAATGATTGCTATAGGTTCCGGAGGTTTTTCCGGCAAGGGATACCTCAAAGGCACAATGACGAAATACAACTTCGTGCCAGAGCAGCACACCGACTTCATCTTCTGCACCGTCGGTGAGGAGTCGGGCTTCATCGGATGCTTCTTCCTGATAGCTCTGTATCTCGCTTTGATGCTGAGAATCATTTACTTAGCTGAGCGACAACGATCTGCGTTCAGTCGCATCTATGGCTATGGCATTGCGTGTATATTCTTCTTCCACTTTGCCATAAACATAGGAATGACAATCGGATTAGTGCCTGTCATCGGCATCCCATTGCCATTCCTAAGCTACGGAGGCTCGAGCCTCTTGATGTTTTCTATGATGATTTTCGTGTTCCTGAAACAGGACGCGAACCGTATGAATATCCTTTAAAATCCTAGCGATATATTCAATCCTCTCGCAGTGCGGATGAGGTCGCAATCCGGCTCCACGAAGTTCATCTTCGCCACAGCGTCTTTGATAGGCACGCTGATGACATTCGGATGACGGTAAGCCACCATGTGACCGTATTCTTTGTTAAGCACCATCTCGAACGCCTTCACGCCGAATTGTGATGCGAGCACTCTGTCGTATGCTATCGGCACACCGCCACGCTGCAGGTGACCGAGTGTGGTCTCACGCATATCGTGCTCAAAACCAGCGGCTTTCATCTGCTCGATGAACTTCAGTCCGATGCCGCCGAGTTTCACGTTCTCGTAACCTGGCTCGTTGCTCTTGGTAAAAATCTGCTGTCCGTCTTTCGGCTTCGCGCCCTCGCTGATGACGACGATGGCATGGCCTCTGTCGTTGACAAAACGTTCCTCAAGACGAGCCTTCACAATGTTGATGTCGTAAGGAAACTCTGGCAACAGACAAACCTCGGCGCCGCCAGCAATTGCTGCGTTAAGCGCAATCCAGCCGGCGTCACGGCCCATGACTTCAAGCACGAATACACGGTTATGTGATGCCGCTGTCGTAACGAGTTTATCGACTGCCTCGGTGGCAATCTGTACTGCTGTCTGGAATCCGAAGGTGCAGTCGGTCATCGAGAGGTCGTTGTCTATGGTCTTCGGCACGCCGATGATGTTCAAGCCCTTCTCATACAGCTTCTGCGAGATACGCTGTGAGCCGTCGCCACCGATGTTGATGACGCAATCAACGCCCATATATTCCAGGCGACGGATCATCTCGTCGGAGCGGTCAACAATCTCCCATGTGCCGTCGTTTTTCTTGACAGGCCATGTGAACGGGCCGCCTTTGTTGGTTGTCTCGATTATCGTGCCGCCACGGAAATGAATGCCGCGGACGACTTCCGGCGTGAGGCGCACTATCTCTTGCGGCTCCCAGAGCACTCCGTTGAAGGCCTGGATGCTGCCGAGGACCTCCCAGTCTTTCTCCTGCGAGGCACGCTTCACGATAGCGCGAATCACCGCATTGAGGCCTGGGCAGTCGCCGCCACCGGTGGTTATTAAAACTCGTTTCATATTATTTCAAATTCAATGCAATCTGTAACTCATCAAGCTGCTCCTGAGCAATCGGTGACGGACTTTCTGCCATGACGTCGCGACCTTGGTTGTTCTTCGGGAATGCGATGAAGTCGCGGATTGAGTCCTGGCCTCCGAAGAGCGAGCAGAGACGGTCGAAGCCGAATGCCAATCCTGCGTGCGGCGGTGCTCCGTACTCGAAAGCATTCATCAGGAATCCGAATTGCTCTTGTGCTTTCTCGTCGGTAAAGCCAAGGGTGTGGAACATCTTCTTCTGCAGGTTCTTGTCGTGGATACGTACCGAGCCGCCACCGACCTCAGTGCCGTTGAGCACGATGTCGTAAGCGTTTGCACGGATCTCGCCCCATTTGTCAGGCTGCTCGAGGAGGTATTCATCCTCAGGTTTCGGAGCTGTGAACGGATGGTGCATAGCATAGTAACGCTGTGTCTCTTCATCCCATTCGAGAAGCGGGAAGTCGATGACCCACAATGGCTTATACACGTTAGGGTCACGCAAGCCAAGCTGGTTGCCCATCTCGAGACGCAAGGCGTTCATCTGCACTCTTGTAGGCATAGCTTTACCGCTGAGTATCAGCAACATATCACCAGGTTTGGCATTGCATTTGTCGAGCCATGTCTTCAAAATCTCAGGTGTGTAGAACTTATCGACCGACGATTTGATTGTGCCGTCTTCGTTGTATTTCACATAAACGAGACCTTTTGCGCCGACCTGCGGACGTTTCACGAAGTCGGTGAGAGCGTCGGTCTGCTTACGTGTGTAGTTGGCGCAGCCTTCAGCGTTGATGGCGACAACCAGCTCGGCTTCGTCGAACACCGAGAAACCATGGCCTTTCGCCACGTCGTTGAGTTCCACAAATTTCATCCCGAAACGGATATCCGGCTTGTCGCTGCCGTAATATTTCATTGCGTCTTGCCAAGTGATTCTGGGGAATTTGTCAAACTCGATGCCTTTGATGGTCTTGAACAGATGTTTTGCCAAGCCTTCGAACATGTTGATGACGTCTTCCTGCTCCACGAACGACATCTCGCAGTCGATCTGTGTGAACTCAGGCTGACGGTCAGCGCGGAGGTCTTCATCACGGAAGCAACGTACTATCTGGAAGTAACGGTCGAAGCCTGCCACCATGAGGAGCTGCTTAAACTGCTGAGGTGACTGCGGCAGAGCGTAGAACTCGCCTGGGTTCATACGTGACGGCACCACGAAGTCGCGCGCGCCTTCAGGTGTCGACTTGATCAGACATGGAGTCTCAATCTCGAGGAAATCGTTGCCTGACAGGTACTTACGCACCTCTTGAGCCATCTTATGACGCAAAATGATGTTATTCTTGATTGGGTTACGGCGCAAGTCGAGGTAGCGGTACTTCATGCGGATGTCGTCGCCGCCGTCGCTAACGTCTTCGATGGTGAACGGAGGCACCTTCGAGGTGGTCAAGATCTTGAGAGACTCGACCTTCAGCTCGATGTCGCCTGTCGGGTTCTTCGGGTTCTTCGACTCGCGTTCCACCACGACGCCTTTGGCTTGGATGACGAATTCACGTCCGATCTCGCGGGCGGTCTTCATCGTCTCAGCCGAGCTAACTCCTTCTGTTGCGTGATACCATAACGGTCGCGCAAATCAATCCACAGCAGGGCGCCTTTGTCGCGAACACGCTGCACCCAACCGCTCAAAGTGACTTCCTGACCCACGTTGGCCATGCGAAGTTCACCACATGTATGAGTTCTAAACATATCGTTTATTTATTATATTCTACAAAATTGCAAATTTACGACTTTTTTGAAAATGCAAGAAATTAATTTTTATAAATCACCTTCATCTGGCAATTTTTACAATCGAAATCGAGGCGAAAACGACCGTGTTGGTTGCTAATATATAAAGGAGTAGCCGGTTTGCCCGTATCTTTGGCGCACATGCCGTTGGCATAACGGATGCAATGCTTTGTTGTCATCACCGTTATCTCACCTTCTGGCATTGATTTCTCAAGACCATCGTCGATATGCGTAACGCCGTGATTCTCATAGAATTGACGGGATAATGAATTGGTAACGTTGGCGGAAAATGACAACGTTGTGTTGGGGTAATCCGATTGTAGAGACGAACGGCCGTTCGTCTCTACGGTGGAACGACGATGGTTTCCCACCAACGTCTCCTCCAATTTCGCCACCAGTTGCCGCTTCAATTCACCCAAGATGGAATTCGGGATGAAATAAACCTCTTTGAAATCGATGTCGATGCTTTCGATTTTGAATTTGGTGTCACCCCATTGCGACAGTTTCGTGCGGATGTTTTCGAGGGACTTTTCAGGGTTTTTCGCAATGTCTTTTTGACAATTCATCTCTATGCTTGCGCTGATGTCGTTACCAATAAATGCTGATAGTTTCAAACCGTTAGGGATGTCCACTGCTTGCAATTTGATTGCAATTTTGCGGTTGCCGTCGGAGGCGTCGACGGAACGCTGCCAGAGGATGTCGAAATTACGGTACAAGGTTACAATTCTGTTTTGTAGGAACGTGGCGCGCCGCGTCCCTACAACCGGAATGACAGATGACGCCAAGACCACGTTTCCGTCGACGCCGTTGACGTTGAAGCCTTGCAGTTCGTTGTTTTCGTCCAGGAAACAGAGGCCGTCGCCGTTGTGAAGTTCGACACCTTTCAACAGATTGACTGTCATGCGTTTTCCATCAATTTTCTTGATTGTGCCGATATGTTCTCCCATTGATTTCGGGGTGAATGGGGAGTCGATTTTCTGGCGGCCATGAAGGAAATAGTCGGTGAAACCGCGTGAGAACGACTTTTCTAAATTCGGGATAAACGAAGGTGTTGAAACGCCTTGTGATGCACGCTCCAAATCAGGACGACGACTAATGATTTCATCCAAAGCTTTGCGGTAGAAAGCCGTCGTGTTTTTTACATAGTCGGCGTCTTTCAAGCGGCCTTCTATCTTGAATGAAGTGATGCCAGCGTCGATGAGCTCTTCAAGGTTTTTCGAGTTGTTCATATCGCGCAGCGAGAGCAGATGTCGGTTGGCTATCAAGGTGTTACCATTTTCGTCTTCGAGATTCCATTTCAGTCGGCATGGCTGGGCGCACGCTCCACGGTTGGCGGAACGATGTCCAATGACATGACTAAGGTAGCACTGTCCGCTATAGCTGACGCACAAGGCACCGTGGACGAAAAACTCCAATGGCACCGTTGTCTTTGAGCGAATATCTTTTATCTCGTCGATAGTCAGCTCTCTAGCTAGCACAACCTGTTTGAATCCGACGTCTTCCAGAAACTTCACCTTTTCAGCCGTAGTGTTGTGGCATTGTGTCGAGGCGTAAAGCGCAATCGGGGGCATATCCATCATCAGGAGTGCCATATCCTGGACTATCAAAGCATCGGCGCCCGCGAGGTAACAATCCCATGCGAGCCTGCGTGCCTGTTCGAGCTCGTTGTCAAACAGCAGGGTGTTGAGTGTGACATAGACCTTCGCACCATAGATGGCGGCATGACGGCATAGTTTGGCAATGTCTTCAATGCTGTTGCCCGCCTTCTCGCGGGCGCCGAAACCAGGACCTCCGATATAGACCGCGTCAGCGCCATGGTTGATGGCGGCTATACCCACTTCAAGGTTTTTTGCCGGTGAAAGAAGTTCTATTTTTGTCACGTCAATAATTTTTGCAAAGATAAGAATTTATTCCTTGGGACGAACAAAGAAAATGCTGCCGACATCTACGAGTTCACCATCGTATAACTCAATGATTTTCATTCCATTACGTCGCACAAACTTTCGCAGTTCCTTACATTCTTTCAGTCGGCTGACGCTTCCGCACACCACAAGGCTGTCGTCGACCATTCCACAGCAGCCCGGGAAGAAGCCGTATTTTTGTCCTGGCAGCGTAATCTGTTGAGGATCAATGTATAAAACATTGTATGCAGAACTTTGCAAAACCTTTTCTATCCCTCTGTCGGAGGTAATGTAATTAGTCTCATTCAATGCCAATAAATTGCATCGCGTATATCCTTGACTTACATTGATTTGCACGGATTTCTTCCATAGCGTATAGGACAAATTATGAATCAAAATATTTCCGACTCCGACAGCATTGTAATAACACGTCTCGGGATACTTTTTACCGACCGGTTTGCCGCCCTTTACAGCATTGATATTTTGAGGAAAACTAATATGGACATTATCTGCGTAAATCACTGTGTCACAATGTCTTTCATTATGGCAAAAACAGAAAATATCGGGGTGTGACGAGATGGATGGATAGGCCTCGTCGGAAGGTTCAAGCCACAAAACCTCGCCCATTTTCGAGAGCGATTTTTTTGCTTCTTCGGGCATCAAACTGCTTGCGATGATTGCAAAATGATTGCAAGTGTTTGCATTTTGTTTGCATTTTTCGTTTTTGATGACAACCCTCTTAAATTTCTGCTCCAGTTTTTTCTTGTTCTCACCCTTGTAACCTATTGCGTGATTTAATTGATTATCAGGTACTTCAAGCAAAAATCTAAGCGTTTTGTCGCCTTCAATTTTATCAAATTTATGGCCCCAAACCCTACTCAACACCATCTCGGCGAAATTCTTATGATAGGGACCCGCCACATAAGCCGCCCCGTTGAGGTCTTCGGAGGTATGAAGTCCGATTCGGAGAACTTTCACATCATTTTCTGTAAAATACTCGTAAAGATTTGCCGACTGCTCCACTGCCTCATCCAGCGACAAAGGCTGATACTCATTATTCTTGTAAAGCCGCTCCAACTCGGTGTCTTTCACTACGATACAAGGATAGATACGCGTCTCTTTCGCCCCTAATCTCACTATGTCATGTGCAGTCTGCATATCATTTTCGAAGCTGTCGTATGGCAAGCCAAGCATCATCTGCAGACCAAGCGTAATTCCTTCATTAACAATGATTTGCGAAGCGTTTTCAATATCTTTAAACGTATGACCGCGACCACATTTCCGCAAAATCTCATCATTTGTCGTCTGCGCTCCAAGCTCGATGTTCCTCATCCCAAAATTTTTCAGGATTTTAACACGTTTTTCGTCAATATAATCGGGACGGGTGGAGCATCTGATGCCTTGAATTACGCCTTTTTCGAGGTAAGGCTGCACAATTTTCAGGAAATCGTCCTGCATTTTTTCGGGAAGACCGGTAAAATTGCCGCCGAAAAACGCCACCTCCACAAACCTGTCAGCTTCCTTGAAGGTATTGAGATATTTGTCTATCGTATTTTTAACTTCCTGAATATCAGGCAGATGCTGTTTTCCAGTGATGCTAAACTGATTACAGTAAACGCATCGGAATGGGCATGCGAGTTCAGGTAAAAATATCGGTATGTTGTAATATCTCATTTCGACTTCAAAATTGCTAAAAAATATTGAATAATCGTGTACAATATCAAAATATTTCTTAACTTTGCGAGTTATTAATACGATTGAAAAATTTGAAAAAAAATTATTGCAGTATGTTAAAACAGTTTAAAAGTATCATTATCATTGCAATGATTGCTCTCGTCACTCTCTGTGGAGCAACAAGTTGCAACTCTTCAAAGAAAATGTCGAAAAAAGAGTACAAAGCTCTGGTAGCACAGGCCACTAAAGACTTGAACGCTATTTTGAACGACGAAACCGAGTGGACTTTGGAAGAGCAGATGGATCGCATCAACGAACTTAAGAAGGTCGATTTCTCGAAAAACCCTGAAATCGTTGAGATGCTTGAGCGTGCTGAGCTTAAAGTCACCAACGCCATTGCCGAGAGAGACCGTATCGCCGAGGAGAAACGCCTTGAGGAGGAGCAGCGTCTGCGCGAGTTGGAGGAACAGGCGAAGCCCAAGACCGCTATCTCCGACTATTTCAATATGATTGCCAATGCCAGAGACGTGACATCGGCCAACAACTACATCAAAGAAGCCTTGAAGCTGTTCGAATCACCTGATGCAGTGGTGCTTATCCGCCTCAACAACTATGGCGACTACGACCGTCCGACCACAGCTGTCAACTACCTCAACTACCTGAAAGACCAGAAGAAGGTCACGGTGAATGTCGACAACATCAAATACAACGAAAATAACAAGATTACAGAACTCGAATTAATTAAGAAATAAGATGAAAAAGGTATTATTTGCAATAGCATTCGCATTTTTTGCATTCGCTGGCTATCAGGCATTCGCACAGGAGCCGGAACTCAGCCCGGAACGCAAGCAAGCCATTGACAGTCTGGCCCTCGAGAAAGTCCGCGACCTGTCTAAATACGTCAAACTGATTGGCTCGAAGAACACTCCTTGGAGCGAGGCCAACAGAGTGATCGACCGCGCAGAAGAGCTCTTCGCACCAGATGCAGAGATCGGCGTCTCGTCACTTTCCAAGACAAAAATCGAGTATTATAAAGTACGTAAATACCTTGAGAGATTGATGCGCCTCAACTACGACCGCGTCGAGATCGACTGGTATAAGATTCAGTATGTGTCGGATCTGCAACGCCAGCCTGACGGAACATACGTCGGTGTCATCACCATCTTCCAGACATTCAAAGGCTATGACGCTGAAGGCCGACTCATCTATCAGGATACAACAAAGAAAGATATCACGGTGTATGTGAAACGTAAAGAGACACAGATCGGCGGCCGCCTCATCGGCTTCTGGGATGTATTGCTTGGCGACATGCGCGTGAAAGAAACCACACATAAATAATGAGTAAGTTTTTGAAATTTTTAGTGCCAGTATTTGTACTGGCACTTTGTTTTAAAGTTGATGCACAGGTGCTCAACGACCTCGGCAACGTCGAGATGGACGAGCGTGAGCTCTACACCATGACAAAGCAGATGGGCCAGTTCATCAGCCGTTTTAATTACGAAGAGGACCAGTACGGAAAGAAGCTGAGTCGTAACGACAAAAACTATCGTAACCCCGTCAAACGCAAGGACGTCCTTCCATTGCTTTTCGACCTTGAAAACCCAAGAACATCGGGCGCTTTGCGTGACTTTTTCGTGGAAGACCTCATCAAGAACAACCAGTATATGGAGTTCCTTGGCGGCAACTGGTTCTCAGAAGTGTCGGCCAAATTCAAATGGAAAGGTCAGGAAGTCGACATCAGCCTTATCATGGCACTAGAGAAAGAAGGCCTGGGCTCGAAATGGGTGCTTTCTAACGTGTTTTTCTCGGAGTTCCAGAAATATTTCCCGCAAGGCGAGATGTCGGAACGCGAGAAACACTTCCTTCATCCGATGAGCCACGAACTCGACTTTATGAATATCTATAAGGTCTTCAATGACCCTGGAACCGTCGAGTATTACGCTTCAACAGATTATCAGCCTGATTATCTCACATTGTTTTTCTATGAGATAAAACAAGGAAATTTGAAGTTTGACCGTGTCGAGAGCGTAAAGTTCCATGTCTTCCAAATCAAAAACTGGTATTTCGAGGTGTCATGGTTCAACCGTAGCGGCTATAACTCCGGATGGCTCATCTCGAACCTCATTTATCTCAAAGATGATGAAAAAGCAACACTTTTAAAGCTTTATCAACCTAAAAAATGAAGAAATTAGTTTTTATTGCGATTTTATTCTTTTTCTGCCAAAACATTTTTGCGCAGAAAACAGATCTCAGTAAGGAAGAAATTGCCGAATATACTGAGCAGATTCAAATGATGGTGAAGTATATGGAGGAGACATTCTCCTTCATAGGAGACCCCGAAGCCACCGCCCAAGAGAAAGACATCGTCTTCAAAGAGAGCTATGCCAAGATTTTTGTGGACGACGAGGTGCAGATTGAAGACGACCTCGACGACAGCCGCAGCACGTATATTAATAAGGACGTACAGGCATATCTAAAAGATATCGATTTCTTCTTTAAAGACATCACTTTCACCTTTAAAATCAACGACATCAAGCCGCAGACCAACGAAAAAGGCGACACTTATTTCAAGGTGACAATGATGCGTACCATAGCGGGGCATAACATAGTGGGCGATACCGTGAACAATACCTGTAACCGTTTCATGGAAGTAAACATCGACCCATCGAAGAAAGATCTGAAAATCGCAAGTATGTACACCACCAAACCCAATGAGACTGAAGAACTTAGGACTTGGTGGAACAGGATGCCAGCAGCATGGAAAATGTATTTTGGCGAGAACCAATACCTCCCCGACTCCATCGAGATGCAGACCATAGTGCATATCTATCGTGAGACTATCGTGGTGGTCAACGACTCGCTAGAAGAAAGCACCATAAACTGCGACATGCAGAAACTGTACGAAAAACTGATTGCATATACAAAGACAACAGACATCAACGTCAGCGGAAACAAGCTGATAAACACCTTAGACCCGTTGTACGAGCTCTCCGACCTGCAAAGCCTCGACTGCTCGAATACCAATGTCGATGACATCTCCCCTATTCGTAACTTGAATAAAATCAACAAGTTAGATATCAGCAATACTGCAATAACAAATATTTCTGACTTACGATACACCAACAATATCAAGGTATTCAAGGCCGATAATGTGAAACTCGATGACATCGAAATCATAGGGCTTTATCATCAGCTGACTAACCTGTCGTTGAGCAATACCAACGTCGACAGCATCGCTGTTTTGGAGAACTGCGAGATGTTGACAGACCTCGACATCTCGGGCACAAAAGTCACTACATTAGACTCCATAGTGCTGCCGCAGTCACTGCGTTGTCTCAACCTGAGCAACACCGAGATTTCGGACCTCACGCCTATCAGCAACCTTGAGAACCTGCAGCAACTCATCATCGACAACACCGCTGTCACCGACCTGACTCCAGTGGCTAACTTAAGCAGACTCAACGAGCTGCAATGCAGAAACACCAGCGTCAGCGACCTGATGCCGCTCAAAGACATGACAAATCTGGTGCGTATCTACTGCGACAACACACTGATAGACTCGGAGAAAGCCGATGAGTTCCGTAATGTGAACAGCGATGTGATGGTCATCTATGAGACCAAGGCATTGCAAGACTGGTGGGAGAGTCTGCCAGCGCCATGGAAATTCGCTTTTGTGACACAAAATGGCACTAACATCGACCCAAGTCCTGAAGAGCTGCATGTCATCATCAGCATGAAATCACTGGTGTTGGATTCGCTTTTCGTCGATGCCAAGCCTATCGAGCGCCTCACCAACCTCGAGCGTCTCGACATCTCTGGCACCAGAATACACGACCTCACGCCGCTCCATGCATTGCACAACCTGAAATATCTCAACGTCAGACAGACCAATATCAAGACTCTGGCACCGATTGAGAACCTCAGCAATCTGGTGGAAATCAACATCGAAAACACCGGTATCTTGGATTTGATGCCGCTTCACAGAATGAAAAACCTCACCATGGTGAGGGCCGAAGGCACCAGGGTGAACTCCGAGCAGGTGTTTGCACTCAAAAAGAATGTGCCTGGCGTGATGGTCATCTATCAGACCGACGACCTTCACAACTGGTGGAACACCCTTGACAGCGAGTGGAGAGAAATCTTCAGAGAAATAGTGGCAATGGATACCAACCCGACAGCAGAGCAACTTGAGGCCGTAGCCGACATCGAAGATATCGTGGTCGACACCAAGACAGTCATTGCGAGTCTGGAACCGCTGACAAAGCTGATGTTCCTGAAGAATCTGAGTATCACCGATAACCACATCACCGACCTCAGTCCGCTGAGTGAGATGAGAATGCTCAAGGAACTTCATATCGACGGCAATGCCATCACCGACCTCTTCGCCTTGACGAACGTGACGACTATCGAGGTGCTTTCCATTGAGAACACCCGTATCGTCGACCTCAACCCGCTGGCGAACATGCCAGGATTACGTGTGCTTGACATCGCCAATACACACGTAAAAAACATCAAGATGCTGGCAAAATGCGAGGCTCTTGAGGAACTAAACATCGCCAACACCAACGTCAAATCGCTGGCACCGGTGAAAAACATCGCTTCGTTGAGATACATCAAAGCACTCGGCTCGAAGGTTAAGGCAAAAGAGATAAATGCTCTGAGAGAAGCACGTCCCGAGCTGAATATCATCTACCACTAGGAGAATCAGAGTATCCAGGTAACTGGAAACTCTTTTTCTTTCATAAATTCATTAGTTTTCTCGACATCGTCGGCAAATCCGAGGAAGAAACCTCCTCCTCCGGAACCACATATCTTTATCTGGAAATGAACGTCGTCGCGTCTGAGTGAGAATAGCGGCAACATATTGTCGGTAATCATCGGACGGAGCATAACTGTCTGATAATATGAGAGATGCGCCAAGTCATCGAAGAACTTGTCGACATCACCCGACACCAGAGAGTCGATGCAGCGACCCACGAAAGGATAGTAAAGCTCATTGAACGCCTTGAGGTAGCGAGGGTTCTCGCGCTGTTCCTTGAAATAGTTCACAAGGGTCTTCGTCTCGCTCTTTATCTTACTGTCTATCAAGAAGATATGTACACCTTCTGGCACAAAATCTTTTTCAAGAATCTGGATTTTCTTGTCTTCGGTGAGGATGAAAGGCTTGCCAAGGTAACATTGCAACGGGTCGAGGCCCGAGCTGCTGCCGTGGAAACAGTTTTCCATGTCGCCGAGAAATTTCTTAAGCACTATCAGGTCGTCGATCTCCTTCGATTTGAAACGGTCGTACACGGCAGCAGTGAGGGCCCCAGAACTGCCCACGCCATAGCCAGAAGGTATGCATGAGTCGAGGAACATCCCTTTTTTAAGCTCGGCTCTGAACTTCTCCACGTCGATATTTTCCTTAAAATAATCGTTGCTGTCGAGATAGTTAGCAAACATATGCAGGCTACGGTTTGAGGAATAGTTTTTCTTGCCGTGGTTACGCCAGATATAGTCCCAATGCGACTCGCCCGTTGTGAGAGGCACGAGGAGGGCCGGCGAGCCGAAAATCATAGAATATTCGCCGAAAAGAATGACCTTGCCGTAGTACTTTTTTATTTCCATGACAGTAAAAAATTATCGTTTCATATTTTGGACAATATCGTCAATACATTGATTATCATGACAATATTGTAAAAGACTCTCATTGATAAAATCACCGACCTGCTTCTCATAAGCCTCAGGATAAAGCAGATGGACATTAGGACCGGCGTCTAGCGTGAAACATGCTGGGATGTTAGTCTCGTGACGAAACGCTCTAACCGACTCTATGATTTTCATCGTATTAGGTTCCATCAGCTTATATGGAGGGTTGGATGTCGCCATCATCTCGTGAAGCTGTAATGCCTCTGCCTCCGCTATAGTCATAAACTCCGTGAGATCGCCGTTTTTCAGCACTTTCAAGAGACGTTCGGTGTTCTGTCGTGCCGTGGCATAACGCTGTTCCGCCAACGGATGGCCGTTCATGAGCGAGTGACCGACACGGGATGAGACGCTCTTCTCTTTGTTTGACACGATGAGGATGCTGTCGTGATATGTCTTAAACACCGGGTGTACCATATCGGCAAGCGGCACCGCATATTCATCGGAACTGTCAGGTACTGAAGGTGTTACACCCCAAAGAGCCATCACAGGAAAGACCGAACGCGCCGCACTTCCCGACGCCAGCCTGGAAAGAAACGACGCCTTGCGCATATCAAGCGGTGTAACATCGTGATTTACAGCCTTTTCTATCTTAAGAAGACATAAAACAAGAGCGCTCATCGAGGCGGCACTTGACGCGATACCCGACGAATGCGGGAAGGTGTTGCGGCTCTCCACTTCGAGGTCAAGACCTTTCAAAAAACTGAAATACTGTTGATTATCAATGAGATATTTCTCGATTTTCTCTTGAAACTTCGGCGACTCCTTGCCTTCGAAAAGGAAACGCATCGAATAATTCTCGTTTGCATTTTGTTTGATATGAATCTGTGTCTCGGTATGACAGCGGCTCAGAGTGAAGCTTATCGACGGATTGTTGGGCAGTTGGTTGCCATGTTTACCCCAATACTTTACAATGGCAATATTCGAAGGAGATGCTGATGAAACTGAGAAATCGTTCATTTTATCGAGTCTTTGACCTAAACTTGATGCAAAAATAAGAAAATTTGTAATATCATAAAATTTTTTACGTTATTTTTGCGAGGTCATTTCATGACGATAAAAAATTAATACTATGAAAAAGCTACAACTCTTCGCACTGATTATTGTCGTCTTGACAATATTCGCATCATGCACAAACAAGAAAAACGAAAATCGCAAGGACCGCTCGGTGGGCGGCACCTCGGAGGTTTTGTTTGTCACACAGAACGACGAACAATGGAATGGCCAGATGGGACAGGCTATCCGCGACTTCTTTGAGGAAGAGCAATACGGACTTCCACAGCCAGAGAAGAACTTCCGCGTGGCGCACATCAACCTCAACGCGCTCAACGATATGTTCAAAAAGCACCGCAATCTCATCATCGCGGAGATTGTGCCCGACTTGACCAACCCAATCATTGAGTCACAGGAAGACTGGCAGTCAGCGCCGCAATATGCCATAAGAATAAAGGCAAAAGACACCGAGACATGGCTCAAAGTGTTTGATAATCAAAAAGATGAGATAAAAAATAATTTCGACAAAAATGAGCGTGCACGTTTCATGGACTTCTTCCGCCCAATGATCAACGCCAAGGTCGTTGAGACATTGAAAAACATGTATGGCTTCACCATGACGGTGCCGGAGGGTTATTATGTGGCGAGCAACAAAGACTATTGCACCTGGCTCAGAAAAGAAGAGGTCGACAAGAGTTTTGGCTTGATTATATATCAGTTACCTTACAAGAGCACCAACGATCTAAATGAAGAACGGCTCATCAAGGTCTGCGATTCGGTATGTCAGAAATACATCCCTGGACCAGCCGACGGCAGCTATATGACTTTGGACAAAGAATTTGTGAAGCCAGTATTCACCGTTATCCCTGATTTCCCTGCAGGTTATGCCGTTGAGATGCGTGGACAGTGGAACACCGTGGGCGAGTTTATGGGTGGACCATACGTCGCATACACAATAATCAACCCGGAATCTACCAAGTTGATTACTGTGATGGGTTATATCTACTACCCCAACAAGCCGAAACGCGATCTGTTGAGGCAGGTCGAGACTATAATCTGGAGCTTAAAGTTTTAACTTCTGACCGACTTTCAGACTGTCGCTCTTCAAGTTGTTTTTCTTCTTGATGTAGTCGACTGTCACGCCGTATTTTTTAGCTATCTTGATCAAGTTATCGCCTGATTTCACTGTGTAGACAGTGCCACTCGACGTGTTTTGCGATGATGATGTTGTCGTCTGCTTCTCCGGAGGATATACCTTCAGCTTCTGTCCCACCTTGATGGTGTTGGTCTTCAGGTTGTTCCATCTCTTCAGGTCGGTGACGGAGCATTTGTATTTCTGAGCAATCTTGCCAAGGGTCTCACCCGACTTCACAACGTGAGTCGTCTGTGTAGTCGAACGCTCCACAGGTTTCGCATTACCTGCCTGTGCCATTGGCGCGCCCGAGCTATAAACGATGAGTTTCTGGCCTATTTTAAGGTTATCCGACTTCAGGTTGTTCCACGACCTTAGCTGTTTCACGCCCACATGATATTTTTGTGCTATCTTGCTCAGCGTCTCGCCTTTCTTCACGACATGCACGCTGCGGTCGGATATCTGTTTCATCTGCTCCTGCATCTTATCCTTGTCGATACCGCTCTTTGTCTTAAAGGTGTAAAGCTCTTTCTCGTGATCGATATATTCGCCCACATATTTCTCGGGTATCTGCAGCACGAGAGGCTTTTTCGCCGTTGCCGGGATGATTGATTTGGTATATTGCGGGTTGAAGAACTTGATGTCTTCCATCGGGATACCGAGCATCTCGTTGAGCTGGTCGAAATGCAGGGCGTCGTGCACCATCACGGTGTCGATGCCATTCTTGATGATTCCCGGGTCAAGCGGACAGATGTTGTGCTCCGGATAGTAGTTCATGACGTAGTTCACTGCGATGAACGCCGGCACGTAACCACGTGTCTCTCTAGGCAGATAAGGCCATATTGCCCAGTAATTCTTGATACCTCCTGCTCTTCTGATGGCTTTGTTGACGTTGCCTGCGCCCGAGTTATAAGCCGCGAGAGCGAGGAACCAGTCGCCAAACATCTTATAAAGGTCGTTGAGGTGCTGGCATGCAGCCTCTGTAGATTTCAGAGGGTCGAAACGGTCATCGACGAGGGTCGTGACGTTGAGTTTATATGACTTTCCGGTGGCATACATAAACTGCCAGAGACCCTTGGCGCCCGCCCACGAGCCAGCGCGCGGATTGAGTGCAGACTCCACAACAGCCAGATACTTGAGCTCGAGCGGCATATTATATTTGTCGAGCGTGGCCTCGAACAGCGGGAAATAGACTTCCGACAAACCCAAGATACGCTCGGTCTTATCGCGTTTCTGGACAGCATACACATCGATAAACGACTTCACGTGTTTGTTGTAAACCAACTCCATGGTGGTGTTGCGGTTCAATGCCTCAATACGTTGGGCATAGATACTGTCGGGGAACGATGGAACATATCCCGGAGGATAATTACAGGTATTTACACTATGGTCAAAATAAGGTATAACACGAAGAGTATCAATGGCTTCCAACATGTCGCGCGACTCATCGACGATACCCTTTCCAGAGTTTTCATCGTCATAAATTTTCTGGATCTGCTCCTGGATGCTGTCCGGGAGGTTATAATCAATCGAGTCCATCTCATAGATATCGTCTAAAACAGACATATCAATGGAGTCGTTGGCAATACGAGGATTCACTACCAAAGTGTCGTTTACGGGAGCAGTGTTGGTAATTTGGGCAAAAGTCAAGAAAATCAATAAGATGCTGTTCATTTTCAATATTTTTAAAGTGCAAAATTACAAAAAAATCAATAAAAATAACGCTTATTTAAAACAATTAAGTATCTTTGCAGGCTAAATTTTGACAAAAATATTCATAAAATGAAAAAGATATTAGTAAGCTTGGCTGTATTAACTTTATGCTTCGGCATCAAGGCTAACGCACAAGAACAGGTCCCGGATTGGAAAAGATGGCATTATCTCTCTGAAGAAGAGATGCATACGCCCGTTAGAAACGAGAATTTCACTGAGACTCCACCTCCGACTGGCGAGCCTCGTTTTGTCGCCGAGTTTGAGCCTATGCAGGGCGTGATGATATCGTATGCCGGTTACTATGGCTTCGGCATTCCGGTCAACCTCATTAAACAGCTTGCCGACAACTGCCATCTGTATTGCGTGGTGTCGTCGTCAAACCAAAGCTCTGCCCAAAGCACTATGCAAAGCGGCGGCGTCAACATGAGCAATGTCACTTTTGTCAATGCCCCTGTGGATTCATACTGGATCCGCGACTACGGTCCATGGTATATCTTCGAAGACAGAGACCCTGCCATCGTCGACAACAGATACAACCGTAACCGTCCTAATGACGACAATATATCAGGTGTCTTTGCCACCTACTGGGACATCCCGATGTACGGCATGAACCTGACACATACGGGAGGCAACATGATGGAAGACGGACGCGGTCATGGCGTCAGCGATGAGCTTGTGGTGGAAGAGAACAGCTATAACGAGACCAACGTGAGAAACAAGATGCGTGACTATCTCGGCATTGACCCATATCATATCACCATCGACCCGCAAGGCGACTATATCGCACACGTCGACTGCTGGGGAAAATATCTCGCTCCAGACAAGATTTTGATTGCACAACTTCCTACCAGCGACTCCCACTATGCCGATTATGAGGCTGTCGCAGAATATTTTGCAACCACCAACTGCTGCTGGGGTTATCCTTACCACGTTTATCGTGTGTATGAGCCAGGCGGCAGCACCCTCGCTCCCTATACCAACAGCTTGATTCTTAACAAGACCGTGTACGTCCCGATGGGATCAAACAGCACATACAACCAGCAGGCTTTGAACGTTTATCAGGAGGCATTGCCTGGTTATACTATCGTTGGTGTCACCAATAACAGCTACAGCATCGCATGGCAGAACACTGACGCCTTGCACTGCCGCACACGTGGTGTGATGGACTTCGACATGCTTTATGTTGACCACAGAGACGTTGTCTTCGGCGAACAAGAGATGCAGAATTCCATAGCAATCACAAGTAAATTCATCGCCTATAGCGGTCAGGAGTTGAAACAAGACTCTTTGTTGGTTTATTACAGCATCGACGGTGGCGATTATCAGGTAGCACACATGATTCCGACAGGCAATGATGATGAATATGTAGGCTATATTACAGGCTATGAGGCAGGCTCATCTGTCGATTACTATGTGTTTGGCGCTGATGAGTCGGGACATCGTTACACTCAGCCGGTGTTCGCCGAACTCGACCCACATCATTTCACTATAGAGGCAGAGCCTCAGGGAGAACTCACATTGAGTGTCAACGAATTAGTGTTTGATGAGTATAACACCATATCATTCACAATAACCAACAACACTTCTAACGCAGTGGCTATCAACGGAATCGATGAGGTCAACACCGATTATCTCACCATTGAACCTAGCGAGACTCTGCCATATACACTCGAAGTGGGCGCAAGTCTTAATGTTAATGTAGGTGCGATGATCCAGCCAGCTAAAGGTTATGTTTACACCGCAATGGAGATTTCATCCGACCTTGGTGTCATTGTGATGCCAGTGTCGATAGACGATAAGTATTTCGGCATCACTGAAAACGAAGCCGCAAGCTTCGAGCTTTATCCTAACCCGATGAGCAACACCTTGTTTATCAATGGTGACGTTCAGGATGTTACAATCTTCAACGCTGTCGGACAGCAGGTTTTATTTGTTGAAAATTCAAACGAAATCGACGTTGAGACATTGAGCGAGGGCTTGTACTTCGTTAGAGTCAGCGACAAGAAAGGCAACAACGTCGTGAAGAAAATCGTCAAAAAATAAAAAAATTGTTGCGCGTGTCAAAAATTGTTGTATTTTTGCAGCGCAATTCAGGTCGGGTTCTACTAACGGTTAGGTAACGACACTCTCACTGTCGAAATAAGGGTTCGATTCCCTTACCCGATACACAAAAAAAGCACCGAGGTTTCGGTGCTTTTTTTATTCTGTCACGAAAGGGTTGTTTCGTTTCTCGCTTCCTATTCTTGTCTGCGGACCGTGACCGCAATAGGCTATCGTGTCATCCGGTAGTTTGTAGACCACCTCACGCAGGCTCTTTTCTATTGTGGAATAGTCGCCCCCAGGAAGGTCGCAGCGCCCGATCCCCCTGTAAAACAAGGTATCACCAGTGAAGACCATGCCGTCCTTTGCATCATAGAAACAGACATGTCCTGGCGAATGACCAGGCGTGAACAGCACCTTAAGCTCGTCATCGCCCACCTTGATGATGTCGCCGTCGTTGAGGTCTTTGGTTGGCACGAGACAGCGGTCCTGAGTGAAGTTGATGCCAAAAGCAGCAGCATAAGCCCACACCTTGTCGTATAACGGCTTTTCGATAGGACTCGACGCCAACTCGATATGATATTTATCGGCAATAACCTTATTACCCATCACATGGTCAATATGCGAGTGGGTGTTGAGCAACATCAGAGGTTTCAGCTTGTTTTGTTCGAGATAATTCAGCATCTGAGCGTCCTCAAACGGCTCCTGGTTGCCTGCGTCGATGATGACACACTCCTTGTTTTCGTTGTAAACGACGTACGTGTTGACTTGTATCTGATTGAATATAAATGTCTTAACTGATAACATAATTCTGTTTTAATCAATTTTTAACAACGAGACGACTTCATCAGTATTGATATCCATCATACATTTGAAATGGCCTTTCGGGCATTTTTTATAGCCGAGTTTCGAGCAAGGACGGCATTTCAATCCTTTTATCTCGACGATATTTTTCGGCATATTGCTCTTCTCGGGATAATACTGATACATGCCAAACTCCGGGACGGTATTGCCCCACACCGACACCATTGGCTTATTGAATGCTGCAGCGATGTGCATCATGCCCGTGTCGCCTGTTAGCACCGCCTTCGACATCTTGATGATTGAGGCAGACTGCTCGAGATTGAGCATTCCCACGGGGTTCCAGACGTTCTCTCCCACCGCGTCGGCGATGATCTTAGCACGTTTCATGTCGCCCGGACCGCCAAGAAGAATCACTGGCTCGTCGAGTTTTTCGATGATATCAATGATTTTGTCGGTCGGCATGACCTTGGTCTCATAGCTGCCACCCACTGCCACAGCATAGAATCCGTTGCGGAACTCCTCAGGGATGTCGGGTTCCTGCATCATGTTGGTCTCAGAGATGTAAAACTCCAGTCCGCGACCGTCGTTTTTCACACCAAGCGGCTCCACCGCCTCAAAATACCTGTCGACGATGTGAACATTCGGTAACTTATTGATTTTAAACGCAGTAAGCAGCATCTTCTTGAAATCCAGCTTGTGGAACGAATGATGCTCGCAACCCAAGGCGAAACAGACACGTTTTGAGCGGTTATTCTTCTGTAAATCAACGACATAGTCGTATTCTTCCTTCTTCAGCTCCTTGATAGTCTCGCGGATGGAGTTGGAATACTCGATGGTCTTGTCGATATACGGGTTATTGTGCGACAGACTTGCGAACTTGTCTTTTATAAGCATGTGAAGCTCAACATCGTCGTCCATGCGTTTAAGGCATCGGATTACCGGAGTAGTGAGGACGATGTCGCCGATAGAGCTGAAACGTATTAGTAATATCTTCATCTTTAAAAATTATTCTTTGACAACATTACATTCAAAACGCTTAACATTTTGATAATCAATATCTTTATGGTCTTTAAGATATAAAAACTCTGCATCGTTCGCCGCGACGCCGCTATCGTTCATAGCGATGCAGTGACCATTGGCCCAGGTCGAGGCCATGTAGCTGTTGAGGGTCACCTTATAGACCTTGTCTTGGTCGATAGGTTTGCCATCGACGAACGCCTTGGCATTTTCGAAATGGCCAGTGCCGTTGGACGATTCGATATAATCGATGGTGTAGGTGATACCCGACACATGGGTGAGGTTTTTGTCTTTCGTCGAGGCGATAGCGAGGAACTCCTCGACCTGTTTGCCCGTCATATCGCAGATCACTAAGGAGTTATTGAATGGGTCGAGGTTATAGATGTCGGCAATCTCGATATCGCCGCCGTGCATATTGTCGAAGCGCACTCCGCCAGGGTTCTGCATCGCTATGTCGGCTTTCGTGATGTATCGCTGGGCATCGGCCATGAAGGCGCCGAGAGCGTTCTTGTCATCGAACGGCGTCGCGGCGTGACCTATCACCTGGTGGAACTCCTCGCGCGAATAGTAGTAGTCTATCTCTTTTTGAATCTTCTCACCCACTTTGTTAATCTTATTCAAATCAATGACTTGCGCTTCTTTGGATGTAACTTTTCCGTCGAGGACCTGGAGTTTGGTGACGGTGGCGTCTTTCAGATAATACTTCGACTGGGTGTAAAGCACGCCATCGTCGAGTTTCTCTGTGCACAAATCGTGCGAATGGCCGCCGATGATAAGGTCGAACTGCGGATATTCAGCAGCAAAATCTAACTCTTTCGTCATTCCGCAATGCGAGAGAAGCACAAACACATCGCAACTATCTTTGAGGTAGAGATAATCTCTTATAAGATCCGAAGCATCAACGAAATCGACGTCTTTCATGTTTTTGACATGAGCGCTCGGACGCCCGTCGTTGCTGGTCTCGATCATTCCGAGCATTATGACTTTGACATCTTTACCATTGATGTTTCTCGTAATGATAGTAAATGCCGGGAGTTTAAGGTCGGGATAGCCAGTGAAAAACGTGTTGGCACAGATTATAGGGAATTTAGCTGTTTTTGCAAAATATCTGATGCCATCGATGTTATCGTCGAACTCGTGGTTTCCCAATGCCGTCACGTCAAAGCCTATCTCGTTCATCAGGTTTATCATCGGGAAGTTCGGATGATCCGGGTATTTGTCGTTGTAGGCGTTGCCGGTGCGGTTGTCGCCTGCGCTCACTATGATAAGCTGCGGATAGATGTTGCGCAAACTGTCAGCAACGTATGCCAGTTTCGGCATATTCTCGATGTGACCGTGCATGTCGTTGACCGAAAGGATTACGACTTCTTGTGGTTGTTTTTTTACGCAAGAAATCAGTAATAAACTGATAATCAAAAAGTACAATATTCGTTTCATAATATCAAATTATTTTCGTTAAAAACCATTTCTACAGCCTCTTCGTATTCATCCAAATGATTGACTTTCTTCACTTTACGCCATACATTCTGCGGGTCATCGAAGATGTTCATCATATATTTCCAAAGCTCTTTCATGCTGCCGATAATCTTCGGACTTCCTCCGGCATGGTGCAGTCGGGCAATATACAAATCGACCACAAAACCATGCAGACGCTGTTTTTTGTCTTGTTGATTTTCAATATGTTGAATCTCTTCGGCAAGAAATGGGTTGGTTAGAAGTCCGCGACCCAGCATTATTGGGGCAAATTGTGATACCTGATTATATTTTTCAACGTTGAAGATGTCGCCGTTATACACCAATGGCTTATTAATAATAGGTATCAACGCCTTGAATTTTTCGAGTGACGCTTCGCCGTTATACATCTGCTTGCCAATACGTGGATGAATTATTACCTCGCTGATATTCAACGTGTTAAATGCATCAACAAAGGCATAGATCTCATCGTCTTTATAATAGCCGAGGCGGCATTTTATGCTGAATCTTATGCCGTCGATATGTTCGCAGACCTCGTTGAGCATCATTATGGTACGGTCTGGATCTGCCATGAGACCGCATCCACGGGTTTTGTTGGCGACACGCGGGAACGGGCAACCCATATTAAGGTTAAACTCGTCGTATCCCATTGATTTACATTGATTTGCAAATCTGATAATCTCTTCGGCAGTGTTGCTTAGAATCTGCGGGACGACGGTATGCACCTCGTTAAAATCTGGGCTTATCTCCTCTCCGCGCAGGCTTTTCGAGTTGTCTTTCTGTATCCCTGTAAAAAATGGGGTGTAAAACTTGCCGATACCGGCAAAATGTTTCTTAAAAACATTGCGATAGACCACGTCGGTGATTCCTTGAAACGGTGCTAGACTCAGTGTTTCCATTGCTTTCCAAGGATTAGTTTGACAATGGTCATGGCGGCAAGCAAGGCTGTCAGGAAGACCGAGATCTTATAGATGTAGTCGCCGAAACGGACGTAGAATGTCTGTTTGTCGTTGGTTTTAATGGTGTCACGCAAGGCTGTCTGCTCCCAATATTTACTTTGCGAGATGATGTCGCCGCGCTGATTGATGAAGCCTGAGATGCCTGTATTTGCTGAGCGCGCCACGCTACGACGTGTCTCTATGGCACGCAGTTTTGAGAACTCGAGGTGCTGTTTGTGACCCGGGCTGTCGCCCCACCATCCGTCGTTGGTGATGACGAAGAGCATGTCGGCACCTTTCTTCACGAACTCGGTGACATATTCGCCGAACACCGACTCATAGCATATCAGCGCGGCGACATTATGGTTATCGAATGATAATGTGCGGGCTTCAGTATCTTTCTTCAGTGTTCCGACGGTGCCGCCGAGGTCGAGGGCGCTGTCTTTGAGCATCCGCAGGAACCACCACGAAGGCACTGACTCCGCCCCTGGTGTGAGACGTGACTTATGATATAGCTGTATCGAGTCGTCAGTAATCAAGATGGCGGTGTTATATGCGTAGAAATATCTGTCCGCATTGGTGAATTTGCGTGCTGCGAAGTCGTTCTCCTCGCCTTCAGGCACCTTACTGAATGCGCTGATGCCTATCACGTAACAGGTGTTTGGATATTTCCCGATAAAATTACGTAACTCTTTGATAGAGTAATATTTATCTAACCTCTCAAGCCAGATATTCTCCTGTATCGCCGACTCCGGACTCACCACAAAACGGGTGCTGTCGGTCATCAGAGGCGCGGCAACAGACAGGTTGCGCTGCATAATTTCTTGCGGAGTGAGTGTAAACTCTTCAGAATAAGGATCGAGATTTGGTTGCACCACGACGATTTCCACGTCTTCGCCTTTTTCTGAATAATAGTGATATTGTATCTTGCTGATAATCAATGGTAAAAAGAGGAGGCAAAGAAGCAAGGCCACTTCTCGAGTGGTTGAGGGGATGGAGGATTTATTCACCAGAGGTGAATGCTCTCGCGTTGCTCGGGTCTCGACTTCACTGCGTTTCGCTCGAAATGACGAGCACAAAAATTCATAAATCAAGATGTTTGAGGCGAGGACCCAGACGGTGCCGCCGGCGATGCCGGTGAATTCGTACCATTGCACCCATGAGTGATAGTGTGAGAACACGTTGCCGAGGTTGAGCCACGGCCAGTTGAGTTGCCAGTGCAGGTGCAGGTATTCGAATGCCAACACAAAGACTATCAACAAGTAATAGCCTTTTTGATTGTCGTAGAGACGTGTTTTCACAAAGTGATAAGCCCAGAAGACAATGGTCATGAAGAGGCTGTTGAGCGCTATCATGCCGATGGTGCCGAGGGCTGTGGTTTTCCACACCCACCACGTCGTCAAGGTGTTCCATACCAAAAACGCCAGTGATGAGGCCCAGAAAGAATAGTCTTTTTCTTGTAGGTATAGGAGCGGGACGAAGGCTATGAAAGCGAGGGGCACCAGACCGCGTACAGGCCATGCGGCGGCAATCAAGAGACCGCTCAAAACTGCCAGCCCGACCTTTACATACCACTTCATATCACTTGATTCTCAACAGTTTGGACATCTTGCAGCTGTCGTCCATGAAGACGATAGACGCGTTGGCGTTACGCTCTATTTGGTTGATGCTTTCCTCGAAGAGCTCGCAGATTGCCGCCGCATTTTTTGTGTTGACGAATGGGGCGAAATTCTTGGTAAAGTTCTTCTCATCAGCAGGCAGCATCACCTCGTCAGACATATTGTTGTTGAACAGCAACGAGTTATGGAAGATATTCAGTCCGTATTCGAGAAATTCTTTCTGTTTCTCACGTCCCAATGGCTTGATGTCGTTGGCGACAAGGTCTATCAGTTCCGGCAATGCGCCCTTGAAGCAGTAACGCATCCATTTCTGGAATGTCTCAGCATAAAGTTTCTCGTCTTCTATGTCTTTAGCGTAATGCTGTGCCAATATCCAGTTGCCATCGGACAATGCCGCTGCGTCGTAAGCCTCCTGTTCGGTGCATCCCACACGCTCGACGAGAGCCTTCTGGGTCATCTGATGCCCGAGTTTATTGACTTTCAGCATCACACAACGCGAACGTATGGTGGTGAGCAGTTCCTCCTGATTCTCGGCGATGAGGATAAACAGCGTCTTCTCAGGCGGTTCCTCGATAAGCTTCAATAGCTTGTTGGCGCTCTGATTGTTAAGCTTCTCCGCCATCCAAATTATCGCGACTTTATACTCGCTCTCGTATGCTTTGAAGCTCAGTTTGCGCATTATCGTGGCAGCGTCACGCACGTTGATTATGCCTTGCTTGTTTTCGATATCAAGTTTCACAAACCAGTCCGACAGGTCGGCATAACCCTGACAATCAGCGATATACTCACGCCATTCGTTGATAAACAGATCCGATTCGGGGTTTTTGTCAACTTTCTTAGTGGTAGCTGTCGGAAACACGAAATGCAGGTCGGGATGGGACAGCGTCATATATTTCTTACATGACGGACACTGACCGCAGCTGTCGGTTTCTGAACGGTTTGTGCAGTTGATATACTGTGCATATGCCAGAGCCAGCGGCAGTTTTCCGCTACCTTCGGGGCCAAGAAACAGCTGAGCATGAGGCACACGACTCTCTTTAACGCTCTGTATCAGGCGTTGTTTCAAGTCGTCGTGCCCTATAACATCAGCAAAAAGCATTATCTCTTGACGATTTTCCTTGTTGTAACGTCACCTTCGTTATCTATAATTCTGACGAAATAGATGCCGCTTGCAAGGTCAGCAATATTGACAGATTCTGAATCATTTATCTTTCTTGAAACGACTTTTGAACCTATAGAATTATAAATTTCGACATAATTGACATCCTCACCTTTGACATAAATCACGTCGTTGGCAGGATTAGGATAAATCGCTATGTCTTTATCGACGACCACTTCTTCAACGCCTAAAATCAGGGTGTTACCTGGGAAGCAGATATCGTCAACCCAGCAGACGTTACCTTCTGTAGCGCCGTTTGACGACGTGTCATAACGCCATTCAAGAGTATGCTCACCCGCACTCAACTCATAGGTAAACAACGTCCAGTCGTTATCACCCGACCAGAATCCGACATGTTTCCCATCCACATAAATGATAAGATAATCCTTGCGGTACTTGGTGTTTGTCTTATAATAGAATGACAAAATGCCATCCGTAGTATTGTTTATGGTAATGATAAACGACGAAGTCTGATTCTTATCAATATTACCGCATTGGGCGCTATAGTTTCCATTGTAAACAACCTCGTCGGTGACAAACCAGTAGGCATCGCCAGAATGTTGCCAGTTGAATTTGGAGAAATTACCTGTTTCGAAATCTTCCTTAACTGTACCTATAACAATTTGCATTGATTTATTGGCCTCATATTGACCTGATACTGCACTGACATTAACAGTTACCATCGTCCCTTCAGGTGCATTGTCGCCGACAAGAATATCAAATATCTTTACAAATTCTGCTCCAACATTCAAATTTCCAACATTGATATTGTTGTTTGTAAATGTCAGATATTCCGAATTGGCACTCCCATGAATTGTGGTACCTGCAGCCTGATAATGGCCGATATTTTTACCCTTTACGGTAATCCTCACTGTTTCTCCCGGCTCGAGGTATCCGTTATGATTGGTTGATATCTCTTCAAAGGTCATCTCGTTGATCTGCAACGATGGAGCCAGAGCCTGGAACATAAGGTTTTTAGTCCAGACCTGTGTGCCGTCGGTACATGTCATCACAAAATCGACGTATGTTCCGTCTGGAATATTGTCAGCCACTACGATGTCGAAAGCATCGGCAACCGTTACTGTCTGACCGGCGTTAATAGTGCCCACCACCACTGTCGACTTTGATAATGTCACATAATTAGAAGCCGTTGATAATGTTGCGGTGACGTTATTTGCAGCGACAGCCCCTGCATTCTTGAAATCGACATCCATAGATATGTCTCTTCCAAATACAAAATCGCCGTGGATATCAGTATTTTGAGGATATACGTAAGCGGTACTATGTAATAATCCCATTATATTTATCGTTTGTGGCCAAGCATTCGGTCCTGTCACGATAAGCTGAAGTGTGTCGGCATCATCGAGTGCACTTGCGAATTGCACATTGGCGTTTCCGTTGGCGTCGGTCAAGCCGAATGCTAACATCTCGCCGTTATGGAATATGCTGCAGCGGAAGTTACTCTGTGGCTCTCCTCGCTTGGTTACTGTGACTGGTATCGACGTGGTGCCGAGGGTCACTGCTGACGGATAGTTTATCTCCGGACGGAATGGCTCGTCGAGCCACGGGCAGACTGCCACATCGCCCAAGATGTTGATATCATAGAGGTTCCAACGCATGCATGGATCTTCGCCCCAAGGAGTATTGACATAAGGAGCCGTCATTATCTTCATCTCCACGAATGCTGTTCCTATGTATGGCAGGCGGTCGTTATAATAAGCGTCGATAAACTCACGGTGGAGGTGTGCCGCCATGCCATCGCCCCAAGGCTGATACCAGCCATAACGCGAATTGCCTGTAGTGGCAACGAATCCCGTCGAGATGTTGACCAAACGCTCGAGCATACAGGTGTGGGTGAAGTCACCGCAGATGCAACCGTGTGAATGGAAGAAGTTGTAGTTATGATGTACGCCGTCGAGTTGTGCGAACGAGCCGTCGTTGGTGGTGTTGACATACCATCCTGCCACGTAATCGGTGTTGGCGTGACCCACATGGTGGACATATTGTCCGCCGTATTGGTTGATGGCGTTTCTGAAAATACTGCCGCTCCAGCCTGTAGGACCATCAGCGTATATCTTGATGAAGTTATAATCTTCAGGGATGCCGACGGTGGTATAGTCATAGTTGCTTGAACCGCCGATAAGCATCTCAAGGTCGGTGCTGCCGTAGTAGCCGTCGCCAAGATGTTCTGCGCCAAGGATGACATCATGGAACTCGCCAAGCACAGGGTTAGCCTGATATTCCAATGTCTTGTGCATCATATTGTTAAACTGCTGTTCGTTGTTAAACGGCATACGTGCAATGGCCAATTCAGGAAGGAGGTCGTCTTCACCCACCTCGCCCCAGAGGTTGTCGTTATCGTCATTCCATGTGCCGTCGAGGCATACGAAATACATATCGGCAGGTAGGTTGTCAACCTCGTCATCCCATACATTGCAATAAAGTGCACGCCATGGCACTATGCCCGAGTCGCCGCCGAGCAGAACCATCTCGATGCCTTCGTTATCATACTCTTGCTTGATATAGTTACGCATCTTCTCGGCGTCGTCGCGACCTGCGAAGGCGGCGAGGATGTCTTCCAATGCTGTGACATGTGTGCGAAGACCACGGGCCTCATAGAACGCCACGTACTCATCGAAATAAGGCACCCAGTTCTGAGGCGTGATGACGAGCAACTCATAGCCGCTCATCGTCCTAGCCTTGTTTTTATATGCCGAGACAGCCTCTGGGTTCTGCGCCAGACGCTCCACACGGGCCTGCACCTCAGGTGTCAGCCAGAGCTTACTGATTTTGCCTGATTTTGAGGCAGCTGCGTCGATGGTGACAGTCACCGTCTTGGCATACGACACCTTGCCTGTGGCAGGGACGTACCTCACAGGGGTGAACTGTGCGAAAGCGAACGAGCAGCCGTTGAGATACTGGGTCTTAACCTTCGAATATGTATTTTCAGGATACACATCATTTGAACGATAGAAGTCCTCGTTTTTCTCAAAAACCAACGGCTCTGTCGATGACAGCGGGCGTGCTTTCTGGGCTGGCAGGAGGTTATAAGTGCCTTCCAGTTCCACAAAGTCGGAATACTCCACTGTAATGCCTTTAGCATCAGTATTTTGAGGCAACAACAGCGACACCGTCTGATAAGGCAATGAGGCCTCGCCGGCGATACCGTTATTGTAAGTGTCAGCAAAGCGGATCACGTCATAGCCGTTGACCTCGCTGACCATCGGGGTTCCGAAATGATATGTCTTCTGCACCGTCTGAGCAAATGTAAGAGTGCTCAAGATTGCAGAAAACACCAATGTTAACAATGTTTTTTTCATAGTTTTATCCGTTTATCCATTTTTCGACTTCCTCAAGCTGTAAAGCCGGGACGTCGAGTTTGTTTTTCTTTCTTATTCCGTTGAGTTTCTCACGCAGTGCCGAAGGCTTCTCCGACTGCATCTGCTCAATGGTTGTATAGTTAAGTTTCACAAGGATGTCCGCCCAGAACTCCGGCACGCCGATGGCCATGAAGTCTTCTTTCGTGGCGGCTTTTCTATGCACCTCCGGACGCATCGTCGGGAAGAGAAGCACTTCCTGAATCTGTGTCTGCCCTGTGAGCAGCATCACGAAACGGTCGATGCCGATACCCATTCCAGAGGTAGGAGGCATGCCATATTCAAGTGCGCGTAAGAAGTCTTGGTCGATAAGCATCGCCTCGTCGTCACCGCGACCCGCCAGCTTCATCTGCTCCTCGAAACGGGCGCGCTGGTCGATAGGGTCGTTGAGCTCGGTATAGGCGTTGGCGACCTCTTTGCCGTTGATCATCAGCTCGAAACGCTCGGTGAGCTCAGGGTTGTTACGATGACGTTTGCAGAGTGGCGACATCTCGACAGGATAGTCGGTGATAAATGTCGGCTGGATGTAGGTGCCTTCGCATTTTGCGCCGAAGATCTCATCGATGAGCTTGCCTTTACCCATCGACTCGTCAATTTCGACATCGAGTTTCTTGCACACCTCACGCAACTGTGCTTCGTCCATGCCTGTGATGTCAATTCCTGTCTTCTCTTTGATAGAGTCGATCATTGAGATACGTTTGAACGGACGTTTCAGGCTTATCTCATGGTCGCCCACATGCAGAGTGTCGGTGCCGAGCACCTCTTGAGCGCAGCGGCATATCATCTCCTCGGTGAAGTCCATCATCCAGAGGTAGTCTTTGTATGCCACATATATCTCCATCGCAGTGAACTCAGGGTTATGCGAGCGGTCCATGCCTTCGTTGCGGAAGTTACGCGAGAACTCATACACACCGTCGAAGCCGCCCACGATGAGACGTTTCAGATAAAGCTCATCGGCGATACGCAGATACATCGGGATGTCGAGGGCGTTGTGGTGGGTGATGAAAGGACGTGCCGAGGCGCCTCCCGGTATAGGCTGAAGAACAGGAGTCTCCACCTCAAGATAGCCTCTCTCGTTGAAAAAGTTACGCATGCTGTTGATGATTCGCGTCCTCTTCTCGAAGATATCTTTTACTTTATCGTTGACAACCAGGTCGACGTAACGCATACGGTAACGCAGCTCCGGGTCGTTGAACTCGTCGTATTTCACACCGTCTTTCTCCTTCACAATCGGCAGCGGACGCAATGACTTGCTGAGCACCTTCATCTCCTTGACGTGGATTGAAATCTCGCCCATCTGGGTACGGAACACGAAGCCTTTCACCCCGATGAAGTCGCCAATGTCGAGCAGACGTTTGAACACGACGTTGTACATCGTCTTATCCTCACCCGGGCAAATCTCGTCGCGGTTGAGATAAAGCTGGATACGTCCGTGGGCGTCCTGCAGTTCGCAGAATGATGCAGCACCCATGATACGACGGCTCATGATTCGTCCGCCGATGCTGACGTTTTCGAATTTTGTGAGGTCGTTGTCGTCAAACTGTTCCTTAATCTGTGAAGTCGTCACGTTGACGTCGAAAGCCGCCTGCGGATACGGGTTAATGCCTAGTTTGTAAAGCTCTTGAAGGGAGTTCCTTCTAATCTGTTCTTGTTCGTTTAACATATATATATTTTATTTTATTTTCCAAATATGTATTTGGGTGCAAAGATACATATTTTTTTCTTAAACGACAGGATATTTCTTTATTTTTCGACTTAATTAAATATATCTGGCGATGGAGTAGATATAGTTTTCTGTTATTTTGGTTTCAAAAACGATGTTTTCGGCATGTGTGAGCACTGTTTTCAGGTCGTTGCGTATGCCTTCGCCCGTGAGTTTGAGCGCTGCCTCTTTCTTGGTCCAGAGAGCGAGGAAAGCCGACAGGCTTTCGGGCGCCGACGCTATCGTGGCTTGCTCTTCTTCGTTCATGGTATATGCTATCAGCGCAGGCGTTACCTTACGTGTTGTCTCCACGTCGGCGCCCACCGGGCGGCTGTCGATGGCGCATAATGCCACATTGCCCGAGTGACTGAAACTGAAATGTATCTCGGGATGCCCTTTGATGACGGGTTTGCCGCCTTCGAGATAGTCGAACTCTGGCGCCTCGGCGATGCCGTATTCTTTTTGGAGGCCCTCCATCAGGAGCAGATACACCGCCAGCGACAGCCGCCGGCCGCTCTCGTGAGCAAACTTCAACGCATGCTCACGCCGCTGCGGCGACACCATCGCCAGTGCCTTCTCAATATCGAGATTTTCTGTATGTTCGTTGAGATATACCATAATAATCTGCAAAGATACATTTTTTGGATAAAATATTCATGATAAAGATGAAAGAAATTTACTATCTTTGCAAAAACAATTCTGATGGTCGATCTTCTGCAGACGAAAATAGAATACCTCAAAGGCGTTGGACCGAAACGAGCCGAGCTTCTGAACAAGGAACTGGGCATCTTCACGTTTCAGGACCTCCTCGACTATTTCCCGTTCAGATACATCGACCGCTCGCAGATCCACAAGGTCAGACAGATTACCGACGACACCGTATATTACCAGTTGGTGGGCACCGTCAGCAACATGCAATGCATTGGCGCTCCGCGAGTTACAAGGATTACAGCGACATTTACCGACGACACTGGAAGCATCGAACTGGTATGGTTTAAAGGTCTGAAATGGATAAAAAACCGCTTCCAGCCTGGCAAGAAATACCTCATTTTCGGCAAGGCGAGCGTGTTTAACAACCGCTTCAACTTCACCCACCCCGATGTGGAGAACTACGACCCCAACGACACCATTGTCGGCGAGGCATTGCAGGGTGTTTACAATACCACCGAGAAGATGAAAAACTCGGGGCTTGGCACAAAACAGTTCGCGAAACTGATAAAGACATGCGTGCAGCAGGTGTGGAACGTGATTCCGGAGGTGCTGCCCGAGAGCCTGGTGCTCCATGACAAGCTTCTGCCACGAAAAGAAGCGTATTACAAGATACATCTGCCGTCGAACAGCACTGACATCCAACGTGCTACGACGCGCTTGAAATATGAGGAACATTTCTTCTTCCAACTGCGTCTTCTGATACATAAGAAAGACCGCCAGATGAACACCCGAAGCGTTGTGTTTCAACAAGTTGGCGATTATTTCAACACCTTTTACAAGGAACACCTGCCCTTCCCTCTCACCAACGCGCAAAAACGTGTCATCAAGGAGATACGCGCCGACCTTAAGAGCGGGCATCAGATGAACCGATTGCTGCAAGGCGACGTAGGCAGCGGCAAGACCATAGTGGCGTTGATGATCATGCTTCTGGCGCTCGACAACGGCTACCAGGCCGCCCTCATGGCCCCCACAGAGATCCTTGCTACACAGCATCTTGAGACGTTGAGGGCTCAGCTCGAAGGCATGGACGTGCATTTCACCCTGCTCACCGGAAGCACCAAGACTGCCGAGCGAAAACAAATATTAAATGACCTCGCCAACGGAGATCTGCAGATAATAATAGGAACGCACGCTCTGATAGAAGACACCGTGGTCTTCAAGAACCTAGGGCTCTGCATCATCGACGAGCAACACCGTTTCGGCGTGGCGCAGCGAGCCTCGTTCTGGGACAAGACAGCATTCCCGCCCCATACCCTCGTCATGACCGCCACCCCTATCCCCCGCACCCTCGCAATGACGCAATATGGCGACTTGGACGTCTCGAAAATCGATGAGCTGCCGCCTGGAAGAAAGCCTGTCAAGACGGTGCATATGTATCAGGAACAGCGACTTAGAGTCATCGGATTTATGAAGAAACAGATCGCCGAAGGGCATCAGATATATGTCGTTTACCCGCTCATCAAAGAGTCGGAGAAGATGGACCTTCTTAACCTTCAGGAAGGCTACGAGGCGATGCTGCGCGACTTCCCAGAACCGGACTATCACATCAGCGTGGTGCACGGACAGATGAAATCTGACGACAAAGACTGGGAGATGCAGCGTTTTGTGCGAGGTGAGACGCATATCATGATAGCGACGACGGTGATTGAAGTCGGTGTCAACGTACCCAACGCCTCAGTAATGATCATCGAAAACGCTAACAGGTTCGGGCTCTCGCAGCTGCATCAGCTACGTGGGCGCGTCGGACGCGGTGCCGAGCAGTCGTACTGTGTGCTCATCACCGACCACAAGCTCACGGGCGAGGGCAAGAAACGTATGGAGACGATGGTGAAGACCAACGACGGCTTCGAGATCGCGGAGGCAGACCTGCAGCTGCGAGGGCCCGGCGAGACACAAGGAACACGGCAGTCGGGAATGATAGAGATGAAGATTGGCGACTTCCAACACGACGAGCCTATCATCAGGCACACGAGAAGGATGGCCAACCTCTTGCTCGATGCCGACCCAACGCTATCAAAGCCAGAGCATTACGCCACAAAACAGTATTTTTCGCAACAGTTTGAACGCGACTTCGACTGGAGCCGAATCGGATAAAAATCTAATGATTTCGGGGAAAAACAATGTAGAGACGTCATATATATGGCGTCTCTACAACGTGTATTTCAAAAATCTACAATATGATTATTGCATCTTGTCAAGTGATCTCAAGAACTTAGGACCGTGTTTGATGGTCTTTCCTGACTTAGCCTGGCCATTGTCCGGGATGGTAAAGTGGCAAACAGGCTGAATATTGTCCAAATCAGCATAGTTGCTCGGCTCATTGACAGGGAATGTGCCAGCGATAGGGTTGATACCTTCGATAGTCTCAAGGATCTCGCCTTCATAAAGCACTGTCACCACGAAGTTGGTTGCAATTGAAGGATCGCAGTTCTCCCACATATCGACATAAACGATATAATCACCTGGTTCGACGTATGCACCATCTCCATAGGTGATGTTTTCGTTGTTGATACCATCTATATTGCAGCCTGCATTTGAGTCAAGGTCGAGTTCACCGCCATTGTCGCTCATAGAGTTACCATAGTAGATATGATATCCGTTAGGCTCAAAGAGGTGAAGGTCGATGTCCTTGTCATTGTCGAACGACAAGCTCACCTGAAGTTCGCCCGTACCCACGACATGAAGATCCATCGGGAATTCGATATACTGGCTGACTTCGCCATCAGCGTCCAGAATACCTACAATAATTGTGAAGCTATCATCTGTAAGAGTTTGATTTACAACCATAATGAAATCGTAACTGTACTCCTTGCTAAGGCGTTGGTCGGCATCCACCTCATAGTGACCGCTTTTGCCTTCAACACCGATGAGAATTTTTGATGCCTCGACAGGATATGTAACTGTCACATATTTTGTACCACCTGGGATGACAGTCTGACCGCCCATCTCGACAAGAGGTTCCTCCTCTGATGTTGACGATGGAAGAGCTGTTGCTTTGTAGTCAGCACCTTGAACCTCAAAATACTTTTTAACTGTAGAAGAGTTTGATGATGAGCTGCTTTTGTCTTTTTTGCAGCCGACAGCCACGAGCATTAATGCTGCTGTCAATAACAATAATACTTTTTTCATTTTTTTGAATTTTAAGTTAAACTTCGAATTAAATTTTTGCAAAGATATGAATTATTTTAATACAAATGACATAAAAATGTTATAATGCTTTGAAAATGAAGCCTCTTTTCGTATAATATTCAAGCAATTTTGGTAATGCCATAATTGTGTTTGTATATGATTTGAAACTGTCGTGAAGCGCTACGATGGCGCCGTCTCCAGCATTTCTTATGACATTTTTATAGACTTGTTTCGATGAAAGATCCCTATCCCAGTCGTAGGCGATGACAGTCCAGGCGACGATTTGGAGTTGAGAGTTGAGAGTTGAGAGTTGAGAGTCAGTATTTAAGTTTAAAGTTTTAAGTCGTTTTATTTGGGAGTGTTTGATTTTGCCGTAAGGTGGGCGGAATAAATCACTGTGTATCAATTCATTAGCTTCAACAACCGACTTTACGTAATCAGCTGTCCTGGTCTTCCAACCATTCTCGTGATTGAAGGTATGGATGCCCACCGCATGACCTTCTTTTTTTATGAGTTCGAAGGTTTTAGGATAATTTTTTACATTATTTCCGATACAGAAAAATGTAGCCTTGGCATTGTAACGGCGAAGAATCTCGAGAATTATCGGCGTCGTTGCCGGATGCGGACCATCGTCAAATGTAAGGTAAATGGTCTTCTCGCCCGTCTTCGGCATCCGCCAAAGCAGCGAAGGATAAAACATCCTGAAAATTTTCGATGGTTTAACTACTCTCACGTTGCAAATTTAGTAAAAAAGTTTGTAAAGTTGATGAAGTTTGTAAAGTTTTTCTTATTTTTGCATTTTTGAACAAAATATAAAATATGAAAAAACTCATATTAGTTCGCCACGGCGAAAGTGAATGGAACAAGCTCAACCTCTTCACAGGTTGGACCAATGTTGATTTGTCGGAGAAAGGCATCCAGGAAGCAAAAGATGCCGGAAATGCCTTGAAAGACGGCGGTTACAAGCCAGAAGTGTGTTTTACGTCATATCTGAAAAGAGCTGTCAAGACGCTCAACAACATCTTGGATGTGATGGACATGGACTGGCTGCCAGTATATAAAAGCTGGCGCCTCAACGAGAAGAGCTACGGTCAGCTGCAGGGTTTGAACAAGGTCGATATGGCGAAGAAATACGGCGAGGAGCAGGTGCTGAAATGGCGTCGTTGCTTCGACGTACAGCCTCCGGCGCTGGCGATGGACGACCCGAAGAGCCCGCGTCAAGACCCACGTTATGCCGAGCTCACTGACGAACAGATTCCTCTGACAGAGTCGCTGAAAGACACCATCGCAAGATTGATGCCCTATTATAAAGATGTGATACTCAAGGCCTTCGAGAATCACGACGAGGTGATGGTGGTGGCTCACGGCAACAGCCTCCGCGGCATTGTGAAAGAACTCCGCGGCATGAGTGAAGACGAGATCATAAAATTCAATATTCCAACAGCAATTCCTTATATCTTCGAGTTCGACGACAAGATGAACCTCAAGAAAGACTTCTTCCTCGGCGACCCTGAAGAGATTGCAAAGAAGATGCAAAGCGTAGCAAATCAAGGAAAAGCGAAATAAACACCGGCTTTATGGCAAAACAATGGATCATACCCGACATACACGGCTGTGTCATCACACTTAAACAGCTGATAGAGAACGGCATACAGCCATCCAAGGACGATGAGATTTATTTCCTTGGCGACTATATCGACCGCGGTCCAGATGGCAAAGGCGTCATCGACTATATCATGAGTCTGCAGAGCGAGGGTTACAAAATCGACTATCTCATCGGCAATCATGAGTATTACTGCATGAGCTCCTTTGAAGCCGACAAGCACAGGTTTTTATTTAAGAGCAGCATCCAGAAAGAATGGGAACGCTACGGCGCCAAGACGACGCTGGCAAGCTTCGGGATGAAACATCCACGTGACATCGACCCGAAATACATCGAGTGGATGAAGAAAGGCAAGTATTTCATCGAACTCGACAAATATATCCTCGTCCACGCAGGCATGAACTTCAATATTCCCAACCCGTTCGACGACACCATGTCGATGCTGTGGGTGCGTGATTTTAAAGTCGATACCATGAAGATAGGTGGCAAGAAAATCATTCACGGACACGTGCCGGTGGAACACAGCCTCATCCAGCTTTTCATCGACTCAAACGGCTATGACTTCATAGCACTCGACAACGGCGTCTATTACCGTGACCAGAAAGTGGGCTTCGGCAACCTCATGGCACTCGAGCTCAACAATATGGAGCTTATAGCCCAACCGAACGTCGATTTCTGATGTTTGTCGACATCCATACACACGTTGATAATCAATCTGTTATAAAGATTGTAGATAATTTTTCGGAAAAAATTTTAATGACTTGGGGTATCCACCCCTGGGACATAAGCAATGACACGAAGCAAATGGTGGTGGAGGATTTCTCCATTCCGCTCCGCTTCGGTCGAAATGACGACCACGACTTGGCTTCCATAACCGCTATCGGTGAGGTGGGACTGGACAAAGTTCATAAAGAGACATTCAAAAAACAGGTTGAGGTTTTTGAGGAAATGATAAGATTATCAGAGAGCTACCGCAAGCCGATGATAATACATTGCGTGAGGGCGTATTCCGAAATAATCGAGATGAGGAAGAAGACGAAAGCCACCATGCCATGGGTGATTCACGGCTTCAACAGCTCGGTGGAGACGATGCGGCAACTCCTGAGATACGACATGTATATCTCGCTGGGAGAAATATTATATCGCAATGAGAACCAAGCGGTTAAGATATTAAACGACATCCCTGTTGAACGACTCTTTTTGGAGACCGACGTCTCAGGAAGAGACATAAAGGACGTTTACTATAAAGCGGCGGCATTGATGGGATGCGAGGTCGAATTTTTGTGTAACAAGATTTTTGAGAACTATGGAAGACTGGAAGCAGCGCACTAATATATTAATAGGTGACGAGGGCGTGCAACGTCTCGCCAATGCCCACGTCCTGGTGGTAGGCCTGGGTGGCGTGGGAGCGTATGCGGCGGAACAATTAGCGCGGGCGGGCATTGGCGAGATGACCATCGTCGATAGCGACACCGTGAGCGCCACCAACAAGAATCGTCAGCTGCTGGCACTCGACAGCACCATAGGTCGTCTCAAGACCGAGGTGATGGCGGAACGCATCCGCGACATCAATCCCGACATCAAACTTCATGTGCTGACGCAATATCTTAAGGATCAGTCGATTATAGACCTGATGGCGCAGAAGTACGACTTCGTGGTCGACGCAATCGATACCATGGCACCCAAGGTGTTCCTGCTCTATTATGCGGTGCAGAATCATCAGAATATCGTGAGCTGCATGGGCGCGGGAGGCAAATACGACCCGACCAAAGTAGAGATATGCGACATGTCGAAGTCGTACAACTGCCGACTGGCATTTTACATCCGAAAACGGCTGCACCGACTGGGCATCCGCGAAGGTATCACCGTTGTTTTCTCGCCTGAGAAAGTGGCTGACGACGCCTTCATAGTGGAAGACGAACAACAACAAAACAAAATAGCTACAGTGGGAACGATATCATATATGCCAGCCGTTTTCGGATGCTTCTGCGCCTCCTATGTCATCAACCGGCTACTAGAAACACAAAGTCGTGTCTCTTCTTGACTTCTTTCTCGATATGCGCAATGTAATGCGTGCGACGCGGTATGGTGTCAAGTATCTTCTGGGCCTCTTCGTACTCTCCCATCTCACGGTATAACTCAATGATTTCCAATATCGAAGCCTCATACTCCTCATCGTCTGGAGTATAACGTCCTTTCACCAACACAAGCAGAGCTTTCATATTGTCAACATACTCATCGTGAAGCTTCTTGAACATTATGCGGCCCAACTTCTGTTTCTTGCGGTTCTTACGCCATACGTTGAAACTCATCTTTCCCGAGAAAAGATAGTTCAAATGCATCTGATAGTTGTTGCGCACCAAATCGTTATACGCCCACCACATCAGACGACGGACATAAAGTTCCTTATCTTTATCATTATCAATGGCTTGCAGACATTGTTTATAATGTTCCACAAGTGCTAGACGCCCTTCGACACTGTTGAAATGTATGCCGAAGAAACGCCAGTGATTCCAGTTATAATATGGCACATCGGGTTTCTTGTATGTCACAACAGGTTCTTTGTACTCCTCCACCCAGAACCAGTGACTGCATGACGGACATGCGATAATCTTCTGCGGCTCGGTTATGTAATTGTCGTTCAACGTCTTACCATCAGAATACAATATCGATTTATTGACCATCTCCGACTTTACGAGATGACCCTCGAGCCATGCGCCGCATTTAGGACATTGGATATAAAAAGTATCGTATTTTATCATGACGTTGATTTTTAATTACTTACGACCGAAGTCAGCGGGTATCTCGCCCCATATTTCGGTTCTCCATTTATAAATCGGAACTCTGAAGGTGTTGTCGTGGAGCCATTTCTCGGCTCGTGCTATCACCTCGAAGAGATAGCTGTTTTTATCTGTTTTAACGAGTTTCGTTCGGCACAGCATCTCGCTCACCCACTTCTGTCCGTTCAAGGAGTCAGAATAAATTGGCAGGTTGATGCGGTTTTTCTGTTGCCATGCGAGGCAGTGAACGATGGCGAGGAACTCCCCTATGTTGTTGGTGCCGCCTTCAAACACGGGGCTTTTGAACAGCTCGGTGCCCGTCTCGACGAACACGCCCCGGTATTCCATTTTACCTGGATTACCG
>CAJOCJ010000016.1 GCA_905236635.1 uncultured Bacteroidales bacterium
TATCGAATTCGATATGTTTAATTGTGTCGAATTCGACATAATTAAAATCCCTCTCGCCTTCTCAATCCACTCCTTATCAATACCCAAGCTTTCAGCAATGTTCAGCGCTTCATGCGGTACTTCGCCGTCTTTGACCTCAACAAGCTCGTAGTTCATTGAGCCGTTTTCAAACCCTTTGACACGAAGTTTTCTTGAATCTGTCGGCTCTATATCGTAATGCGTCGTCATGACGAGGCTCACATTCTCAACCTCGAGAACCTTCACCAATGCCGAGACCAACGCCGTTCCCTCTTTAGGGTTGGTGGTCCTCGCCGGCTCGTCAATCAACGCCAATAATTTTCGTTTTCCACGCGATGCTTTAATCACAGCATCGATATTTTTCATCTCTGCAGCAAACGACGACAAGCCTTTTTCAATAGACTGCTCATCGCCAATGCAGAAATATATTTCATCTTTCAAATCAATTTTGGCTTTTATAGCAGGAATGCCAAAACCAAACTGGAACAGGTACTGACAGAGTGTTAAGGTCTTCAAAACCACTGTCTTGCCTCCCATATTGGCTCCTGTTATCAACGTCGGCTTGTTCCAGAATGTGATGTCAACCGGCTGGAACGTGCGGTTACGCTGCTCCAACGCGTCTTTCACCTCCGGATTAAACAGCCTCTCGTATTCCGTCGTCCCATCTTCTGAAATGGTCGGGAAACAGAGGTCGTATTTTATCATCTGATAGGCCTTTGCGAGGTTTAAGTCGATGAATGCCAAGGCTTTCTGCGCTGCTTCAAGCTCGTCGGCGTATTTCGAGAGCTGCATCGACAGCTTGGCTCGGACCTCGTCTTCAATCGAAGTCATCTCGCTGAACAGTGCCTCATCGAAGTCGTCTTTAGCCTTCATGATGCGCCTCAGCTCCATCAGACGCGGTGAATATGAGTCATAGATGTAAAAACTCGCTATCTTCATCCCGTCAGGGTCGAGGATGCTCACAACCTCTTCCAAATTCGGGATAAAAATGCAGTCATTCAGTCCAAGTTTATTGATAATCTGCTGAATGTCAATCGAAAGCAGCGCCAGATGTTTCACCTCGAAAAGCTCGATGTCATCCAACACATATTTGCTCCTCAGGTGGTTTATCGTGCCCTGAATCTCCTTCAGATTGCAGAGCTTAAACTGCAAGGTGTTAATCTGGTTTTGGTTCTCCTTTACATTTACAACATCATAGAACTCCTTGAGAATCTTATAGTTATCCTCAATTATCGCCTTGTCTTTCGGCATCTCGGTATCCAAAAGCAGACGACGTGAATAGCCCGAATGCGTGTCTAGATTGTCAATCATGAACTTCAGGCCGCAGGGTTGTTCTATGAGTTGTTTCAGTCGCATTTTTTCAAGTCATAAACCGGAAGTCCTATGGCTTCCGACATTGTTTTACAAAGTCTGTCCGAGTCAAGCACCATGCCGTTGGGCGCCGTCGGGTTCACCGTCACCGCGATGAGCTTGCTCTTCTGCATCACACTGATCTTACCTCCGCCTCTCACAAACGCCTTATATATTATAGGTGTGAGGAAAATCTTGGTAAAATCAGTCACCACTATCTCCGTCTCCTTAAAAATCTTCTTCGTACGGATATGTTCCATAAAACCGTCAGTGAGTGCGCCACTCATAAACAGCGTCTTGCAGTGCTCAATTCCGTCGGTACTTATGTTCGTCGATAACGACGATGTCACCTTCAGGTCATGCATCTCGCCATTGTCGTCAACGGCCCATACCCCGTGTTCTATGTCTTTGAACCTCAATCTGTTATCTTCTGATGTCAAATCCAGATTCACCATATCGACCACGAAGGCTGTCTTCTGGACGAGGTTGTTTATGTTGGCCGAATATGCCGCTCCTGTTGCCAAAATCATCGACTCGCTCGTCGCCGGTGACGCCAGACTCATCCTTGAAAGCGCCCCATCGATGATGATGAGGTCAATGTTGTATTTCTCCATTGATGTTTTCCAACGCCTCAGACCGAGGTTCGAAGATGGTCCCGACAGCAGAATCTTGCCTTTTGTCAACGCCTTGGCGGTCACTATCCTGCCCAACGAGGTGTTCTCGTCACTCACCTCTACAAGCTCCGAAACAAGCCGTCTCTGCAGATAGTGTTTCTCACTTGTCCCAAAATATGTGCCTTCTTGCAGGGTTATCTCCGGCTTGGCTGTGCGGGTCACCTGATCCGTTGTCTCGCCGTCAATCCCTATGGAACTCAATGCAATACGCATTCTATCGAGAGGCAAGCGTGCTAACACATAATTCAGACTGACCGTCTTTCCAGTGTTTTTCGCCAGCCCCACGATAGAACAGCTCTTGTACTTTATAAGTTCCTCAATAAAAGGCATAACTTATTGAGCGTCAGCATCTTCTATGTCTTTATCTCTATTTCTTTTTCTCCAAAATAAAAGATAAAAAATATAGAATAAAATAGCAAAAAGTATCGTTTCAATCAAACTCAGGAATATGTTTGTCAACCAAGTGAACCACAAGAAGTTCAGCTGATATTTATAGACAAACGACATCAAGATGTTTGCCATCCAAACTATCAACATCAAAACGAAAAACAGTTTCCAGTTTGATACTTTCGGATTATTATTATCGCTCATACAAATTATTTTTTATTTGTTGTGTTTCTGTCTTTCATGACGATAGAGATGAGCCGGTTCGATGTTCATCTTCTCGCCTTCGAGCAATGTTATCACGCCGTCAACAGGTTTGTTCCTATCGACCTCCTCCACCCTCTTTGCTTCAAGTTTCTTCTTCAGTGCCTGACACTCAGGGCAGTTGCAGTCGCTATGATACTCTGCAGGCTCGGTGTAGGTGGTGATGACGCCTTCGAAGTTACGCAACACCACTCTTCCTGGTGACTGTGAGATGATGTACTGTGGCATGACTGGGGTCTTGCCGCCACCGCCTGGAGCATCGACGACGAATGTCGGGACGCAGAAGCCTGAGGTATGGCCGCGCAAGCCTTCGATGATCTCGATACCCTTCGAAACCGGAGTTCTGAAGTGCTCCAGACCCATCGAGAGGTCACACTGATAGATGTAGTACGGACGCACACGCATCTTCACGAGGTCGTGGACGAGGTTACGCATCACATACACGCAGTCGTTGACGCCACGGAGCAACACGCTCTGGTTACCCAGCGGGATACCTGCGTTTGCCAATCTCTCGCAAGCTGCGAATGACTCTGGTGTCACCTCATTCGGGTGGTTAAAGTGTGTGTTGATCCAGATTGGATGATACTTCTTCAGCATGTCGCAAAGCTCAGGAGTGATACGCTGCGGGCATACCACAGGTGTACGTGTTCCCAAACGAACTATCTCGACATGTTTGATCTGACGCAAACGACCGATAATGTATTCCAGCTTTTTGTCGCTCACCATCAAAGCGTCGCCGCCTGAAAGCAACACGTCGCGGACACATTCTGTCTTCTCGATGTATTCCAATGCTTTCTCGATTCTGTCGGCCGGCGACTCGTCGTCCTTCTGACCTGCAAAACGACGGCGTGTGCAGTGACGGCAGTACATCGAGCACATATCGGTGATGAGGAACAACACTCTGTCAGGATAACGGTGTGTCAATCCCGGCACTGGTGAATCCTCGTCCTCGTGCAGCGGGTCGAGCAAGTCGGCACGTGCGATGTGTGTCTCAGCAGCCGTAGGGATAGCCTGACGACGGATCGGATCAGCCGGGTCGTCAGGGTTGATGAGGCTCAGATAATATGGAGTGATAGCCATACGAAGAGTCGAAAGGGTCTTCTTCACGCCTTCTTCCTCGGCTTCAGTCAGCTTCACATATTTTTTCAAGTCCTCGAGGGTCTCGATGCGGTTCTTGACCTGCCATTTCCAATCGTTCCACTGCTCATCAGTGACGTTCGGAAACATTATTTTTCTTCTTGATTCGCCCATAATATTAGACTTTAGACTTTAGACTCTAGACTTTAGACGATAACCAAAATGGCTAAGGTCTAACGTCTAAGGTCTGGATTAAGCATATAATTCTTCAAAGATCTTACGGAGTTTCGGGCACTCACGGAGTTCCTGCAGTGTGTATTCTGCATGACCCTTGGTGTAGCCGTTACCCATAATCATGTTGACGTCTGAGCCGATACCTTCAGCGCCCAACGAAGCCTTTGTGAAGCTTGTTGCCATTGAGAAGAAATAGACAATACCGTCGTCCTTTGTGCAGAGGACTGCTGTCATCTCCTGATCTGGAACGTTCACGCAATTGATTGTCACGTCAGCCATCTTGCCGTTGGTGAGTTTCTCGACGAGTTCATAAACCTGAACCGGTGTCATACCTGCAGCGCTCTCGACGATGTCGCAGAAGCCGAGGTCTTTGATACGCTGTGTTGACTTAGGGCTATTGGCGATGCCGATCACCTTACCTGTCACGCCGACGCGTTTCTTTGCCTCGTAGCAGCAAAGCATACCTGACTTACCACCTGCGCCGAGGATGACGACTGTCTGACCGTACTGGCAGAGTTTTGCTGTCTGTGCCGGAGCACCAGCGACGTCCAATGCTGACAATGCGAGTTTTTCTGGCATGTCGGTCGGAATCTTAGCGTAGATACCGCTTTCGAAGAGGATAGCCTTACCTTTGATGTCAACCTGGTCAACATCAGGACGGATCTCGAGGATCTCGTCGATGCGGAGAGGTGTCAATGACAATGAGACCAATGTGGCAATTCTGTCGCCTTCTTTGAGGTCGATCTTGCCTTTCAAAGCGTCACCGATCTTCTCGACTTTACCGAGAAGCATACCTCCAGAGCCTGTACGACGGTTGCGGTGTTTACCCTGGAGTTCCACGTTGAGGAACATCTCTTTCTTCACCTCTTCCATGATCTTATCCTCTGATGCGCCAGGACCTGCCTGCTGTTTCGCATAGTTGTGGATGTCGGTGAATGATGCTGAGTCGATATTCAAAGTCTGGACGTCAATCAAAATCTCGTTGTCCCAAATCTCGTCCATGTTGTTGTCGAGTTTGTTAGCTGGTTGTGGAAGAACGCCTTTTGGTTCAATCACGCGGTGTGTACCGTATTTGTTTCCGTGTTTCTGCATTTTATTTAAATTTTTATTTGTTATTAAATCTTTTATCTGTTATCTATTATCTGTTATCTTTTCTTTAATCCTAATATTTCTCTTGCTTCATCCGATGTAGCGATCGGTCTGCCGAGTTCCTTAGCCAATCTCACGACTTTCTCAACGAGTTCGCCGTTTGATTTTGCCAACACGCCTTTTGAGAGGTAGAGGTTGTCCTCGAATCCGACGCGTACGTTACCACCCATGGCGATAGCTGCTGCTGCCATCGGGAATGCATGACGACCTACGCCTGTCACTGTCCATGTTGAGCCTGCCGGGATGCCGTTGACCAGCCAGCAGAGGTTTGCCACTGTTGCCGGTGTGCAGCCTGGAACGCCAAGCACGAAGTTGAACTGCATCGGGTTGCCTGGGACTTCGCCCTTGCGAGCCATAGTCAAGATGGTGTCGAGGTGACCCATCTCGAAGCATTCGTATTCTGGCTTGATGCCGCGTTCAATCATGCGTTTACCGAAAGCGCGCATCGTTGGCATGGTGTTGTCAAAGATCTCATCACCGAAGTTGCATGTACCGCAGTCCAATGTAGCCATCTCTGGACGTGGATTGGTGTCGGTCGACTGCAGACGCTCGTCTGGTGTCATACCCACCGCACCGCCTGTCGAAGGGATAAGGATCACGTTAGGGCAAACTTTGAGGATAGCCTCTTCACACTCCTGGAAACGGCCACGGTCCTGTGTAGGTGTGCCATCGTCCCAGCGGACGTGAAGGTGGACGATAGCTGCGCCAGCATCGACTGCCGACTTGGCCTCGCGCACGATTTCCTCAACGGTATAAGGAACGTTAGGATTCTGTTCTTTTGTTACTTCTGCGCCGCAGATAGCAGCTGTGATTATCAGTTTATCCATGTCTCAATGTTTTAGCGTTGAATTCTCTGGCATTCTTTCTTCACAACACATGTGCCGCTTGCGCGTGCCACGATGATAGGTTCTGCCAACACGTCGGCTGCCGAGTCACTGATGTCAGGACGTGGGGCGATGACCTTACGTGCCACGAACTCCATCTTACGTGAGGTGTTGCCAATCTTGGTCACCCAGCCTTCTGCCTCGATGTAGTCGCCGGCGTATACCGGAGCGAGGAACTCGATGTTATCGTATGCGCAGAACAAGCCTTCGTCGCCGTCTGTCATGATCAATAATTCTGTAGCGACATCACCGAAGAGGTGAACCATGTGTGCGCCATCAACCAGATTTCCGCCGTAGTGAGCATCCTTCGCGCTCATACGGAGTCTCAACAATGATCTATATTCTTTTTCCATCTCTTTTATCTATTATCTATTATCTGTTATCTATTTTTCGACGTAGATTCCATCAACATAAATACCTGAAGCGTGCACGCATTCCGGCTTGATCTCTCCCACTTTCACGAGTTTCTCGGCCTCAACCACGACGTAGTCTGCTGCTGTTGCCATGAGAGGGTTGAAGTTGTTGGTTGTTCCGAGGAATACCATGTTACCGAACTCATCGACGATGTTAGCGCGCAAGAAAGCGATGTCAGCCTTGAGAGGTTTCTCGAGGATATAGTCTTTACCGTCGACTTTCACAATCTCTTTGCCATCCTGCATGATGGTGCCGAGACCTGTTGGGGTGAGGACTCCGCCGAGACCTGCGCCGTAGGCTCTGATACGCTCTGCCAATGTACCCTGTGGCACGTATTCAACGATAAGGGTACCTTCGTTCTTCTGAAGGGCTGTCTGTTTGTTGGTACCTGTGTGCGACACGATGGCGCGTTTCACCTGATGGTTGGTAACGAGTTTGCCGTGAGCCACCTCGTCGTAGGCGGTGTCGTTAGCGATGATGGTGAGGTCTTTCACGCCTTTCGCCACGATTGCGTCAATAATCTGCACTGGGCTTCCCACTCCGAGGAAACCACCGATCATAATTGTCATGCCGTCGTGAACCTTCTCAACGGCCTGCTCCAATGTAATCTGCTTATTCATAGCTGTTTATATTTTAATTTGTTTAATTTTTAATTTTTTACGTTTTAACAAAAAATTTGCGTGCAAATTTACGGAGATATTTTCAAATTTGCAAGACATAATTAATAAATATTTTTTAATATGCTGCAATCATTTCTTACGCTTCAGGTATTGGACTTCATTCGCCTTTTTCAGTTCAATCTTGTCGCCCGAAGCATCCATACAGGCCCCGTAGGCGCTACGGTCTTTACGGCCATGGTTATCATTTATAATTTTTTCGTATGATTCCTTATATTCCTTAAGCCAATCATCCAGCATATCCTGTCTTCCGGGCAAAGCCTTCATCTCACTGTCGTCCACTTCCATAATATATTTATCCCAATCAAAAGTATGTATCAACGAATCTCCTTCAATATTCCATGTTCCTTCTGTTGTAATATTCAATTTTAACTTTCCTTTGGCGAATGGCATATTTGCAATCGCCGATTGAACGCCTACAACCTTAAAAGTGTGGTCTTTGCTATATTCCCATTCCTCTTCAAGTTTATCAGATGACGTGACTCTCCATGTCCCTATCAGATTCTCTTCCTTTAGTGCAAAGCCTGTCTTATTTATGCTGTTCACGTATGACTCCATTTCCTCATCGGTGATGCTCATAAGAAATTTGTTTTCGTTATTAAGCTTTATCCAATCTTCAATCATGTCGTTAATACTGCTCATTCGCCAAGCTGCATAATTAATGTAATGCTGGGAATTGCCATCAGTCAGTTTTTCTTTCAAAAACTTACGGAGACTCGCATAGTATGACTCAATATATTGTTCCACACTCAACGATTCATCAACTTTGTTTATCTGTTCCAAATCGCTTATCGGCACAGGACGCTGCCAATAAACCGATTTGTTATACGTGTCGAGAAACGACTGTCTGTTAAAGTAGAACGACTGCACATTGTCGATAAACTTCATGCTTCCCAGATTCTGCCAAGTGTCGGGACTGCTATGGAAAATCTTTTCCTTCGACATGTCGAAACTATAATCCTTTTCCTCCGAAACAATATAACCGAGAGCCATAACCACCGTATCTTGCGGCACAGAATCAATCTGGTCGAGATGGCTCAGTGCATAAATCATCGCGTTGTACTGGCTTTCCAAATCATCTTTAAGCGACTGCACCCTTTCAATCGACACATCTATGTCGTGAATCACCATCATGGCGGTCAGACGCTGTGCCTGCTCTTTTTTCCGGTTTTCCAATCTGTTGCTCACGGCGAAAGTCAGGCCTACGCCAATAGCCGTTCCGATAACGCTGATCAGGAACTGCATCCACCACGATCTGCGCTCTTTTCTGTTGTCTTCCTTGGTCATCTTTATGGTAATTTATACCCTGCAAAGATAACGAAATTTTAGATTCAAAATATTTTGACAATTCAATATTATTTTGTATTTTTGCGCTTGAAAACTAAAAACTAAAATGTGTGGAACATTGTCATTTCAGGCAAAAGCAATTCCATTTTAGTTTTTTGAAAAATTTTTATCGAATGTTGTAATATATTGAAACTTTTTGTATTTTTGCCGATGGAAAGAACGATCATTTACTATGGTAATTACTTTAAGGATTTTATTGAATCTTTAAATGAGGATGTACGAGAAAAAGTTGACTATGTACTTGATATGCTAAAGAAGTTAAAGAAAGTTAATCCAAAATTTGTAAAGCATATCAGAGACGGATTGTTTGAATTGAGAGTTACATTTGAAGGCAACATTTATAGAGTATTTTTTATATTTGACGAAGGGAATATAGTCGTGTTATTCAATGGCTTCCAGAAGAAATCACAGAAAACACCTCTAAAGGAAATTAAAAAAGCATTAAGTATTAAAAATGAATACTATGAATACAAAAGAGAACATGCTCCACAGCTATGATGAGGTTTTAGATGCAAAATATGGCAAGGTTGGAACCCCGGCGAGAACTGAATTTCGCAAAAAGGCTTATGCTTTTTATATGGGCCAGTTGATTCGTGATGCCAGAAAAGAAGAAAAGATATCGCAAACCGAGCTCGGGAAGCGCATTGGAGCCAACAAAAGCTATATCTCCCGCATTGAGAACGGCCTCATCGACCCCACCCTTTCCACAGTCTGCGGAATTGTCAATGCATTAGGGTTAAGGCTTGAGATAGTGAAGCCGTTAGGATAGTTTAGTCACAACACCGTAAAGCGATTACAGAATTTAGCCCCGATAAAGGTGGATGCGCCACTTACATCTACAATAGTAGAAATTAAAACAGTCTATTAGACAACTCAGATCTGTCTAAATGGAAGTCAACTATCAACTTTCAACTATCAACTCTCAACTATCTCCTCTGCCCTCTTCAAGGCAAAATTGATATGTGAGCAGACATTGGCATCGCCCAGTTTTGCTATGGTTCCCGCCTTCTCCAACGTCGCCCTAACGTGAACATTAACGCCAGACAAAACCACCACCATGCCACGCTTCTTGCAGGTGTCACACAGCAACTCCAAATTGTGAATGCCAGTACTGTCGATAAACGACACCTTCCTCATTCTGATGATTCGGACTTTATACTCCTTACCCACCACCGACTTGTCGATCTCATCGAATTTATTGGCGATTCCGAAGAAATATGGACCGTCTATCTCATAAACCTCAACACCTTCCGGAATATGCAGTTTCTCCTCATTGCTAAATGCTACATCGGTGTTCTCGCCAGGGTCAATCTCATCATGGAACGAACGGATGACCGTCGCCTCGTTGGTGCGCTTCAAGAACAACGCAATCGATGCGATAAGACCTATCTCAATTGCTATCGTCAAGTCGAAAATCACAGTCAGAAGGAACGTCATGATAAGCACCACGAAGTCGGACTTAGGGTTCTTCGCCAGCATCTTGAATGTGCGCCAGCCACTCATGTTATACGCCACCATGATAAGCACCGCGGCCAGACACGGCATCGGAATCAATCCCACCAAACGGCCAAACAGAAGCAGCACCAAAAGTAGCACCACCGCATGAATAAGGCCGGCGACGGGCGTCTTGCCTCCATTGTTGATATTCGTCATCGTCCTCGCGATGGCGCCCGTCGCCGGGATGCCACCAAACAAAGGACTTGCGATATTCGCGATACCCTGAGCAATCAACTCTGTGTTAGAATTATGCTTGTCACCAATCACACCGTCAGCAACCATAGCCGAAAGCAACGACTCGATAGCACCTAACATAGCGATGGTGAACGCCGAAGGCGCCAGCTCCGTCATCAGCTGAATCAACGACTTGCCGTCAGACAAGCCGAGTTCTGGCAACTTAGGCGCCGGGATGGTTGTCGGCAACTCATACAAATCGCCAATCTTCGTGATTCCAGTAACTCCGCAAAAACGCTCTAAAACCCAGACAACAAAGGTGACAAGCACTATAGCCACCAGCGAGCCAGGTATCTTTTTCGAGATCTTCGGACTGAAAATTATAATCATCAAACTGACTATACCGACACCCAACGCCCACCAGTTGATGTGCGTCACGTTTTGGAAATAACACACCCATTTGTCGATGAAGTTGGCAGGCACGTTCTCAATGCCGAAACCGAACAAATCGTTCATCTGAGTAGAGAAAATGGTCAATGCGATACCAGCGGTAAAGCCAACAACCACTGGGTATGGCACGAATTTTATGACATTTCCTAGTTTGAAAACTCCTATCAAAATCAGGATGATACCCGCCATAACTGTGGCTATCATCAGGCCGCCCAATCCATGTTGCTGAATGATTCCGTAGATGATAACGATAAAGGCTCCCGTCGGACCTCCAATCTGCACCTTGCTGCCACCTAAAAACGAGATAATAAACCCCGCGATGATAGCAGTTACAAGACCTTCCGTAGGACCCACGCCCGAAGCAATACCAAATGCAATCGCCAATGGCAACGCCACAATACCGACAATGACACCAGCCATGGCATCAGCCGAAAACTGAGCCTTGGTGTAGTTTTTCAGACAAGAAAATAACTTTGGACTAAATACCATTTTCAATATTTTTACAAATCCTAATCTTTTGCAAAAATATCAAAATAATCTTTCCCTTCGGGAGTTTTCAACAAATTTTCGTCAGAAATGATTGTGAAGACATAAACCAGTTCTTTTTCGGTCTTTGTCTCACGGATATATTGTTTCTTCAATTTCGGCTTAACACTAGATATTCCTAGTACTTCCGACATTTTTCGCTTCAGCGTTTTCTCCGGCGTGTCGCCAAACGCCACATGCCACCAATACTTGTACGCGACCTCTCCTTTATTATTAATGACATGCAGATGAATGACCGGATGCAGTATCTTATGACCGTTATGCAATTCCATGTACAACGCGCGCCCCACGATGATGCCACGCTCATTAACAACTGGCAGGAATTCCATTATATTTTCTTCGGGGGTAAAAATATCCGTGGTGTCATTTTGTAAAGACGGACGGACGTCCATCTCTACCTTGTCCGATTGTATTGTTTCAATTATTTTTGTCTTATGAGATTTCTCAACTACGCTTCGCTCCGGTCGAAATGACGGGTTGGGTTGCTTTTCCTCTTGCACCGTCAACGGCACCGCCTCATACCAAATCCCTTGAACCTCAACGGTTTCTGTCCCTTTCGGGATCTTGATTTCGAATCTGTCGCCGACTTTCTTCCCCACCAACGCCTTGGCCACAGGCGAGATGAAAGACAACAATCCCTTCGAGAAATCGGCCTCATCGACGCCCACGATACGCACCGTGCGACCGTTATATTTCACATACGCTCCGAAACTCACGGTTTCTTTGTTGGCTTTGGTCATGTCCACCTCTACGGCGCTATTAATACGATCAATGAGCAACTTCATCTTTGCATCGACGAAATTGCTCATTATGTAGTTCCCACTTGACGCAACACGCTCATTCTCAAGACTTTCGCGTTCTATATTCAACGCCTCCAAGCCTTCGCGAGTCACGTAGTTGGGCATGCCTTTCGGCAAGTAAGCCCTCGGCGGCACCATTGGAATCTCTTCCTGGTCGCCTTCTTTGATAAAGCCCCTGCTCATCAGTTAGGCAGTTCGTATGTCGCCGCGTAATGCATTATCGCATCCAAGGTTTTACGGCTCGGCTGCATCTCTGCGCACATCTCGCACACGACCTTTCTGACTTCATCTTCAAATTGAGTAGAATTTAATACCATAGGCACTCGATTTCGTTTATTTTCTGAAATCTTAACGCCTATTTTCTACCTTTTATTTTATGACGATGAAAATATTTTTAAAAAACTTTTTCAACTACGCCACTGTCAGCTGTAAGTGCTTTTCTTTCGCCATTTTACGAAGATTGATCAATGCATAGCGCATGCGTCCCAATGCCGTGTTGATGCTCACATTAGTGGCCTCGGCAATCTCCTTGAACGACATGTCGGCATACATCCTCATATTCAAAACCTCACGCTGCTCCTCCGGCAGATATTCAATCATCTTACGGATATCATCGTGAATCTGATCTGTAATGATCTGCTCCTCTATCGAAGGATCCATGAATCTCGCATTGTCGAGCATATCATAGTCTTCCTTAGTAGGATCAACCATCGGCAGACGTTTTGCCTTGCGGAAATGATCTATAATAAGATTGTGCGCGATACGCATCGCGAACTGTATGAACTTGCCTTCTTCCTTATAAGCTCCCGCCTTGATTGTCCTGATAATCTTCAAAAAAGTGTCCTGAAAAATATCATCAGCGAGCTGCTTATCCTTGACAAGCATCGCAATGTACGAAAAAACCTTGTTCTGGTAACGATCAACCAACACTTCAAAACTGGCCACATCACCATTCTGATAGCGTAGCACCAGTTCCTTATCGTTTAATATTTCAGACATAAGTCCCCCTTTTTTAAGGTTAAACAATCAAAAAGGGTAAAAATTCTTCTATAGCGTCTCTCCTATTTTTAGTTGGTTGAACAATAGTTTATGTCTAAATTTTTTGCAAATATACAACATTTTTTAATACGATGAGAAAAAAATTTGTAATTTCGTGCAATTTTTTCGAGGTATCATAGTTGCAGATGGACAAATTAGAGAACATAGAAATCCACGGCGCGCGAGTTAACAACTTGAAAAACATTGACTTACGCATTCCAAAAAACAAACTCGTCGTGATAACGGGCTTGTCGGGCTCCGGGAAGTCATCATTGGCGTTCGACACGATATATGCCGAGGGCCAACGCCGTTATGTCGAGAGTCTGAGCTCCTACGCCCGCCAATTTATGGGCCGCCTCAGCAAACCCGACGTGGATCTCATCACCGGACTCTCACCCGCCATCGCCATCCAACAGCGTACCATGACGAGCAATCCGCGTTCTACAGTGGGCACAACGACGGAAATCTACGAATATCTCAAACTTTTATTCGCACGTATCGGCAAGACATACTCGCCCGTCTCAGGAAAAGAAGTGAAACGCAACCAGGTGAGCGACGTGGTCGATTTCATTCTCGAACAAAAAGGCAAGGCGGTTTATGTCCTCGCACCTATTATAATACCCGACGGCAGAACACTCGCCGAACATCTCAACATACTACTTCAGCAAGGTTTTAACCGATTGACAATCAAGAATAAAGTCGTAAGGATTGAAGATTATCTCAACGAGAAAGGCAAAGACAAGCCGAAAGACATCCGTATCATGGTCGACCGACTGAAGGTCAGCGCCAGCTCCTCAGAACTCATAGGCCAGTTGTCGGATTCAGTGCAGACCGCCTTCTATGAAGGCAAGGGCGAATGTATCATTCTTGTTGATAATCTAGGAGATAGAAACGAAACGGCATTCTCGTCACGATTCGAGGCCGACGGCATCACCTTCGAGCCGCCGACAACACACCTCTTCTCGTTCAACAACCCCTACGGAGCATGTAAGACCTGCGAGGGATTCGGCACAATCATAGGCATCGACGAAGACCTGGTGATTCCAGATAAGTCGCTCTCAATCTACGACAACGCCATTGCATGCTGGCGAGGCGACAAGATGAGCTATTACCGCGACGAGCTGGTGCGCAAGGCACATTACTTCGACTTCCCAGTCCATAAACCGTATTTCGAGCTCTCCGACGAGCAAAAAGAGACGCTATGGAAAGGCAACAAGTACTTCATGGGCATTGACGACTTCTTCAAAGACGTTGAAAATCAATCATATAAGATTCAATATCGAGTAATGCTGGCTCGCTATAGAGGCAAGACCACCTGCCCCGACTGTCATGGCAAACGTCTACGTCCTGAAGCTAACTACGTGAAAATCAACGGGAAGAGCATCACCGACCTGGCGACAATGTCAATCGACTCGCTGAAGGAGTTTTTCGACAACATAAAGCTCTCAGAATCAGAGAGTTCCATCGCCGACAGACTCCTTGTGGAGATCCGTAACCGCATCGGCTTCCTGATGGAAGTCGGACTCGGCTATCTCACCCTGAATCGTGCCTCCAACACCCTCTCAGGCGGTGAAGCGCAACGTATCAACCTCGCGACATCACTCGGTAGCAGTCTCGTGGGCTCGACCTACATCCTCGACGAGCCGAGCATCGGACTGCATTCGCGTGATACTCAACAACTTATAAAAGTCCTGAAAAGACTCCGCGATATTGGAAATACAGTAATAGTCGTGGAACACGATGAAGAGATCATTCGCGCCGCCGACCAGATAGTTGACATAGGACCGTATGCCGGTCGGTTCGGCGGCGAGCTTGTCTTCCAAGGCGACATCAAGGCCATGGAAAAGAGCAGCGACTCGCTTACTGCACAATACCTTACGGGAAAGCTTGAGATCCCCGTCCCGAGGTATCGCCGCAAGTGGAACAACGCTATCGAATTCTGCGGATGCCTCGAGCATAACCTCAAGAATATCAACGTAAAGATACCGTTGAACACACTCACCGTCGTCACAGGGGTCAGCGGCTCGGGTAAGTCGTCGTTGGTAAACAACATCATTTACACCTCGCTCAAGAAGCATTTCGGAGGCACCGCCGACAAGACCGGCTCTTTCGGCACTATCCGCGGCAGCATACAGGCGATACAAGCCGTAGAGATGATTGACCAAAACCCCATCGGCAAGTCAACTCGTTCAAACCCAGTGACTTACGTCAAGGCATTCGACGACATCCGCACCCTCTTCGCCGAGCAGAAACTGGCGAAAATGCGCGGAAACAAAGCGGGATATTTCTCGTTTAACGTGCCTGGCGGACGATGCGACAACTGCGAAGGCGAAGGAATCCTCAAAGTCGAGATGCAGTTTATGGCCGACGTGTATCTCGAATGCGACGTCTGCCACGGAAAACGCTACAAAGAAGAGGCTCTCGAGATAAAATTCCTCGACAAAAACGTCTTCGACGTGCTGGAGATGAGCATAGACGAAGCCATTGAGTTCTTCAGCCAACCCAACGACTACAAAAACATCACCGACCGTATCGTATTGAAACTCAGGTCGTTACGGGATGTCGGATTGGGTTACCTGAAGATGGGACAGCCTTCTTCCACCCTCTCCGGCGGCGAGGCACAACGTATCAAGCTGGCATCGTTCCTGATTAACGGAACAAGCGAGAAACCGACACTCTTTATCTTCGACGAGCCCACCACCGGCTTGCATTTCCACGATGTCAACAAGCTTCTGAAAGCTTTCGAAGCATTGATAAACAACGGACATTCGCTCATCGTCATTGAGCATGATCCAGACGTCATCAAGACCGCCGACTGGATTATCGACCTCGGCCCGGAAGGAGGTGATAAAGGCGGATACCTAGTGTTTGCAGGTACTCCCGAAGATTTGACTAAATGTAAGGAAAGCTACACAGCTGAAGTCGTAGCTAAAAAATTAGGCTAAGCATAAGGGTCGGCGGCGCCATCGTCAAAACGATAGTCCTCCAGCCAATAACGCGCGTCATCACTGCCTTTTCCGTCATCATAAGCCTCATACATGATATCGGCAACAATGGCAAGCGAAATCTCGGTTTCGGTCTCCAATAATATTCCAACCTCATACAAGGCATCATAATCATGCTCCTCGTATGCTTTTTTATATAGATCATCAGGAATCTCAAGCTCGTATTCCTTATCCTCATATTCGTCGTAAAATGTCTTTTTCATAATCAAAATCTATGTTGAACAGATACTTGAAGTAACCTTACTGAATTCTTTGTTTTTCAAATCGTTAGGATTTATAAAAATGTGTAACATTCCCCAATCCATGAAGTTCAAAGTAACCTCATCATAATCATCGGAATCGACCTGCAACAGCTCTATCCATCCATTGTATGGTTCATCCCAATCTTCCCATTCACGGTTATACGGTTCGCCTAGCATTTTGTTGCCGTCACAATGTGATTCTGCCATTGAAAACACAATTTTTCGCTCTTCCAACGCCACTGGCATATTATCTTCGTCAACAAAAATAACTTGTTCAAATTCTTGATTATCAATATCTTCCACATAGATAACCTTTATATCGTCTTTGTCCCAATAAACACCATCCGGACAATAGGCATCGAAATCGCCGAAATAATAGTCGATGGCAGCGAAAAAATACAACATTCCCTTGTGAGGAAGCAGGTTTTCCTTGTCGAACTCCGCAATCTCGTCACATCTTATCTGACAAATGAAAGTCAAATCGTCGGGAACATCAAATTTTACTGGTAAATCCGGATCTCCCCACCATTTGCTGCGCATGAAAAGGTCTTCATCGGTCTTCTCTAGACAAATTTTTATGGAATTCATACAATAATTTTTTGCAAATTTAATTATTATTTTATAATTTTGCGCTGAAAAACGAGTGCAAACGATATTTTTACGGGAATGCCAGTATTTAAAGATATTTTGAAGCATATCAAATTAATACTGACATGCGTTTTGGGTATGGTTTTTATAAATCTCTGCCCCAAAATCGGCGTGTCACAAGATACTATTGCTCCAAAAGAACGTGTTGTCTGGCATAAGCTTGAAGGCGGTTTAAGCATGACTATCAATCAGTTAGGTATGACCTACTGGGCGGCTGGCGGTGAGAGCAATATGAGTGGCAAAATCACCGGAAACTTCAAGCACACCTATCATCGCCGGATGTTCAACTACGTAACATCAGGCTTGTTTATATACGGCGCCCAGGGCTATACCAGAACGGGACGTTATGAGAAGACAGAAGACCGTATGGAGGTGTCGCTTACGATGACACAAAACAACAACAAAAACCTCACTTTCACCGCGATGACGATGCTCAAGACGCAGTTCACCAACGGTTACTCATACCCCAACGACTCCATCCCAATTTCCAAGTTCTTTGCGCCTGCATACCTCACAGTATCAATAGGTTATACATACAACATCCACGATATTGTAAGCATCTATTTCAGTCCTTCAGCAGGTAAATTTACATTTGTAAACGACCAGACTTTGGCCGACAAAGGCTCGTTCGGCGTGGAGGCAGGCTACTGGAACGTCATCGAAGGCGACAGCATCTGGATTCCGGGAAAACGTTTCCTTGGCGAGCTTGGACTTAACGTCTTGATAAAATACCATCAGACTTTCAACGACAACGTCAGTATCTTCTCAAACCTTAACCTCTACAACAATTATATGGACGTAAACCCGGACAACCGCTGGAACATCGATGTGGACTGGGAAACAGGCATCAGATTCACCATAAGCAAGTATATATCAACGGTTATCAACGTCCATCTTATCTACGATGACAACGTCAGATTTGAGATCGATGGAAGAGAAAAACCAATTCTTCAATTTAAAGAGTCGATTGGTATTAGTTTTTTATATAAATTTGCAGTGGATAACAAAAATAAGAAAATTAACAACTAAAACTATACATCATGGACAACGTTTCTCCTGAGATACTTGCAAAGGCAAAGTCTTGGTTATCAGACCAATACGATGAGGAAACAAGAAAAAAAGTTCAAAATCTCATCGACAACGACCCTAACGAGCTGACCGAAAGCTTCTACCGCATTCTGGAATTCGGAACAGGCGGATTGAGAGGTATCATGGGCGTCGGCACCAACCGAATGAACATCTACACCGTCGCAATGGCAACACAAGGCCTCGCAAACTACATCAAAATGATGTTTGCCGACATGAAAAAGCCTCAGATCGCTATCGCCTACGACTGCCGTAACAACAGCAAGGAGTTCGCTCAGATCACAGCCGACGTCATGACAGCCAACGGCATTAAGGTGTTCTTATTCAGTGCCTTACGCCCCACTCCAGAGCTTTCTTTTGCCATCCGCGAGTTGAAATGCCAGTCGGGAATCGTGGTGACAGCATCGCACAACCCGAAGGAATACAACGGCTATAAGGTCTATTGGGAGGACGGCGGCCAAGTTGTTGCCCCACACGACAAGAATATCATCGCCGAGGTGCAGAAAATCACTGATATCTCAATGGTGAAACGCAAGAGAAACGCCAAGCTCCTCGAGATGCTCGACGACAGCTTCGACGAGATCTACCTCAACAAAGTAATGAGTCTCTCGCTGTCACCGAAACTTATCAAGAAGCATAAAAACCTGTCGTTTGTCTATACCCCTATCCACGGCACAGGCGGCCAGGTGATGCCGAAGCTCTTCGCCAAGGCAGGTTTCAAAAACTTCTATCCTGTTGAGGAACAGATGGTTACAGACGGCAACTTCCCTACTGTAGTGTCGCCAAACCCGGAGGAGAAAGCCGCCATGACCATGGCCATTGAGAAAGCCAAAGCCATGAAAGCAGACATCGTGCTCGCCACTGACCCTGACGCCGACCGCGTGGGCCTCGCAGTACGCGACGACAAAGGCGATTTCATGCTGCTCAACGGCAACCAGACAGCCAGCATCCTCACCTATTACATCCTTACTCGTTGGGAGGAACTCGGCAAGCTCACAGGCAAGGAGTTTATCGTTAAGACCATAGTAACCAGCGACTTACTGCTTAATATCGCTAACAAATTCAACGTCAAGACATACGATGTCCTCACCGGATTCAAATATATCGCCGACAAGATCTTGAACAAGCCTGAAGAGAAGTTTATCTGCGGCGGTGAAGAGAGCTACGGCTTCCTCGTCGGCGACTTCGTACGCGACAAAGACGCCATCATCACCTGTTTCATGCTGGCAGAAGCCACTGCATGGGCTGCAGAACAAGGCAAGACGCTCTATCAGCTCCTCAAGGAGATATACAAGGAATTCGGCGTTTACCGCGAGAAACTCGTCTCCCTCACCAAGAAAGGCATCAGCGGCAACGAGGAAATCAAGAAGATGATGCTCAACTTCAGGGTTAACCCTCCGAAGACCTTGCTCGGGTCAAGAGTTTCCGAGATCAGAGACTACAAGCTCGGCGTGAGCAAAGACATCACCTTCGGCATCGAGACCATCATCAATCTCCCGAAATCGGATGTGCTTCAGTTCTTCACCGAAGATGGCATTAAAGTCAGTGTAAGACCTTCAGGCACAGAGCCTAAGATCAAGTTCTACTTCAGTATGAACGAGCCTCTGGGAAGCATCAACGAACTAGGCGGAGTTGAGCAGGAACTCGACGAGAACCTCAATCAACTCGCCAAAGTGTTTACAGAGCCGGCAGAGTAATCACTCTCCCATCCTGTGCAAAGCATCTATCGCCAGCTGATAATTAGGATTATCCTTTAAAATCTGGAGGTAGATGCTTTTCGCTTGCTTGTAGTTGCCTTTCTGTTCGTAAGCGACGCCTTTGTTTAACAAGGCATCCACAGCTTTCGGATTGACCGCCAACGCCTGGTCGAAACACTCGATAGCAGCGTCATTGTCAAACAGATACACCAGATTGACATATCCCCTGTTGAACAAAACCTGATAGTTATCGGGCATCTTGGCGTTCAGAGTGTCGTAGATCTCCAGCGCCTTCTCAGGATTTCCGTTGTCTTGCAGGAACATCGCCAAGTCGTAGTACGTCGTCCAGTTATCCGGCTCCATCTGTATCGCGAGGTTATAGAAATCTCTCGCCAATGGATCACGTTGTGCCGCATAGATATGGGCAATCTGATATACCGGGTCGATGAAAGTGTCGTCCTGGCTCCTCGCCTTCATAAACTGCTTCAGCGCCTGCACTGTGTCGTTTTTCGACAGGCAGATGATGCCGCGCATATAATATGCCTGCGGGTTTACGCTATTGAGTTCTAATGCTTTATCAAGATAAGCGCTTGACATCTTAGTGTTTCCCTGCAGGAAGCTCAGCTCCGCCAGTTTCACCACCGGACGCGGGTCCATAGGCGCAATCTCCGTCGCCTTGTTCAGCGTTAAAAGGATATTGTCTTGGTCGCCCAGAGCATAGTAGATGTCGGCCAGCACCAGCAAGGCGTCGACGTTTTTGCCATCCAACGACAAAGCGCTGTTGATGTCACGAATGGCGTTGCCCACCTGCTGATTTGCAAGATGCCACCTCGCACGGTTGATATAGCCGTCAACATCCAAGGTGTCGGCCACAACTTCAGTCTCAGTTACCTCAACCTGTTTGTCTTTCGACTGCTTGTTATCTTTTTTGTCATTATCTGAACAGCTCGCCAATACCAAAATGCAAGCCAAAACCAGAAAAACTCTCTTCATTACTTATTGATATTCAATATGTTACAAATCGCAATCCGTATCTTTCAGAGCCTCGGCAATCTTCTGTGTCAGCTCTTCGCTCAACTCAGGATTCTCCTCCAGCAGCTTCTTCAGGGCATCTCTACCCTGTCCGAGCTTGGTTTCATTATAGCTGAACCATGAGCCGCTCTTCTTGATGATGTTGAGTTCCACACCTAAGTCGATGATCTCGCCCACGCGTGAGATACCTTCGCCGTAAAGGATATCGAACTCGGCTTTTCTAAACGGAGGAGCCACCTTGTTCTTCACCACCTTGACTTTCACGCGGTTACCCATGATATTCTCGCCGTCCTTAATCTGACTGACCTTACGTATGTCGAGACGCACGGAGCTATAGAATTTCAAGGCGTTTCCGCCGGTTGTCGTCTCCGGGTTGCCGAACATGACACCTATCTTTTCACGCAGTTGGTTGATGAAGATACACACCGTTGATGTCTTGCTGATTGTTGCTGTCAGCTTACGCATTGCCTGCGACATCAGTCGTGCCTGCAATCCCATCTTGCTGTCACCCATCTCGCCTTCAATCTCGCTCTTTGGCGTCAACGCTGCCACTGAGTCGATCACGATGACGTCGATAGCACCCGAACGGATAAGGTTTTCGGCTATCTCAAGGGCTTGCTCGCCGTTGTCAGGCTGCGAAACAAGCAGATTCTCGATGTCAACGCCAAGTTTCTTCGCATAGAAACGGTCGAAGGCATGCTCAGCATCGATAAATGCACCGATTCCGCCCTGTTTCTGGGCTTCTGCGATGACATGCAATGCCAATGTGGTCTTTCCCGAACTCTCAGGTCCAAACACCTCTATAATCCTTCCACGAGGCATTCCGCCGATGCCCAATGCATAGTCCAAACCAATCGAACCAGTTGATATAGCATCAATCTTCTCCTGTTTATTGTCGCCAAGGCGCATGATGCTGCCTTTTCCGAACGATTTCTCAATGTTTCCCAATGTGGCTTCCAAAGCCTTCATTTTTTCCTGTCTCACTTTCTCGACATCTTCCACAATATTCTTTGCCATTTTCTAAGTAATTTAAAATCAATAGTTTAACAAATAAATTTACTCCAATTTTACAGTGTTACAATCTGATTTTGACGAGTTTTTAATCAAACGTAACGCTACAAATATAAGCATTAATTTTTAATCAGCAAACTTTTTTGCCATTTTTTTGATAAAAATCACAAATATTTTTGATACCGCATTCCTCGCATTTCGGCTTGCGTGCCAGGCACACGTATCTGCCATGTAAAATAAGCCAATGATGGGCTTTCGAGAGCACATTTTGCGGGATATGCGCTACCAGCTGCCGCTCAGTCTCAAACGGCGTCTTGGCGTTCTTGCTCAGCCCTATCCTCGCCGCGACTCTGAAGACATGTGTATCCACAGGCATAGCAGGCTTGTCGAACGCCACCGCCACGACCACATTAGCCGTCTTACGCCCCACCCCGGGTAGCTTCTGCAAATCCTCAATATTATCAGGCACTACGCCATTAAAATCAGTCATCAAAGCCTTCGCCATCCCGATAAGATTCTTGGCTTTGTTGTTAGGATACGAGATTGACTTAATCAACTGATACACTTCGTCTTGCGTTGCCTCCGACAATGACTTCGCATCAGGGAAACGCTCAAAAAACGCGGGTGTCGTCATGTTCACCCTCTTGTCGGTGCACTGGGCCGAGAGCACCACAGCCACCACGAGCTGATACGGATTCATGAACTTCAGCTCCGACTCCGCGACAGGCATCGTTCTCTCAAAATAATCAATGAAAGCGTCATATTTCGCTTGAATATCAATCTTTTTCATTTTTTAAAAATTTCACTACAAAATTACGAAATATTTCTTATTTTTGCAAAATATTTAAGGATTTTAAAATAAATGTCGAAATATACACTACACGAGGTTTCTAGTAAACGCGAAATCAAGCAATGGCTGGCGTTTCCGTCGAAGTTGTATAAAAACGACAACCATTATGTCAGACCACTCGACCACGAGGTTGAGAAGGTGTTCGACAGAGACCAAAACAAGCTTTTCCGCCATGGCGACGCCACCCGCTATTATCTCACCGATGAGAATGGCAAAATGGTCGGCAGAATAGCTGTTTTTTATGATGAGAAGACCTCAAAAGTGTATGAAAAAGAGGAAAATGGCCAAAAAACCGGCGGATGCGGATTCTTTGACTGCATCGACGACCAGGAAGCTGCCAACATCCTCTTCGACGCCGCCAAGAAATGGCTCGAGGAACGTGGCTACGAAGCCATGGACGGCCCAATAAACTTTGGCGATCGCGACTATTTCTGGGGATGTCTGGTGGAAGGCTTCACCGACCCGATCTACAACATGCCTTACAACTATCCTTACTACAGCCAACTCTTTGAGAATTATGGCTTTAAGGATTATTTCAAGCAGTTCACCTTCAGGAGAAACCTCATCCCAGGCGGATTCGACCCCATACTACGAGAGAAAGCGGCGCGCATCTACGAAAACCCAGACTATACCTTCGAAATCCTCGACAGACGCAAAATAGACCGCTATGCCGACGATTTCCTGACGATTTACAATAAGTCGTGGGGCGTCATCCCTGGCGCGGCAAAACTCACACGCCAGCACGCCATGGCATTGCTCAACAGCCTGAAGCCCATCATCGACCCCCGCCTTATGCATTTCGCATATTACAAAGGCGAACCCGTCGGCTTCTTCCTCATGATGATCGACCTCAACCAAATATATAAAGGTTTGAACGGTAACGACAAGGGTTTCAACAAGTTACGCATCTTTTGGAGAGTAAAGATATCAAGAATCTGCGACCGCGCCATCTCACTGGTATTCGGCATAGTGCCGGAACACCGCAAAAAAGGTCTCGAATCAGGTCTGGTATGCTCCCTCGAAGCACAGGCGATAAAGAAGAAATTCAAGTATAAAGAAATACAACTCAATTGGATAGGCGACTTCAACCCTCCAATGCTCAAAATAGCCGAACGCGCTGGCTGTAAGCACTATAAGACACATATCACCTACCGATATCTCTTCGACAGAAACAAGCCGTTCACAAGGGCCAAACTACAAACAGGCAAAAAAGACGACGAATGATAGAAGCAAAAGGAATATACAAATCGTTTGGAAACGTCGATGTCATCAAAGGCATTGACCTTCATATAGATAAAGGCGAAATCGTCACCATCGTGGGGGCGTCAGGCGCCGGCAAGTCGACGTTGCTCCAAATCATCGGAACACTGGAAAAAGCCGACAAAGGCGAGGTATTTATCAACAACCAGAATGTAAACACACTCGGCCAAAGAAGACTTGCCGCCTTCCGTAACAAGAACATAGGTTTCGTGTTCCAGTTCCATCATCTGCTGCCCGAATTCACCGCTTTGGAGAACATTTGCATCCCCGCTTTCATCGCTGGAGAAAGTAAAAGTAATGCTTTAAGTAAAGCCAATCAATTACTTGAGTATCTTAATCTTACGGAAAGAGCAAATCACAAGCCATCAATGCTCTCAGGAGGCGAACAGCAGCGTGTGGCAGTGGCCCGCGCCCTCATCAACAACCCCGCCGTAATCCTCGCCGACGAGCCGTCAGGCAACCTCGACTCACAGAACGCAAAAGAGCTTCACGAACTGTTTTTCAAACTGAGAGAACAGACAGGCCAGACATTCGTGATTGTGACACATAATCCTACCCTAGCAGCGATGGCCGACAGGACTTTAACGATAAAAGACGGTAAGATAGAAAGCAATATTTAGGATTTTCGGGCGTTTTTATAAAAAATTTTTAAAAATGAAAAAACTGTTAAAATATATCTTCGTTTTATCGCTGGGAATCCTTTGTTTCACAACAAATGACATACAAGCCCAGGAAAGCGCCCCCACCTACCAATCGCTGATATCATCAGGCGATAAGGAATTCTCAAAACAAGAGTATATAAAGGCAAAGACATATTATCAGGAAGCATTGCGACTGAAACCAAATGACGCTTCGGCGAAAAGCAAACTCGACAAGACTTTGCAGAAGATACGTGAAGAAAACAAGAAAGAAGAGCAGTTTTTCGAACATATCGACAACGCCGACAACTTCTACGCCAACAATGACCTTGACAAGGCCCTCGCAGAATACAACAAAGCCCTGAAAATATTCCCGAAAGACGAATATGCATTGGGCAAGAAGGAAGAGATAACCACATTCTTGAAGAACGAGAAAGACAAACTCGATGAATTCAACGAGATGGTGACATTAGGCGACAACCTTCTTAAGGCTGAAAAATATGCCGAAGCCGTGATGCAATACGAGTCGGCACTGAAGATCTACCCTAACAACTCGGCAGCCCAAGCAAAATATAAGGATGCCAAGACACAAAAAGAGGCCTTCGACTCGAAAGTCAATGAGTTTGACAGACTTACAGCGCAGGGCAAAGACCTTGCATTAAGAAAGAGATATGCCGAGGCTATAGCATCTTATGAGCAGGCATTGCAGATTTTCCCCAATGAGTCTGATATTTCCGCCACGATAAATGAGCTTCAGACAAAGAAAAACATCGCCGACAGCTATAACGCGAAAATTACTGAGGCTGACGCATATTACGAAGACCGTTCTTACAACGAAGCAAGAGATGCCTATCAATCCGCTTTGACAGTAATTGCTGACGATTCCTACGCCCTAGGCATGATAGCACGCATCGACGAAATCGTCAACAGTCCGGAATATCGTAAGATTCAGAACGACAAAGCCAAAATCGACAACGACTTCGCGAATTTCATAGGCAAAGGCGAGACCGCCGAGGGTCAGAAGAATTACGAGCAGGCCCTCGCCTATTATGTGAAAGCCTTGGAACTCAAGCCCAACAACGCCGAAGCACTGGCAAAGAAAAAGAACGCCGAGGACATGATCCTGTACGCAGAACAGCAACGCAAAGAACTGGAACGTCAAGCCGCGGCGGAGGCCGAGAAGCAGCGTAAAGCACAGATTCAGAACCTGATAAACACTGGTAATCAACAGATTACAGACAAAAAATACGCCGACGCCGAGAGCACCTTCAACCAGGTGCTAGCCCTCGACCCGAACAACGCCACCGCGACCGAGAAACTCGGCGTGATAGCAGGATTCTACGAGGAGATACAACGGCAGAAACAGGAAAACTACAACATGGCAATGTCGGAAGGCCGTTATGCCATGGACAGCTGGAACTTTGCGGAAGCCATACGCCAATACAACATAGCATTGGCAAACAAACCAGGCGACGAGGCTGCCACACAACAGCTTGCGCTGGCACAACAGAGCGAAAACCAACGTCTGGCGGGTCTTCAGAACGAATACAACGGCTATGTCGCCAAAGGCGACGCACAGTTCCAGACAAAGAACTACGACAAAGCTATCGAGCTCTACACCAAGGCGATACAGCTTAACACTGGAAACCCCTATCCTTCCAATAAAATCAGGGAGATTGGCGAGATGCTGAAGGCTAACAAGATTATGGATCTTGTGACAAGTTCAGAGACCATAGCCAATGGCGAGACCAAACGCTATGAGTTCCAGCCCGTCGATGCCTCCACACGTCGTGGCAACTACCTCCTCATCAAAGGCAAGAACCTCGGCGAGCGCCAGTTTATCATGTACGTCTCCTACGGCAGCCCGAACGGCAGAAGCGGAGGTTTCACCGTCACAGTGCCGAAGAACCAGGATGTCAACGACTTCATCATCAGGATTGGCTCGCAATACAAATGGTTCAGCGAAGACAACACCTGGATTGAGATTCTGCCCGAAAACGGAAGCATAGAAATCACCACAATGGAAATCACGAAAGGAAACTGATATGAATAAGTCTGATTCACGTTATCAATTGTATATCAACATCTTAGAGGAAGAGTTGGTACCCGCCATGGGTTGTACCGAGCCTATTTGTCTCGCCTACGCCGCCGCCAAGGCGCGTCAGGTGCTAGGCGCCATCCCCGACAGAGTGGAGGTGCTGGCCAGCGGTAACATCATCAAGAACGTGAAGAGCGTCATCGTGCCTAACACCAACGGCATGAAAGGCATCAAAGCCGCGGCGGCGGTCGGAATAGTGGCAGGAAACCCCGACAAAGCCCTCGAAGTGATTGCCAACGTGACAGACGAACAGAAGAAGGCGACAGAAGAATACCTCGCCTCCACCCCAATATGCGTGAAACACATAAACTGTCAGGAACAGCTGGATGTCACGATAATAGTATATAAGGGCGAGCATCATGCCGACGTGAGAATCTGCGGCTTCCACACCAACATAGTGCATATCCAGAAAGACGACGAGGTGCTCTTCCAAAGTGAGACCATCGCCAAGCCGACGAAAGAACTCACCGACCGCAGCTGTCTGAGTGTCTCGGGCATCGTTGACTTCGCCGACAGCGTTGATATCCAAGACATTAAAGAAGTCATCGGACGTCAGATAAAATACAACACTGCAATCTCTGACGAAGGCTTGAAGAACAGCTGGGGTGCCAACATAGGAAGCACCTTATTAAAATACTATGGCGACGACATCAAGGTGAAAGCCAAGGCACGCGCTGCCGCAGGCTCCGATGCGCGTATGAACGGGTGCGAGCTGCCCGTCATCATCAACTCAGGCAGCGGCAACCAAGGACTCACCGTGTCGATGCCAGTCATCGCCTACGCTGAAGAATATCACATTGACGATGACAGGCTGTACCGGGCCCTTGTCGTCAGCAACCTCACCGCCATCCACCAGAAGACGCGCATCGGACGGCTCTCCGCATACTGCGGAGCCGTCAGCGCAGGCTGCGCTGCTGCCTGCGGCATCGCCTATCTCCTCGGCGAGAGCCTCGACGTGATAGAACATACCCTCACCAACGCCGTGGTGACAGTGTCGGGCATCATCTGCGACGGCGCCAAGGCGTCATGCGCAGCAAAGATAGCAGCATCAGTGGAATCAGGCATCCTCGGCTATTACATGTATAAAAACGGACAACAGTTCGAGGCCGGCGACGGCATAGTCGGATGCGACATCGAAGACACCATAAATAACGTGGGACTAGTCGGCTCCGTAGGCATGAAAGAAACCGATACCGAGATTATCGATATAATGACTAAGTGATTGAATATCAATCAATCCTCTGAACTTCAGTGACATTAGCCAGGGACTTGAGCCTGCGTATCAGCTGCTCAAGATAATTGACACTCGAAATATTCATAACAAAACGTCCTTCGTAGAAACCGTTCCTAGTTCCCATCGAAGCGTCTATGATATTGATTTCCATCTGTTTCATCACTTCAGTGATATCGCTGAGAATACCGAAACTGTCTTTTGCCACCACCTTGATAGTAGCTCTTGAAGGCACGTCGCCCTGCCATTTCACGTCGACAAGACGGTAAGGATACCGTTTCTTCATCGCGATGGCGTTCTTGCAGTTGACACGGTGTATTGTGATTCCTCCGCCTACGTTGACAAAACCGCAGACGTTATCACCCGGGATAGGATTACAGCACTTCGCCATCTTAAAGGCAAAACCATTGATGTTGGCACCAATACTCATCGCATCGCCTTCATTTTCAATGGGTTTATCCTTACGCTGTTCTTCCTCCACCTTATGGAACTCCTTTTCCTCTGTCTGTGCCAAAATGAAAGACTTCATTTCGGCAATATCTATCTGGTCGGTCGCTATCTTATGATAAAACTCTATTCCCGACTCGCAACCGTATTTCTTTATTAACTCCGTGAAAATCTTATCGTTAAATGCTATTTTCCAATTCTTCAGTTTCCTGTGGAAGATGGCGCTACCAAGTTCAGCCTCTTTCATCTCCTCGTCCTTCAGGAACCTCCTGATTTTCGATTTCGCTTTTTCGGTGTTGACATATCCGAGCCAGTCGGCTTTTGGCGTCTGTCGTCTGCTTATCTGTATCTCCACACGATCGCCGTTTTTCAACATATAGCGTATCGGCTGCATCTTGCCGTTCACGCGTGCACCGATACAATGGCAGCCCACCTGGGTGTGAACCTCAAAAGCGAAATCAAGAATTGTTGAGCCAACAGGCAGCTGTTTCACCTCTCCTTGCGGCGTGATGATATACATCTTGTCGGACTTGCCTTTAGCAGCCCTTTTATCATCTAACGGATTGAAATCCGACTGGTCGGTGTCCTCGAGAATGCCCCTAATCTGGTTTAACCATTCATCAGGCGTCTGATGCTTGTCGCCGCTGCTCTTATAAGACCAATGCGAGGCGTTGCCTTTCTCGGCTATCTCATCCATGCGCGATGTCCTGATCTGCACCTCGACCCAGTCGACGCCGTTTTTCACCGTCGTGTGCAACGACTCATAACCAGAAGCCTTTGGCTTGGTTATCCAGTCTCTAAGTCGCTGGGGATTAGGCTGATACAGATTTGTAACAATGGAATACACCTTCCAACAATCGGCTTTTTCATCCTTTATTTTCGAGTTGTTAATGATTATCCTTACGGCAAAAAGGTCGTAAACCTGCTCAAACGGAACATTTTGTGCCTTCATCTTGGCAAAAATCGACGGTATCGACTTTGTACGCCACTTGATAGTGTAGTCAAAGCCCTCTTCGCTCAATCCACGACGTATAGGAAGAAGGAAATTCGCCATCTTCTCCTCCTGCGTCACATGCGACATGGTGATTTTTTCCTTGATTTCCTCGTATTCCTTAGGGTTTTCGTGAATCATCACAGCCTCTTCCAAGTCTTTTTTGATGTTGTAAAGACCAAGACGATGGACTATCGGGATGATAAGGTATTTGGTGATTTCAAAGAATTTATCTACTCCACCATTCGCATCAATATCCTCTTGATGTCGGCAATTCGAGAGACAGTGTGCAATAATCAGCATTACCACCCTGATGTCGTCAACCATCGAGAGGAAAAGTTTTCTGAAAGTGTCCGATTGTGTAGAGATTTGCGACATATTCAGCGACATAACCTTAACCAAACCTCTGAGTATCAATACAACTCTATCGCCGAACTGTTCTTTGATTTCATCAAAAGTGACATCAGTAACCTTAGTGATATTGTGAAGCAATGCACAAACTATTGTCTTACTGTGCATTCCCATTTCGGAATAGCAAATCTTAGCGACTTCGAGCACATGAAGCATCATCGGCCTGCCGGAAATCATCCTCATCCCATCATATTTCGAACAACACAAATCATAGGCTTTCCCAATAAATCCGACCTCTTCCAACGTCATCGTCTCGCCCACCAGCTGAAGCAGCTCCTCATACGATCTCTCGATTTCCAATATTTCCTTTTCCGAATATTTTTCCAATTTCTAAAATTTAATCTGCAAATATACGAAATTATTTCAAAATATACTATTTTTGTAACGCAAAATTTTGATAATTATTTTACAATAAAAATGCAATTGTTGTCGTTGGATTTTTGAGATTCGAGGATGAATAAGAAGTTTTTAAAAAATATAATTTTCCTGCTGTTTATCAATCTTTTGATAAAGCCGTTTTGGATTTTGGGCGTTGACCGTGCAGTCCAGAACCTAGTAGGTGACACATCTTACGGACTTTATCTCGCAATATCGCAGTTTTCCTATCTTTTTTACATCCTCCTCGACCTCGGTCTGACTAATTTCAACAACCGCAACATAGCGCAGAACAACCAGCTGCTCTCCAAGCATTTTGTAGGCATATCGCAAGCCAAGATTTTGCTTACAGTGCTATATTTCATCGTGATTTTCGTCCTCGGATGGCTCATCGGTTATCGTGGAGAACAACTGAAACTGCTTGCAATTGTTGGCTTTAACCAGGTTTTGCTGTCGTTTATCTTATACGTCAGATCGAACATCTCAGCCCTGCTTCTTTTCAAGACCGACAGCATGCTCTCGGTTCTCGACAGGGTGCTCATGATATTGATTTGTAGCTTCTTGCTATGGTCGGGATTCGTGCCGAGAGAAAATTTCAACATCTACAGCTACATATACTCGCAGACGATCTCCTACGTCATAACACTCATCATCGCGGTCGCCATCGTTTTAAAACACACGGGAAAACTTACAATCAGGATCAACATCCCGTTTGTGATTATGATCATCAAGAAGAGCCTTCCCTATGCCCTTCTGGTGCTTTTGATGAGCTTCTACAACCGTCTCGAGCCGGTTCTCATCGAGCGCATCCTTCCCGAGGACGTGGCAGCAGCACAGGCTGGCGTTTATGCCCGCGCATGGCGACTTTTCGACGCAGGCAACAACATATCCTACCTCTTCTCGGTGATACTTCTGCCACTGTTTGCAGCCATCATAAAAGAGAAAGAAGACCTGCAAGGACTTGTAAAACAATCGTTTAGCATCATGCTTTCGATGACGTGCATTATCGCGGTGCTCTGCATCTTCTACAGCCGCAACTTCATGGAGCTGATGTATCCCGAGTTCAACAACAACGAGTCATCCACCATCCTGATGATTCTGATGGGTAGTTTCGTCTCAGTATCAGTAACTTATATCTTCGGAACGCTGCTCACCGCCAATGGCAATTTGAAACATCTTAACATCGTCGCGGCCTGCGGCGTAGTGCTCAACATCACCCTAAATTTCATCTTCATCCCGCATTTCAAAGCCATCGGCGCCGCTTTCACCAGCCTCTGCGTGCAGTTTGTAACATGCGTCATCCAGTTTTTCATCGCGAAAAAAATATTCAACCTCAAACTTGGCACTTCATTCTGGATTAGGTTAGTTGCATTTTTAGTTTTAATAAGCCTAATTTCTTATGTTTCAACAACTTTATCGTTGAGTTGGCTCACATCATTCTTCATCGCGGCAGCAGTGTGCGTAATTATTGCTTTCATCACTAAGATGTTGAATTACAATGAGATAAAAGAACTCGTCCTTTCTTCCCTTAGTCATATCAAGAAATAATTTTACAATAATTAGGTGAGATTAAAGATTTTTCCTTATTTTTGTAGATTATTTTTACGCATACAAATAAATAAAAGATGGATAATTATTTCGACAACACATCTATGATTCAGACCGTCCTTAAATGGAAATGGCACATTATCATCATCACTTTGGTAGCTGCGATTTTTGGCGCAATCTTCTCAGGATCGATGTTTATCACCCCTTTGTTTAAATCAGAGGCCACAGTCTATCCTACCCATATCGAAGAGTATTCGGATGAGACCATCACCGAGCAGATGCTTCAAATCATGCAGTCACAGCAGATCATGGACTCAGTGGTAGATAAATTTGGTTTGTTGGAACATTATAAGATTGAGAAGAGCTATAAATATTGGAAAACAGCCCTCATCGGCGAATATCGCAGCAATGTCAGCATCTCGAGGACTCCTTACGACGCAGTCACCATCAAGGTGTACGACAGCGACCCTGAAATAGCTTGTGCAATGGTGTATGAGATTGTCAATCAATACAATCTGATCATTGAGAAGTTGACAAAAACACAGAGAGGCGAGCAAGCCAGAATGTTCAAATCGACATTGAAAGACAACGAGATTTTCCTCGATTCTCTTAGAGAACGCCTAACGACAATAGGCACTGAATACGGCATTGTCGATGTTACAAGCCAATCAAGGGAAATCACCCGCGCATATCTTAACAACGGCAAAAGCGACAAGCTGAACGAACTCAAGGAAAATTTGGAGACCTATGGTCCGGAAGTCAATATCATCAATAACCTTCTGGAGTATGCCTCAGAGAATTATCACAAAACAAAATACGACTTCGAGCGCGAGACACGTTACTGCGCCAACAACATTTCGTTTGCCAATATGGTGTCAAACCCATTCGTGGCCGACAAAAAGGCCTATCCTATCCGTTGGGTTGTAGTCGCTCTCAGTGCATTGTGCGCCTGTTTCATCTCAATCCTTGTCATCTATGTGATTGAAAACAAGAAACGTTTCGTCAAATAATGCAGAAATACGTAAAGACAGCAGCAGTTTACGTAATCGCGGCGATTTGCGTTGCGATAGGATTGTATTTCATGGTAAAAAAAGACACCTATCTGGCATTCGCAACGCCTGCTGTTGTTGGTATTTTACTGCTTTACATGTTCTCATTTGACACAGTTTTGCTTCTGATAGCATTTCTCACCCCTCTATCGATAACGCTGGAGGAGTTGAGTTTTGCCATATCCTTGCCATCCGAGCCGCTGCTGGCCGGAGTCCTTGTGTTGTTTATTGCAAAACTTGTTTACGACAGAAAATTTGATGCAAAAATCGGACGGCACCCCATATCCATAGTGATATATCTGATGTTTATATGGATGATTATCACCACTTTAACAAGTCAGCTACCTGTTGTTTCGCTGAAATTTGTCGTGTCGAGACTTTGGTTCATCATCCCCTCCTATTTCTTGTGTGCCGAATTATTTAAAAACCCCAAGAATATCAACCGTTTCATCTGGTTGTACATGTTTGGCCTTATAATAGTGATATTTTATACCATCGCCAACCATGCGGCCCGAGGCTTCGACGGTGACTCGGCCCACTGGGTGATGTCGCCATTTTACAACGACCACACGGCTTACGGCGCAGCATTAGCCATATACATCGTTTTGTGCGCAGCATATCTTTTTATGCCTAATATAAACAAAAAGAAAAAGATTGCAGTCGGCGTGGTATTGCTCATATTGGTCATTGCCATCATTCTCTCATTCTGCCGCGCCTCATGGATCAGCCTTATCGCAGCAATAGGCGTCCTTATATTAGTTTTGCTCAAGATAAAATTCAAGTATATCGCAGTAGTTACAGTGGTTTTGGTAGGTCTGTTCTTCACTTTCCAGCAACAGATCTTCGACTCCCTTGCTAAAAACGACCAAGACGCATCAGGCAACATCGTAGAGAACATACAGTCGATGACCAACATAACCACCGACGCGTCAAACCTAGAGCGTATAAACCGTTGGAATTCAGCACTTAGGATGTTTAAGGAAAAACCTCTCGTAGGTTGGGGACCCGGCACATACCAGTTCGAATATGCTCCTTTCCAGGAATCTAAGAACAAGACAATCATCAGCACCAACTCAGGCGATATGGGCAACGCCCACAGCGAATACATAGGAACGCTGGCCGAACAAGGAGTTCCAGGCGCATTACTCGTCGTCACTATTGTCGTCGTCTTCATTTATTGCGGTCTGACGACATATAAAAGAAGCAAGAACAAAGAATCCAAAATCCTCGTTCTTGCCTCTACCCTAGCCTTGATAGGCTATTATATCCATGGAACACTCAACAACTTCCTTGACACCGATAAATTAGCCGTTCCAGTCTGGAGCTGCATGGCGATTATCACCGCCATCGACTGTTTCCATGCCGATAAAGAAAACTTCTACGATACTACTGAACCTTCTGAATGCCAGTAAGTTCCACGTCGAAAATCAATGTTGCAAATGGCGGAATCACTGGTGCTGAACCATTTGGACCGTATGCAAGATAATAAGGGATATAAAGAACGCCCTTCTCTCCCACAGACATCATCATGATACCCTCGTCCCAACCAGGGATGACATAGCCGGCACCAACAGGAAATTCAATAGGTTCGCCGCGTTCAATAGATGAATCGAAAACCGTACCGTCAAGCAGTTTGCCAGTATAATGCACCTTTACGATATCGCCTTTGGCCGGCATCTCACCGTTGCCTTCACTTGTCATGACATAGTAAAGTCCTGTTGCTGTAGGGGTTGCGACTATGTTATTCTCTGTAAAATATGCCTGCAAATCAGCATTAGCTTTTGCTGTCTCCTCAGGATATTGCTCTTTTACAGACTCAACCATTCTTTTCACAAATTCGCTTTCAGGATAGAAATCATTCATCTTTACTTCGAATCTCATGATATCCTTCTCGCCATATTTATCAATATATTGCTGATTACCAAAGATATAAAGAGCAGCAGAGTCAGCATCGACAATAAACGAAGCCGAATCACCTTTGTGCATCATAGCCAAACCTCTCATCAAATCAGTTGGATACTGAGGTTCCATAAGCTGATACAGGAACGGTGACGCAGGAATAAGAGTATCAACGTCATTAACAATACAAGCCCATTGATAATCAATGACATCGCCTACATTCGGCAATTCTCCTTCGTTTGTAGTGAGGAAACGATAGTAAAGACCTTCATCGGTTTTACTATAACCTTTGTGCGCATTGTCACAACTTGTTAAAACTGATAGCATCAAGCATAATGCCGTCATCATTAAAAATACTTTTTTCATTTTTTTAGATTTAAATTATTAATTATTTGATTGATTTTCAATAACTTTCACTCTATAAACTATTGCAGCCCTTAACGGGATTTTATCACCGTCACCCGCCAAACCATGCGCAAGATACGACGGAATTATAATCTCCGCCTCATCTCCTTCATGAAGATACAAAACAGCCTCTTCCAATCCACTCTCCACTCCACCATGGCCTACAACAAAAATTTTTCTGCCATTTTCTTCAGAAGAATATAGCAATTCACCATTCAGAAGTCTTAGTTCATAATCTAAAACAACAATATCGCCAGTCTTAATCAGGTCGCCATCTCCTTGATTCACAATACGATAGCACAGACCCGTACCTGTCTCGATCACTTCAATATTGTTTTTATCAATATAATTTCTAATCGCCTCTTTTTCTTGTAGAAGCAATTGTCTGTTAAGCTTTTCCAGGCTGTCTTTTGTTATTCCTTGTTCCGAAATATTAGACTGCTGAGCCGGATTTTTGTCGTCACAACTATTAAAAATGACAGCAAAAACGTTTATTAAAGCCAACAATGACAATATTTTAGCAGAAATCCTCATCATTATTTGTTCAATAACGCTTTATATTGAGGCAAAACGGCCAATAATTTCTCTATAGCCTGTTCTATGCTGCATTCCAACGTTCCTCCGGCTGCATTGGTATGACCGCCACCATTGAAATGTGCTCTTGCAACCTCATGCACAGAGAAATCACCTTTCGACCTGAAAGAAAATCTTATAACTCCCTGACGCTCAGTAATTAACACCGCCATTTTTATATTGTCGATCATCAATGGGAAATTCACCACGCCTTCGGTATCCCCCACCTGATAATTGAATCTCTCAAGATCAGCCTTAGTCAGATATATATAAGCGGTATGATATTCATCGAGTGTCACCATCCGCTCACTTATGCTGTAACCCAGCAAACGCAGTCTATTTTCTGAGAAAGTATTATATATCTTGCTGTGTATCAATTGATAATCAACTGTAGGGGATATCAATTTACCACAGATTTCGAATGTTTCCGGATGATATATCGAGTGGGCAAACGAACCTGTATCCGTCATAATTCCAACCAACAGACATATAGCTATCTTATCGTCCAGATATTTGTCAAAACCTTGTGACTGAATGAGTTCTGCAACCAATTCAGCCGTACTCGAAGTCTCAAGTTCCGACAGATATGCCTCAAATTGCGAATAATCCGTGTCTCTGTGATGGTCGATAAGCATTTTCGGAGTTTTGCTGCAATGACATAAATCGTTGTGTACCAATCCAGTACGCGACGGATGATTGAAGTCGATATAACAAATCAGATCTGCGGCATTCAGGTATTCCACGCCTTTTTCAGAGTTTTTGTCAAAAACCAGTATATTCTCAATGCCTGGCATCCACGCCAAAAAAGAAGGGAAGTCGTTGGGAATTATAATCTTAACGTCGATCCCAAACTTCTGAAGGAAAAAATAAAATGCCAACGAGGAGCCAATTGCATCACCGTCGGGATTGACGTGCGACACAATCACCACTTTTTTATACTTCGATATAAAACTACGGAAGTTGTTGAAAAACAATTCTTTAGACATTGATAATCACTATTAATTCAAATAGCAAATATACAAATTTTAATTATACCAACACCTTTTTTATTTTATTTTTAATTATGGATACCTAATTTATATTGCGTTGGTTCAGGATTTCAAATGTCTTATCGGTATAAACCACGATTATTTTCTCTATTTCTTTGGTATTTTCTACAACTTCTTGACTTTCAACCTGATTTTTCTTTTCGTTGTTATCGTCAAATTCAACAATTCTTTTCTCTTCAACCTCCTCAATTCTAATTTCCGGATTATCTGTTGGGGTAGGATTAGGCTCATTTATTGTGATTGGTTTCTTTCCCATGATGATCCAATCGAAGCTATATTCCGGAAAAATCTCTTTAAGTTTTGTCAAAAATTCCAGACTCGGTTTGTTTCTTCCGTTTAGCAGATGGGATACATTTGAAGGCTGAATTCCCATCAATTCAGCGAATTGTTTTGCTGTTAAATTTTTAGCTCTCAAGATGTGGGCAAGTCTGTCTTTGATATCTTCCATGGTATTGTCCCTCCTTAAAATTTCATTTTTTATTCTCTTTGGAATTACAAAAGTAAAAATTAAAATAATACACTCATCAAATTTTTTCACTTTATTTTTGTAAATTTTCAAAAATGTCAAATTTTCTTCAATAATATCTTTACAGTTTATATCTAAATAATTTTATATCAATATATTACAAATTATAGACCGATGTTTTTATGTTTTTATAAAACTATCGATATTTTTAAAGTATTTGTTAAATATTTTATACTTATTATATTGATATTCAATACATTTTATCGCATACTGGCACTTGGTTCGTTGTTTTTATCATTGTAATTTTTAAATAATGTTTTCACAATTATAATTTATTGTTTTACATTTATGTATATAATTGTTATTCAATATATTACAAAGTTTATTTTATTTATGTAAATTTTTGGACATTTTTGAAAAATGGTGTATTTACAATTTTATACTTTCGATTTGAGACACTTTTCTACGCCAAAAACAACTTTACCCACCCCCAAAATTTGATGCGCTTAAAACGCCTAAAAACGATTTTTTCGCCCCCTGCCCTCTCCTACTTAAATTTTGAGATTTATTAATTTTTTGATTTAAAATTTTTTTATTTTTGCAAAAAATCGAGACAGTGGCAGGGCACATTCAGAAATTGATTGCAGAGGGTGAACATCAGATGTTGGATTTCAAGTTTGAGGTATCCGACAGCAAAAAGATCGCGCGTTCACTTGTAGCCTTCGCCAACACCGATGGTGGACGATTATTAATAGGTGTAAAAGACAACGGCTCCATTTCAGGTATCAGATCCGACGAAGAGAAGCACATGATACAGACTGCGGCGCAGATGTACTGCCGTCCGGAGGTGGAATATACGGTCAAAGAATGGAATATCAACGGAAAAACCGTGTTGGAAGTGATTATTCCCAAAAGCAGACACCACAAACACAAGGCTCCCGACCATAATAATATATATAAGGTATACGTGCGCGTGAAGGACGAAAATATCGTCGCGAGCAGTATATTAATTAAGGTGTGGAAACGTGAAAGAGACAAAAACAACATCTGGATCTCCTTTTCTGACGAGGAAATGCTGCTATTGAGATATCTAAACGAACATGGAAAGATCAGTTTTGAGGAATTTATGGAGATTTCTCATTTGAACAAAAAAGCTGCAGAGCGGATTTTGGTCGATTTTATCCTCATCGGAATGGTCAAGATGGAAATGACCGACAAGAAGATTTTTTTCCTTTCCGGCGATTTGGCGTAAAATTTTTGTTTAAAAAGCCTTGGCAACCACCCCAGAAAGGCATTTTTTAGGCTCTTTTTTGTTTCTTTGAAGAAATTTTAAACACATATCTCGCTGATAATCAATCATTAAAAAATATTTAAAAATTTTTTCATTTTTTTCTTGACAGAAATGAAAATCGCCGTATCTTTGCAGTCCGCAATTAAGGAAACGAGATTGCGGAAGTTCTTTGAAAGCAATGAGCCAATAAAATGTAGTCTGAAAGGTAAGGAACCTGAAATTCCAAAGAGACTATACAACAGGTGAATCCGCCAGGAGACAGAATAATTCAAGTACAACAATATACAATGAAGAGTTTGATCCTGGCTCAGGATGAACGCTAGC
>CAJOCJ010000017.1 GCA_905236635.1 uncultured Bacteroidales bacterium
TTGTAACGTAACGAGAAGTTCCCGGGATGCCTGTTGCCTTTTGCTCTGTGCACTCCAAAATCACTTGTACGCGTGCGTCTTTAACTTTCTTTGACATATTCTTATCCTTTCAAATTTCGGACTGCAAAAATACACATTTTTTTAATACGTTCCAATATTTTTCAGTCAAAAAATTTCAAAACTTTAATAATCTGATTATCAATTAGTTAATTATTCCTTGTTGATAATTTTGTTGACAACCTCAAGAATTTCAGCCTCTTTCTTAATGGCAGCGGCCTCAATCTTTGCGCCATCGGCGACGATTTTGTCGGCAAATGCTCTGTCCTTAAGACCAGCGGCGTTGATTTTCACGTTGAGATATGCGCCCATGACGGCACTTCTGCAGCACAAAGCACCCACTCCGGCGTCTGACACTGATGCAGGGTTGCCTGTCTTTGCCATAGCTTCTACAATCTCGAATGCCTCGAATGCCACGTTCATGGTCTTGAACGGCACCTTTGTGGCGTATTGTGAGGCTAACTCAAGGGCTTCCATACGTGCAGCCTTGTCGGCGTCGGTCTTCTTAGGCATCTGCAATGCGGCCATGATTTTGTTGAAGGCGTTGGTGTCTTCGTCAACAAGGTCAAGTAATTGATCCTTAAGGATTTGACCTTTTTCTGCGACTTTCGAGAACTCTTCCCAGCGCTCGTCCCATCCTGGTTTGTGTGATGACAGGTTAGCCACCATCGTTGCCAATGCTGCGCCGAGAGCGCCCATGTAAGCTGATATTGAGCCGCCACCTGGTGCCGGACTCTCGCTAGCAGTCTCGTTGGCGAAGCCTGTGCATGTCATGTCAACGAGCTTCTTCTGTGTCATGTCTTCAATAAGGAATTCGATGACTTTTTCCTTCGGGTTGAACGGTTTGAGGTCATCAAGACCCATCGACTTGATGGCGATCTTCATGATTTCGTCCTCGCTCACGCCCAGTGAACGCTGCTGTTTCGCGAGATAATACTTACCGGCGTCGATAAGCACCTTCTTAGGAATCAAACCCACAATCTCGCAACCTGTCACACGTACTCCACGTGCTGCCGCCTTGGCGCAGACCTCGTCGAAGCAGACATGTACCGGCGAGACGTTGATGTTGGTGATGTTCATCGACACCTGAGCGATGCCGTATTCCTCGATAAACCAGCCGATAGCCTTGGTGCTCTTCAGAGTGCCAGGAATCATAATGGTGTTGCCGTTTTCGTCTTTCATCGGCTTGTCGGTGACCTTCGGTCCCACTCTCTTCGGACGGCCTTTCTCGCGGACGTCGAAAGCGATGGCGTTGGCGCGACGTGTCGATGTGGTGTTGAGATTATAGTTGATCGCGATGAGGAAGTCGCGGGCTCCCACCTGTGTGGCGCCGGTCTGTGCCACGTGCTCGTTCCACTCGTTAGGACCGAAATCAGGTTTCCATTCCTCGGTGCCGAGACGGCTCGACAGTGATTCATATTCGCCTGTACGGCAATAAGCCAAGTTTTTACGTTTTGGCTGGAAAGCGGCCTCTTCGTAGCAGTAAATTGGGATGTTGAGCTCTTCGCCGAAGCGTTTTGCAAGGTTACGGGCGTAAACCACCACCTCATCCATCGTGATGTTTGATATCGGGATGAGTGGGCAGACGTCTGTTGCACCCTGACGTGGGTGGTCGCCGTGATGGTTACGCATGTCGATGAGCTCGGCAGCCTTCTTCACCACGCGGAATGCGGCTTCGCACACGTTTTCCGGCTCGCCCACAAAGGTGATGACGGTACGGTTTGTCGTCGCATTTCACGCCTTCGACCTTCTCGATCTCGGCTGTCACCTGGTTGATGATGTTCATATCGCGACCTTCGCTGATATTCGGAACACATTCGATAAGCTGTTTCATGATGTATGTTTATTTTGTAATTATTTTCTGCGGGCAAAAATAGTAAAAATAATTCATAATGCGACCAGCAAGCTGTGATTTTGACAAAATATCGGGTCAAAAGTTGTATTTATCGGGTTAGAGACCATTATCAGCTCCTGCCTTATTGAAAGGATGACAATTCAAATTATAAAAATACTAATTTAAATAAAAGTGGAGAGAGGAAAGAGAAAAGAATATAAAGCCTGTGTACCCATCCCTAATAATTGGACAGTCGTGAAATCGAGGTAACTATTACCTTACACTCAATTTAGAACCTGTCCTAAAAAGGAAAAGTTCACACAGCGTATCTTGAGTTTTTAGAGTTATTGCGCTAAGTAGAAATATAATACTTAAAGCATTGGTTATGATTTATAAAGATTTTAATGATTCATACTATAATATTCATTAATTTCCTATTCCAATTCCTATATTCCAGGTAAAACCAATTTTATCAAATCCGATAGCGGTGTCAGTTTCACCATAGCACTTGCAACCAGCACCAATATCAATAGTACATAATTCTAAATAAATTTTGTATCCTAAAACAAAGGACAAGCCATTTATAGAACTTAACGAGAATCTTTCCTGTTCTTCCTGAACTTCCGTGCATGAATATATGTGATAATATACATATTCTTCATAGGTCTTATTGGACCACCAATCATCAGATTGATATGCAGTGTATCTGCTTTCATAATCATCATAAAAGTGATCTGTTACCACAAATTCGTTGCAGCCATAATTGATGCCAAGATAAAACCCTTTATATAAAAATACATTTAGTCCAAAAGAATAAACAAGTTTTAATTTATTAAAAGTTTTTGATGTACTATCCTTACCAGAGATGGCATTAATTCGTTTTTTAGAAAAACCCAAACCAGCATGTGGTTCAATTCCCATAGTTCCACCAATTCTTCCACTTAAAGCAAACCCTATCAAATTTGCTCCTCCATAGGTAATACCATTACCAACAGCTAAAGATATGTATTTGCCATGTTCATAATCATCCATCCACAAATCGCCAAAACTTTCTAATCGGTTTTGTCGTCTGTATTTCCTATCGGCTCTTCTTTGTGCTTTTTCTTGGTCTTTCTCCTTAGCTTTCTTTACAGATTTCATGCGGTCATTATATGCAGCGACTTCATGATAATAATTGGCGTCATCACAACTCCAATTATGTGGCAAATCATAAAATTTTGCCGACCTATCAGCGTTTATGCTCATTTGTATTAGAACAAATGTTCTGTATTGAATATCGTTCCTCTCATTCTCAACAATCAATGGATCTGTCTGACAAGTTATTTTTATTTGTCGATTGGTAAATCTCATAGCCGCATCAAGGCCACCTTTCTCTATTTTTGCAATGTCTTGTGCGCCTATATTTACAGACCCAAGTTCATATTGTCCTTTAACAACCGCGTCTGCAAAGGCTTTATTTCTGGCTTCATCTTCCGTCTTTCCATTACCTTCTCCATAAACAAAAATGTATTTTCCAGACTCGGGCGCTTGTATAACATTCTTAGCCCAATATGGCCTTGGCACTTGTGCAACTAAATTAGATTGCAATAGTGTCACCAGTATAAAACATCCAATAAGTTTAATGTGATTATTCATAATCATTCAATTTCTTGTTGCGTGTCACAATCAAAAGTTTTAAAATCAGGTATCGGGCTTGCCCTTTTTGAAACTTGTGCCAAAACAAAAACCGTTATCATGTTATCACTTCTGACATAACGGTCGGTATATTTGCAAACAATGTTAATCGGAATTTTGTAATAATGAGAGATTGTCGCAATATCTGAAATATTTGATAGTGAGTCAAGTTGAGAGACATCAACTGGAATTCCTTTTGCCAACACACTCTCATAAACCAAATTGGCTATGGCCTTACTCTCTGCTAAATCCTCAGTTCGTCCTTTACCTACACCAACTCTGTAATAATAATCATCAGCTTGATTCGGAGTCTGTTTGATCCAATACGGACGCGCACTTTGAGCATTTATGGGTATTGCAACAAGCATTAATATAACCAATACATAATACCTCATATTCCAATATAATATGAAAGCAATGCGATTCACTATATATCACATTACTTTCAACGAATCTTAATTATTTTGATACTCTTCTTCTATAGCATTGTTCATATATTCCTTGAATTTCATGTGATCGTAATCAAGCTTGTATCCTGCTTCGAGCTCTCTCATTGTTTCATCAACAGCATCTTTAACTGGAATGTGTACTGCAACATAACCTATATATCCCCCTTCATTCTCATCGTGAGCAACTTTACGACATACTGCATTAGCATATTTGTTTAATACTTTTTTAGCAATAGCCTCTGCTCCGCCTTCCAATTTGCTTTCATATATTTTTTTGCCACTTGGAATATTTGCATCCTTATTATACCATGTTGTGGCATTTTTAATAACACCCACAAATTTTGTAGACAGCTCCTGAATAGCAGCTTGATTAGCCCCTATAATTGCTGAAGTCCTGTCTGGACGACCTTCTACGACTCCATATCCGGCCATATACACGCCAGGATTATCAAGTCCCTCATCCATACACGGCATTTCGAGTATTTGTTCACCCTTTTTATACTCTGGTGTCCCCAGCTGCTCATTAATTTTTTGTGTCGGTTGTTGAGCAACTGTTTGTTGTTGCATAGGCTGTTGTGTTTGAGGCTGGTTGTTTGCCATCTGTTTTTCACTTCCGCAGCTTGCCAATGCAATGGCGAAGATAGCTGCCATTCCGAGTAAATGTAACTTTTTCATGATTTTAAATTTTTAATTGTTAATAATTAGTTGTGTTAATCATTATAACCAGATTGATGATATTTGCAACTTGCAAATTTACACCTAACTTATTAAAAATCAAAATATTAGCTGTACCTTTTGCGGTAAAATAATGTGATAAATAATGCTAAATTTTTGGAATTTTAGTTCACGTATATAAAAATAGACACACTATATCATATAGGTGTCTATAATGCACGAACCAATCAATTTTTAAAAAATATAAATTGGTTTTGGCTATATAATCTGACCAAAAACCTTATCCCTTTGTAATGTCATGTCATTTAAACGCTTTGCTATAACATCCCAATCAAAATCCCAATTTAACATCACAATGTCTTCATCAAAATCAATATCGGCAAAATAAACCAATGCCTTCGCCAACATCATCTGATTTGACGATGGAAACTTTACCGAATAAAACCTCAACATATCATCAAAACTGTATTTCGACGAAAGAAAGGCTATGTCAATGAAATCTTTGATTCTGGAGCCATTATCGCATATAGCGGACAGTTTCATAGCAATAACATCAGGAATGCTTTCAAAACGCACCCCTTCTATTGTTTCAATAGGGCAAACTTGCGGATAATCATATTTTATTAAGTCAATCTTAACATTGTTTACAAAGCCTTTTAAAGTCTTACCCTTCTCGTATGAAACCATTAAACCATATTTATTTACAAGTAACTCTCTTAACTCTTGTAAAGCAAATTCGTCTTTTGTAAACAAATCCAAATCAATGCTTTTACGATGCCCCATTCGCAAAGCAAGAGACGTTCCTCCAACCAAGTTGAACGATGATAACAAATCTTCTGATTGCAGTTTTCTCAGCAATTCAAGAGTGCCATTCTCGATTGTCTCCTTGTATAGCATCGCAACTCCTCTTTTTTGAGATTGAAATAATGGCAAACAAAATTCATATCTATATCCGACAGATATGGAACGCTTTTGATAATTTCTCTGAAACCAGAAAAACCACCATAAATATCAAAGGCACCATAAAAATCGCTGAAATCACCGCGTTCTATAATGCGTTGAACAACAATCGCCTTGGATTTTTGCCAATCAAAACATGAAATGTCATAATCCCAAAGCAACGCGGTATTTATCTTGTTGCTATTAGGCTTATATCCTGAAAAAAATGTATTTGCAGCACTATGCATATCTCATGTTTTAATGATAATTATTCTATCGACTGCAAAAATAATAAAAATAATATATCACTCAACCTTTGTGCTGATTTTTTGATAAAACTCACTGCAATCCATAAAGAAGTCATGATCCAAAGCCTTGCTTATCTGGAACAACAAATCTGTGTTTATCCAAGGTCGCATAAACAACTTGTAAAGGTTCTCGCGCGAACAGTTTACCTGCTTAGCCAACCAAGTGATGCTCCTGCCCTGCCGGTCAAGCTCTGCTTTTATCAGTTTGCCGATGTGAAACTGACCCTGCTGGTAATGGTGATGTCTGCTCATAACGCCTGCCTTTCCAGAACTCCACCCTCGCAAGCAAATAAAAAAGGCGTTCACCGTTTGTCGCTTATCCCTATTGAAGGCGTCTGGAAAGCCCATGAGTGAATAAGCTAAAACAGTTCACGCCCGTGACGTGAACCTCGCTTGCTTATCATCACTCATTTCAAGTTTTCCAGACTTCTCAATAGGATAACAAGAGCGTATAGTTCTAATTATTATCTATGTCTATTTAATTCTTACAAAGCTCATTTTGACACTGCAAATATACAAAATTTTTGTTTAAAAATCTAAAAAGTAAGAAAAATAAGGATGTCGCACGCGACATCCCTACTAAAAACTTTACACTATTAAACTACTCTAAACTCTACACTTTAAACTACTAACTTTCCTTTAATCACCATCTTCGCAACCTTGTTCGCACCATAATAATACGGCATAAACTCCAGCTGCGTCATCGGCTTGGTAATCATCACGTTGGCGATTTTGCCTTTGGTGATTGAACCGAGCTCGCGGCTCACGTCCATGGCGTAGGCTGTATTTATGGTGGTGGCGTTCAGGGCCTCCTCCGGCGTCAGACGGTAACGGATGCACGCACAAGAAAGCACAAACTGCATGTTGCCCGACGGCGACGTCCCAGGGTTGAAGTCGGAGGCCATTGCCACCGGCAATCCGGCGTTAATCATGTCTCTCGCTGGCGATAACGGCAGGTTCAGGAAGAACGCACAGCCCGGCAATATTGTAGGCATGGTGTCGGAGCCCTTCAGCGCCTCGATCTCGGCCTGTCCCATCTGCTCGAGGTGGTCAACTGATATCGCGCCATATTTAACGCCGACCTGAACGCCACCCGACACCGCCATCTCGTTGGCGTGTATCTTTGGGCGCATGCCGTATTTGATACCCGCCATGAGAATCCTCTCCGTGTCTTCGACAGTGAAGAAGCCCTTGTCGCAGAAAACATCAATAAAATCTGCCAGATCCTCAGCCGCCACCAGTGGAATCATCTCGTTGATGACGAGGTCAACATAGTCTTCCTGATGTCCACGGTACTCCATCGGGATGCCGTGAGCACCAAGGAAATTCGCCTTTATCGTCATCGGCGAGTTCTCCTTCAGGCGACGAATCACACGCAGGAGTTTCATCTCGCTCTCGGTGGTGAGGCCGTAGCCGCTCTTTATCTCGACGGCGCCTGTTCCCATGCGCATAATCTCGTCCAAGCGCTGCATCGCCGACTCATAAAGCTCGTCTTCGCTAGCAACAGCAGTGGCTTTCGCTGAGTTAAGGATTCCGCCACCTCTCTTAGCTATCTCTTCGTAGCTGAGGCCTTTGATCTTATCGCAGAACTCCATCTCGCGTGAGTTGGCGTACACCAGATGTGTGTGCGAGTCGCAGAACGCAGGCAACACAATTCCACCTTTGGCATCGACGACTCTCTTCTCTTCAGCCAGATATTCCTGGTATTTCGGAGAGTTCATCTTGCCATAGTCGGCAATCTTGCTGCCTTTTATATAAAGGTACGCGTTCTTGATGCGCTTAACATCCGACATCGCGGAGCCGGCTTTCCAAAGAGAGCCATCCTCCACGATGCCACAAAGTTCTTTTATATTTGTGATTAGCATTATTTATTGTTATAAATCTTCTGCCAATTCTTGTATTCACGTTTCTTCCAAGGTCCGTTATGATAGACGTAAGAAGCGATCATCGGGATGACTGTCGTGCCTTCAGCGTATACCATCTGCTGGAGCTTCTCGCTGACCTTACCCCATGAGCCCGCCTCGAGCAATGTCGATGATGAGCAGGCACCGTCGCGCACGTCGGCAACAGTAATCTGGATAGCGTATTTGTGCATTGGCACCTCGTGACCGAGGATCTCTGCGCACACCACTGTGTCCTGAGCGAAGTTCTTAGGAGTGCCGCCACCGACCATGAACAAGCCTGTCTGTGGAGCAGCCATCTTGATTTCTGTCAGCTCGAGGAAGTCGGCCACTGAGTCGATGCTCACGTAAGGCTTCTTAGCATGTTTGCGCTCCCACTGGTGCAGACCGATACCGAAACCTGCCGAAGAGTCAGAGAATGCTGGGCAGAACATCGGGACGCCACACTCATAGCATGTCTGAATGAGGCTGTCTTTCTTCACGCCGTGGCCTTCATGCAGCCATTTTCCGAGGTTCCACAGGAACTCGCGTGATGAGTACGGACGTGGTTCGAGGATGTTGGCGAGCTCGTAAGTGGCGTGGTCGCACACCTGCAGCTGCTCCTCGTCGATATATGTGTCATAGATACGGTCGATGTAGAGCTCGCGAAGCTTGGTATCCGGCACCACGTTCTCTTTCTCGCCAATATAATGTTTGAAACCGAGAGCCTCGAAGAGGTCCATGTCGATGACTGAAGCGCCTGTTGAGACGACCACATCGATCATTTTGTTGCGGACCATGTCAACGTAAACCTGCATACAGCCTGCTGCAGAGGTCGAACCTGCAAGAGTAAGGATGTTGGTGCATGATTTCTCTTTCACCATCATCATCAAAATGTCGGCGGCGCGGGCGGTGTCGCGTGATGTGAACGACATCTCACGCATTGCGTCGATGATTTCTGTTGAGTCATACTTCTTGATGTCGATGTGCTTCACGACATTCTTCAATAAGTCTTTCTTTTCAAGTTTCTTTGCCATTTTATTTAGATTTTATAGATGAATTTCCAATAATTTTAATCTGCAAATATACAAAAAAGTTTATAAAGTATAAAAAGTTATTAAAGTTTTAAAGATTGTAGATAGTTCAATGCCTCCGGTCCCTCATTGAAAATCAAGTCGACAACCGACAAATTTGATACAAACGGCTGCCTGTCGTCAAAAACCTGATAATATTTCGGGAAATTGGTGCTTTCATACGACCATTTCGATAGTTTTATACGGTAATCTTCCGAATCCGAAATGGGTTCAAAATCTTCAGTATAAACAATTTCTTTATTGATTTTTAATACTTTAAGAATAAATCTTAAACAGAATTCATTGAGGTCGATAAGCCTGTCGAATCGTGTCGAAAACGCCTGTTCCAAATAAGGATAATAGTATTCAAAATAAGGTGTTTTGCGGTAAGCGGCCTCGAGGCAACGCTGGTGAATCTGCTGCCACGGTTCCTTGTAGCTTATCGTGATGTCTTTCGTCAGAGTGTGGTTGCCGTTGGTCTTTATTATTGGCACTGTCAACGTCTGTAAACCATTGGCAGTCATCACGTTACAACGCGTGCGACAAGATTGTTTCTGATATGATTCAAACAATTCTATCTTAGGCGCCTCATTTTTTAAAAACAGCGCAATATATTGAATATCAGGGAGATAAGATGTCGGAAAAATGTTATTCACTGAGCATCTTGTCGATGATTCTACGATAATATGCCTCGTCGTATGCTCCTACAGTCCTCTCTGGCTGCATGTCTGCTTTCATGAAGAAAACCGTCGGTATGTTCCTGATTTGCAATATCATAGCGAGTTTTTGGTTCTCATCGGTATTGACTTTATAGAAATCGACCTTGCCATTATATTCCTTTGCCAGTTTCTCGATAATCGGGGCAACTTTTTTGCAAGGACCGCACCAGGTGGCATAGAAGTCAATCACGCAAGGACGACCGCCTTTAAACACGAATTCTGCAGCGTTTTCCTCAAGATTCCAGATGTTTTTAATGAAACTGTCATAATTCAAAACCTTGACATATGACTTCTCCACCGTTGATTCTGAATTAGTTACCTCGGTTTTAACCTCTTGTTTCTGATCTTCTTTTTTATTTTTATCAGAATTGCCGCATGATGTTAAAAATGCGATTGAGATTACGGAAATGAGCAATAATTTTTTCATAAAAAGTCTATTTTTGTCAATAATTACTATCGAAAACTGAATATCAATCCGGATATGCTATCCTGACGTGATATATGTTCATCAGCTTCTTTTTCAGCACTTTCTTCGTCACGGTGATATCGTGGAAGGTGATGTTGGTGTTGTCGAACTGATTTGCTTTCATCTGACCGTCGATGATGTTGTCCACGAGCTTGCTTATTGACTCTTCCGTCTTGTCGTTCATGCTTCGTGAGGCGGCCTCGACGGCATCGCACATCATCAAAACGGCAGTCTCCTTCGAGAATGGTGTCGGGCCATGATAGCGGAAGTCGCTTTCATCAACGCCTTCAGGGTTTTCGCGCAGTTCCATCTGATAGAAATACTCGGTTCTGCGGGTGCCGTGGTGAGTCCTCACAAAGTCGATAATCTGCTCTGGGATATGATATTTACGACATATCTCGATGCCGTCGAGGACGTGACCTATGATAATCTGGGCGCTCTCCACGTTAGAAACGTCGTCATGAGGGCTATACTTACCATTCTGATTCTCAATGAAATAGAACGGGTTACGTGTCTTTCCGATGTCATGATACATGGCGCCGGTACGCACCAGCATGGCGTTGCCACCTATATTATATATGACCTCCTCGCAGAGATCCGCCACCTGCATGGCGTGCTGGAAGGTGCCCGGGGCCTCTGATGCCAGCTTACGGAGAAGAGGACTGTTGGTGTTGCTGAGTTCCAGAAGCGACAGATCAGTAACGAATCCGAAGATTCTCTCAAAGAGGAGCGCCAGCGGCAATGCCAGCATAGTAAAGAAAGCGTTACCAGCGTAGATTATGATGATTCGCCAGCTGAACGAGTCGAAATCGCCATCGAAAATGAGCATCATGCCGAGGTAAACCACCACGTATGTCACGAAGACTGCCAAGGAAGTCCCGAAATAGCTGGCGCGACTCGAACGTTTCGTCATGGTGAAGATGGCGACGAACGACACCAGCAATTGCACAAAGAAATACTGGAACGGGTTCGGTACCGCCAAACTTATGATTATCAATGTGACAATCTGTATCGTCATAGAGATTCGGGCATCGAAGAACGTCATCAGAAGCATCGCCATGATTGCCACCGGCATCAAGAAGATGAAAGTCGGAGCGTATTTCAAAAGCAGGAACGACGGCACTATCGTCAGCAGCATCAACAGTAAAATCAGGTTGATGTAACGCAGTTGCTCATAAACATCCGGACGTAACAGCCTGATAGTCAGGAACAAAACAAGGAAAATAATGCTTACAAGAAGCAGCTGACCGTAGAACAGAAAGTTACGGCTGAAGAAGTTATTGGCAGTAATGTCGGCGTATTCGTGCTGTAACGATGACAGAATCTGGAATTTCTCCTCGGTCACAATCTCCCCTTCCATTATTATCAGTTCGTCTTTTTGCACCATTCCGAACGTCAGCATGATATTGTCGGTCGCCATCTTCTCGGCCTGTTTCGTCATGCTCTCCGAATAAAGCACATTTTGACGCAAGGAACTATGTAACAGGTTGTTAATCAATTGCATAGTATTCATATCCTCGATGTCTCTCAGCTGACTTTGGATATAAGCCGAAGCTGTCGACATGGTATTCAGGTCGTCATATTTGCACTTCGTCTGGACCTTATTGCGCACCACCACAACTGTCTCGTCGCCTTTGAAACTGTTGGTGCGGTCGTTTTTCGCCACAATACCCGAATTTTCGATATAATCGTATATACTCAGGACGAGACTGTCGTAATATTCTTTGTTGCCGATAGTGTCAACCCATTGAGCATCAAAGTCTTTGATAAGTTTCTCGCGACCTGTTTCTGTACCCAGCGCATCGAAGACAAAGATAGGCTCAACCTTGCTTAAAGCCTCATCTTTTTCCTTCTTCACCGCCTCTTCCGACTTGTAAATCGGGAAATTGAACGGCGCATAGAGAGTCTCATGCTGCCAAGGCCTCATTTTCTGGTATTCGTATTTGAATTTGATGTTTCGTGGCATCAGAGCGACGACGATAGCCAGTGTCAAAACGAATGCAAGAACCTTCATTATGCCATAATACGAATGGCGAATTTTTTCGACTATATTTTTTATCTTACTCATAATCAATCTGTTATAAAGATGAATAAGTATTTTTATTTACATTTTGAAATAACTTGTAAAAGTACAAATATTTTTTCTAAATTTGCAAAAAAAGTTTCAATTATGTTTGGAATCTGCACTTTATCGGCAATCCCCGTAAGAAAAGAGCCTCATCATGAGAGCGAACTGGTGACAGAACTGCTGTTTAACGACCTTTACGAGGTCCTGGAGAAAAACGGTGACTGGCTTTATATCAAGATGGAATATGATGGCTACGAAGGTTGGATTAGGAGTCTGCAACACTTTGATATTCAAGAAGATGCGTACAAGGCATTGGCATCAAGCGATTGCTATGTCGTCAACAATCCGGTTGAGTTGTTCGATTCCAAGGTCTTGACTTTCGGCACTACCATTTACGCTAAAGACAAATGTTGTATTGAGGCTAACAGCTTCATTAACAATGCCTTGAAGCTCATTGATGTGCCGTATCGCTGGGGTGGCAGAACAGTTTTCGGCATCGACTGTTCGGCTTTCGTGCAGCTCTGCGCTAAGACTATCGGAATAAAGCTACCGCGTGACGCCTCACAGCAGGTGGAATGCGGTGAAGACGTGTATTTCCTGACAGAAGCGAAGGCCGGCGACCTCGCATTTTTCGAGAACGAAGAACATCACATAGTGCATGTCGGCATCATTCTTGACAACGAGAAAATCATCCACGCCTCTGGAAAGGTCAGAATCGATTCGCTTGACCAGACTGGCATTTTCAATAAGGAGTTAGGTAAGCACACCCATTTTTTGAGTGCCATCAAGAGAATAGTGTAGCAACTTCATTATCAATAAGTTGAGCTGCTTCTTTATTCCCTTTTAGAACTTCATCAACAAGGTTGGTTAGTTTTTTGTTTGTTTCTTCCGAAATCTCTGGGAATGGCAGTTCCAGGAGGTTTCCTTTGAGGATTTTAATCTCGCCGAAGAGCGATTTGTAAAGGAATTTGAAGGTCGAACTGTTCAAAAAGGCCATAACTGTCTTCACAGACATACCAGGAATGCGAGGAATGAGGACGTTAGCGCTGTTTAAGACTAGACTTTTGCTGTCATCGTAAGCAAAGACAAGGTTTTTCGAGATGAATTTATATACAAGTTTCTCATCTGTACGATAGATTTCATCTTTTGCAACTTGTTGATAACCAGCACGTTTATATCTTATGAAATACTTTGGATCTTTTAAACTATAAACCTCAATTTCTTTTCCAGTATAAATCGGTTCAAAACCCCTGCCCTGTTTGGTCTTCAGGTGTTTTTTGTTGTCACCGGTGACGATGCCGAGCCCCCAGATTGAGTCTTTCAAAGTGTATTTTCCTTTTGAGAGGATTTTTTTCACTTTTTCGAGATCCAAATCGGATAACAGATTGAAATTCAAGTTTTTAGTAAGGTGGAAGCACTGTTTCAAAATCATCACGTCATTTTGAGCTGAACGAAGTGAAGTCGAGAAATCCTTTACAAAGATAGACTTATTGGAGGATCGGTCAAACTGACGGCAAGCAATATCAATATACTTTGTTTGAACTCCAGAGAAAGCCCCGTCATACAACGTAATCGACTGAATATCAGTATTTTCAAGTAAGAATTTGCGGAAATTTCTATGAGTTTTCACATTCAGCACCGATTCAGGAAGCAAAAACCTGATTATGCCATTTTCTTCAAGTTGGTTGAAAGATTTTTCAAAGAAAAATGAGAAACTTTCGCGAGTCGGAATCGGATTGTTTTTGTCATCAAAAAGCACCGCGCCCCATGGAGGATTGCTGATGATATAAGATTTTTTATACTTAAAGTTTTGCTTTAAATAATCGCATTTAATAATTTGAGGTTCAAATATTTCTGACTTATACTTAAGCAACAGATTTATCTTGACAATCATCACCGCGACAGGGTCATTGTCACAACCGAAGACCTGACTTAGCGAGGCCCCCTCGAGTGCCAGAAGGAACGCTCCCGAGCCACAACAAGGATCGAAAAAAGTCTGCCCATTTGAGAAGTCGAGACCTTGAACCATGTTTTTGGCAACCGAGTATGGCGTGTAATAAGAGCCCTTACGGTTTTTCTCGCCTTCGAGCAGGAAACATTGGTAAATCAATCCGAGAAGATCAAATTCGTCAGTAGGAAGAGCATAATTGAGGATTGTTGGGATTGGTTTGATTGAATTCTCTTTCAAAACTCTTTTAACGTGAGACTTATCAAGGATTCCAGCATCTTTCAGCAACTTCACTCCCACTGAGAATACCACATCTTCAACTTTATATTCTTTTTCTTTACAGAAATTTATAAATCGTTGAATATCAGAGACATTGCTTCTATTTGAAAAGTATTCCAAAGGCACAATCAACTTGGTGGAGAGCTGTTTGTTGGCCCGCGCCATCAGCCTCCCGCCTTTCTTAGAGCGCAACCGCTTCCAGTTACGGCTCGTTGCTTCCGAAATAATGCCTTTTTGCACCGCTTTTCAATTTTTTTGCAAAAATATTAATTATTCGGCATAATTACTCAAAAAAATTCCTAAATTTGCATCTCAAAAATGTTGAAAATTACAAACCATTAAAAAATAAACTCATGAATAACGCATTATTTCAATTTGCACATCCTGCTAACGAGCCTGTGAAAGAATACAGACCGGGCAGCCCTGAGCGCGTCGCTTTGGAGAAAGTTAAGAAACAGTCCAAGGAAGTCGTCGAAATCCCTATCATCATTGGTGGTAAGGAAGTCCGCACCGGCGATATGGGCGAGGTCGTGATGCCTCACAACCACAAGCATGTGATTGCAAAATACCATAAAGTTGGCGAAAAAGAGGTTAAAATGGCTATCGATGCCGCTCTGAAAGCCAAGAAAGACTGGGAAAACACACCATGGGTGGAGAGAGCCTCCATCATGGCTAAGATCGGTCAGCTGCTGGCTACGAAATATCGTGCACGTATCAACGCGGCATGTATGCTCGGCCAGAGCAAGAACTGCTTCCAGGCTGAAATCGACTCGGCATGCGAGACCATCGACTTCTACCGTTTCAACAACTACTATGCCGGTAACCTCTATTCAGAGCAGCCTGCATCATCGCCTGACCAGCTCAACCGCGTGGAATACCGTCCTCTCGAAGGTTTCATCATGGCTGTGACACCATTCAACTTCACATCCATCGCCTCAAACCTCAACATGACTCCTGCCTTGATGGGTAACACCACCATCTGGAAGCCATCAACGACGGCATTGCTCTCGAACTATCATATCATGCAGATCGCGATGGAAGCCGGTCTTCCTGCTGGCGTCGTGAACTTCCTGCCAGGCAAGGGCTCTCTCATTGGCGGCGTAGCCTTGAACAACCCGAACCTCGCCGGTATCCACTTCACCGGTTCTACAGCCACATTCCAGGGCCTCTGGAAGGGCGTAGGCGTCAATATAGCCAATTACAAGTCATATCCTCGTCTCGTCGGTGAGACAGGTGGCAAAGACTTCATCTTCGCTCACAGCTCGGCAAATCCACGCGAGGTGGCATGTGCCATCGTCCGCGGCGCCTTCGAATACCAAGGCCAGAAATGCTCGGCAGCATCACGCGCATATATCCCGAAGTCGATGTGGAAAGAGGTGAAACAGATTGTTGGCGACATGCTCAGCACAATCAAGATGGGCGACGTCACAGACTTCACCAACTATGTCAACGCTGTCATCGATGAGGCTTCATTCGACAACTGCAAAGGCTACATCGACCGCGCAAAAGCAAGCAAAGACGCCGAGATTGTGTTCGGTGGCAAATGCGACAAGAAAGTCGGTTACTTCGTCGAGCCTACCGTCATCCTCGCCAAGGTGCCGAACTACGAGTCAATGGCTCAGGAGATCTTCGGACCTATCATCACAATCTATGTGTATGACGACAAGAAATACGAGGAAACACTGGAACTCTGCGACAGCACATCACCATACGCATTGACAGGTGCTATCTTCGCAAGCGACCTCAAGGCATTGCAGCTCGCCGACCAGAAGCTTAAATATGCTGCTGGTAACTACTACATCAACGACAAACCTACGGGCGCCGTCGTGGGATGCCAGCCATTCGGCGGTTCACGTGCATCAGGCACTAACGACAAGGCTGGTGGCTTGTGGAACCTCATCCGTTGGACGAACCCACGCGCCATCAAGGAAACATTCGTACCGGCAACGGAATACGGATATCCTTTCCTCGCGAAATAATTGGCGATTATTTCATAAACAATGTAGAGACGTGCCATGGCGCGTCTCTACATTTTTATTGTTCGTGGTAAAGACTAACAAACGGCAGTCTGGATAAACACTTCGTGTTCACCGCAAGGCCTGCCTTATTGTTTAGTCTTTATCACTCGGTATATTAGTTCTTCTCCCGGTCTCGCCAGCCTCATCCTGGCACGTTGTTCTTCCGTGAGCTCGTAATAGAGACGGTCGGCATCGACGGTAAAACCTGCGTTTTCAAGCACCTGGGCGTAGTCGCGACCAAACTGTCGGACATGGTCATACTGACCGAAATTGCGTTTACGCTCCTCCGGGTCAGTGATGCTCGGGTCTTCCCATGTGTCGACGTTAGGATTGATAGGCACCATAAGTATCGCCCAGCCGCCAGGCTTCAAGATACGTTTGATCTCCGAAAAGGCCTTATTTACATCGTTGACATGCTCCAAAACATGGTTGCAAATCACCACATCATATTGATTATCTGGAAGTTTGATATTTGTAACATCAAGTTTCAGGTCAGCGATAGGCGAATCGATGTCGGCAGTTGTATAGTCGAGGTTCTTCAAGGCACGGAAACGCTTCAGGAAGGGTTGCTCAGGAGCGAAGTGCAACACCTTGAGATTGTCTTTGAAAAAGCCTGTCTTTCCCTTTAAATACAACCAAAGCAGACGATGACGCTCGAGCGACAGACACTTCGGGCACATGCGGTTTTCGGTCGCCTTGCCGTAGCCGTATGGCAGAAACTTACGGAAATGCTTGCCGCATACAGGACATTCCACCTTGTTTCCGATATAAAAAGGACGTATCAGAAAGCTGAACAGGCCACTGAAACGAATCAGTGTCTGTCGCGGGAAAATCCTTGTAAATAAAGCAATTAACTTCTTCATAACAGTTTCAAAATTGCCTCGGTCATGTTTGACCATTGGTATTTTTTCTTCTCGTCCTTCACGCCCTCTACAAAGGTATCATACCTGTCATTTTCATAAAAATCGACTAAAGCATCCGCAATCGACGAAGGTTTCGGCTCAACGACATATCCCACTTTCCCGTTCGGGATTATCTCGCCGAGACCGCCCACGTTGGTCACCAAAACAGGCTTCTCGAAGTGATACGCCACCTGCGTCACGCCGCTCTGAGTGGCCGATTTATATGGCTGAACGACCATATCTGCAATATTAAAGTAATACTTTACATCAATATCGTTAATATACTGATTTTCAATTATTACTAAGTCTTGCAAATTGTGCTTTTCAATCTGCTCAAGATATGGTTTTGGGTCATCGTAGAACTCGCCAGCTATAACCAACTTCACTGGATATTTACGGAGTCTTGCATCGGCAAAAGCGTCGAGCAAGAGGTCGAGACCTTTGTATGCTCGCACCAGTCCGAAGAAGAGCAGATACCGCTGATTCTCATCTAAGTCAAGTTGCTTTAGCGCCTCATTTCTGTCCATAATCTTGCCGTAATGGTCGTACAACGGATGAGGTACAAAACACCTCGGTTTGCCAGCTTTATCAAGCGATTGCACGTCATCAAGCACCGATTTTGATAAGGTCACGAAACCGTCAATGGCCTTCACGAAACCTGGCGCGAACCATTTGTCTAGAACCGACTTCTCGTGTGGTATCATATTGTGAATCAATCCGATACACTTTGTATGGCTATTTTTCTTGACAACTTTGGCAATCTTTTTGAAACAAGGGGCAAAGAACGACATCCAGTAGGTGAATATCACCAGGTCGGGGTTTTTCTTGCGTATCTCCTTCCCCACCTTTCTCCAGTTTAACGGATTGATAGAGTTGACTTTACGCGTTATCGGGAAGCCTTCTGGAGCCTTAGCGTCGGAATACTGCGTCTTGCCGGGGAACAGCAACGAAGGATACTGAAGTTTAAATGTAACCACTTCAATATCAACACCTTCCTTGGCAAACTCAGTAGCAAGTCTGTCGGTGAAAGCGGCAATGCCTCCACGATAAGGATGCGACGTTCCGACAATGATTATTTTCATCGTTCTGTTGACGATTGTTGTTCGCCGTTGTTCTTTTTAACAGCCTCGTTGTTCTTTGGCTCAACGACTATAGCTTTATACCCTATTTTTTGAAATGCTTTTTGCAATTTTTCAACGTCTGTTTTGTTGCTATCATATTGAATAGTAACACATTGCGTCTTCAGGTCAGGATTGATGGCTTTAACACCTTTTTCGAAGCGGACGTTGTCTTTGATTTTATTGACGCAGTGCTGGCAGTCCATCGCCGGCTCTGTTCTGAACACCACTTCTTTCTTCTCCTGTGCATTTGCCAAGACTGCAAAAAACAGCGCAAACACTAATAAAACAAGCTTTTTCATAATATTTTATTTAGTTAGTTTCCATTTTAATCCGATATAACCCATGATGCCGTCGATAGGACCATAAACCATTGTGGCATCGAAGTTCTCGCCCCAAGGATTGTCATAACCGATAATCGGGTCTTTCTGCTTGAAATTGGTAAGATTCTCGCCTCCTATATAGATGTTTCCCCAACGGAACCATTTGGTAATCTGTGCGTTAAGTATCGGATATGCGTCGAATCTCTCGTAAGGGGCATAGTCGGGCATGCGACCGCCGCCGTTAATCTGCAGAGTCAAGTCAAACTGCCATATCTCGAGCGGTGTCTTATACGTCGCCGTCACCAAACCCTTGTATTTACTTGTCAAAGGCTTCTCTCGCAGCACCCCGTTGATGGTGGTCTGAACATCGTTGACCCTAAACGCTCCGAGAAGCGAGAAACCCTCGAAAAACGGATATGTAGCATCAACTTGGAACGTCTGCGAATACGATTTCCCGTCGAGGTTGTAGAAATGCACCGTATGAATGTCGGTATCGACATCGGTCACCACCTGACTAAGGAAGTCGGTATAGAAATATTCTGCATTGACAATCAAACACTTATCAAATATATCGATATCAAACGACGCGCTCACGCCAAAGTTCCACGCCTCCTCCTGCTTGAGGTCGTCGTCGACTATGATGTTACGGCTGCTTGCGAGGAGGTTGTGGTTCTCGAGCATAGGGCGTGGTGTGCGGTAGCCCTTGCCTGCCGAGAGACGTAGTTTCATAAACTCGCTGACCTGCCATTTGGCGTGAGCGCGTGGCGTGAAGAACAGACCATGTAAATCGCTGTAATCGCCTCTAAAACCTGCCATAAGCACCAGTCTCTCGTCATAGTTGAAAGTATATTGCGCATACGCACCTGCTATGTTCTCGTCGGGCGATTTCATAAGGTTAGGCAGCAGCTGCCAACGCTCGTCGAACCCGTCGTGGTTATACGACAAACCCACAGAAATGCTGTGACTTGGCGTGAATTCCGTTTCAAACATCAACGAGGCATAGGCGTTGTTTTCGTCGACGTTGTATGTACGCATGCCATAGAGCGAGTTCATCTTATGATATGAACCCGACAAAACCAAAGCGATATTGGTGTTGTGAATCTCATCGAAGATATAGGCATTTTTCACCACACCCTCGTAACGCTCGGTTCCAATATTTATCTTAAACAACTGATTATCAACGGTATCGCGCATCGCATGATTACCATGATGAGCATCCTTCACCTGTCCTCCGTTCCTATCCTCTTTCAGTGCCTTGACGTAGGCCTGCATTATATATTTGTCGCCCTTGTAAATCCAGCGGTTCATGAAGTCGTATTGCTGTACCTTTGGCATGTCCATGAAGCCGTCGCCGTTGCCGTCGTGTTCCATCCACATATTCTCGTAATGCGCTAATAACCCGCTACTTAGCTTATCGTTGAAGTGCAGATTACCTTCGACATTCGTCTCCACTTTCAGATGACTGTCAAGGAACAGGTTGACGTCGAGTTGCTCGTCGAGTTGTGGTTTCAGATATTCCACGTTGATCTGTCCGGTTATCGACTCATAGCCGTTTTTCACTGTCGCCGCGCCCTTTGACACTTGAATCGATTGCATCCATGGGCCGGGTATATAGCCCAGTGAGAACGGCGCCGCCACGCCCCTGAAAGCAGGCACATTCTCTGTCAGCATTTGGACGTAACTGCCTGATAAACCTAGGAGTTTTATCTGTTTTGCCCCCGTGGCGGCGTCGGAATAATCCACGTCGACGGAAGGGTTATTCGAGAAACTCTCACCCAAGTTACAGCAGGCAGCACGGCAAAGCTCGGTAGTTCCAATGACATCAATGTTTTGGGCACCTTTAGCCTTCATCACACCCGGACGTGTCGCCTTCACGACCACATTATCCAAATTGATGCCGTCGTGCATGGAGATCTCTACAAAACCAGCTCCATTCCATTGTGTAGTGTCATTGACGAAGCCTACAAACGACGTAACTATTTCATTTACATCGGATTGCGTCTTTAGTTCAAACTTGCCGTCGACATCGGTGATGGTGCCGTTGTTGGTGCCTTTCCAGACCACATTCGCCCCTACCAAGGCATTACCATTCTGGTCTTTCACGATGCCTTTAACCTGCGCGACGGAAGTCATCGCCAGGAGACACATCAGAGCCGATATCAAGACACCTTTTTTCATTTATGGAACACCTTGTCGATTATCTCGTTTATCTCTTTCGATATCTTTGTAAAATATAAAATCGCAAGTCCTATAATCACAATTATCAGGGTTCTGACAGCCGCTTCAACGAGTTTCACAGCGACTCCACAATCATTAAAGCAAATTATAGATTTTGATATATATTCAAATGATATCCAATTTATTATAAATAACAATGCTATAATTAAAATCACCACAATCTCTTTCCATGAGAAAGGTGATATTTTTGTTTTCCAGATAATCAGCGAGAGCAGGAATAGGTAGTAAATCGAGAACGAAATAATCGACGACCAGGCCGCTCCTGTCATGCCCAAAATCGGAATGAGGGTGTTGTTGAGGATGATGGCGCTGACGGTTAAAATTGCCGTAAAAATCAACTGCAAATAATACCATTTTGAATAACTCAGAACGGTAACGCCGATATTCAGCGAAGAGTTGACCAGCTTGGCTAATCCGAGGAGGAAGAACACCCATTTGCCGTCGGCGTATTTGTCGCCATTCGGCAGCAGTTCGAAAAACAGGTCGATATTGATCCAGATGATGAAAAACACGAACGATCCCGCTATCAGCTGATGCAGTGAGACGCTCTTGCAAATCTCCGCAGCCCGTTGATTATCATTGTCTTTCATGGCCTGAGAGATGATAGGACGCGATATTGCCGACACCGAACGGTAAGGTATCTCGACAAGGTTTGCCATATAAGAAGCGATGCTGTAGATACCCGTAATCGCCAGTCCTAATTGGGCAGAGATGAAAAACGTGTTGATACTTGGGATGATGTTGCCGATCACCGCCGCCACTGTCAGGAAGAGGGTATAAAACATGAAATCCTTACGCAGCCACTTAGAGATATGCCCAGGTTCTATCTTGAAACTGATCTTTGACAGACACAGTAAGTATATGATATTCAATAATGTAGCGACAAGATATGCAACACAAAGACCTATCACCATTCCGTCGAGGTCGATGACTTTTGTTATGTACAGAATATAATCTACCAGGGTAAAAACTCTGATTCCCACTTCTCTCACGAACTTCGGGACCACTATACGCATCAGGATGTTGGCGTTGGTCTCAAACACCGTCATATACATCATGAAAAACGCCATCGGGATGACGAGGTAGATGTAGTTGACGAAGAGCGACGACTTGCTCGAGAACATCTCGATTATCGTGCTTTTAAAGGCGAAGAAGAGAATCGTGAAGATGGTGAAACCGACAGCAGGCACTATGATAGTCCAGCCGAAGAAACCATGGTCGCGGCTCTTGTTATCCTTGAAATACGGGTAATAACGTATGGCGGAGGTGTTGGTGCCTAGCGCGCCGAGTCCAGAAAGCAGTATGGCGGCATCAGCCATGACACGGGTCAGACCCACCTCTTCCTGCGTGAGATACTTGGTCATCACGAAGAAAGTGGTAATGAACCCCACCGCCACTCCGATGTAGTTCATTATCGTGCCTTTAATGCTTTGCCTTACTACTATTCCCATCAGCTTTTCAATATGTTTTTGATGAAGTTACGTGTCGGATAATGCCTATCATTGAGCATTTTATACAACTCGCTCATCAACGGGAAATCATTTGTATCTATATCATTATCAATGAGTTTCTTATAGAAGACATCCACTGCGACGCGACCTTCGAGCACCACGCTGTCGGACATGCAACTGTTGAAGAAGCCCTTTCCGATAAGCAGTCCGAGTGTACGGTTACGGCTCATGTCGTTGAGCGAAGTCAGCGAAAAGTCACCGAATCCGCAGTAGTTGTACATGGTACGCTCCTCGCCTCCGAAGGTGGTCATCAGCTGACGCATCTCATTGAGTGCCATAGTGATAAATATCGAACGGAGGTTAGCCGAGTCGAAGTTGGCGTCGACGATTCCAATGACGATTGCGTAGATGTTTTTCAAGATAGAAGCATACTCCACTCCCGTGATATCGTTAGTAAAATCAGTACGAATCGGGGTGTCGTCGAACACATCGGTGATGATTTTATACAGCGAGTCGTCGTTGGTGGCCGCTGTCAGACCTGTGTCCTGCCGGTTTATGATTTCGCGAGCGAAGGAAGGGCCTTTCAGTGTCATGAACGGATTGAAAATGAACGACTTGATGCTGTCGGGGATAATTTGGTCACCGCTGCCGAAACCCTTGGCGAGGTTGACGATAAGAGCCGTTGGATTGATATATTCCTTGTTATCACGAAGATAACCCACCACCGCATTCGACGGGATGGCGAGGAATATCACGTTAGCCTCAAGCAGCACGTTCTTGTCGCCGGTAGCTTTCAGGTTCTCATTGAGCTTACATTTGGGAAAATAGGAGGTGTTGACATGCATTTTGTTAATCATCTCAATCACTTCATCCTCAATGGAAAGCAAGTATATCTCATCTTTATTTTTCGCTGCCAGCACGTCGCCTATAGCCGTTGCAATGGCACCGCTTCCGATAAAAACGATTTTTCGCATTTTATTAAAATTTTTGCAAAAATACGAAAAAAGTTAAAAAGTTTTAAAAATTTAAAGATTTAATAATTCAAAGAATCAAAGATCTTAGGATTCGACGGCTTTGGCGGCTTCCAATTCTTTCTTTTCGGCAAGGAAAATTGAGGCATCGAGCTCAAAACCGACGAGGATGATGATACAGTTCACATACATCCACATCATGAAGATGATGAGACCGCCAATGGATCCGTAAAGCGCGTTGTAGTTGGAGAAATTGACGATATAATAGTTAAATCCTATCGTTCCGACGATGAATAACAACGTGAACATGATAGTTCCCGGGGTAAACAGACGGAACTTCTTGTCTTTGTCGGGGTTGCCATAGTAATACAATATCGCGATTGCTACAAGAAGCACAAACACTGTCAACAGCCATCGGCCGATGTTTATCAATGCTATCACAAAGTTATTATAGAAATGTATCTTATTGAAAAACACGGGTAAATAGTCATTTCCCACGATGATAAGCGCGATGGAAGTCAGCAGCAAAGCGCCTAAAATCAAGGTAACCAGAAGACCTCCGCCATACATCCTTATTATCGACATTTTCCCAATGTGGTTAACGCCCATGTCGAAGCCGCGGAAGAAGGCCCTGACGGCACCCGAGGCGAAGTAGAACGCCATGATAATACCTATGGACATCAATGTGTTATGCTGATGCGACATGATTTCATCTATGGTACCCACTACCCTGCCGGCGATGTTTTTAGGTATCACCCTTTGGATGAAGTCAACTATAATATCCTGGACACCTTCAAGTGGCATGTATGGTATGAAGGTGAACAGCACCATGACGGCAGGAAACAGTGCAAGAAACACGTTGAAAGCCACTGCTGCCGCGCGGTCGGTGAGATAGCCCTTGGTGAAGCCATTGATGAAATACACCAACACATCATAGAAAGGCTTGCCGCGGAATCCTGGGAAAGTGATGCTTTTAAGCTTAGCTATCGTCTTGTCTTTCAACGAGATAGCCTTATTTTTGTATTTTTCAATATTGAATTTCATTTTTCAATTTTTTACGGTGCAAAAATATGAATTATTTTTGTATTTTTGCATAAAAATAATTTTGTATGGAAGAGCATGTTTCACATCCTGGTGTCGTCGTCAATGTCGGCGAGCAAGACCTTGAAATAGAGATACTTAGCGCGAGTTCGTGCGGCTCATGTAATATAAAGTCGGCATGCGGCATGGCGGAGATGAAGGAGAAACATGTCACCGTGCCGAAGCCTGCCGACAAGGACTTCATCGTGGGACAGCCCGTCAGCATCGTGATGAGTGCCAAGCAAGGCACCAAGGCGGCGCTGTTAGCATATTTCATTCCGACGTTGATAATCATCACTTTAACCGTCATTTTGAGCAGCCATATCAGAGAGTGGCTGGCGGCGCTCATCGGAATCGGTGCGCTGGCGGTTTATTACGTCATTCTTTACTTTTTCAGAGACAGACTCAAAGACAAGTTTACATACGAAATACGGTAATCCATAGTTTTAATGGGATTTCTCGACTCCACGTCATTTCGCTCGAAATGACGTCTTTGTGGTTAGTAATTAACGACTTACATTTTTTGCATTTTTTCCTTGTTTAATTAATATAAAAATAGTAATTTTGCAACGCTAAAAATATGTATTGTTTTATGAGTAACATTTTACTATGGTCCCTAGTGATTCTGGGAATTTTAGGAGGAGTGGCGGCGGTGATTCTGTTCTTCGTCGCCAAGAAGTTCAAGGTTGAAGAGAACCCGCTCATCGACGAGGTGGAATCGGTACTTGCCGGTGCCAACTGTGGTGGCTGTGGTTTCGCAGGTTGCCGTAACTTCGCGGAAGCTTGTGTCAAGGCTGCTGCCGAGAAGCAGAGTCTCGCAGGTTTGAACTGCCCCAGCTCCGACATGACTAAAGTAGCCGGAATACTCGGGCTTACCGCCACCGTCGCCGAGCCGATGATTGCTGTGGTTCGTTGCAACGGTACTTGTGAGAACGCACCGTCGAAGGTGCATTATGAAGGTGCTGACATCTGCGGCTTCGCCAACACGTTGTATGCAGGCGAGAACGGATGTCCTAACGGCTGCCTCGGTTTGGGCGACTGCGTGAAGAAATGCCAGTTCAACGCCCTCCACATCAACGAAGAGACCGGTCTTCCTGAGGTCGACGAAGACAAATGCGTGGGCTGCGGCGCCTGTGCCAAGGCTTGTCCGCGCGGCGTCATCGAGATACGTGCCAAAGGCAAGAACAACCGTCGCGTGTATGTGGCGTGCAACAACGTGGAGAAGGGCGCCATCGCCATGAAGAACTGTAAGGTGAGCTGCATCGGTTGCCAGAAGTGCTTCAAGACTTGTCCTTTCGAGGCCATCGAGATGCGCGGCAACCTCGCCTACATCGACTTCACGAAGTGCAAGCAGTGCCGTAAGTGCGTCGAAGCCTGCCCTCGCGGAAGCATCCATGAGGTCAACTTCCCGCCTAGAAAGCCGAAGGCAGAAGCACCAGTTGAAGAGAAAACAGCAGAAAAAATTGTTGAACAACCAAACGAAAGTAAAGAATAAGGTATGAATCCAATTAAGACATTTCCAAAAGGTGGCGTTCATCCGGAAGAGAACAAGCTTTCGTCGGACCAGCCTATCATCACATTTGAGATACCCAAACAGGTGATCATCCCGCTCGGGCAGTGCTTAGGCGCGCCAGCAGAGCCGATAGTCGCGAAAGGCGACAAGGTGAAGGTGGGACAGCTCATCGCCACGGCGAAAGGCTTCATCAGCGCCAACGTGCACTCGTCAGTGAGCGGCACCGTCAACAAGATTGACGAGGTGATGGACCACACAGGCTACCGCAAGCCTGCCATCTTCATCGACGTGGAAGGCGACGAATGGCTCGAAGGCATCGACACTAGCAACACCTTAGTAAAAGATATAACGCTGACAAGCGAAGAGATTATCGAACGCATCAAACAACACGGCATCGTAGGCCTCGGCGGCGCCACATTCCCGACATACGTGAAGCTGATGATACCCAAGGACAAGAAAGCCGAATACGTCATCATCAACGCAGCGGAATGCGAGCCTTACCTCACCTGCGACAACAGACTGTTGCTTGAGAAACCATACGAGTTCCTCGTGGGTGTGAAAGTCATCATGAAAGCCGTCAACGCACCGAAAGGCGTGGTCGGCATCGAGGTCAACAAGATGGACGCAGCCAAGATGCTCGATGAGATAGTGAAGAAAGACAAGTATTTCGAAGGCATAGAGATTCAGCCTTTGAAGACGAAATACCCACAAGGCGGCGAAAAACAACTCATCAAGTCGGTGACAGGACGCGAGGTGCCTTCAGGCAAGCTTCCTATCGAGACAGGATGCGTGGTGGTCAACGTGGCTTCGACATTCGCCATCTATGAGGCGGTGCAGAAGAACAAACCGTTGGTTTACCGTGTCGTCACTGTGACAGGCAAATCGGTGAAGAAGCCTTCGAACTTCCTGACGAGGATTGGCACTCCTGCCAACATGCTCATCGAGGCAGCAGGCGGACTCCCGGAAGATACTGCTAACCTCATCAACGGCGGCCCTATGATGGGTAAGTCGGTGAGTGTCACCACCTTCCCTACCATCAAAGGAACTTCTGGCATCTTGATGCTCAACGAGAAAGACGCCCAGCCGCGTAAGGTAAGCAACTGCATACGCTGCGGCAAGTGCATGCAGGCATGCCCAATGGGACTGGAACCGTACCTCCTGAACCGTCTCGCACGTCAGAACAACTTCGAAGAGACAGAGAAACATAATATCATGGACTGCATCGAATGCGGCTCATGCGAGTTCACATGCCCTGCCAACATCCCGCTGGCCGATTACATCCGCTACGGCAAGAACAAGACAGGACAATTAATACGTTCACGTAATCAGAAATAGCTATGAATCAGTTGACAATATCAGGTTCACCGCATGTTCACGGCGACCTAAGCGTTAAAAAAATCATGTACCTGGTGATTCTCGCCCTCATGCCGGCGTTTGCAGTCTCCGTGTACTTCTTCGGATTTAACGCGATCCGAGTGACTTTGATTTCAGTGGCGACATGTGTTCTCACTGAGTTTTTAATCCAGAAATACCTCATGAAGGGCGAGTGCACCATCGGTGACGGCTCCGCCATCCTGACAGGTATCCTTTTAGCTTTCAACGTGCCTAGCAACATCCCGTGGTGGATGGTAGTGGTCGGAGGCATCGTCGCCATCGGCATCGCCAAGATGTCGTTCGGTGGCTTGGGCAAAAACCCGTTCAACCCAGCATTGGTGGGCCGTGTGTTTATGCTCATCTCCTTCCCTGTCGCCATGACGACATGGCCAGTGCCGAACCAGAACTTCTGGTCGGTCGACGTCATCACAGGTCCTACCACATTGGGACTTCTGAAAGAAGGCGGCGTGAATGCAGTCAGCAACATCAACTACTGGGACATGCTCATCGGTAACACCGGCGGTTCGTTTGGTGAGATGTGCGCCATGGCATTGATAATAGGAGGTTTGTTCCTCATTATCATGAAGATCATCGACTGGCAGACACCATTCATCATCATCGCCACAGTGGCTTTGGTGTCGTTCATCTGCTGGCGCATCGACCCGACGACATACGTCAACCCGCTGTACCACATCCTCAGCGGTGGTTTGATGCTAGGAGCGTTCTTCATGGCAACGGATATGGTGACGTCGCCAATGACCATCGGAGGCAAGTGTATCTTCGCCCTCGGCGTCGGTCTGCTCACCATCATCATTCGTCTGTGGGGCCAGTATCCTGAAGGAATGTCGTTTGCAATCCTTATCATGAACGCCGTTGTGCCGCTCATCAACAAGGGTTTCAAACCAAAACGTTTTGGAGTTTAATTGTTGAATCTTAAAATTTTGGAATTATGGCAAAGAAAGAATCAACATTAAAGAATATGCTCATCGCCCTCATGGTCATCACCATGGTTTCGGGCGGAGTGCTTGGATACATCTACGGTTTGACAAAGCCTACTATTGACGAGGTCAACGCCCAGAAGAACGTCAAGGCCATCAACGAGGTGTTGAAGACCGACAAGGCCATCGCCTCGACGGAGACTGTCGTCATTGACGAATTGACTTATAATTTGGCTTACGACGCTGACAATCAATTCATTGGAGCCGCCATCAAGTCTGTCTCCGGTGAGGGATTTGGCGGAAATGTAGAGCTTATGGTCGGTATTTTAGCCGACGGCGTAATTAATAAGGTGTCTGTCTTGTCACAGACCGAGACTCCTGGTCTGGGCGCCAACATGGTTCAGCCCAAATTCAAGGATCAGTTCGACGGCAAGAACCCTGCCGATTTCAAGCTTAAGGTGAAGAAAGACGGCGGCGACGTCGATGCCATCACGGCTGCGACAATCAGCTCGAGAGCCTTCACACAGGCTGTCGACAAGGCCGTCAACGGTTTCAATGCAAACAAAGACCAATTCATGAAAGGAGGAGACAATGAGTAACTGGAAAACTTTCACCAAAGGACTTATCAAGGAGAACCCTATCCTTGTCCTTTTGTTAGGATGCTGCCCTACCCTGGCCACAACGACGAGTGCCATCAACGGCATGTCAATGGGTCTTGCGACCACATTCGTTTTGATAATGTCAAATTTGGTAATCTCATTACTGAAGAACTTCATTCCTGACAAGGTGAGAATCCCATGTTTCATCGTGGTCATCGCCTCGTTTGTGACGATGGTTCAGTTGGTTATGCAGGCTTATGTGCCTGACATCTACGAGACATTAGGTTTGTTCATCCCGCTCATCGTGGTGAACTGCATCGTTTTGGGACGTGCTGAGGCTTTCGCTTCGAAGAACCCTGTATGGCCTTCAATCCTCGACGGCGCCGGCATGGGATTAGGTTTCACCTTCGCCTTGACAGTCCTCGGTTCCATCCGTGAGATCCTCGGCAGCGGAAGCATCTTCAACTGCAGGTTCCTCCCAGAAGACGCACAGACCATCTTGGTGTTTGTGTTAGCTCCAGGAGCATTCATCGCCTTGGGTTATCTCATCGCATTAGTCAACAGATTAAAGAAAACTAAATAACAAAGTGCCATGAAAATCATCATCATTCTTATATCGACAATATTTGTCAACAACGTCATTTTGGCGCAGTTCCTCGGAATATGCCCATTTTTAGGCACTTCCAAGAAGACATCCACCGCTGTTGGTATGGGCGCTGCCGTTATCTTCGTGCTCGTCCTCGCCACTTTGGTGACATACTTACTCAACAAATACCTCCTCGTGCCCAATGGGTTGCAGTTCTTGCAGACGATAGCCTTTATCTTGGTCATCGCAGCATTGGTGCAGATGGTGGAGATCATCTTGAAGAAGATCAGTCCGTCGCTTTACACTGCTCTCGGCGTGTTCTTACCTTTGATTACCACTAACTGCTGCGTCCTCGGCGTTGCTATCACTGTGGTGACAAAGCAGTTCACCTTCGGTGAGGCAGCACACATGCTGAACCTCGGCGAGGCAATCATCTACGCGGCAGGTATCGCTATCGGTTTCGCGGTGGCGTTGATCATCTTCTCAGGCATCCGCGAGCATATCGACCTCATGGAAGCTCCAGAAGGCACCAAAGGCACCCCTATCGCATTGATTACCGCCGGCATCTTAGCCATGGCATTCATGGGATTTGGAGGTCTTGTTTAAAGAAATTAACCTATTAAAAAATATCTAATGAAAAAATCGAACTTACGCAGCTTGCTTTGTTTGGCACTGTCGTTGCTAAGCATTGCAGCCACAGCTCAAGAAGTCCGTACTTACAATTTCAACCACAAAGGAAAGACTGGCATTGAGCTTAAAGAGCAGACAAGAGGCAATGTATCTCTTGAATACAACATCGATGAGATGAGTCTCACCTCTTTCTCATATGATGGTGAAGAGATGCAGTCTATCGGTATCGGTGACATCTCATTGCCTAATGAAAAAGGTCTGCCAAACGTACCGTGCTACAGCCGCACCATCGCCATCCCGCAAGGAGCGAATGCTGTATTGAATGTGAAGAGCTATGAGCAACAAGTAATTGAAAATGTCAATGTGGAGCCTTCTTTAGGCATCCAGGATGAGAATGCGGAACCTGACATGAATTACATCAAAGATGCCAAGGTTTACTCTGAAAACGCTTATTATCCGGCAGAATTTGCTTCAATAAGCTCTCCATCGTCAATTCGTGGTGTCGACGTGGTGAATGTCAACATCAGTCCTGTCAGATTCAACCCTGTGACAAACCAAGCCATTGTTTATCACAAGATTGAGGTCGAGGTTGAGTTCGTCGGCGGTAACGGCCATTTTGGCGACGACCGTCTGCGCTCACGTTATTTCGACCCTATTCTTGCACAAAACGTATTGAATTACAATTCATTACCAGTCATTGACTATGAGGCAAGGATGCAAGAATGGTTGAGAGACGGTGCCAATGGTGCTGAGTATATCATCATCACTCCTAACAATGACGGATGGGCAGAGCCGGCACAGCGCTTGAAGGAATATCGTATGCAACAGGGCATCCTCACTGAGGTTTATCGTCTTGACGAGATCCCTGCCAACACCACGGCACAGATGAAGACCTGGTTCCACAATGCTTATAACACTTGGGAAATAGCCCCTGTGGCAGTGCTTCTGTTTGCTGATCATAAGACCAACATGACACAAGGCATCCCTGCCGAAGAGATTTATCACTCTAGCGATTACGGCAACTGCATCACCGACAATCAGTATGCCGATGTCACTGGCGATAAGCTCCCTGAGATGATTTTCTCGCGTCTCGTTGCTGAGAACGCTACTGAAGCCGCTATGATGGCCGACAAGCAGATTGAATATGAGTACACCAATCCTAACATGGATGCCAACTCTTACGACATGCCTATCACCGCATTAGGATGGCAGACTGAACGTTGGTTCCAGCTCTGTTCTGAGGTCGTCGGAGGTTACTTCCGCGCTCACGGCAAGAACCCATTGCGTGTCAACTGCATCTATATGGGAACACCTGGTACATCATGGTCTTCAGCAACAAACACCAGTGAGGTCGTCAGCTATTTCGGACCTTCAGGAACAGGATACATACCGCAGACTCCCGACCAGCTCGGCGGTTTCAACGGTGGCACACCTGAGCAGATAGTGCAAGCCATCAACGCAGGAACAATGTTGGTACAACACCGTGACCACGGCCTTGAAACAGGATGGGGTGAGCCTGCTTTCCGCAACTCGCACGTCAACCAGCTCACCAACGTGGGCAAGATGCCTTTCGTGTTCTCCATCAACTGCCAGACAGGTATGTTTGACTACAACTCAACATGTTTCGCCGAAGCTTTCATGCGTCGCACCTACAACGGACAGAACGCAGGCGCTGTCGGTATGATATGCCCTACCGACGTGTCGTATTCGTTTGTCAACGACGCTCTTGTATGGGGTATCTACGACCATTTCGAACCCGATTTCATGCCTACTTTTGGTCCGTATGCTCCAAAAGAGAACAACTGGCTACCTGCATTCGGTCTCGTGGCCGGAAAATACTTCCTTTCTGAAACATCATGGCCTTACAACGATTATAGTAAGGAAATCACATATCAGATGTTTACGGCACACTGCGATGCTTTCTTGCGTCTCTATTCAGAAGTGCCACAAACCATGTCAGTTACGCATTCCGACACACATCCTGCAGGTCTTAACAGCATACAGATCACGGCTCCCGCAGGCACCATCATCGCTTTGACAAAGGGAGAAGGAGATGATATGGAGATTGTGGCAGTGGCTGAAGCTACAGGCATTGCACAAAGCGTGGAGATGATTCCGCAAGTGCCTCCGACAGTGTTACATCTCACCGTGACAGGTCAGAATTACCTTAGATATGAAGCTGACATCACAGTTATTCCTGTTGAAGGTCCATACCTGATCCTCAACAGCTATGAGCTTAGCGATGGCGCCGAACACCTTGTTTTCGACACCGAATCAGGTTTCAACATCCAGTTGAAGAACGTCGGCAACACCATATCATCAGAGGGTTCAGCAACATTATCCACTGAGTCGGAATATGTTACAATAACTGATGGCACCATCAATTTCAGCACCATATCTGCAGATGACACCCTTGACCTAGCCGAGGCATTTGCAGTAGCTGTTTCAGCTAATGTGCCTAACATGACAGACGTCGATTTCACAGTGACAATCAACAGTGGAGACGACTCACATGACACTCATTTCAGAATCAAAGCATACGCCCCATCATTCAATATCGGACAAGTAAGTATTACCGAGATTGACGGCAATGGCAACGGACGTCCGGATCCGGGAGAAACCGTACACTTCTCCTTCCCTGTCACCAACGATGGCAATGCCGACTCAAAGATTGCCAACGTGACATTAACTCTGAATGAAAGCTTCATGCAGATCTTGACAGAGCCGACATTAAGCTACAATACCGTTGAGGCTGGTAGCACCGCCGAAGCAGGTTATGATGTTTATATTGGCGGCGCTCCATCGAGCTATCCGGCACAATACACCATAAACGTAGCATCCGGCTCCTACACAGCCGCCAGAGGTTACACCACAAAAATCGGCCTTAATGTTGTTGACTTTGAAAACGGCGTGTTAGACACCTCTATGTGGACAAACTATAATCCTGCTCCGTGGACATTCGTGACAACCAACCCATACGAAGGCCAATATTGTCTGAAATCAGGTAGCATCAACGACAACGAAGAGACATACATATTGTTGAATTATGAGTCTAGCGTAAACGACTCTATCTCCTTCTATTACAAGGTGTCATCGGAAGGCACTTACGACAAGATGTATTTCTACATCGACAACCAGGAGAAAGGTAATTGGTCTGGAGAGAAAGCATGGACAAAAGCACAATATTATGTACCTGCAGGCACTCATACCTTCAAATGGAGATATATGAAAGACTATAGCGTAAGTAACGGAAGCGACTGCTGCTGGATCGACTTTGTTGTAATACCTGCTGACAGGAGCCTCTCTGTAAGCGCCGGTATCGATATCAGTATCTGCGAAGACGAGAGCGCACAACTTAACGGCTATGTCGCCAACGGAACATCATATGAATGGACTACCGCAGGCGACGGCACCTTCGATGATGCCACTTCTTTGACTGCGTTGTACACTCCTGGTGCCCAAGACATCGCAAACGGTGGCACCACCCTCACCCTGACGGGACATCAGGACACTCAAGTCCTCACCGACGAGCTGAGTTTATCATTCACCGAGGAGCCTGTCGCGACAGCTGTTGATAGAATATGCCTTATGTATCTCCATCCAGTAGATATCTCTATTGAGATTGAAAATATGGGCACTTTCAATGGATGGACGACAGACGGAACAGGAACATTTGCCAATCCTTACGGGTTACAGACTGTTTACACTCCTTCGGAACAAGACGCTGAAAATATTGACGTCATCCTCACAGCCAACTATACCGGATGTGGATACAAGACTTACCAACATGAAATCACGTTACATTTCGCACAAGCCAATGTTAACGATATCAATGAGGCCAAGTTGAATATTCATCCTAACCCGACCAACGATGTGATCAACATCAATATCGACAATGTTTCATCAGATATTCAGGTCGTTGTTTACAACAGTGTCGGACAAGTGGTTTATTCTCAGAGAGATATGGCTGAGAACGGATATAATTCGACTATAAATCTCAGCTCACTTTCAAGCGGCACTTACATCCTTCAGGTAAGAAGCGCTGAGAGCGTCTGGACAAAGAAAGTCATTAAGAGATAACGACTTAAGATGGAAGGAGTACCAGCTTTATTTTTCGATTTAGCCTTAATACTCATTACGGCTGGCGTCACCACTGTCATCTTCAAGTGGTTGAAACAGCCATTGGTATTGGGATATATCGTGGCAGGATTCCTTATCGGACCGCATTTCACGTACTTCCCGGTTATCAGCGACACCAACAGCGTCGCCACCTGGAGCGAAATCGGAATGGTATTCCTTCTGTTTGCTATCGGACTGGAGTTTTCCTTCAAGAAACTGAAAAAGGTGGGCGGCCCGGGTGCCATCATGGTACTGACGGAGCTCATCATCATGTTCACCACAGGCTTTTTTGTAGGAAAACTCTTCGGATGGCAAAAGATGAACTGCATCTTCCTCGGATGTATGCTGTCCATCTCCTCTACCAGCATCATCGTCAAGGCTTTTGACGATTTGAAACTCAAAAACGAGAAGTTCACCACTCATGTCATCGGGGCGCTGGTGGTGGAAGACCTCGTGGCCGTCATCCTGATGGTTATCCTCTCCACCCTGTCAGTGGGTAACACCTTCAACGGCGGTGAGTTGGTACTCAGCATGCTAAAACTCGGGTTCTTCCTGATAATCTGGTTTGTTTTTGGCATCTATCTGATACCTTCATTCTTAAAGCTTATCAGGAGATTCATGACAGAAGAGACACTCGTCATCATAGCGATCGGACTGTGTTTCATGATGGTCATGCTTGCCAATTATGCCGGCTTCTCCTCTGCTCTCGGCGCCTTTGTGATGGGTTCCATAATGGCAGAGACACTCGAAGCCGATATCATCCATAAACTCATCACCCCGATAAAAAACCTCTTTGCAGCGATATTCTTCGTCTCGGTAGGTATGATGGTCGACCCCAAGATTCTGATAGAATACACTTGGCCCGTCGTCGTCATCGCACTTGCTGTGATGATTGTCAAGACATTAAGCGCCACAGCGGGAATGCTCATCTCCGGAAGGGATATTCACACCTCTTTGAAGGCAGGTTTCTGTTTCTGCCAAATCGGTGAGTTCTCATTCATCATAGCGTCGCTAGGCATGAGTTTTAAAGTCATTGACGAATACCTCTACCCTATCATCGTCACCGTCTCTATCGTGACGACCTTCTTTACGCCTTACATCATCCGTCTTGCAGATCCATTGTATAAATGGATAAATCCTAGGATACCAGAGAAATGGAAGCAAGCGATGACTAACTATTCTGAAGGCTTCAAGATCAACGAAAACACCACGTTGACGTTCAAGACTTTTGTCGTCAATCAATTTAAAAACATGCTCATCTACGGATGCATCATCTTCGCTTTGGCGCTGATATGCTTCTCCGTAATAGGTCCTTTTATTGTCAACAACGTCCACGGCATCTGGGGCGGACTGATAGCCATTGCTGTTGCGCTGGTCATCGTGTCGCCATTCATCTGGGCGATGGCTTTCAAATATAGGATCTCCCTGACTAATTCACGTCTTTTGACGAAGAACGCCTTCGAGCGTCATGTCATCGTCATCATTTTTGTTTTGAGATATCTTATCGCTATCACGATAATCACATATATAATAAGGCATTTCATCACCATCAATTTCTTTGCGGCTGTAGGAATTGCCATTGGTTTTTCCATCATTCTCGCCATCTCTAACGGCATCATGAAGTTTTATGACAGGTTGGAGAAGAACTTCATGGAAAACCTCAACAAACGCCAGAAACAGGCCTCATTTATTGTTCCTGAGGTGCTTCAGCAGAACTTCCATCTAGAAAAAGTGGTTGTGAGCCCTCTGAGCCGCGTGGTAGGCAAACAGCTGAAAGACACCGTGTTCCGCCGTGATTTCAAGGTGAGCGTGGTGTGCATCGAACGTGGTAAAAACATCTACGACCTTCCTGATAAAGATATGGCCTTCTACCCTTACGACATCGTCACCCTGGTTGGTAACGATGAAAACATCAATAAAGTAAGGCCAATCATCGAGGTGGAAGATACTGAGTTGATAAGAGAACGAGAAGAACACGACATGAGTCTGCATTCGGTCAAGATCTCAGAAAAGAGTCCGATTTGCCATGTCTCTCTGCTCAATTCGATGTTTAAAGACAAATACAATGCTATGGTCATTGCCATCCAAAGAGGCAATGATTTCATCATAAGTCCATCAGCATCAACAGTTTTCGGCTGCGACGACATTGTATGGTTTGTCAGCAGCAACGAAGCAGCAAAAATGATTATTCAAAAAGAAGAAGTATAAATTAGACCATTTAAAACAAATATGAAAATATCATCTAAATCATTAAGAATACTATTGACATTGGCAATAATAGTGTCATCATTGGCAGCATATTGTCAGACTTTCGAGATAGTAGGCAACAGCCGATCGAATCTCGAGTTAAGTCTTAAAATCGACAAGTTCACCCTTGAGGACAACCATCAGGATGGTGTCGATGGCAAGACGATAACACTCAGTGGCATTTTCCTTCCAAACGAGGCAGGAATGCCCGATTTGCCTGTCGTGTCGCGTTATGTGGCCATCCCGAGAGGTGCCAACGTCGTCTTAAGCGTCAATAAACAGGTGACGGAAACGATATCAGACGTCGATATCATGCCGGCGCCGGCCTTGCCGTTAGACAACGACAATACCCCTATGCGTTACGTGCGCGACGAGAAGGTCTATTCTACCGATGCCTTCTTCCCTGCCGAGCCTTTCATCGTATCGAAACCTATGAAGATACGTGATGTCGACATGGCACTCATCAGCGTGACGCCATTCCAATACAACCCTGTCACCCGCGAGCTCGTCGTGACTCGGGAGCTAGACTTTGAAGTCGTGTTCGAGGCCGGCGCCGACGGTATCGGTGATTTTGGCGGTGACCCACGTTATCGCAGCGAGGCTTGGGACCATATCATCCGTGACATGGTCATCAACGAAAGCATATTGCCTGACGCCGATTATCAGAACTTCATCAGAGAGGCTGTACAAAACCGTGACACAGGATGCGAATATCTCATTATCTGTCCGGACAATCCAGAGTTTTTACAACTCGCCGACAGCATCAAGCTGTTCCGTAACCAGCAAGGAATACTCACCGACGTGGTGACAGTGTCGGAATGCGGTGGCAACAACCAGACCGCTATTCGTAACTATATACGCAACGCTTACAACAACTGGGATATCCCTGTCTCGGCAGTGCTTCTCCTCGGCGACCACACCACCGACGGCACACAAGGCATCGTCTCCTATACCATGAACAACCATCCGGGTGGCGACGGATATAACCCATACATCTCCGACAACAAATATGGCGACGTCAACAATGACCATCTCCCTGAAGTGGTAATCGGACGTATCACAGGACGCGATTATGATGAGATGTATCACATGATTAACAAAGACTTACAAGCCGAACGACATCCTTCGACAAACCCGCATTTCTACGATAAACCTATCACTGCGATGGGATTCCAGCTTGAGAGATGGTTCCAGCTATGCTCTGAAATCGTCAATGGATTCTGGGAATATGAGCTTGGCAAGCACCCTGTACGCGTCAACGCCATCTACGAGGGCAACCCCGGCAGCTGGTGGTCGTCAGCAGATCACACCAATGCCATAGTCAACTATTTCGGTCCAAGCGGTCTGGGTTACATCCCTCAAAACATGTCACATCTCACCGAATGGAATGGCACCGGCAATCAGATCAACGACGCCATCAATGCAGGCGCGTTCATCCTACAACATCGCGACCATGGTGCTGAAGAGCTGTGGGGCGAGCCATCATACAGCATCAGCTACATCAACCGTCTGGCCAACCCTGACTTGACCTTTGTGATGTCGAACAACTGCCTCACAGGAAGATTCAACTACACCGGAGGCATCCATGGCATGTGTTTCGCTGAGGCATTCCACCGTCATCAGTATGGAGCTCTCGGCATCATAGCAGCCACTGAGGTCTCTTACTCTTTCGTCAACGACGTGTACGTATGGGGTGTTTACGACCACATGTGGCCTGATTTCATGCCTACTTACGGCACACAACATCCAAAAGCATTCGTGCTGCCAGCCTATGGCAACGCCGCAGGAAAATTCTTCCTAAGCCAATCAAACTGGACCGACGACTATGTCAAGGAGATAACTTATTACCTCTTCCATCATCATGGCGATGTGTATATGAATCTTTACACAGAGATGCCACAAGAACTTGACGTCACCGTCATCCCGGTCATCATGGCGGGATCTTCACAGTTCCAGTTGACTGCCACCGAAAACGCCACGATATGCCTCTCAAAAGGCAATGAGATCATCGGCTTGGCGACAGCTACCGGACAACCGCAGACAATAGCGATAACGCCACAGATTATAGGTGAAGAAGTTTTATTGACCATAACAAAACAAGACTATTACAGATATACAGAAAGGATTCCGGTCATCCCGAATGAAGGACCATACCTCATATTCAGCAGCTGCGATATCAACGACTATGACGGCAACAGCAATCTCGATTTCAACGAGGAGGCATCTCTTAACGTGGCACTCCATAACGTTGGTGACGAGAGCATCCAGAATATTAATGCCACTCTCACCAGCGACTCGCCGTATGTCATAATCAACTCATCATCAGCTACTTACGAGTCATTTAATCCTAATGAGATCGTTAGTAAAGCCAATGCGTTCTCAATAAGACTCACCAATGATGTCCCTGATCAGGCGAAGATTGTGTTTAATCTTACTATGAGCAACGCCACACATTCATTCTCCGACTCCTTCTATCTCGTAGCCAACGCTCCTAAGTTTGAAGTCACACATATGGAGCTTAAAGACATGAGCGGCAATCCTGTTGACAGATTATACAAAGGTGAGACATCTCAAATCACATTTACTGTTAATAATCAAGGACATAGCAACAGCAACAACGTCAATCATCATCTTTTTCTTGATGAAAACTATATAGGCTATCAACAACAAACCATCACGACTGAAGGCATCAATGTCAACGACAGCACAGATGTCACTTTCATCGTCACAGTCAAAGACTGGGCCCCGTATGGTGACGTTATTGACAGCTATCTAACCGTGACATCTGATGGATACGAGGAGGTCGCTTACGCTGAGGTTTCTTTAGGCAACTGCACTGAGGACTTTGAAGGAGAAGAACTTAATCCTTTATTCCAATGGAGCAATACCGGCAAACCTTGGGTTAAGGATGACAATGACCCTTATGAAGGCAATTATTGCTATACTTCGACTTCCACTTCGGCAAACCCATCAAAACTCGCGTTAGGTGTTACGACAGATACCGATGATGTTATATCATTTTATTATAAAGGTTCTGAAAATGCCACTGACCAGCTGTATTTCATACATAACACCCAACAATATGCATTGTCGGGAAATGAATGGCAATATTTCGAAATGCCAATAGAAGCCGGTTCTCATGTGTTTAAATGGACGTTCGCAAGGAAAAGCGGTGCCGCAACAGGTTCAGCATCTATAGACCTCATCAAGCTTCCGCCAATGCGCGTTCTTACTGGTATTGAGGAAAATGTTGATACAGACGATATGGTGACTGTTTACCCTAATCCGGGTAATAATGAATTGAATATAATTGTTTCAGAAAATAATTTCGCAAAGCTGCAACTCTTTGATTTTCAGGGAAGAATGATTCTTGAAAAAGATATCGACAGCGAGATAACCACTATAAACACCGAACATCTTGCCACAGGAATGTATTTCTGGAAAGTGGGCAATGAGGTAGGAAAATGGATAAAATCAAGATAAGGAAAGGATTGGACATACGTCTCGCAGGCGAGCCCTCGAAACACCTTGAGAGTTTCGAACCAACGTCCTGTGCTCTCAAACCCACCGATTTCATTGGCGTCACCCCGAAGATGCACGTCGAAGAAGGCGATGAGGTTAAGGCTGGATCCGTGCTCTTTCACAATAAAAACCGTGAAAACATCGTGTTCACCTCTCCTATCTCAGGTACCGTCAAAGCCATCGTCCGTGGAGAGAAACGTGCCATCTTGAGGGTTGTCATCGAATCCGATGGCAAGAACGAGTCCATCGACTTCGGCGCCAGCGGTGCCGAGACCGTGACTCGTGGCGAGATTATCGACAAGATGGTAAGCAGCGGCGTGTGGACTATGCTCCGACAGAGGCCGTTCGCCACTATCGCCAACCCTGCCGACAATCCGAAGCATATCTTCATCTCGATGTTCGACACGGCACCGCTGGCGCCTGACAATGGGTATATCATTGAAAACCAATCAGATGAGTTTAACGCTGGCATCAAGGTTTTATCGAAGCTGACCGACGGCAACGTATATATCAACGTCCGTAAAGACGCACTGCAAGCGGACGTGGTGCGCCGCGTCCCTACATGGCCGGAAAACGTGGTCGTCACCGAATTCAGCGGTCCGCATCCAGCAGGCAACGTTGGGACACAGATAAATGCGTTATCGCCAATAAACAAAGGTGAAGTCGTGTGGTACTGCTACCCTCAGGACGTCATCACGATAGGAAAATTGTTCCTCACGGGCCGTTACGATAGCACCCGAATCATCGCGATGACTGGCGCCGCGATGCATAATCCGCATTATTACAAGACAAAAATCGGCGCTGACATCAGTCCGATATTGGATATTGAAGAGAACTCCCGCGTCATCAGCGGCAACGTGCTGACGGGCACCAACATCACTGACGATAAACACCTATGTTTTCACGACAGTCAGGTGACTGTGATACATGAAGGTAACCAATACAAGCTGTTCGGCTGGCTTCTGCCGGTGTTCAAGCGTTTTACCGACACCAACACCAACGGCGACAGACGTCCGTACATCATGACGGGCGAATTTGAACGCGTGTTCCCATTCGACATCTACCCTATGCAGCTCATCAAGGCGTGTCTCATTAAAGACATCGACCAGATGGAAGAGCTTGGCATCTATGAGGTTGACGCTGAAGACTTTGCGCTCTGCGAGGTCATCGACCCGTCGAAGACACCGATACAACAGATCATCCGCGAAGGACTTGAGTTTATTAGAAAGGAGACGAGCTGATGGGACTGAGAAGTTTTATCGATAAAATCAAGCCGAACTTCGAGCAAGGCGGCAAATACGCTAAGTTTCACAGCACTTTCGAGGCGTTTGAGACGTTTTTATATACCCCGAATCGTGTGACGAGCAACGGCGCGCACATCCGCAACTACGTCGACATGAAACGCAACATGATCTACGTGGTCATCGCCCTTATCCCGTGCTTCCTCTTCGGAACGTGGAACATCGGATATCAGCATTTCCTATCGTTTGGCGAAAGCGTAACATTCTGGCAGATAATAGGTTACGGTCTTTTAAAGATCATCCCGCTCTATCTCGTCAGCTACATCGTGGGCTTGGTGATAGAGTTCACCTTTGCAGAGATAAGGCACGAGGAAGTCAACGAAGGTTATTTCGTGACCGGCTTTCTGATTCCTCTCATCATGCCTGTCGACGTGCCGCTCTGGATGCTCGCCTTGGCAGTGGCTTTCGCAGTAATCATTGGCAAAGAGGTGTTTGGCGGCAGCGGCATGAACGTGGTGAATCCTGCCTTGCTGGCAAGAGCATTTCTGTTCTTCTCCTACCCTTCGAAGATGACCGGCGACTCAGTGTGGATAGCCGAAAAAGCTGATGCTTACAGCGGTGCGACGCCACTTGGGACGATTTTCAACGGCGGCTCAGTCAATGACCTGCCAAGTCTGATGGACATGTTCGTCGGAACAATTCCAGGAAGCGTTGGTGAGACATCAAAGATTGCCATTCTGATTGGCGGTATCTTCTTGATAATCACTGGAGTATCGAGTTTAAGAATTATAATTTCGACTTTCATCGGAGCCATAGCGATGAGTCTGCTCATCTCCGACGTACCGTTCTACTACCATCTTTTGATGGGTGGATTTATGTTCGGCACCTTCTTCATGGCCACCGACCCTGTGACGGCGGCACAAACCAACATCGGGAAATGGATATACGGCTTCCTAATCGGAACCATCGCGATACTCATTCGTGTAGCAAATCCTGGCTATCCCGAAGGAATGATGCTCGCCATCCTGCTGATGAACGTCTTCGCCCCTCTCATCGACTGGTGCGTGGTGGCATGCAACATCCATAAACGTAAAAAACGCTGGGCTGCAGCAGAAAGGAGAACGAGATGAGCGACCGTTACATCTTTCGATACATCATCATCCTGGTGTTGATTGTCTCCCTGCTTCTCTCAGGCGCAGCACTGCTGCTAAAGCCTTATCAGGACATGAACAAGAAGAACGCGCAGCGTATCAATATCTTGAAAGCAGCAGGTATCATTGGCGTTGACAAGCATAACGCAGAGCAGCTTTTCAATCAGCATTGCACTGCGACACACGATGGCGAGTTACCTTATTATATAATAGACGACAAAGTCACCGTCATCCCGATGCAAGGCAACGGACTCTGGGGACCGATATGGGGCTATATAGGGCTATCGGAAGACTATCAGACTGTCGTAGGCGCCGTCTTCGACCATAAATCGGAGACGCCAGGCCTTGGAGCCGAGATTACCACAGAAGGTTTCCAAAGCCAGTTCTCTGGAAGAGAGATGAAGGATTATTCCGTCGAGGTGGATGCCATTGCGGGCGCCACACGTACCTCCGACGGAGTTAAAGATATGATTAAGAACACTTTAGAGGCTTATAAGCCAGTATTTGAGCGCCATGAGTAAGAATCTGAATCTGATAACGGCTCCATTGCGTAAGGCCAACCCCATCACGGTGTTGATCCTCGGCATCTGCTCTGCGCTGGCGGTCACGGCGAAACTGAAACCTGCCATAGTGATGGCTCTTTCGGTGACGGTGGTGACAGCCTTGTCGAACCTAATCATCTCATTGCTGCGCAAGGGAATCCCGTCGAAAATACGAATCATAGTGCAGCTCATAGTGGTTGCCACTTTGGTGATTCTTGTCGACCAGTTCCTGAAGGCATTCATGTACGACGTAAGCAAGCAACTCTCTGTGTTTGTTGGACTCATCATCACCAACTGCATCGTCATGGGACGTCTTGAGGCTTTCGCCATGTCGCACAAGCCTTGGGAGTCGTTCCTCGACGGCATAGGCAACGGCCTCGGCTATGGCTCGATACTCGTCATAGTGGCGTTTTTCCGCGAGCTGTTTGGCAGCGGCTCCTTATTCGGATATCAGGTGATACCGCAAGGACTTTACGATTTCGGATATATGAACAACGGCTTGATGATTTTACCGCCTATGGCATTGATAATCATAGGTATAATCATATGGCTGCAAAAACCTGAGGAGGAGAAGAAATGATGGACGCTTTAGGACTTTTCTTCCGTTCGATCTTCATCGACAACATGGTTTTCGCATATTTCCTCGGGATGTGCTCTTTCCTCGCCGTCTCGAAAAACGTGAAGACCTCATTTGGACTTGGCGTTGCCGTCACCTTCGTGCTTATAGTGACAGTGCCGGTGAATTATCTCTTGGACAGATACGTCCTCTCAGAAGGCGCTTTGTCGTGGATAAGCCCAGCATTTGCTAATGTCTCGTTAGATTTCTTAAGCTTCATCCTTTTCATCGCCATCATCGCTGCCATAGTGCAGATCTTGGAGATGGTGATAGAAAAATACAGTCCGGCCTTGTACAATTCATTAGGAATCTTCCTACCTCTTATTGCCGTCAACTGCGCGATATTAGGCGCCAGTTTGTTTATGCAGGAGAGACACTTAGACTCTGTAGGTCAGTCACTTGCGTACGGTTTTGGCTCGGGCATAGGATGGCTCATCGCCATCGTCGGCATAGCCGCCATAAGGGAGAAGATACGTTATTCAAAGATACCGAAGCGTTTACAAGGCACTGGTATTGCATTCATAATCACAGGTTTAATGGGAATAGCCTTCATGGCGTTCCTCGGAATAAGCATTTAACATGAGCACCACATCCGTCATAATCACCGCCGTCATCGTCTTTCTCGTCACAGTGCTGATACCTGTGGTGTTGCTTGTCGTTGTAAGAAAGAGACTCACGCCTAAGGGCGACGTGCACATCAACATCAATGAGGAACGTGACTTGGATGTGAAGCCAGGCAACTCGTTGCTGCAGACGTTAGCCGAGGAGCAGATCTTCCTTCCGTCGGCATGCGGTGGCAAAGGCAACTGCGGCATGTGCAAATGCCAAGTGCTGGAAGGTGGAGGTTCTATCCTCCCCACCGAGAAAGGCTTTTTCAGCCGCAAGGAGCAGCTCGAACGCTGGAGGCTGGCCTGTCAGGTTAAAGTACGCGAAAACCTCAAAATAGCCATCAATCCAGCCATTTTCGGCATAAAGAAATACGAATGCACCGTGGTGAGCAACAGAAACGTGGCCACCTTCATCAAGGAATTCGTGGTGAAGCTGCCTGAAGGCGAACATCTCGACTTCCTCTCGGGCGGTTACATCCAGATTGACGTGCCTCAGTGTGATGTCAGATATTCCGACTTCGACATCGACGATGAATACCGCAAAGACTGGGAGCAGTATCATATGTTTGACCTTGTCATGAAGAACCCCGAGCCTCAGTTCAGGGCTTATTCGATGGCGAATCACCCTGCGGAAAACGACATCGTCATGCTCAATGTGCGTATCGCCACGCCGCCGCTGGACAGAAGAAAAGGCGGCTTTATGAAAGTCAACCCCGGAGTGTGCTCGTCATACATTTATTCTCTCAAGCCCGGCGACAAAGTCACGGTGAGCGGTCCTTACGGTGAGTTCCACATAAAAGACACCGCACGCGAGATCATTTTCATCGGCGGCGGCGCGGGAATGGCTCCGATGAGGTCGCATATCCTCGACCTGTTCCTCACCAAACACACGCAACGCAAGGTGTCGTTCTGGTATGGCGGACGCTCATTACGCGAGTTGTTCTACATCGACGATTTCAAGAAGATTGAGGCAGACAATTCTAACTTCAAGTTCAACATAGCGTTGTCATCACCATTGCCTGAAGACAATTGGAACGGCTACGTAGGCAACATCCACGAGGTGCTGCTGGAGAATTATCTCAAGAACCATAAAGAACCTGAGGAGATAGAATACTATCTCTGTGGTCCGCCCATGATGACGCAGGCCGTACTCACTATGCTCGACAATCTCGGTGTGCCGAAAGAAAATATCCTATTTGACGATTTTGGTGCTTAAATTTCACCCCTAGGGGTAAATTTTTCACCCCTAAAATTAACATTTTTACCCCTAATTTAGGTGTAAAAATTTTTCATTCACCCCTAAAAACGGCACCTTCACCCCTAAATAGGCGTTTTTATCCCATTTTTCACCCCACTCATCCCTTAAAAAATTATGGGTTAAAAATTAAAGTAATTTTGCACCGTTTTAAAAGCAATAGAGATGGAAGAAAAACGCATTTTTGACATTTTAACGACTTATTTACAGAAACATCCTGACCAGCAGATCGCTCTCGCCAAGAAAGACAACGGCGAATGGAGAAAGTACAGCATCCAGGAATATGTCGAGACAACCAACATAATCAGCTATGCTTTGATCAAGTTGGGCATCCAGAAGGACGATAAGGTGGCTATCATCAGCAGCAACCGTCCAGAGTGGAACATCCTCGACATGGCCATCCAGCAGGTTGGAGCCGTCACGGTGCCCATCTACCCTACCATCAGCAAGGAAGACTACCGTGTCATCATCAACAACTGCGAGGCCAAGTTCGTGATGCTCGAGGGATTGTGTGTATTAAATAAGATTGAAGATATTCGCAACGACATCCCGTCGCTGCAGATGATATATACCTTCGTAAAACGCGGTGACTACCCTATCTGGGACGACTTGCTTCAGTTAGGTCGCGAGAATCAAGACGCAGAAGAGTTGGAGCGTCGCAAGGCATCGGTGAAAGGCACCGACTGCGCGACTATCCTCTACACCTCTGGCACCACAGGTACTCCTAAAGGCGTGATGTTGTCGCATTATAATATCCTCAGCCAGATTGAGAACCTGCGTCAGACACCGTCGCCGACCTCGACACGAGCCTTGAGCTTCCTGCCAATATGCCACGCCTACGAGAGAACATTGGTATATCTGTACCAATATCTTGGAATGTCGGTATATTACGCCGAGAGCGTCGCCACGATAGCACAGGACATGAAAGAGATACATCCTACGATGATGACATGTGTGCCACGTCTGTTGGAGAAGATATATCTCAAGGTTAAGCAGTCAGGACAGAACCAGAAAGGCCTCTCGAAGTCGATATTCTACTGGGCGATGAACCTTGCCGAGCAATACACCGTTGACGGACGCAGCTGGTTCTACAACCTCAAGCTGAAACTCGCCGACGCGTTGGTTTACAAGAAGATACGCAACAAACTCGGTGCCGACTGCTTCGACATCATAGTGTCGGGTGCCGCCAGCATACAGAAACAGATCTCAGCGTTCTTCTCAGCCATCAAGATGCCTGTTTATGAAGGCTACGGCATGACAGAATGCTCACCTGTCATCTGCACCAGTTCCAACGTGCCTCACGGCCGTGAAGCAGGATATGTAGGCCCTGCATTGCCAGGCGTCGAGGTGAAGATTGCCGACAACGGAGAGATCATCTGCCGCGGACATAACGTGATGATGGGCTATTACAAGCAGCCAGAGCTGACCGCTGAAGTCATCGACAAGGACGGATGGTTCCATACTGGCGACCTCGGAGAGTTCAACGAATACGGCAGCCTGAAGATCACAGGCCGTATGAAGAACCTCTTCAAGACATCATTAGGAAAATACATCAACCCTGACATTATTGAGAATAAATTCACTGAGTCAGGATTCTTCGAAAACGTAGTGGTGCTGGGCGAAAACGAGAAATTCGCCGCCGCGCTCATCGTCCCTGACTTCTCATTCTTGAAAGACTGGTGCGCAAAACACGGTATCAGATTCACAAAGAACGAGGAAATGCTTAATACGAAAGAGGTGAAGACCCGTTTGATGACTGAGGTTCAGAAGATCAACGGATTCTTCGGTGATACCGAAAAAATCAAGCGTTTCAAGTTCCTAGCCGACGAATGGAGCACCGCTAACGGCATCCTCACGCCGACTCTGAAGGTGAAACGCTCGGTTATCCTGAGCAAATATCATGACATGATTGCCAGGATGTATCAAGGAGGAGATTAATTAGTTGAGAGTTGAGAGTTGAGAGTTGAGAGTGTAGAGTAGATTTAAAGTTGAGAGTTTAAAGTTGAGACGGTTTGGTGACCGTCTCATTTTTATTTAAAGATTATTGCAAATTGTGTCATGGTGCTGTCGCTTTGGACAAGGGTCAGATTTCCATTGTGTTTTGTCATGATTTGACGGGAGACACTGAGTCCGATGCCGGAGCCGGTTTGTTTGGTGGTGTAGAACGGCACGAAAATCTCGTCGATTTGTCTTAACGGGATTGGTTTTCCGTTGTTTGTGACGTAAATCACAGTCTGGTCGTCTTTGTTGAGTTCCGCGCTGATACGAATGGAGGTTGCATCAGCCTGGACTGCATTTTTGATAAGGTTGTTGAACACCTGAATAATCTGGCCTTCATCGGCGTAAACCAGCAAATCATCGGTTTTTACACTGTATGTGAGGGTTGCTCCCTGCTCGGTGCATTTGGCTTTGTTAAGATGCAACACCCTATCAACCAACTCACTGACCATCACAGCTTTGCGGACTGGTTGAGCCACTTTGGTGAAGCTTCGGTACGACTCTACGAAACGAATGAGATCCTTGGATGAGGCTGAGATAGTCTCCAGACCAGCTTTCACGTCGAGGTTTTCGTCTTTGGAGAGGGCATCGCTCAGCGAGGCGATAGGCGCGACGGTGTTCATGATTTCGTGCGTCATCACACGAAACAGCTTGCTCCACGAAGCCTCCTCATTGATGGCACGACGACGCTCGAAGACACCACGGACACGGTTCAAGGTGCGATTAAACTTATTGTTTTCGCGGAAACGGAAGTTCAACACATCGTCGTCAATGGAATCGATAATATATGCGATTTTGCGGTTGTCGTGCCGCTTGACGAGCCATGCGGTGACGAGGGCACTGATGACGGCTGCTACCACGATTATCAAAATCCAAATCCAGGTGCTCATATCCCATATTTTTTGAGGCGGTTGTACAATGTGGGACGACTGATTTTCAATGCCTTGGCCACAAGCGAGAGGTTGCCGTTGTATTTCTTCATCGCATCGCGGATAACCTGCTCCTCGGCATCTTCAAGAGATACGTTTTGCGTTGAGCCCGTCACGCCAAGTAATTCATTATCAGCAATTTGGAAGTCGGAAGGTTGTAAAGTCTCGTTATCAGACATGATTACCGCCTTCTCGATGCGTCCTTGCAACTCGCGGATGTTGCCTTTCCATTGGCAGTTTTGCAATAATTCAAGTGCGTCATCCGAGATATTTTTCGTCTGACGGTGATATTTCTCTGCAAAGTTTTTGACAAAAAGCATTGATAATGAGGCGATTTCGTCGGTACGCTCGCGCAACGGCGGCAGATGCAGCGTCACCGTGTTGATGCGATAGTAGAGGTCTTCGCGGAAGCGGCCTTCTTTGACCATCTCGTCGAGATTCATGTTGGTGGCGCAAATCAGACGGATGTCGACGGGAATCGACTTGGTGTCCCCTACCCTTGTGATTGTGCGGTTTTGCAGCACCCTCAGCAGTTTTGCCTGCTGGCTCAGCGGGATGTTGCCGATTTCATCGAGAAAGAGCGTGGTGCCGTTGGCTTGCTCGAACTTACCGACGTGGTCGGAATGCGCGTCGGTGAAGGCACCTTTGACGTGACCGAACATCTCGCTTTCGAAGAGTGTCTCGGTGATTGCGCCTATGTCGACGCTGACCATTTTCTTGGCGGAACGCGTTGATAATCTGTGTATTTCATTAGCCAACACGTCTTTTCCGGTGCCGTTTTCGCCAGTGATGAGCACGGTGGCATCGGTCGGGGCGATCTTCTCGACCATGCGATGCAGCTCGACCATCTTTTCGCTGCTGCCCCATTGCATAACCTGCCTGACAGGTTCCTCATCTGCGGAAGCGATGTGACGGTGTTTCTTCGCCGCTTTCTCAAGAGTGTCAATGAGTTTGGCATTTTCCCAAGGCTTCACAATGAAGTCAAATGCGCCACGTTTCATGCCTTCGACGGCGAGCGCGATGTCGGCGTAAGCGGTGAAAAGCACCACCTCGACATCGGAAAAGCGTTTTTTAATCTCCGAAAGCCAAAACAATCCTTCGTTGCCGGTGTTGATGTCGGTGTCGAAGTTCATGTCGAGCAACAGCACGTCGGGCTTGAACGTCTGCATGGTGCTGACGAGGCTTTTCGGCGACTCTATCAGCTGGACGTCGGAGAAACGCATCGGCAGCAGTATCTTCAGCGCAGAGCGGATGCCGGCGTTGTCGTCGAGGACCAGGATGCGGGATTTGATGAGGGGCATGATTAGTTAATTATCGCACAAAATTACTGATAATTTTATTAACAAATGACAAGTTTTGAATATAATTTTTTCTTTTTTTCGAGATAACGAGATAAGGTTTTAACGAGATAACATTATTAATTATTTTTCAACGATTTAACCGGATTCATTCTTGCTATTCTATTGCTGCTCAACACGACTACTACGGTCACAATAAGCAGGACCACCACTGCGCCGATAATGAAATAATGTGGCGAGAGGGTGACTTTTTCAGCAAACTGCTCAAGCCATTTGTCAGCGACGAAATAGGTGAAGATGCAAGCCAATACTGACATTATCAGCGAGAGTCGCAGCACGTCCCAAGCGAAGATACGAAGCACGTCGGAGGCGGTGGCGCCGTTGATTTTGCGGATTGCCATCTCCTTGCTGCGTCGGTTCGACTCGTCACGGACGAAGCCAATGAGGCCGATGATCGCTATCAGCAGGGCGAAGACCGACCCGATGAGGACGGTGTTGCGCATCTTAAGGCTGCCGTCATAAGCCTTGCGCATCGACTCTTTCCACGATAATATCTCCACCTCTTTCCCGTTGAGGGCATCGGAGACAGCACTCATTAGCTTCTGCATCGAGGCTTCGTTGAGTTTCTCGTTGGTACGGAAAATCAGGATCGGCAGATACGACTCGTCGTCATCAAGGGTGCCGTAGAACAGCACGCTCGGCCTCTCATCAATATAGACGAGGTCTCCGATGCGGATGTCGCGGTACACGCCAGAGATGGTAAAACTTCTCAGTTCCATTATTTTATCCGAGTCTTCATGACCGGTTATGTTCACAATTTTACCTACAGCGCCATCGCTCCAGTCGACGAACTCGTTCATTCGTTTCACAAAGAGTTCAGAGACAACGACTTCCGATACGTCAGAAGGCTCATGACCTTCGATAAACTCGATGCCAAGCAGGTCGAAATAGCCAGGAGTGACCTCATAACCGTCAGCCACGTTGAAAAGCTGGCGGTCGTCACCAGGAAGCATGATATTGTCGCCACCAAAGCCGATGAATGGCAGCGAGTTGCTTGCCTCCACGCCTTCAACCTCCTGAAACTGCATAAGTGTCTGAGCTACAATCTTTTCTGTACCTTTATTGCCATTATAAAAGCTCATGTAATAAAGGTTTTCAGGCTCGTAGCCAGGGTTGGAATTGTTCATTTGGCGATATTGCATAGCAACGACGATGACCATCACGGCGATGAAGACGTTGATGAACACCTGCACGCCGAGCAGTCCGATTTTCCAGCGGCGAGAGTTCTCGGTATAGTTGCGGAACGCCACCGAGACCGGAATTCGCATGTAAAGCTGGGCAGGAACGAAGACCGAAACGAGCAAAACGAATATCAGCACCAGACTGATGACGAAGACGCTTCGAGGGATGAGTAATGTCTCGAACGGCACATCCAATAGGTTAATTATCAATCCTTTAGATGCGAAGATGATGCCAGCAGCCAACGCCAATGACAGTAGCAGATGCAGGAATGCCTCGCGAGCCAGCAGCCAGTGGATGTCGAACGAATTGGCGCCATAGCATTTGCGCACGCCTATCTCCTTCGCGCGGCGCACCATTGACGAGATAACGACGAGGATGTAGTTTAGTAGGCTGATGATTATCAGCAAGGCGGCGGTGATTGTCAGCAGAATCACCATCGAGCGCACATACGATTCGGAGGTATGAACATCGCTGAAAGGCTCGAGATAATACCACAGCACCGTGCCGTTTTTCTCAAGCTCCTCCATAGGCTGATGCGCTTCCTGCATTCTACGGATAGCCTCGCCAAGTGATTTATAATCAACGCTTTGCTGAAGTTTTACAAAGCCGAAATAACGGTCATTGCCGAACCAGTTTTCAGTGCTCCACGAGGGGAGCGTCACCAACGAGCCCAGGATGCTGAAGTGGAACTCTCCGTTTTCGGGGAAGTCTTTGAACACGCCCTCGACGGTGAACTTGCGGTTAGGGTCGTCCTCATTGGAGATGTATTTCCCAATGCATTCCTCCACACCGCCGAGTTTCTTGGCGAAAGTCTCCGACACCACTACGCAGAGCGGTTTGGAGAGAGCTTTTGCCGGGTCGCCAGCCAGTATCGGGCGGTCGAACACCTTGAAGAAGCAGCTGTCAGCGAGCACCATACGGCCTGAGATGACGTTGTTGTCTTCATCGACGAAACGCTCGCTGCTATAATAAAAGGTATAGCGAGTGGCCTCTTCCACGCCTGGCACTTCGGCTTTGAAGCCCGGGGCGATGGCACCGCTCGTCTGGGAGAAATCGTGTTTCTCACCTTGCTGTTCATAGTGAGTATCAATGAGATAGATACGCTCCACATCTTTGTAGAAGCTCTCGTACGAAAGCTCGAAGCACACCTTGGCGATGAGGACTATGCCTATGGCGAGGCCTATGCCAAGAGACAAAATCTTAATTAATGTATCTTTAAACCTAGTCATATATTTGAAATTTTTAAGACCTTAGACTTTAGACCTTAGACCTAAGTTAGGGACGAAAAAGACTAAAGTCTAATGTCTGAGATCTAACGTCTATTTATTCTTTCTGTAAAACATCCACCGGATTGGTCTTGGCCGCCCGAAGCGTCTGCCACAGCACCGAGCCAAAGGCCATCAACAATGAGATGAGTACGGCAAGGACAAAGACCCAGCCATAGTTTTCGAGTTTGACGATGAAGCCTTCGATGTAATGTTGGGCTGCCCAAACAGCTATCGGGACACCGATGACGCAAGCCACCGCGACCAAAACCATGTATTCCTTCACGGTGCGCCAGGTCTCGCTACTGACGGTGCCTCCAAACACCTTACGCACGGCAATGCCCTTGGCGTTTTCGCCTGCGTAGTAGGTGCTCATCGCGATAAGTCCTAAGAGCGAAATCACCACGGCGAGAAGCATAAAGATTTCCATAAGACGCATATTGTTTTTGGCGGGCTTCAGTGCGTAACGGTAAAAATCATCAATGAAACCGTCAGCGACTTGTTGCAGCAACTCACCGTCACGCCATTCGTCAACTACTCCATGAATGGCTTTTTTGGCTTCGGAATGGTCACCAACGATTTCCATCACGAATCCGCCATATCTGATGTCTTCCGCCTTCACGATGCTGATAATCTGATACTCTTCCTCGCCCATATTGCTAGAAGCGACGGGAAAGTCACGAATCACGCCAGCCACCTGCTCGCAGTTATTCGTCCTTTCTCTTAAAGTCGGTATGTCGTGATCCTCCTCGGTAAGCCCTGTGGCAGTAAAGGCCCGC
>CAJOCJ010000018.1 GCA_905236635.1 uncultured Bacteroidales bacterium
CCCGGAGGGTGGAGATTTTTTATCTCCAGCTCGCGAAGCCCTTGCAGGGGGCAAAAAGCCTTTTAAGCAAAAAGCAAAGCGAACACCGCTTTCCCGCCCACACACTCACAATTGCTGCAGAAACACGGTATAGGAGCAGGAACTATTTTGCAATTTGATACCCGACAGCGACTAGAAGCAATCCTAATAATATGCTGCCAGCGACGTATAGTGAGAAATATAGCCAGTTCCCAGATTGAAACAGTTGCAAACTTTCTTTTGAAAACGTGGAAAATGTGGTAAAACCGCCACAAAATCCGACACTCAAGAAAAGAACAAGCTGCTGGGAAGCGTTGGCACATCGGCTGAATATACCCCACAAGACACCAATCAACAAACAGCCTAGAAGATTGACAGTGAATGTCGCCCAAGGGAAACCGCCTGTATATTTAACAAGAAGTGACACAATGTATCGTAAAGCTCCACCAAGGAAACTGCCAGCGCCGACTATAAGGATGTTTTTTAGCATTTCACAAATCTTATCTTCCCTTTTATTGATACTTATTAAATTGATACTTTTCTCTCAATTCTGCCTTTTTATTTTGTGGCAATGATTTGAAATATGATTTCCATCCGGGACAGAAATTGATGTGCCAACGCCAGAAACGCCCCATCAGTGATTTGGGCTTGGCATCATAATGAGCACGAATTTTACAGTTTTCGCAAGGGTGTGCCATAGTGTTTATTTTTTGAATGATGCAAAATTACTAAAAGCAGAGAGCTATAACAACGGTGTCATGTAGAGCGGCAAAAACACCAAGCCGTCCTTGAGTTCCAGATCTTTTGAGTGGAGAACGTAAGGGGTTGACAAATAGTTGCTGTATTTCTCAATGCATTTCTTGATTGAAGACAGGGTGTAATTGGTGCTGCTTTTGACCTCAATCGGTGAAATGTTGTGCCTTGAAGTTACGATTTCCTTTTGAATAAGGAAGTCGATTTCCATGCGGTTTTCAGCGTCGTCCTTGTCGTAGTTGCTGAAGAAATACAGCTTTTTGCCACTAGCTTTCAGCATCTGTGCGACGATATTTTCCACGAGCATTCCCTCGTTGATTTCCAATTTGTCGAACATCAGCTTCTGATAGATTTCATTGCTCACGATGCCTCTGGCATTGAATGCGAGCGAAATGAGCAGTCCAGTGTCGCAAAAATAGCATTTGAGCATGGTGCGGTCTTCGTTGAGCTGCAGACCGATGTTGGGAGCGGTGGTGTTGTAGCAGACGTTGACTATTTTGGCATCATCGAGCCAAAAGAATGCGCCGTCGTATTCGCGCATGCGGGCATCGTCTCTCAATGCTGAAAGAGTGAACTTTTTCTCGTGTTTCTGGAGCTGCCCAGGAATGGCGTCGTAGATGGCGGAAACTCTTGCGGTTGCGGAGCCTGCATATTTCTTGATGTCGTTTTTGTAAAGCTGCAGGATCTGACGTTTGATGGAGTCAACTTTGTTGAAATCCTTGCTTTGGACGTATTCGGCAACGGCCTGAGGCATGCCTCCGACAATCATGTATTGGCGGAAATAGTGCATGGCATCGCGATGGAAATCGCCCATGGGCTTTTGCTTTTCGAACTGTTGTCGGATATATGGCATCAACATCTCGTTGCTCATTGCCCAAAGGAACTCTTCGAAATCCATAGGATACATGTCGATTCCTTCTTCTTCGGATGGGATAACTATGTTCTCGACATTTTTCTTGATGGAAATAAGCGAGCCTGTCTCCAGATAATCGAAGCGGTGGTCGGCGACCAAGGTTTTGATGGCCTCACGAGCACGAGGACACTTCTGCACTTCGTCGAAGATGATGAGCGATTTGCGCCGTGTGAGGTTTTTCTTATAGTGAAGTTGGATGTTTTGCAAAAGCGTGTCAACATCTTCCAAATATTCATCGAACCAACCTTTTACACGTGATGGGGCTTTGCTGAAGTCGATAAGAATATATGAGTCATATTCGTTGCGAGCGAATTCCTCAGCAATATAGCTCTTTCCGATACGGCGAGCACCTTCGATGAGCAGTGCTGTTGTGCCATCTTTTTCTCGTTTCCACTGGACAAGTTTGTCGTAGATTTTTCTTTTCATAATCACCTTTCCTAGATTTTTCAGATTATGTGTTATACACGTTTCCGCGATTTTTTGACGATGCAAATATACACATTTCCTAGATTTAAATCCATTTTAAAAAAGCGCAAATTATTGAATTACAATAACTACAAAGATTTTGCAAAAAATAAAAAGTACAAAAAAGTTAAATTTGCTTGGATTTTGCTTGGATTAATCCTCAAAAAACGCGGCGAAAAGTTATATGAAAGTTGGATTAATACAAATTTTGCTTCGATTTGTGGCTCTAAATGCCTGAAAATTCAACGGTTTAGCCGATTGTTGACAGATATTGAGACCACCGTTTAAACGGCTGTTAAACACCACTTAAAAAGCCTCCCGGACTGTGCTTCGGAAGGCTTTTTTTGTGCCGCCAATTTTGAGTAAAAAACCGAGTTAAGGCGGAGTTAGGGCAAAAAATAAGGCGAAAAAATATCGATTCATACTCCTTTAATTCCATTTTTAGGGTTTAAAATGCCGAAAAATAACGGATTGACCCCCCTTTATTCCCAAAATAGAGCAAGTTAAAACTTATTTAAAACCCTGTAAATCAATTATTTATGACGAATTATGCGCAAAAAACAAGGATTTTCGTGTATTATCCTGCCATTGTAGTAGTTTCTCCCCCCCGATTCTCATCATTCAACTTATCTTCAAGCAGCTCAATCTGGCGATCCAACGATCTTATTGTTTTCTGTTGAGCCTCAATAGTGGCTTTATATGCTTCAATAATATCGCTATTTGGGGCAGAATCGTCAGTATTGGCTGTCTTATACATATTCCCTTCTCCAAGTATCAACCATTCAGCAGATATTCTATATAAAATACATAAATTCTGAATTACATCCATACCTGCGACCATACGTTTATTCAGAATTTCTGAAAATTTTGTCGCTTTTATTCCCAAATTTTCAGCTAAATTAGCCTTTGTCAGGCCCTTATCAGCCTCCAAAATGCAATTTATAGCATCTATAACACGTTGATTTATAATAACTTCAAAATTTTTCATAAAAAATACAGAATTTATGTATTAGTATTCAGAAATTATGTATATTTGCATGTCGGTTGTTTACGATAAACACCGCCGACAAAATTATACAAAAAAGTGATACGATGAGAAAAAAAATAGAACTGACCGACCGCGACACGAGAAAGAGGATAATAAAAACCTTCGGCGTTTCCCCCATGAGCCTCTCGCTGGCGCTCAACTATAAACGTAATAGTGATGTCTGCAAAAAGATGCGTAAAATGGCTCTCGACAACGGCGGTGTGCTGCTTAAAGAAGCCAACTAACACTTAATAATTATAGGTATGAAAATATTAAAAGTTATCGGAGAATCAATGATGGTGGCAGGGATAGCAATAGCCATCGCCACAAAAGACGGCATCGATTATGAAATAGCGATCCGCGCGACAGGCGTTGGGCTCTTATTCATCGGAGGACTTATGGCCAAGGCTTTCGACTTCCAGAAAGGAGGCGCAAAATGAGAGACATAATGACAAGAATGATAAACCGCTACGATGAAGAGATATCAACATTGGAAGCTGAACTGAAGATGAAGAAAATATCTAACCCGGCACACGAAGTGTTCCGCACCCTGATGTGGTGCAAAGCTAAACGTCAGGCCGTGACGGAAGTTCTCGCAGAATATGACAAAGAAATTCGCCAAAACAAATAACTGGACTGCACTACCAACAAGAAAGCACGTAAAACCGGCATCGGTGAATGGTTCCCGAGGGGTTCGACTCCCCTCCACCGAGCGAAAGGAAAGGAACAGACATGTATCAGAAATACGGCGAAATATTGGCAATAAGCGTTAACGACTGGATGGCAGCCGGACTATCATACAACCAGTTTAATCATGATAGTAAGGACGGCCAGTTAAAGATTGTTTATCGCGGCATCAACGGCAATACGCTCATCGATGTGAAGTCGATAAAGCGTCCCGACCGCAGGGCTGCTATAGAGGCGAAGTTCGGCAAGATTGACGTGGAGGAGAAAAAGCAGTCGTTTATGGACGTTGTCATCGACGACCAGGCACGCGAGTTTTTCCGCGACTACACCTACACAGATGGTACCGGCAAGACACTCCATCTGCCCGAAGACACACAGGCGCAGTATGTGAACGAGGCTTCAATCCTCAATATGTTCCGCCGTGTTTACCAACGCCAGGTTACGGCACGCGCCGCCAACGGCAAGCGTAAGACCAAAAAAGACTTTTTCGCCGAATGTGTGATACAGGCCAAAGCCCTCAACGCAGACTACCCGAACCATCTGCCTTCGAACTCACGATCGATGGAGCGCAAATATGACGAATACAACGCTTCAGGTTGCGATTGCCTAATCAATCACATGTATGGCAAAAACAACAGTGCCAAGCTTACCGAAGAGGCAAAATACTGGCTCATAGCGAGATTTGCTACGCCGATCGAGAAAATCACCATGCAGCAGCTGTTTGTTGAATATAACAACGAGGTGGAGAAACACGAAGATTGGAAACGCGTGGAGAGCGAGCAAACCATCTACGCCTTCCTGAACCGCCCAGAGATAAAGCCTTTGTGGTACGGCATGCGCTACGGCGAGTTGAAGAGCAAAGAGAAATACACACGCCAGCACAAGACCCTGCTGCCTACACGCCGCGACTCTATCTGGTATGGCGACGGTACCAAGCTCAACTATTACTATCGCGACGATAATGGCAATATCCGCACCTGCAACGTGTATGAGGTGATGGACGTGTATAGCGAGGTGCTGCTTGGCTACCATATCAGCGACTCTGAAGACTTCGAAGCCCAATATTTTGCATACAGGATGGCGATGCAAAAAGCCGGACACAAACCTAACGAGATACGCTACGACAACCAGGGCGGACACAAGAAACTGGCATCGGGCGAATTCTTCAGCAAGCTGGCGAAGCTCAACATACCGACAATGCCTTACAACGGCAAATCAAAAACCATTGAATCGGCCTTTGGACGCTTTCAGGCGCAGTACCTGCACCGCGACTGGTATTTCACAGGTCAGAACATCACCACAAAGAAAGATGAGAGCCGCGAGAACTACGAGTTTATCATGGCCAACAAGAATAACCTCCCTACACTTGACGACATAAAGAAACGCTATGCGCAACGCCGCGAAGAGTGGAACAATGCCGAGCATTTCGACACCGGCATTCCACGGATCAAGATGTACGAGGCAAGCGTAAACGAAGCCACCACCAAAGTTGGGGTGCTTGAGATGATTGACATGTTCGGTGTGATAGACGCTACGCCTAACACCTACACCGCTTCAGGCATAACCAAAACAATCAAGAAACGCGATTATCGATGGGAGGTGCTTGACAGTGACGGCATGCCTGATTTCGACTTCCTGCGCGAAAACGTTGACCGCAAATTCCATATCGGCTACGACCTTAACGACATGAGCATGGTTGCGCTCTATACCAAGGACGCAAAGGGCTACCGCTTCGTGACCTACGCACAGAAGTACATCGAGATCCACCGCGCCAAGGATGAGCAGACCGAGTTTGACCATCAGTTCATCAAGGCTACTGAACTTGCCAACAAGCGTTTGCGCGTGAGCATGTCGGATAGTATAGAGGACATTATGGAACAGCATGGTATGCATCCTGCCCAGCACGGCTTGAATATGCCGAAACCCAAAGGCATCAACATGGCACGCGAGGATGTGGGACGGATGACAAAGCGTGTCTCGCAGCTGGTGACAGCCGACATGGAGGAAGACAGATACGACAGATTTTAAAAATTAAACTTATAGATTAAAAATTACAGTATTATGGAAAACAGAGAAAAACAACAAATCAAAGAGGCTCTCGGACGCTTCATCGAGGTGAAGGGCAGCCAGAACAAGGCAGGCAACGCCCTCAAGGGTATAAGCGCAGCTACCTTATCACAAATCATGAACGGCAACTGGGAGCTCATCAGCGACGAGATGTGGCGTAGCTTGTCGGCACAACTCAACGTCAAAAACAAGAATTGGAACATTGTGGAAACAACCAACTACAAAGATTTGAGAGCGTTTTTCGCCGACGCTCAGGACAACAGCCTGGTGATGGCCATCACAGGCGATGCCGGATGCGGCAAGACAGTGACGGCACGCCAGTACCAGGAAGACAACAGCAACGTATTCATGCTCTGCTGCAACGAGTTCTGGAACCGCAAGCTTTTTATGCAGGAGCTGCTTCGTGAGATGGGGAAGAACCCTGCAGGTGACACTGTTGGAGATATGATGGCCGACATCGTTTCAACCTTGAAACGCCTTGACTGCCCACTCATCATCATGGATGAGGCCGACAAACTGTCAGACCAGGTGTTTTACTTCTTTATCACGCTTTACAACCAGCTGGAAGACCACTGCGGTATAATCCTGATGGCGACCGACTATCTGGAGAAAAAGGTTGCCAAGGGGTTGCGCCTCAACAAAAAAGGCTACAAAGAGATCTTCAGCCGTTTCGGACGCCGTTTCATACATTTGGATCCAACTTCAGACGAGGATATCATTGAGGTGTGCATCGCCAACGGCATCACCGAAAAGGACGACATCAAAGAGGTAGTTGATGAAAGCGATGCAGATCTGCGCCGTGTAAGAAGAAAAGTTTTTGCAATTAACGCCAAAAAAGCCAGATAAGCCATGAAACGCGCCTATTCAGTCAAGAATGTAGCCGATGCGAGGTTCAATACTCTCTGTTTGGACGATGAGTGGGAATCCGCCATCGGCACGCCGGAACTCACCGGCTCTTGGTTCATATACGGCGCACCAAAGAACGGAAAAACCACATTTGCCTTGCAGCTTGCCAAGTACCTCACCAAGTTCGGGCGCGTGGCGTATGACAGTGTGGAGGAAGGTTTGTCGCTCACAATGCAGATGGCGATGGAGCGTGTGAAGATGTCTGATGTAGGTTCAAAATTTGTGCTTCTGGAAAAGGAAGACGTTGAAGAACTGACAACCCGTCTTCAAAGACACAAGAGCCCCGATATCATCGTCATCGACTCCGTGCAGTTTATGGATCTGAAGTTTTCCGAATACAAGCATCTGAAGGAGACATTTCCCGGCAAACTGTTTATCTATATTAGCCACATTGAAGGCAAGCAGCCGGAAGGCAACACGGCCCGCCGGATCTGGAGAGACGCCAACGTGTATTTCAACATTGAGGGCTTCCGCGCCTTCCCGGTGTCGAGATACGGCGGTGGCGAGCACATAGACATCTATCCGGAGAGGGCAAAAGAGTATTGGGGTTTTGAAGACTAAAATACGATTACCATGGATGCAAAGATTATTAACACCGGTATAAGCGACAAACAAAGAAGATGTTTGTATGCTGTTTTTCAAAAGATGGGCTATGACACCGATGCCCGCCATAGCTTTATTTATGCCTGGACAAACAAGCGCACGGAAAGCATGAAAGAGCTTGACTCCGACGAGGCGCAGCTGATGATTGACCGTCTGAACGGGCTGTTGTCGGCATTGAAAGAGCGGCGCAGAAACGATGAGTTGGACTTGCTCCGCAAAAGGGTTTTGGCAGTGATGTACGAGTATATGGACAACAATCTCATCTTCACACAACAACGAGAGGAATATGCCAAGGGCATCGCCGTCAAAGCGACTAAAGACCTGGTCAGTACAGGTGATGTAAACAGAGACTTCAACCGCATCAGCGGAGGCGATCTGTCGAGGATATACAATGAATTTTACAAGAGAAACCATATAAAACTGGTCCAGGACAAACTTGAATTTGGAATGGTTAAAACGAAAGACAATGAGAATACTTGATGTTATAGTAACACATTGTTGGTACGATATGATTGAATGTGGCAAAAAGACAGAAGAGTATCGCAAAAAGACACCATATTGGAACAACAGATTGAATGGTAAAAGGTATGATGCCATTCGCTTCCATCGCGGATACACAAAAACGGTCATGCTATTTCAAATTGCATATCTGATTACTGGGTTTGGAAAAAAAGAATGGGGTGCGCCTGATGTGGAAACATATATTATCGGATTGGGGAAACGTATAGTTGGCCGCACGCCAAAACAAAACAGGCGATATTATCTCCACCAGAGAGTGAAAAAGGCTGAATTACGCTATAGCGCAAGAGAATATATCGTGGAAATACCGTTCTCAAAGCTTGAGAACGTCCCTATGGCGGCCAAATCCCTAAGGAACGAGTATGGATATTCACTACAAACGATAATAGATTGAAAAAATGGGAAACAACGAAGACAACGGATACAGCAAACAGGATGACCACAATCCGTATCCGGAAGAGTAAGACAAACAGTACCCCGTGACGTTCTTTGCCGCATTCCGGGGCTGTATAAGCGGCAGGAGGAGAAAGGTAAATAATTAAATGGATATTCTGCCCACTGAAATTTTGCGGTTCGACTCCGCGCTCCTCCACAGACCTAAATATTAGATGTTTAACAATTAAAAACTAAGTAATTATGATGTACTACATTGAAAAACCTCAAACCTGGAGCCCGGCCAACAAAAAATGCGCCGAGATACAGAAGTTTGTTGCGCAGTATGAAAACTGCCTCGTTGCCGATGATGGTTCGCGTGATGCGTTAATTAAAGAAATCCGCCACAAGGTGGAGGAGCTTAACGCAGCCTATCCATGTACCAAAAAGCTGAAGGTAAACTTCAGTTTCACGAGTGATTATATCTCTTGCGTCCCTGAAGAGAAAAAGATTTTCGATGAATATGTCTTCGCCTTCCATTTTTATCCGGTTAAGAGAACTTACGATGTCGTGAAGGAAGGAGGTGAGATATGAACTGCGATTGTATAGAGAGAATTGAACGTCTTTTAACTGAAAAAATGCAGGAGAAATTTCCCGATGGCGAAGTAGCAGAAATGGTTCAATTTCAAAACAAGACTTTGATTTTTGCGGATAATGAATCAAAACTAATCCTTTCAAACCCAACAATTGGTCGCGTTAGGATTAAGAAATCCATTCGCAAATATGAAACACAGATGCTGCCAAAGTTTTGTCCATATTGTGGCAAACCTCTATTTAATGAAGGAGGTGAGAAATGAGGGTATCTATCAACAAAAAGAGCTTGCGCCAAATAGCAAAACAAGCAACTCGAAGAGACTTTGACAAACGAGTTAAGTTTGAATATGCGTATCTCCAAAAGGCAATACGCTATGCAGCAAAAAAAGGTCTTATGTATATTGAGAGCCGATATTTTCAAGTTGGCGGCGACTATGAGATTTATGTCGCTTTACGCCTGTTACGTTTGAAAACAGACCTCAGAATACGAATCTACTGCGATGATGAAGAGTACGCCATTAGCGGCGAGTTCAACCATGCAAAATGGGCTTATGAGGCATTCGGTTCTTGGGATGAAAAAATCAAGTACACGATTTCTTGGTAATAGAATTAAAAGAGGGAAGCAAAATGAATTCTTTAGGTATCGCCCAATTGGTTTTAACGATGAAACCTAAACAAATATTCTGCAACGAATATTCGCAGATTGAATGGATGCTGGCAAAGGCATTTGAGTTGGGTTTGGTTGCAGGTATGTTTGCATCTGCAAATCTTAATAGTAAAAAAGACTGGGGGCGAAAGGCAAACAACAAAATGGATAGTCCACGTGAATTTTTTGAGGGTTCGACTCCCTCTGCCTCCACAAACGAATAAACATATTCATTAACAAATTAAAACACCAACACCATGTCAGAAAAACAAACAGTAGAAATGTCACAAGAGGAACTTGAGGAGTATAACAAGTTCAAAGCTGACAAGGCCAAGAAAGAGGCCGAACAAAAAGCGAAAGACCAACGCGCACTTTACCGCAAGATGGTCGATGAAGAGATTGAGGCATGCATGCCGATACTTCAAACCCTGTCATCAGACATCAAGGAAAAGAAAGCTCGCATCCTTAACAATTTCAACACCATCCTTGAGATGAAGAGCGAACTGATGCTGACAAAACAGGACGGTCAGTACTCGCACACATTCACCAATTCGAAAGGCACAATGCGCATCTCGCTTGGCAGAAACACCATCGACAGTTATACCGACACTGTTGAAGAGGGCATCAAGATGGTGCGAGAGTACATCGAGAGCCTTGCCACTGATGAAAAGTCACAGACGCTGGTCAACGCGGTTTTGCGCCTATTGTCGCGCGATGCTAAAGGCACACTCAAGGCGAGCCGTGTGATGCAGCTCCGCAAATTAGCCAACGACAGCGGCAACGACCGCTTTATAGAGGGTGTGAAGATTATCGAGGAATCATACAACCCGACGGAGACACGGCAATTCATCCGTGCCGAGATAAAGAACGAGAACGGCGTATGGGTGTCGGTGCCATTGGGGATGACGGAGTCATGATACATTACATCACCAACAATCATGAGGTATGGACTACCTGTCCGCAATGTGGATATGAATACGACAGGCGCGTTTGGGGCAACGAATGCCCCGAATGCGCCAGACGCAAAAGGAAAAACGCAAGAAACAATGCAGAAAATGGACTTAAACGAAATAATTAACGAGGCTCTGAAGCTGACTAAAAAAGACAAGATGCAGCTTGTCAGCACGGTGCTTGAGTCGATGTCGAACAAAAAGACAGGCTTCAAGTTCCCGGTGTTCCGCGCGTTGGAGGAGTTCAAAGCCCGTCACATGGAATACAAGAGTACAGGCTACACCGGCACGAAAGCGGACTTCAGATGGATGCAGCAGCTGCTTGAGCACATCCTTGACAAGACTGTAGAGGGCCAGAGCAAGGACACTGTGGTCGTCACTGAAGACATCCTTGTCAGCAATTTAAATGCCTTTTTAAAAGCGGTTAAACAGCTTGATAACAAGTGGTACTTTGCCAACCGTTTCACTCCTGAAGGGCTGGCAAAAGATTTCGAGAAGATATATGCCAACATCAAACAAACTAACAGCTATGAACGAGCAAAACGCGCTTGCGATTATCTCTAAAGAGACACTGACACCTGCGGCATTGTCGATGGCTGTTCGCGAGGCTGGCATCGTCACAGTGCGCCAGTCGATAGAGAGCAAGTTCCCTTCGATAAACAAGATTGTCAAAAAGCTGGGATATAAGGAGACGGCGGCATTGATAGTGATGCAGATTGTCAGGATGGAAACGTTGCTGAATCTGACAAAGCAGCTGCCTCCAGAGAGCCTCGCGGAAATAGCCTCAACGGTTATAGATGTCTGTATCGAATCGGGCATCAACGTGAACGCCGCCGATATTGACATTGTCTTCAGACGCGCCATGAAAGGCCAATATGGTAGGTTTTACGGCAGCATCGGAATGCAGGATATTGTCGGCTGGTTCAACAACTACATCAGCGAGAAAGCCGGAGAATACGTTCAAATCAGGATGGGTGAGTCGCAAGAGTATAACACCCACAAGCCAAGGGCAAACGAATTTGGGCGCACATACGATATTCAAAGGCACAAGGAAGCCTTCAAAGATTATGTTGAAAATTTAAAAAAGTAAGGAAATGAGCAAAACAAATAAAATTGAGATACCAGAGACCGCTAAGGTTTTTGAGTTCACGCCTTTGATAGAAGTGTGCGGTGACTGCGGCGGAACCGGTAAAAAAGACGATATCTATACACGTACCTGCTCGTTATGTAACGGCAGCGGCAGAGTTGTCAAGACAAAAACCGTTATCATAGACATCAAGCCTTATAAGTAATGAGAAAAAGCAGGGCTGCCATAATCAAGGAAATTTGCGAGATTGCCAAAGAGCATTACGAGCCTGGCGACCAGTCGAAATGCTATGCGGCGGTTTGGCGCAATTATGTGTACCCACGCTATAGGATACACTACCGCACTTTCCTTGACTACATCGCGGTTCCTGCGAGTGAAGTTAACAGAACACTTGACGAGCATAAAGACACTGAACCCGACAATCAGCTGAAGTTGTTTGAAGACTGAAAAAGCCTCCGATATTTCGGGGGCTTTTTTATTATATGTGGTCTCGTATATGACCGCTCTCAAGCGAATATGTCACGTCAGGAACATCGATGTAAATGTCATCATCATCGAAGTCGGCATCGACACTGCATCTGAGCGTTATCTGGTGATAAAAATAATACTCTGATATCACTGGCACATCCTGATACAGGCGGAGAGGCCCGAAAGGTTTGCCTGGTCTGATTTTGTTTAAACAGCGTTTAACCACCTTTAAATACTGAATATATTTCAAGCCGTCATCCTGGTGTTCCGCAAAGTTTTCTGTATCGGCTCCGAAGTCCTGGACACAGTGCAGATAAATATAGCACAGCCCTTGGTCGTAGTCGATGTTGTAGTCGAAAAATATTGCAGGGTTGAAGAACTCGAAAGCGCCAGGCGATGACGGCTGACCCATATATATGTCGAATGTCTCAGGGGCTTGCACGCCTGCATTGGCAAACTTTTGCGTATTGGATGTCAGAACATCCTGAATCTTTTTGAAAACTCTGTTCATAATTCTATTTTAATGCGCGGACGATTTCCGCTGTTATCATAAGTTCAATTCGTTTGTTCAATGTGGCCGACTCTCCCATGAAGCGGCGTTGCGGCATTCTCATGTGCCTTGCATGAGCCCTAACTTTCGCCGTGCCGTTCCTGGTTCTCCTTGTGTGCGCCTTCACGTTCTGGATTCCGTCGAATCCCTCGTTGTGGATTTCAGCATACGGTACATCAGTGCCGATGACAACTCTGTCCTTGGATACTGATATGATTCTGATGCTTCTTTTCAGACGTCCGCTGTCAACAAGAACTGCGCCTTTCTGACGCTTTGCACCTCCGCGCCTTCTGGTTTTGCGCTTCTTCCACGCCTCTTTGCCTTCGTCTTTCCATGCCTGTTCCTGAAACCGCTCCTTGCTGAAATTCACCGCTTCGGTGGCGACGCGTTGAGGTATTGTCTCAATAGCTGCAGTCAGATCGTCAACCAGTTTAGAGAAATCTTTCATATCAATACGACAGCTCTACGTTTCTGATGGCTCTCAAAAGAATCTGCGAGAAATAATCCGATATCTGGTCACCGCCCATGTTTTTAATCTCATCGCCTTCAGGCACGATATTGCCCTTGTTAAGCGCATCGATGTTGATGGTAATGTTGCGTATCTGCTGTGCGCTGCCGACCACCTTGCCGGTGACATCTTCGGTAGTCGCATCTGGTGTGTATCCCGGTGATGTCCCATCGCCAGAAGCTTCGGGAATGATATCTTCAGACGCCGGTTTGTTCTCTTCCGCTTCTTCCTGCTTACGTTTAAGGCTGACGTTTCTCCAAGCTTCGGATGTCTCTTTGGCCCGCTGCACACTGTCTGATGCGAACGCCTGTCTGTTAGCCTCGCGTTTTTGCTTGATTTCGTCAATTTCGACGCTTGCGCTGGTTTTGATATCCTGTCCGAGTATTTCCTTCGCCTCGCTGAAATTACCCTTCAGAGCCGCTTTAATGGCTTGTCCGATATTGGAGAAAAGCTGCCCGACATACTGCCCGAACCCTTTTATTCTAAGCCAGAAAATCTGTATGTCGTACCACAGTTCCGTTATTCCGAACTTCCAGTTGTCAACGAATTGTTTGAATGAGTTGACAAGGGTTACCTTGACAGCATGCCATACTGTTGTCCAGCCTTCATAACGCCTGCACAGAACTACAATGGCCCCAACCAACGCTCCAATAGCCGTTATAATGAGGCCTATAGGGTTGGCACTCATGGCAATATTTAATGCCCATTGAGCTGCGGTCAGGACGGCGTTCTTTACCGCGAGCGCGGCGGTGGCTACTGTGGTCGCTATCAACTGACCGTGTACCACCGCCCAAGCTCCGGCAATGCCTATGATAACAGGATACCACTCGGAAATAAAGCCTTTCACTTTTGAAATGGCAGGGATGAGCCAGTTGGTGAAAGCTGCAGCCCATTCACCAACTTTCTTTATAACCGGGAGAAAAGCCTGTCCGATACGTATCATTATATAATGAACGTTGTTAAGAGCTATCTTCCAACCGTCTGTAGATGTCAGACTGTCCTGATAAGCCCTGTTCAACGCACCTTGCGAGTTTGTCGTCGCGTCGATAATGCCGCGAAGTTTCTCTGTGTCTTGTGTCATGACGGCGAATGCCGATGACGCCATCTGGTCAAGGCCCAAGGAAGCGAGTGCCTGTGATTTGGCGGCGTCATTCAATCCGTTCAATCGCGTCGAGAGCTGCTGTATGATGTCCACAAGTGGCAGCATCTTTCCTTTGGAATCGTAAAGGTTGACGCCCAGCTCCTTGAACTTCGAAACCTTTGCAGGATCTGCAAGCGCGCGGAATGCGCCCTCGAGTAATGTTGTGGCTGCTTCGGCTTTCTGACCTTGGGCTGTCAGGAATGCGAATGCTCCTGCAGTCTCTTCCAAAACGAAACCGGCATTCTTTGCCACAGGTACAACTTTAGGAAGATACGATGCGATATCGCCCATTTCGGCGGCACCTTTGTTGAGTGTCGCAAACAAAACATCGTACACGGTATTTATATCGCGTCCGGCTGAATTCATCACGTTGACACCGGCACGTGCCACGGTCGCCACATCCACGAAACCTGCTTTGGAGGCTCGCAATGTCGGCTCGAGAGCTTTCAATGATTGCTCGGTATTGAGACCTGCCGAAATGATTTTGTTGAAGGCATCCGGGACCTCCTGAAGCGGTGCCACATTTCGTCTTCCAATATTCAGAAGCTCGTCACTGAGTTCCGACAGTTTTTCTTTTGAGAGTTGCGCTGTCACGTTGACCTTGGCAAGTCCCTCTTCCCAATTAAGCGCGTCCTTGGCACAAGCCACACCAGCCGTACCCAATGCCATTATTGCTGCAGTAGCAGCCACAATGGGATTCTTCAGCAAATCAAACACACGCCCGAGCAATGGGACTTCGGACATGATATCTTTGACTGAATCGGAAAATTTCTCTTTCAGCGAATGCAGACGAACCTTCATGTCGGCCACATTTCGTGTCAGGCTGTCACGCATTCTAACAAAGGACGTTGAAGCAGCCGTGCTCATGCTTTGGATCTTGTCCTTCATTTCCTTCGTGCTTTTTGTGACATTGTCTCTCGCCTTGGTGAGACCTGTCTTCATTCTGTCCTTGATGTCAAGGAGCAGTTCCACTTTTGATTGTGCCATGGTTATAAGGTTTTGTAAAGGGCTATCTGCTCAAGGTATTGAATGGTGGTGTTAAGCTCGCCGTTCTTTATCATTTCCTTGAGAGACCGCTTGGATTTCACTACCGGTTTGCCCTTATAGTTCAACACGAGGTATTTGTATCCTGTCAAGTTATGGAACTTGTTTGCTTTCTTGATGGCGTGCTTCAGACGAAGCTGTTGAAATAATTTTTTAAGTTTTTTCATTTTTTTGTTGTTTGTATTAAAATAATTTCTATTTTTGCAGTGCGGGGGGTGTACCGAAAGGAGCCTCCCGTTCCTTTTTATAAATCCATTTCAAATATTATACAATCATACTCAACACAGATTATCTTGCTGAATTCCAGATATTGCCCATCATGTAACTTTTCAAGTCCATTATATCTTTTGATGGCTTTTTCTAATATTTCCTGGTCAAATCCGCCATTGGGATAATGTAAAACCGCAATCTCTGTAGTTTTCTTGGATGCACAATGCTTGAGTCCGCGGAGTATGTTGTTTTCGGTGACCGTCTCGCAACTTGCTATCTCAAAACTGCAATTATCCCATAAACCTTCTGTAAATCTTTCACCGATTACATTACTTTTTTCAGCGCCGAAAATAACAGAACGACCTTTTTTGAATCCAGCTTTTTGAACGTCTTTTTCATAAGTCCCTTTTGCTTTGTCGAAATTGTGGTCTTTATGCGTGGCCTTGAGGCCTCCATTCCCCCAGTCAAAATCGACATCGGTATAGTCTTTGTCAGCTTTGAGCCTCTGGTACTCTTGAGCGTTGTCGAGAATACGTCTTACCTCCTCCCGGGTCGTTTCCTTCAGCTTGTATTCATACTCTTTCGGCAGACGCTTGAAATAGGCGTGTCCGGCAGGGAACGCTATGCCATGTTTACCGAAGTTGATCTGGAACATCTTAGGCACTTGTGGCGGTATGATTTTCTCGCTCGGTGTCTCCTTGGCGGCTGACGACGGAAGCTGTATCACCTCACACCTGCAGCCCCATCCGTTAGGTGGCATGTAGATGTCCCAGAACGGGTCATCGACACGTTTCTTCACGCCGTTGAGCCTGGCGTGGTCTTCGCGTGTGTTGCTGTCCATCACCGCCTGGTACTGGAGCATCGGCATTGCCTTGGCGTTTCTCTTGAACTCGTTCCACCGGGCGCCACACTGGCTTGCGGCTATTGCCTGGTTGTATTCGGTGCGCAACCAGTTGCCGTTGTATTTGGCATCAATCTCCTCCACGACTTTTCGGAATTCCTCAAAGCTTCTTATCCTGTCGCCGTCGCGCAAGGCATCGGTCATATCGCGAAGCTCATGATAGTTCTTTGCCGCCGAGAAACTGTAAACGTTTTCCGTTATCTTTGCCAGCGTCTCCCAGTCCGGGGAGTTGTATGCCACGTCGTTTATCCCCATTCCATAGCCTTTTTTGACAGCCCCAATCAATTGCGAAGCTGTTGCTCTCAACAAATCCATTTGGACATCGGTTGAGCCAGTCTCGTATATCTCGCGTGCGGCTCTCTCGATGGCTTCAGCGACATCCTTTGACACGGATATACCGGCAGCTATCGGCAAAGTGCCACAGCATGGCGATGGTGGATATAGCATGGGAAGCAGGGCTTCACCCTTTCCTTGCTTCCCTAACGAAAATTTTCCGAAAGGTTATCCGTCTGGAAAGGGTTCTCTTTCACCCCGGTTATCGGAATGTCGAAGGTTTTGCTCACCCATTCCTGGTCTATTTCATAATGCTGCAGCGCGGTGTTGACTATATCCCAATGCTCCTTAAGCGTCAGCTCGCTGCCATGGTCAAACTCGAAATAGTCTGTCTTCGGGCTGATGCCGTATCCCCAATAATCCAGAATCGGGAAAAGCTGGTCGTTGACGACAAACTCCACCAAGCGGCTGTCGGCCTGTGCGAGCTTCTCGTCAAGGTTGCGTTCATGAACCTCGCTCTGGCTCCTTGAACTGCCGTTATCGGTCACCATGGTGCCACCGACTATAGCTTTTGATATCTCGTTGTCGAGAGCGTCTATCTGAGCCTTGTACACCTGGAACGAGTCGCCACCGGTGAACGGCTGTATGTTTAGTGAAGTGCCTTCAGGAAGCACGGCTGTTGCCGCCTCCCCGAGAGCCTGCAGCATCTTCTGAACCTTGGCGACATTGGCGTCATCCGTCTTGTTTGTTGTGGCAGAGATGAGAGGCATGCCGTATCGCTCTGAGAACTCGGCCCACGACTGCTGCGCGTTGCGTTTCCATATCAGCCCACCGCAGATGTCTGCCATGATGCCGAGATCTTCAGGCTCGCCGAAGCGCACAATATTGTTTTCAAACCCGGTTGAAATGTCGATATATTTGTCGCCTCCGACCTCAAGATAGACACGTTGCAGTCTTCCGCACACATTGCGCCTTGGTACCAATCGCCAATCCATGCTGGCGGAGTTGACAAGTTCAAGGATGGTGTATCCTTTGGTGACACACTCAAGCCCCTTCTCCATGAAGTTATAGAACCACTTCTTTTGAAGCATCTTTGTCTTTCCCTCATCGACCTCTCCGGTCTTGATGTCCTTGACGGAGAACTTGCGGCTTGTTGTGGCCGCTTTGCGAAGTTCCGACTGCGCTATGAAATGACCGTCGGCCTTAAGGTTTTCGTACAAATCCTGCAGCACGTAGTTGCGCGGGTTGGTCGGGTCTTCCGCCATCTTGAGCGCGTTGCGCCATTTCCTGATTTCAGCGCGGCTTTTGTCCTTGAATTCAGATATGATGGCAGCTACGATGTCGCTGTCCTTTTTTACGGCTTTCGTTTGTCGTTTGTCTTTGCTCATAATCAATACTTGTTAAAATTCTGCTTATAGCGTGATACGATTGATATGTCACTCTTGTAATCGTCATCGCCAAGCTGCGGAAGATCACTCTGCAGTGTGCCGTCACCTACAGCCTTGAGCCAATCAAGAGCGTCCTGATAGCGTTGTGCGCGGAGTTCCGGAATCTTTCTCGGTGCCCGTTTGCTCCATAGATGGTAAAGAGCGATGTCGATGGTTATCATCACAATGAACAGGTCGCGGTCGTCACCTGTTGCGGAAAATATGGTTCTGCAGTCGTAACGACCGCCGATATACTGTTTAATCTGGTCGATGGCCATGCGCTCGGCAGTGCCGAGGTTAGCGTTGCCTTCAGATGAGTCAAGCAGGGACAATATCTCCTGTCTCACCTGTACGTCGTAGTCTGATTCGTTGATGAACATATTAGAATCTGTTTTTGTTACGTGAAATCCTTTCCTGTCTTGATGTGATATGGATGTTACCGATATCGCATCGTTCAAGCGTGTAAAGTTCCTTACAGGCACCGTGAACAGCATCCGGACCGTCATCGTTAGCCTGGCTTCCTTTCTCGAAAGCGAGGAACTGGTCAACCAGACACACCATATCCGGATCGTTCACCAAATCCTCGTTGAATATCATGTTATGACGCTCAAAGTGTCCTGACAGAGACTCAATTCTGTCGAATTTGTCGGCCTTGCCTCGTTTGTCAGCCACCACCGGGATGTAATATCCGCGTTTGTCCCCTTCGAGATCAAAGTCGCTTACAAAGTCATCCATGGCAAACAAGCCCTCTATCTTATATTTGATATTGTATCTGTCGAGATGTCTGTCCTCATACAAGTTATAGAGCCATTCAGCACATTTGGCACGGCTACCGCGACGCAGATATGCGTATATGACATGGAACTGCCTCTTGTATTTGCCTACCAGAATCATTCCTTTGAAGTCACCGGCATCTTTATAGGAAAGGTCGCCATAGAAACACAATGCATCGTACTGGCCAAGCGGCAGCATCTTACCCCAGATGATGTCCTGGTGCTTGAATATAGTGCCGTCTTCAATGTGCTTGTGCATATATTCGCGCATGAACGACCTGTATGGTGTGGTGTTGAATTTGTTTCTCCAGTATTCGGCTGAAGTCTTTTCAGGCCATTCTGGTTCAAAAGTGTTGAGGTTTTTCACCGCACACACTGTCATCACTTCGAAAACGTCTTCGTCGCCTGTCTGCTTGGCTTTGGCCTTGGCTTCGATGAAGTAGTTCTTCAGACGGTTGGTGATAGACTTCTTGTGGAAGTTGTTATTGGCATATATGAAACGCTCCGTGCTGTCGTTGTCGCTGTCGAAGCATCCCCACACATCCTCGGTGATGAAATCAACCGCCTGGCGCATGAGCCTGTCGTTGTTCACATGGCGTTTGTTGTCAACATCATCAACCACTATATAGTCGGGTCTGTTTTCTTCATCACGTGCGCCGCGCGGATTTTCAAGAAAACCCAACGACATGAAGTGTACGCCGTCCGATGTGGAGAAATCGCCTTCAGCCCAGTCCCCGTATTGGTAGCGGTTCCCGTAATCCCTGATTAAACGCTGGTTAAACTGTATTTGAGCCTGTATGTCGCTAAGCAGCTGTGCGGCCTTGTCGCTTGTCTCCCCGACAAGGAGCATGAATTTGAGGTCGTGAAGTGCAAGATACAGATAGAGAGGGATGCCCATGTCGATATGGACTGACTTGGCGGCCGAGCGGTACCATTCAGCCATTATCTTGATGCGCTTGTTCTTTATTATCTTTTGGGCGAGAGCCTTGTGGAACCAAGCGCACGGTTTTTTCGCGTAGTTTGGGAAATAGTATTCGAACCACTTGATGTAGTCTTTCTCAAGGGCTTTCATACGTTTGGCCTTTTGAGCTTCTGTCTCTACATCATCTATGGTGCGTATGCTCAGAGCCTTACTCTTGACTCTTTCCCAATGCGCGAGGGCTTGTTTCTCTGTCCTGATGGCACCCATTATTCAATTGTTGTGTTGTTAAGCTTCTCTGCGATGAACAAATCTTGGTATTTGGTCATGGTTCTGATGAGTTCCGGGGAAAGCTCTGCATCAAATCTCATGCGAGTCTGAAGCCAGTTGTTGTAGGCTGAAAACACCTCAATGATGGTTACGACGTTGGTTTTTTTGTCAAGCTTTTCGATCGATGCGGCTATCTTGGCGAGATCGTCTGGAGTCCAGTTTGCATCATCAAGTCTCTCGCTGACCTTCTTCAGCATCTTGGCTACTATCTCCTGTCGTGAGACTGTCTTGGCGGCTCTCATCTCCTCCCAGTTCTCTTTACGGCTCCATGCGCTCACTGTTGTCTCCGACACGTCGAGACGCTGTGCTATCTCTTTTTGCGGCAAGCCCTGCATATAGTAGAGCTTTGCAAGTTCCCTTTTCATTTCGGATTCTTTTTTCGTCATGTTTTTTGAATTGAAATTTTGTGCAAAAGTCGCCTATATATCATTGATAGAAAAAAAGTTGGAAGTATTACTGCATTATTTTTTAATAGATGGGATAATGTTCGGACTTTTGCATCGTGTTTCAACGAAAAGCTATGAAAAACGAACTGAAATTATATGGCGAGATCTTCCCGGACACCGAGAATTCGGCCAAACGATTTATCGAGAGGCTGAACGAAGCTTGTGAGGGCAGTAATGATGTGATCAACCTGCATATTCACTGTTATGGCGGCAGCGTGATTGAAGGTAATCTGATATACAATGCCATAGCACAGTGCAAGAAGCCTGTTGATGTGTATGTTGACGGCTTGGCGGCAAGTATGGGCAGCGTGATAATAATGGCGGCCAGAAAGATATATATGGCCAAGAACGCCTTCCTTATGGTGCATGCGCCTTCAGCCTGTGTCGTCGGAACTGCCGAAGAGATGGAAAAAGAGGCATTGTTGCTGCGCAAGATGGAAAATGTCTTGATAGCGGCATACGCCAAAAGAACCGGCAATAAAGAAGACGATATTAAGGAATGGATGAAGGGTGACAACTGGTTCTCGGCTGAAGATGCTCTTCTGGAAAACTTGTGCGATGGGGTCGTTGACGTGTTCGATGCCGACATCCTGCCAAAAGACGTGGAAATCACGAAGCTGTCTGCAAGCGCACTGATGCGGCATGCGGCTTTATTTAATAACCTAAATAAACATCAAGAAATGGACAAAAAAAGTCTTATTGAAAAATTCGGGCTCACCGGGGTGACACCCGACTCATCGGATGCTGAAGTTATGGCGGCACTCGAGGCGAAGTTCAATGAGGGCACCAACGGAAAGAAGGTGGCTGAAGAGGAACTCGCAAACATGAAAAAGAAACAGATCACAGACGCGGTCAGTGAGGCTATCAAAGCCAACAAGATCCCTGAGAGCCAGCGTGCCAACTATGTGGCTATCGGCGAGAAAAACGGTATAGAGACACTTACCTCTATCCTTGGCGAGATCAAAGTGGCACAGCCTTCGATTATCGGAGCTCTCGGCAAACAAGGCGGCTCGCCATCCAATGAGCGCGACAGCTGGGACTGGGAAAAGTGGCAGGCGAACGACCCTCGCGGGCTTGAAAAGATGAAAGTTGAGGATCCTGACAAATTCAAGGCATTGTATGATGCCAAGTATTCAAAATAACAAAAACACCAACAACATGAAAAAATTCTTTGCATTAATCCTTGCGGTGGTGGTTAACTGCATTTTCGGCGCGACATTGGCTACAGCAGCTGGCGTGGCACCTGTTCTCGGAGCGGTGGCGCTCAATGCCGTCGGATGTATCCACATGTTGCCTGCTGGCAGCCTATTATCAGGTGTATATACTGAAGTGTGGACGGGCCAGATTATTGAAAAACTGCGTGAAGACGAAAAGGGGACATTCCTTGATGGTATAGAGGATTTTAGTGCCTTTGCCGAGAATGATGTCGTTCATCTTGTGGCGGAAGGAGCTGACCCTGATGTACTCATTAATAACACAGAATATCCTATACCTGGGCAGAATCTTAACGATACCGATGTGCCAATTAGTCTTGACAAATTCCAGACCAAGAAAACACCTGTTACCGATGATGAACTTTATGCGATTTCATACGACAAAATGGCAAGTGTGAAGAGACGCCATGGCAAATCCATAACAAATCAAAAACTTGCGAAGGCAATCTATAACATTGCCCCTAATAGCCATACCGCCTCGACTCCAATTGTCGAGACATCCGGCGAGGTTGACAACGGCAGACAGCGTATTACAAGAGCCGATATCATCAAACTCAAGCAATACTTTGACGATATGAATGTTCCGGAGGAGGGACGCCGTCTTGTGTTATGCAGCGATCATGTGAATGATTTGCTGTTGCTTGACCAGGCTTTCAAAGACCAATACCACAATTACAAAACTGGCAAGATTAGCGACATGTATAGTTTTGAAATCTATGAAAGGAACGCTATGCCAGTGTATTCAACAGATGGTACCAAAAAATCATTTGGAGCAATTGCGGGACCAGGGGAATTTCGTGCTTCAGTGGCTTTTTCAACAAGCAGGGTTTGGAAGGCTACAGGCGGAACCAAGATGTACTATCGCGAAGCGGCCACAGACCCGGACTACCAGCAGAATTTAATTAACTTCCGTCATTACTTCAAGGCGGCAAGATTCAAGAACGAGGCTGTCGGTGCAATCATGTCGAAGGCTGTTACGTCACAAAACTGATTTGATTAACCAAGGGGGCTCGGTGCCCCCTACAACTATGTAATATTATGGCAAACAACACAGAATCAACAATGGAGAAAAAAGCTAAGGAATTGATGAAAAAGCTTTCTGTCAACGAGATTTACTCCAATTCCAAGAAAGAGTTCTTCACGTCATACAATCTCGCTGTCAACAGTGAAGACGGTGACGTTTCAAAAATCAAAACATACAAATAACTATGGGAAATTTAAAAGGTGTAGATATACAGCGCGGTGCCATCGGCCCGGCTGTCAACGGTAACAAGGACTCCGTCTGCGGCCTCCTTGCCAATGGCCCTGCTGTGGCCGCTGGTAGCGGTGCCGTGGGTATCGCCCTTGGAGAGACCGTCAAGCTCACATCAGTGGCCGACGCTGAAGCTTTGGGCATCAACGAGGCTTATGACACTACCAACAAGGTGCGTGTTTACCGTCATATTTCGGAGTTCTTCCGCATCTGTAAAGAAGGCACTTTGTACCTGATGCTGTACAGCGGAACTCCGTCAGATGCGTTTGGTAATACATACGGAAAGAGAATGATTGCCGATTCCAACGGCGAAATCAGAGTTGTCGCCATCGCCTATAACCCTGACGAAAACTACGAGCCGACAAACGTGAACGGCATCGACGACAACGTCTATGCGGCCATCTCCGCCGGTCAAGTTTTCTATGACTGGACTTATGAAACGTTCCGCCCATGTCAGATTGTCCTCGAAGGTAGAGGTTATGCGGCTGTGACATCGGCATCAGCTCTCGATCTGCGCAACATCATAATCGGCGGATCCGTGCTGGAGGCGTTCAAGGTCTCTGTCTGTATCGGACAGGACTGGGACTACGCCGAGACACAAAATGCCGTCGGCAAGAAATTCGCTGATGTTGGAACGATGCTCGGCAGTATCGCCTTGCGTCCAGTAAACCACAACATCGGCGAAGTTGAAGGTGGTGACATCTCAAGTGCCAAAAGAGGTATCTGGGTCACAGCCGGACTCAGCAACCATAACAAAATCACGGCAGAGGAATCATCCCTCGAAACACTTGACACCAAGGGTTATATCTTCGCAATCTCCTATACCGGTAGATCGGGTTACTACTGGAACAATGACCACACCTGTACGCCTGTAATCCAGGATAAGGACGGTTATTTCAATGAGTACACCATCAGCTACGGTCGCACCCACGACAAAGCCGTCCGCGAGCTTAGGACTGCACTTCTCCCACAAGTGAAGAGCACACAGCCTGTTGATCCAGAGACGGGTAAGTTGCCTCAAGCCATAGTGGGTTATTTCGACGCTCTCGGCGATGATGTTTTCGCAAGAATGGCTTCATCCGGCGAGATAACACAAGGCAAGACCACAACGGACCCTGACAGTAATTTGCTGGTCATGCCGCGAGAACTGAAGGTGTCGTTTGTCATCGTGCCGACAGGCCAAATCGACGTAATCAAAGGAACTATCAATCTTAAAACAAGTATTTAGTCATGAACGAGACCATTATATCAAGAAAAGGTAAGGCTTACTCCGACGGCGATGTCCATATTGCCATGCTTGGCACTATCGACCACGAGGTGACTAAGATTGACTACGATATGAAACAGGCTCACACGCCGCATTATTCTCTCGGTTCCGTCGACCCGACTAGTTACAGTCAGGGCAGGAAAGAGTACGCATGTTCTCTTGGATTGCGCCTTAAAAGCGCTTCGGCGATTGAGAAGGCTGCAGGTGTTTCGCTTACGGAAATCAAACCGTTCCCAATTGTGGTTGTGGTAGTGAACGAGGAAAACGAAATCATCAAGGATATCCTCACCGTCAAATTCAAAGAGCAGAAAAGAAGCTACGGGGACAAAGACGATGTCGTGTGCGAATATGACATGTTCTGTCTCGGTATACAATTCAATGTTTAAAACATTAGTGTAATGGAAAAAGAAAACACAAAAAAAGCGGCCAAGCTGCCGGAAGGTGTCACAGAAGCTGACATCAAAGCTTTCAAGGAAAAACATGGACAGAACAAAGTTATGCTCGCATCACTGCCTCTTGATGATGACGGCGACGAGTATTTCGATGTCATCATTACAGTCCCGACACGCAAGGTAATCTCAGAGTTCGAGAAATGGGTTGACAAGAACCCTGACAAGGCGAAGGAAATCATGGTCAACGCCTGTCTGCTTACAGGCAAGGAGCGCGTCAAAGCTGATGACGGCTTGTTCCTCGGAGCGTTCGATGCCATCAGCAAAGTAATGCCAGTCCGTACAGCCATCATAAAAAACTTATAGAAGGTTATCCCAGGATTGACTTAGAGCTTGACGGTGATAGCCTCTATCGCGAACTATCCAACAATATAAGAAGGATTGACGCGGCTTTGAGTTTTTTCTTCCACATACCGTTTCCGGAGGAACTCCCTGACGAAGTGTGGATAGAAAAATGGAGGCAGATCGAATGGCTATCTGAAAAAGGTTTGTTAGGAGTAAAATTGCCACAATGATTGTAGTAGAATTGTCAAAACGGTATCTGTCGGCGTTCGGTTGTATCCCGAGCGGCTACCCTGATACGGCCACGATAGAAGACAACATCAAAGCCGGCATTGAAAGGGCTGCTTTGAACATCGGGCGCGGAAGGGCAAACATCGGCATCATGTCCGCTAACATGAGACGGTTCGTCACTAATGTGAACGGCGTAAGCTGGGCAAATTTTACTCTGAGAAATGGCGGTACATACTATAAATTCGCCAACACCCTGTTCTATGAGGAACTTCCTGGGGTGTTGGCACCTCCGCCAATGGTCTCGTTCACAAGGGATAAAAACATCAAGAAAACCAGCATCGACGGCAGTGACTTTGAAGTTGTTGAGTGTTTTGGACTCAAACCTTGGAAGATAACGATATCAGGAATTCTGATAGACATGGACAACCATCAGTACCCGTCATCAAAGATGCGTTCATTCAGAACTATCTTCGAGACCAACGACATATTCGACGTGCTGGAGTCGCAGATCTTCGAGGATTTGGGCATCCAGTCAATCTACATCGAACGTCTGGACGAACTGAAGGTGCTTGAAGACTATCAGGACACCGTCCAATTCAAGATGACGGCGTACAGTATCAAACCGCTCGAATATTTTATTTAACGGATGCCATGGGAATCATAGGAAAACGCAACGGTAAAATCAGGATAATCCTCAACAAACTGAACTGTGAAGTCGGGGTATTCATCCACAATCTGCCACTCGCAACAAGTGTGGGACGTCTCGCTGACAGTCTTCACAACTATGTCGGGGTATTCGTCGGTGACCTTAATCCTGAAGTCCGGGTATTCAGTTACAATCTTCACCCTGCCATGCAGAGGAATGCCTTTGCAGCTGCAGGAATCCTTGTCAATCGGCTCCCTGGATACAAATACAGGCAGCAGCACAAGTATAAGACTGTATATTAGACTTTTCATACCGCAAAGATAGTAAAAAAAATGTACGTAGTGCCAAAATCTGAGATAAAAATCGGTGACGTCATGTTTTATGGCGACAACAGCGGCATTTCCGCTGTCGAGATAGACTCGTCGGTTCGCAACCTCGGTGGTACCGCCAAGATTACCATACCGCGCAATTTCAAAAAACGTGATGGCAAAGGCATTCTTGACTGCATCAAAGTGAGCGACCCTGTCAGCATCAGTCTTGGATATAATGACACTATTAACCTGGAGTTCACCGGGTTCGTTTCGCACATCGGCGACGGCACGCCTATTGTCATAGAGTGCGACGACGAGTGGTACAGATGGAAAAAAGCCGAACATCTGTCAAAGTCATGGAAAGAGACCACGCTTGCCGAGGTACTTCGGTTCACGTTTGCCGGCTGCACTGTCGAATGCCCTGATGTCAACCTATCGGGTGGATTCATTATCAAGAATGCTACACCTTACGAGGTGGTGAAAGGTCTGAAGGAGTCATACGGATTCTACACCAGGCTGAAGGATGACAAGGTGAGCTGCTTCTTCCCGTTCGAGTTCACTGGTTATGAGACGCACACCTATGTGTTCGGAACGCGTGATGCCGATATTCTCCAGTCGCTTCAAAGCAGAAACCTTAGCCCTAACATAGCGGAAAACAAGCTGACATTCACACGCAAAGAGGATGTCAAGCTTAACATCACAGCTGTGGCCAAACAGCGCGACGGCAAAGATATTAAAGTCCAAATAGGCAGTACTGACGCTGATGCCCAGAAAAGGACACTTACATATGGCAACGAGATAATGTCTGAAGCGGACTTAAGGAGAAAAGCAGAGCAGGATATGCAAAGACTGTCATACGACGGGTTCAGGGGCGATATCACGGGGTTTGGTGTTCCGCAGACAAAAGCAGGTGACAGCCTCAGGATTGTTGATGGTGAGAACCCTGAACGTGAAGGCATTTATCTCATCGAGAGTGTCAAGCTTACATACAGTATCAGCGGCGGCTTCCGCAGAAAAAATACATTGTCATTTAAAATCAGTTAGGATATGGAAGAGCAGCTGATAGAACTGATCAAGAAGATAATGAAAAAGAACTTGCCCGTCATGGCAAGTACCGGTATAGCGTCAAATATTGACGAAAGCAAACGAATTTGTGATATCAAGGTTAATGACGATATAACGCTGTTTAATTGCCGTTTAAACGCTATTATTGACAGCTATGAGAGCAACATCTTGATTGTTCCCAAGGACGGAAGCCAAGTGGCCTACTTTCTTGTTGAGAACCAGGACACCAACGCCATCGTCATCGGATATACTGAGATAGACAAAGTAATAGTTAAAATAGGCAGCCTGTCACTCAGCATTGAAGCCGAATCTGTAAAGGTGGACGGGGGCGACAGCGGCAAAATATCAATCTTCAACAAGTCGCAAAACCTTTCAAAGCTTTTGTCGGAACTTATTGACGAGATAACAAAACTGACGGTGACCACATCGGCGGGGCCATCAGGCACCCCGATAAACACCGCACAATTCACAACAATAAAACAGAAACTGACACAACTGATGGAATGATATGGCACTAGACAAAGCAATACTTCAAAAAGCTATCGCCGATGCGTTTGCAGAGCAGAGAAATTTAAAGTCAGACCCGGAATCTGCTGCCACCAAACTTGCTGATGCACTTGCAACGGCCATTGACGACTATATCAAATCAGGTGACGTGTCGGTTACAACACAGGTCACAGGTACGTGTGCCACACCTTCAGGGGCTGGATCCATCGCAGGTACCGGCGTGTGCACTAACGGTAAAATGTCATGAGAAAGGATTTGACACTTGACACGGAGACGGGCGACCTGGTTTTCACAAATGGAGACCTCGCCATCGGCGATTCAGATGAGCAGAACGCCCTGCTGATATTGGATGCCGAAAAAGGGGAATACAAGGAGTATCCGCAGGTTGGAGTCGGATTACGCAAATATCTGAAATCAACAGGTAGGGAACGCGAGATACGTAGGGAGATAGCTGTACAGCTCGGACTTGACGGATACGACAACGCAAACATTGAGACAGACAACGGAACAATAAAAATAGAGATATGACAACACTTGAACTTGTAAGGTTTTTCAAAAAAGCCGGATACACAATCGGACGTCTTTTCATTGATGGCGCGGCTTTCTGTGACACGCTTGAGCCGGCTATGGCATCGGGTATAATCATACCTGAAGGCGAATACACTGTAAAGGTGACGTATTCACCCAAATTCCGCAGGATGCTCCCTTTAATAGATGTACCAGGACGGGAAGGAATCAGGATGCACAGAGGGAACACTGTAATGGATACCCAAGGATGCGTGCTTGTGGGATACAACACCAAAGAAGGTGTCATAACAAGCTCGGCAGTATGCGAGACAAAGCTGGTTGAAATGCTTGAGAAAGAAAACAAAATCAAAATAATCGTAAAATGAGTACGGAAGTGATACTGGCAATAATAGGGATAGTCGCGATACCGCTTACGTCGTGGATTACATCCAAGCTGCTTAAGGCGGAATACAAGGCCAAGATTGACAAGCTGACAGCGGAAGTCGAGACAATAAAAAGTGCCAACAACACTGTGAATGTCGAAAACACGCAAAAGCTCATCGACCTGATTATGACATCTGTTGTGACACCTTTGAAACAGGAACTTGAAGAAACACGCTCCCTGTATCAGAAGACCATAAAAGAAGTTGTTGAACCATTAAAAAGAGAATTAAATGCAGTACGTAAAGAATTGTCGAAATTCCGTCTGGCCGTCCAGCGCATTCCTGAATGCCCTCATTCTGACAATTGCCCTGTCAAGCGTGAGCTGCGCGAGCAGGAAGCCGACGATAACGCACAGAACCAGTGACACCATATACGTGGAAAAGTCGTATCGGGACACCCTGATAAAGGTCGAGCCCGATTCCGCATCCATTCGTGCCGTCATCGAGTGCGATTCAGCCGGTCATGTACTGATGCGTGAACTTGAGACTGAAAGAGGCCGTAGGATAACAGCTGAATTCAGGCTGACTAACATGAATGCCAATGCTGCAGAGTTGGATTTTGGATGCAAGGAGGACAGTCTTTTGCTGAAGATTGCTTTGTTGGAAAAATGTATAACCAGGCTGCGTGAACGCCAGGACAGCGAAGTGATATACGTCGAGCGGCAATTCAGATGGTGGGAGAAAGGTCTGATGTGGCTTGGTGTGATTTCAACAGGACTATTATCCATCTTGATACTTATTGTGATTTTTGTAAAACGATAGATAATGAGAACAATCGCTGAAATAAAGAAGACAATGACAGACGCTGCACTGGCTGACGCGACATTGGTTCAGGCTTTGAACCTTGACACAACGAAGTCGTGGGATGCCCAGGTGAGTGCGGTTAGCGTCATCAACATATTATTCTTTGTTGTGGCTGTCGGCCATTATGCCATGGAATGGATGTACTACCAGTTTGCAGGATATGTGGAGGAACGCATAGCCGCTGCCTACCCCGGTTCCGTGTCATGGCTTTACAACCGCGCTCTTGAGTTTCAGGATGACGATGAGGCCAACAATTATTATGCGCAACATGGCAAGTATGCCTCTATCGATGCGACAAAACAGATAGTGAAACATGTTGCTGTTGTGGAGAAATTCAACATGGTCACAATCAAGGTGTCAGGACAGAACCACGAGCCACTGACAGCTCTGCAGCTTGACTCTTTCGGTACCTATATGAACAATCTGAAGTTCGCCGGAGTGCACCTTGCAATATCGAGCATCAGGAGTGATGACTTGAGTCTGACCTTGCACATTTGGCGAGACAGGCTGGTGATGCCGACTGAAAATGACGCCAAGATACAGTCAGCGGTGACACAATATCTCGACGACATAAAATATGGCGGCACATTCAACAAGACAAAGCTTATCGATGTGCTTCAGGCCATCCCGGGTGTGACGGATGTCACAATCGAGGGATGCGTCTTCGACGCGTATGACAGCAACACCACCCACACGGTTCTTGACGGACAGAACTACGAGTCTATAGCCGGCCATATTACACTTAACGAACTGACAGTACATTATGAGTAAATACGACTTTTCATCGGACGGACTGTTGTCGCTGGTGCCTATGGCACTGAGGAAGCCTTATATGATCAAGCTTCTGAAGTGTCTTCTGGTGCCGGTGACATATATACACCAGACCCTTACCTCGTATATGAATGAAAAGGAGTACCGTCTATCCCATTCCGGACAGGTTTACGCACTCACACAGGTCGTCTGCGACTTCTGCAGGAACAATGGATGCTACATTACGGACGGCAGCTACATCGATGAGGTGATGATTCCCTATGATGGCGACGGTGAGCTCATCCACTATCAGACAGGTCTCCCATACGATGCTGATACCACACCACAACTTATAGTGCCGTATTCAGGCTTCGGCCACATTGAACAAGCCGACTTTATCATTCATCTCCCAGCTGAACTGGCTGAGGGGCATATATATGTCAATGCTTTGCGACAGCTCATCGATGAATACAAACTCGCAGGCAAGTTCTACGACATAGTGTTCGACGGCGTTGAGACAGAAACTTACGCATTCCGATGGAGTGCCCCGATATGCCAGACTGTTGAGGTTTCAGATGACGAATACGATTTCCAATGGTCGGAGCCTGTATGTGTCCTGGAGGAACAATATGGTTTCAAGTGGTCGTCACCTGTATGCGTGCAAGAAGAACAATACTCGTTCGCTTGGTCAGACACTGTGTGTGTCGAGGTTTATACGGATGAAATATAATTGGAAAACATAACAAACAGAGTAATATTATGGCTTACAAAAACAACGGCTACGCCAGAAACAAGGTACTGACGATAACACTCGGCAGCCAGACTTACAGCTACGATATCACGGTCTCTTTTGAGGACCCCGATAACAATGTCCGATATGATGATCTGACAGATACGCAATTTGCCCGTCTTTCAAATAGAGAATATGAAAGAAGGATTGCCGCATTCATCAACTATGTCAATTCTCTCCACGATGGTCTCCATGACGCATGCCCGAACCTCACACTCGGAAGTCTCGTCCACGACCCGGTATCATGTCCAATAGATGCGGAGGGCAGAGTATGAAACAGTTGAATTTCATACCTGGGAGCATGACCCCTTTATGGGCTAAGGATTTAAAGTTCATGCAGGATGGAACCATTGAGGCGTTTCAAGCTGTTCTGAAAGGTCTTGAACTTGGTGCCGAGAACTATCTCGTCTGCGGTTGCAGCATTACAGCAAATTATAACACCCACAAAATATCCATGACATCAGGATGGTGTTTTTTCCAAGGGGAACTGCTCCCGGTCAAAGCGCTTCCTGTTACAGGATTCAACGGTGGCAGCCCGCGAGTCAAGCTTACCAAGGTGCCCGCAAACAACCCGGACGGTGACAGACAGATTACCTTGGCGGGGCAGAACGGCACAGCACAGATATGGCAAGACTGTTATCTTGAGCCTTCTGTCATTGTCGGCGAGAACAATAATGTAACACTGGCACTATCTGAAGGCGCTTGGACGCTTGCTGAACGCATCAGCAGGATGGCGATGATAACAGACACCGGAATAGTGCAGGTTGATGAAGTAAACTTCAACGGCTCAATCAGTTACAGAAAGGTCTGTGGCACAGTCCAGCTTTTCGGTTCAGTCATGCCCGATGCGTCGGGCATGTCCGTGTCCGGACAAATAGCTGCAGGGCTTCCACGGCCAACAGCATCTTTGCGTTTCCCATTGAGTGACGGCTACATGATTCTTGGTACAGACGGCAAGCTGACAGCATACAACACCAAGCTGTCAAAGGTTTATCTTGACAATATTGTGTATCTGACAACGCCGACATTCGGTGGGAACGACGGCCATTATTCAACGGTTAATCAGAATTCAACAGGTGGAGGTGCCGTGTTATGAGATACGGTGAGGTGTTAAACGGCCAGACATTGTTTGACATCGCCCTGCAGTATTGCGGCAGCGTGGAGGCGGCATTTGACATTGCCGCCATGAACGATATAGCTGTGACCTCTTATATGCGTGCCGGCGCTTTTGTGGCATTGCCTGGAATAAAAGACAAACGTGTCGTCGCCTATTACACCAACAACAGTATCAAGCCAGCTTCAGAATGGTTGCCGGACATGGTCGGCGAAGCGGTTCTACGTACAGTGGCCGGTGAGGACATAGTGACACGTGCCGACGGCACATTGACACGTGTGGTGCCTGTCGCACCTCCAACAAAGACTATCGCCGATTTTCCGACAGTGGAATTTGACCCGGACAATTTCGTCGTGGGCTTTGATCCGGCTGAAAACAAAGAGATAAAATTCAAGGCTCCTGATTTTGAAAGCATTGACATAGAATGGGAACCTATGTAATCCAGTAATAACAAACACACGCAAATATGGCAAAAGTAAAATTCAAATTCGGTGTTTGGGCGAAATATGCGGCCATCACCAACAAAGACCCAGACGCTCTTTATTTCATCACAGACAGGGGCGTGTTCTATGAGGGGGACCAGCCATACGTCGGAATAGTATCGGCGGTGGTATCCAATTCCGGCAGCGGCGAGTCCAATGTCGCTGTCATGACACTGACAGACAGCCTCGGCAATGATGTGACGTTCAGCGTACCAAGTGCAACAGCTCTAACAGCCGTCAAAACCGCGCTTCAGGAGGCCCTCACAACACATGGAGCCGTGACGGGTAATGCATCTACAAAAGGGCACCTCAAGCTGTCTGATGCGATAAACAGCACCAGTGGTGTGTCCGGAGGCATCGCAGCTACACCGAAGGCGGTCAAAGATGCATATGACGCTTTGGTGCAAATTATAAACGATTCTTTCGCAGCCAACGATGCGATGGTCATGAAAGGGACTCTTGGCACAGGTGGCAGTGTGGTCTCTTTGCCTGCCACTGGTTATAAGACGGGTTGGACTTATCGTGTGGCCACCGCCGGAACATACGCAAACCAAGTGTGTGAAGCTGGCGATATGGTTGTTTGTGTCAATGATTATAACGCCCAATCCGCTTCAGACGCTGACTGGTCTGTCATCCAGACCAATATTGACGGTGCGGTTGTTGCTCCTGCAAATCTGGCAACTAACCAGTTGGTGGTCGGTGCTGGCAACAACAAAACAGTCAAGAAACTCGCAGCAGGCACAAACGGACAGATACTCCAGATGGTAAATGGTGTACCGACATGGCAGGATATAACTATCGTTGATGAGAAAGTGACTGTTGAAGACACTGGCACCACAGACATGTACATCGTTGGTGCCGCAACGCAAACAGGGAACCAGAAGGGCAAGTCAAAGTCAACGCTCAAGTTTACTGGCGGGAACACATTGGAGGCTCCGAAATTTAAAGGTGACGGTTCTGGAGTAACAAACCTTGACCCTTCCAAGTTGTCGGGGGCTGTCCCTGTAAACAAAGGTGGTACAGGTGCAACAACGGCATCAGGGGCGCGAACCAACCTCGGTCTTGGTAGTGCAGCAGTCAAAAATGTCGCCCAGGGAGTTGACAGTAGTGAACAAGGACTACCAACTGGTGCACAAGTGGCCGCAGCCATTGGAGACGGTTTGGATGATGCTTTGAATTGGGAAGAATTAGTTTAAAATACAGAATATGGGACGGTCAAAGTTTGCTAAATACTCACAAAGAGCCTATGACGCTTTGGTTGTCAAAGACGCTGACACGATATATGCGGTTAACGATACCGGCGATTTTTCAAGCGCTTCACTTGACACGGAGGGTAAACTGTACATCGGAGAGAAACCCATAAAGATGGATGCCATACCATTCGGAATAGAATACCATGACGTGAAACTTGATTCGACTTCCGGCGATATAGCATTGACGTCAGACACCGAGATTCTCAGTTACCAGTTCTATTCATCTGGTGTCTATATGGTGATGGCACATGTGACGTTAAGAGGAAGTGCACTCACCTCAGTGGTTCTTAAAAAAGTTATTCCAAACCAACCTGTCCGACCAGATATCATCAGTTCAACAACTGTGGCGCTTGACGGTTACGCTTCGGTCACACTGATTGGTGTATTGTCCATCACAGAAGAAAATATCTTATCAAAAGCCACAATGGAGCTTTGTGGTTCCAATAATAGCACATTACATTCCGGGTCGATCTCAGTAGAAGCCATCTACGAGAATTATGACGGGGCCAATGATGCTACGAGAATGTATCTAATCAAAATCGCATAATTAACATAAAAATCAAACAAAATGAGTTTAGACACACTACCTATCGAATCAAATCTTGATAATGGATTTGTAACACAAGGTCTAATAAAAAATGGCTCTAAGGGTACCTTTCTGGCCATTTTTAAAGACATAACAGGGGAAGCCACCGCATTGCTTGAACAATCACCTGACGGTGAATCCTGGAGTGAAATAGAAGAATCCGAACTCACTATCACTGAGGGTCAAACAGAACAAATGTGGGTTGAGAACATCATGCCTCGCGGCACAATGCTTCGCCTAAAACTGACACAAACAACCGGCGTGTTAGTCGCCATAAAACTATTAAGCAATGAGTAAGACAAAATTCATCACAGGCATCCCCAATCAAAACAAAAACGCTGGCGGAGCCACAATCAAAACTATGACAGAAATCACATGGTCTGCGCTTAAGATCTTGCGTGATAGCGCGAAACTTGAACCTGGCACATGGTACAGAATCACAGATTACGAATGTTCAACTTCACAGATCAACACTCGTTCTGCTGGTCATGTCTTCGACATTCTTGTGCGTGCCGATGACAATCATACACTTAACGAAAACGCTTATGCTTGCCACCATGATGGGGACACATATTTCGCCAACTGCAAGATTGAGGCATGGCAATTGAAATATTGTCTCGACAACGACAAAAACCGCTTCGCTTGGGCGAAGCCTGGTACTTATCGCACCAATTCAATCATTTGGATGCAGATTCCTGTTGAGAATTTGTCTGATTGGGCTAAAGACGAGGTTGAGAACATTGCTGAAGGTGAAACATGGGGCTTTTATAAATATGGCGAAGAAAACAACGAAGTCGTATTCGGTTTCTCGCATGATAGTGGCGCAAGCATCAACAGCGATTTGGTGTTGCGTTTGCCGGCAGATACGGTAGTATCGGCAGACAGTACAATTAACATGATTAACAGCGGAGAAGAGAGTACCACAACAATAACACAGGTCAATGGTTCTGATTTCACTCCAGGCAAAGGCGTAGTCTATTATATGTGCGATGAATGGAATAATGAATGCCCTTATGATTTCAAGAACATTCAATTCAAAAGATGGGCAGTCACGCAAAATGAAAGCAATCCGAGACTGGAGATAGATTCTGAAGATAATCCGTATGGCTACTATTATGGAGCTATGCAATTCTATGCAAACAGTCGGGTTCTTCAAAATGCTGATTATGGCAGTGATTATGGATGGTTCTACACATTTGCCTTGAAAGATATTGAAACAGGTGATTGGTACGATTACACTGTTGTGGCTCATATCGGCTTGAAGAATGACGAAGGTGTCCAGGTTGGCTGTTATGACAACCATATTTCGCCGGCCACAGATGAATACAACTCTGGCAATGGTGAATTGGCTAAAATGCTAAATAATATCGTGTTCTTTAACAGTTACACAGATATATCCAACCCTGATTATTCTGATGAATATTCATATTGCAACAACAACCGTTTTGGTGGTAACTGTTATTTGAATACATTCGGGAACAATTGTGGTAATAACACATTCGGGAACGATTGTTATAATAACACATTCGGGAACGACTGCAACAATAACACATTCGGGAACGGTTGTTACAGCAACACATTCGGGAACAATTGTGGTAATAACACATTCGGGAACTACTGCCGCCAAATCACTGTTTTTGAAGGAGTTGCAAATTGCAGCATAACAGGAGGAAGCGACAGCAATTCATACGTTCAGAATGCACAGATTCTCAATGGAACACGAGGTGATTCAAACAATAACAAGCTGACAATCAGCTTCGTTGAAAACAAGAATTACACACAGTTTGCCGGCAAGAATACAAGTGGTGTTTTGAAGGTCTGGAACCCTGCTGATTTGGCCTAAAAAATGTAAAAATCAAGGGTCATGTTTGCGTATCGTTGCGAAATTAAAGCAATGATGCGCAAACAAACCTCAAACAGCCGAGAACACAATATAAGCATAACAAGGTGGATATGAATGGTTTACATGTGTATGGATGGGTGTCCGGGATTAGTTGTTCCCGAACTAATTCTCATATATTTGCAAATTATTTAAATCAAACCGATATGTTAAACAAAATACGCTACAAACTCGTTTTTAACCGTGCCTGCAGACTTAACCAACGTGGGGAAGGACTCATCGAAATAGAGTGCTCCCAACTTGGCAGGCGCATTTATTTCTCAACACACACATATACTGAGCCTCAACATTTCATGCGTGGTTCGGTTACTGGGATAGACAATGCACAAAGCCTTAATTATGCACTGCATAAAATGATACAGGGAATCGAATCAATAGAGCTTGAATATATCAAAAAAGGGGTTGAAGTGTCTCTCCCATTGCTGAAAGATGCCGTCAGAGCCAATGTGTCCCCTGCAGCGAAGCTGTCTGACTTCGGTACTGAAGTCGTTAACCAGAGCGACCGTAAAAGTCTCACAAAGCTCAATTACAAAACGTTACTTAACAACATTGAGTGCTTTAGAAAAGGAGTATTGATAACAGACGTTAACTACAACTTCATTGTTAGTTACGACAGATGGCTTAGAGATAGTGGTATAGCCCATAATACACGAGTCAGCCGCTTGCGCCTATTGCGTGCCCTGCTTAATGAGGCTAAACGGCGCGATATAATTTCTGCCAATCCATTTGAACGTTTCCGTATTCAGCAGATGGAATCAAAGAAAGGTTACATCACAATGGAGCAGTTGCGCCGTCTTGAGAGAATGGAATTGCGCGGCAAGGAGGATAGAGTCAGGGATGCTTTTCTCATCGGCTGTTATACCGGGCTTCGTTTTTCAGATGTGACAACATTACGCCAGGAACATATCAACAATGGATGGCTGCATAAAAAGATGGTTAAAACCGGATTTACGGTCGATATACCGGTAGCGCAGTTATTTGACGGTAAAATGATAGTAATGATAGAAAAATACAAAGGTGATATTGGTAAACTGACAAAAGAGATAGGTGGCAATACACAAGTCAATAAAACGTTGCGTCCACTGCTTGATCAGGTCGGAGCGGACAGCAAGATAACGTTCCATTCCTCAAGGCATACTTTTGCAACCATTCTCGGACAAAAAGGTCTTGGAATAACAACCATTCAAAAGATGCTTGGGCATCAGAAACTTGCAACCACACAGATATACGAGGAAGTTGACCGAAAGACAATCGAAAACGACATAAAGAAACTAAAAAAGAAATAAAGGATTTAAAGAAATACGGAGACCCTAAAAAGGTCTCTACCTTCAAGGTCAGGCTCCAACCCCTGACAATGACAAAGGTGCCACAACACCACGGCAGAGACCGTAAGTCTCTCGGTGTTGTGGCACCTTTTATCTAAATTGTTGGAGACTGCAAAAATAGTTATTTTTTATGAACTGAAAACATTTTTTTTGAAACAGTCAAAAACCGAAATTGACCAGAACCGAAACCAAAATTTTGAAACCATATTTAAAAACATTTTAAAAACCAATCAAACAATGACAACAAAAACCAAATCATGGTCATCCGCACCATTGCCGTTCCAAGGGCAGAAGCGGAACTTCGCATCGGCTTACAGAGAGGTTCTGAAGCTGTACCCAGAATGCACCACCATCGTTGACCTGTTCGGAGGCTCAGGGCTTCTGGCACGCATATCAAAGGACGAGAGGCCTGATGCGAGGGTCATATTCAACGACTTCGACGATTTTGCCGACAGGGTCAGAAACATCCAGAACACCAACCGCCTGCTACACTCCTTCAGGGATGTCGTGGCCGGAATGAAGAGACATTCGCTCATTCCAAAGGAGAAAAAGGACGCTATAGTCTCGATTCTTGAAAAAGAGACGGGCTTTGTGGATTTTGTTTCGATCTCGTCATCCCTGTTGTTCTCAATGAAGTACGAGACCTCGCTTGAGGGACTGAAAAAACAGACCTTCTACAACAATGTGCGCCTTAACGACTACAGCCCTGCAGACGGTTACCTTGACGGCATAGAGGTTGTGAAAGGCGACTACAAGGAAATATTTGAGCGGTTCAAAAATGAGAAAAACGTGCTTTGGCTCGTTGACCCTCCGTATTTGAGCACCGACTGCACCACCTACAACAACCTCTACTGGAAACTTGGCGACTATCTTGACGTTCTGCGCGTTTTACAGGGCACCAGTTACGTTTACTTCACCTCTAACAAGAGTTCCATCGTCGAATTGTGCGAGTGGCTTGGTGACGGCCGTGTGACCGCCAATCCGTTTATCGGAGCCGAGAAGATTACCGTCAAGGAAAACATGAATTACAACACATCGTATCTTGACATCATGATGTATAAGAGAAAGGAGGCTGTATGAACAAATACCATGAAATGCTGAACAAGATTCTGACCGAAGGGAAAAGCCAGACAAACAAGAAGGGAAATATCCGATATCTGCTTAATGAAAGCATGGTTCTGACACCTGCCGACCTTCTGGAAATATTTGAAGGCCATCCAATAGCGCGTGGCAAGCTGAAGAGTGAGCTGCAGCTTTTCATGGAAGGCGAACGTATGACAGAACGCTACCGCGAAGCCGGAATAACGTGGTGGGACTATTGCGGTTCAGTCCTGGTTAACAGTTACCCGACTTATATGGAGAAACTGCCTCCGTTAATCGCCAAAATCAACAGGGAAAAGCGCAATAGCAAAAACTACGTGCTGTTTCTCGGTGCCACCGACGCTGAGAGCAACCAGGCACCGTGTATCTCGCTTGTGCAGTTCCAGATAGACAACGGAGGTCTGGTCATGACTGCTTATCAGCGAAGCAGCGACGCCAATCTCGGATTGCCGTCTGACATGTACCAGTTGTATCTGATTTCACGTCAGATAAACCTGTCTTTAAACTCTATAACGCTTTGCCTTGGTAACGTTCACATATACGAGAACAATATCGAGAGAACCAAGCAGCTGTTAGCAGGTGAAGCAGGTGTCAAATTCGATTTAAACGTCTGACAAAAGGCATTTAAAAGCCATTAAACGAATAAGGCTGTGCAATAATACACGGCCTTATTTTTTTGTCGAAAAATGTACTTTTTAATTTGAAAAAGTGGATTTTTTGATTTTTTGATTATAGATTTTTGGAAAAAACTTTTAAAATTTTTATTTAGTAATGGAATCGACAGATTGAACTCTGAAATGAGATAATGGGGCTAATGGGTCAAATAGGACT
>CAJOCJ010000019.1 GCA_905236635.1 uncultured Bacteroidales bacterium
AGTGTCCATCGTAGTGGTAACGAGGAAGAATATCAACAGCAAGAAAGAGATATCAGCCATTGAACTGGCGTTGATTTCCGGTACTTTCTTTTTCTTACGTGCCATGATAAATTCCTTCCTTATTATTTGTTAATGAGTTTCGAAACTGCTGAATAGATTACAGCTGCGATTGTGCCACCAACGACAATGTATGTGAACACCATGAAGAAGTCAACGAAGGACTCAGTTCCTGTTGTCACACCCATTGATTCAAGATACTCTAACGGAAGTGTTGCGCCTCTTGATAACAGCAATGCGATGATAGCAATCACTGCCACGATGGCTGCAATCATACCAAGTGACTTCAAGCCCTTTGGATTGATGACCATTCCGTAGATAGGTGCAAACAAAATCGCAACCACAGTCAATCCAAGCATGCAATATGCAAAGCCCATGAATGTTCCGACGCTGGCTTCACCACCGATAATGGTGATGATTCCGAAGATGACGTTGAGAACCATCAAGGCTATAAGCAAATATTTGCAATATTTTGTTAATTTGTCGACCATGATTCTTCTTTTGTTAGATTAGTTTTTCTTTGAATAAGCGTGGAGCATGTCCATGAATGTGATGGAAGAGTCTTCCATATCGTTGACGATACCTTCGATCTTGTTAAGGATGAAGTTGTAGCAGATCTGGAGGATAACAGCAACGATAAGACCGAACACTGTTGTCAACAAAGCGACCTTCATACCGCCTGCAACAACTGTTGGGCTGATGTCACCTGCTGCTGCGATAGCGTCGAATGCAGCGATCATACCGATAACAGTACCCATAAATCCCAACATAGGTCCCAATGCGATGAACAATGAAATCCAGCTTGCGCCGCTTTCAAGGTTACCTGTCATAACTGAACCGTATGAAACGATTGATTTCTCAACTTCTTCAAGACCTTCGTTGTAACGCATCAAACCTTGGTAGAAGATGCTGGCGATAGGACCACGTGTGTTACGGCAGAGGTCTTTTGCCTTCTCAATACCACCCTTGTTCAAAGTTTCCTCTAACTCAGCAAGAAGCTTCTTGGTGTTTGTTGTGCTTAATGTTAAATAAATGATTCTCTCGATTGACACTGCGAGACCGAGGACCAAGATTAACAAAATGATGCTCATGAATTCCCAGCCACCATCGATGAACTGTTTCTTCAAGACCTCATGGAATGTAGGATCTGCAGCCTCTTCTGTTGCCATTGTTGTCTCAGCGACTGTTTCTTCTACTGCAGGAGCAGCTGGCTCTTCAGCTGGAGTGGCGACCTGTTCGGTCTGTGCCTCAGTCGGTTGTGCATTTTCTTCTTGTGCAAGAAGTGAGTTGCTGATTCCAAATGTCAAAAATCCAGCAACTGTCAGTAAAGCAATTAATTTTTTCATGATTTGAATTTTGAATTACTACTTTTTGATTTGTTAATTTAATTTATTATTCTAATTATCAATTTTCAATTATCAACTATCAACTATCAACTAATTCTCGCGGAGAGAGCGGGATTCGAACCCGCGGTACCCTTTTGAAGTACACACACTTTCCAGGCGTGCTCCTTAAACCACTCGGACATCTCTCCCAGGGATTTTGCTACTCCACAAAAAATCGTGTCAAAATTACGAAATTATTCTATTCGTTTAACAATATTTTTCAAACTTTATTTCACTTTTTTTGAAAAAATATTTAAAACACTAATTTTCAACATGTTTTATACTGTCATCTCGCCACGCAACGGCGTCTGCAGATATCTCTTTATCTCCCTGCGGCTCATGTTAGTTCCGAGCAGATACATCATCTTGGCTAGTGCCGATTCTGTGGTGATGTCGTAGCCGCTGATGACTCCTATGTTGGTGAGGTCCAGACTTGTCTCATAACGTCCCATCTCAACCGAGCCCGACTTGCACTGCGTCACGTTGTAGATGATGAGCCCCCTCTTGATGGCCTCGGCCAGCTCGTCGAGGAACCACTCCGACGTCGGCGCGTTGCCCGAGCCGAAGGTCTCCATGATGAGTCCTTTCATTCCTGGCGTATTCAGGATGTGTTTCACGTAATCGTGAGTGATACCAGGGAAAAGCTTCAAGATGCCGACGTTGGTGTCAAATGCCTTATGCACTATCAACGGCCTGCCTGTTGGTTCCATGATGAACTCTCTGTTGTATTTTATCTTGATGCCCACATCGGCCAAAGTGGGGTAGTTGCCTGACGAGAAAGCGTTGAAGTTCTCGGCGTTGAACTTGGTCGCTCTGTTACCCCTAAGCAAGTGATTCTCAAACAAGATGCATACCTCTGGCACACTCGGCTCGCCATCCATCTTCGAGGCGGCAATCTCGACAGAAGTGATGAAGTTCTCTCGCGCGTCACTGCGTACCATACCCATCGGCAGCTGCGAGCCGGTGAAGATGATAGGCTTGGCAAGGTTTTCGAGCATAAAGCTCAAGGCCGAGGCGCTGTAAGCCATAGTATCGGAACCGTGTAACACCACGAAACCGTCATATTTCTCGTAGTTTTCCTCAATCTTCTCAGCCATCTCGATCCACACCTCCGGCGTCATATTCGATGAGTCAATGAGGTTCTCAAACGAATACCAGTCGATGGTGTAGTCGAGGGTGCGCAACACAGGCAGATGCTCGTAAATATTGCCGAAGTTGAAAGGCACCAAACTGCCAGTCTTCTGGTCTTTCATCATACCTATCGTACCACCAGTGTAAAGCACTAAAATCTTAGGTCTTCTCATATCTTGAATAATTTTCTTGCGTTTTCTGTTGTTATATTGGCGATTTCATCAGCTGAAACGCCGTAAATCTCTGCCACCTTCTCGGCGGTTTTCACTATGTATGCCGGCTCGTTACGCTGTCCGCGATATGGCACCGGCGGCAGGTAAGGGTCGTCGGTCTCCAGCACGATTCTGTCCATCGGGATGTCGGCCAAAAACTCCTTCACGCCGCAGTTTTTGTATGTTATCACACCGCCGAGCCCAAGATGGAAACCGTAAGATAACGCGGTCTTCGCCTCCTCGAGAGAACCGTTGAAGCAATGCATCACCCCGGCGAGGCGGCCATCTTGTTCGTGGTCTAGGATTTTGAACATCTCATGAAAGGCGTTGCGAGTATGAATGGACACTGGCAATCCCAGTTCTTTCGCCCAATGCAGCTGCTCCGTCAACACCTCGATCTGCTCTTTCTTAAACGTGTCGTCCCAATAGAAATCCAACCCAATCTCCCCAATGCCTATAATATCATTATTTATGTTTTTTTCAATAATCATTAATTTGTCTTTATAGTCATTTTGCGTTTCCTCCGGATGCAATCCCATCATAACTCTCACATTATCAGGATGTTTTTCGTAAAAATCCATCATCGGAGCGATGGTCTTCTCATCGGTATTCGGTAGCAACAGCATCTCCACACCAGCCTCAAGCGCTCTCTGAAACACCTCTTCGCGGTCAGCGTCGAAGGCCTCGTCATAGATGTGGCTATGTGTGTTGATAATCATAGTGTTATGTCTTAATAAAGGAAGTTGTCGTAAGGATATCTTATGGCGTGCATGTCGCGGATCTCATTATACAACAAATCTCTAAACTCTTGATAATGAGTCTTCTCTGCTGCCGAGATGAAGATGCATGGCTTGCCTTTCGCCATCCAGGTCTTCTTCCAGTCGTCCAAAGTGTAGTTTTTCTTGCTGATAGGCGTGAGGTCATCGGCGTCTTTCTCCTCATATTGATAGGCATCGATCTTATTAAACACCATGATGACTTTCTTGTCGCCAGCACCGATATCCGTCAAGGTCTGATTAACCGTCTCAATCTGCGACTCGAAGTCCGGATGCGAGATGTCAACCACGTGCAATAGTATATCCGATTCCCTCACCTCGTCGAGTGTCGATTTGAACGATTCCACCAGTTGTGTCGGCAGTTTGCGGATAAATCCTACGGTGTCTGACAGCAAAAATGGCAGGTTTTCTATCACGACTTTCCTCACTGTGGTGTCTAGGGTGGCGAATAGCTTGTTTTCGGCAAACACGTCGCTCTTGCTTAGCATGTTCATTATCGTTGATTTGCCCACGTTGGTGTATCCCACCAGTGCCACACGCACCATCTGCTGGCGGTTTTTGCGTTGCACCGACTTCTGCATGTCGATCTCTTCGAGTTTCTCCTTGAGCGATGCTATTTTGTTACGGATAATCTTACGGTCGGTCTCAATCTGTGTCTCACCAGGACCCCTCATACCGATACCGCCTCGCTGACGTTCCAAGTGGGTCCACATACGGGTCAGTCGTGGCAGCATGTATTGATACTGAGCGAGTTCCACCTGTGTCTTGGCATATGCCGTCTTAGCATTTTTAGCAAAGATGTCGAGGATGAGGTTGGTTCTGTCGAGGATGCGGCATTCGAGTTCTTTCTCAAGGTTACGTATCTGTGTGGCGCTCAACTCATCGTCGAATATCGCCATGTCGATCTCTTCCGCCTTGATGTATTGTTTCAGCTCTTCGAGCTTGCCTGAGCCGAGATATGTCACGCTATTCGGTCTCTCCAGTGGCTGCACAAAACGGCCTACGGCTACGCCTCCGGCCGTCTCCAACAGAAACTCAAGCTCGTCGAGGTATTCCTCGGTGCGCTCGCGGTTCTGTTCGTAGGTGCTGACGGCCACTAAGACCGCACGTTCTTGTTTTTTCTCGTGTTCAATCATCAGAATGGCTTGAAACCTATAATCTCTCTAACATCCTTAATGGTCTTCCGTGCGCTCTCGCGTGCCTTCTCGGCGCCCATACGTGCCACCTTATTAATATACTCGTCGTTGGCGTCAATCTCGCGTATTCTCTCGCGGATAGGGGTGACAAACTGTATCATGTCTTCCGCCAGCTGCTTCTTCATGTCGCCATATCGGATGGTCATGTTGTTGTATGCGTCGTCGAAGAATTTCACTGTCTCAGGCTTCGACACTATGCTCATCAGCTGGAAGAGGTTGGCTATCGGCTCCGGCTTCTCCTGATTCATCTCTGTCGGGCCGCTGTCGGTCTTGGCGCGCATCACTTTCTTACGGATCGAGGCGTCGTCTTCAGCCAGGAAGATGGCGTTGCCTTCGCCTTCGCTCTTGCCCATCTTGCCGTTGCCGTCCAGACCTGGCACCTTAACCAATTGGTTGCCAAAGTTGAACGCCTGTGGAATCGGGAAGTAGTCAACGCCATAGATGTTGTTGAAACGTCCTGCGAAGTCACGGGCTTTCTCGAGGTTCTGCTCCTGGTCTTTGCCCACCGGCACATATTGCGACTTATGAATCAAGATATCGGCAGCCATCAGAGTCGGGTAGGTGAGGAGACCGGCGTTGACATTGTCAGGCTGCTTGCGCACCTTCTCCTTAAACGTCGTAACACGTTCAAGCTCACCGATATACGCGTTCATGTTGAGGAACAGATACAGCTCCACCACCTCTGGCACGTCGCTCTGTACATACAAGGTCGCCTTCTCCGGGTCGACGCCTGCTGCGAGGTATTCCACCAAAATCTGACGCACTCTGCCATGCAGGTCGTCGGGATGCGGATGTGTCGTAAGTGAGTGATAGTCAGCGATAAAGAAATAACAGTTGTAGTTATCCTGTAGGCGGATGAAGTTCTTCACCGCACCGAAATAGTTCCCAAGATGCAAATTTCCTGTCGGCCTGATGCCGCTAAGTACGATCTCTTTCATAGAAAAACATTTAAACTGCAAAAATAATAAAAAAATGTATTTGTTAAAAGATAAAAGTTAAAAGTTAAAAGAAAAGAGCGTAAAACGATTGTGGTCGCTTCGCGCTCTTTTAACCCAACTCTTTTAACTTTTAACTAAAAGGTTATCTCGTCTCCGTTTTTATTCAGGAAAGTGTACTGAAGGATATGGTAGGACTTGATTTCCTTGGCGTGTATCTTCTTATGATACTTCCATCTCCATTTCCTTATGATGGAGAAAAATCCTTTGGTGAGATAGGCGAAGATGAAAGGATGCACCTGAAGTGTCACTTCTTTCTCGTTTTGGTCGAGGAGCAGGTACTTGAGGCTGCTTTCTATCTCGTCAATATACACCAACGACGGCTTGATTTTGCCTGTGCCGTCGCAAACAGGACATTTTTCCTGGACGGTGACTTCTGTCGCCGGGCGCACACGCTGACGTGTGATCTGGATGAGCCCGAATTTCGTGGCTGGGAGTATGGTGTGCTTGGCGCGGTCTTTTGCCATCTCTTCCTGGAGTTTGTCGAACAGCTCTTTGCGATGTTTCGCTTCGTGCATGTCGATGAAGTCCACGATGATGATGCCTCCTAAGTCGCGGAGTCGCACCTGACGCGCTATCTCCACTGCCGATTCCAGATTGACAGCCAATGCATTCTCTTCCTGAGATGCTTCTTTGTTCAACCGATGGCCGCTGTTGACGTCGATGACGTGCATGGCCTCGGTATGTTCAATGATGAGGTAAACACCATTTCTGATTGTGACAATTCTACCAAACGACCCCTTCACCTGACGTGCCACGCCGTAATGCTCAAAGATAGGCTCTTTGCCTTTGTAGAGCTTCACGATGTCGGCTTTCTTCGGGGCGATGGTGGCGATATAGCTCTTGATCTCGTCGTAAAGTGCCTGATTATCAACAGTTATCGTGTTAAAAGACTCGTTCAAGATGTCTCTGAGCATCGCCGAGGTACGGTCAAGTTCGCTCACAAGCTTCGCCGGAGCCTTGCTTCCGTATAACGACTCAGTGACCTGCTCCCATTTGTCGAGCAAGTACTTCATATCGGCGTCGAGGTCTTCCACCTTCTTTCCTTCCGCCACTGTGCGGATGATGACGCCGAAATTGTTCGGACGGATGCTCTGAATGAGTTTTTTAAGACGACTGCGTTCTTCGCCGCTGCGTATCTTCTGCGACACCGACACCCTGTTCGAGAAAGGCACCAACACTATGTAACGTCCTGCAAACGAGATCTCTGCTGAGATACGTGGACCTTTAGTGTTTATAGGTTCTTTCGCGATCTGTACCGGAATCTGGTCGCCGGCCTGGAGGAAGTCCGAGATCTTGCCCGTCTTGTCGATGTCCGGACTCAGCTTGAACTTGCTCATCACCGTCTGGGCGGTCTTGCCCTCGTGCGCCAGTTTCGAGAACTGAAGCAGCGAGTTGATCTGCGGACCTAAATCCAAATAGTGAAGGAAAGCGTCTTTCTGGTTGCCGATATCGACAAAAGCGGCGTTCAAGCCCGGCAAAATCTTCTTAACCCTGCCGTAATATACGTCGCCTACTGCGAAGCCGCTGTTGATCTGCTCTTTGTGGAGTTCAACGAGCTGTTTGTCTTCCAACAAAACAATATTAACCTCTGAAACATCAGAACTGATGACAAGCTCTCTGTTGACTGTCGGAACTGTGTTTGTGTTGTCCATAATATTACAAAGGTTTTAATTTCATTCTAAAAACAATAACACAACATCGGTCTTCGCAATGCTGTGTTATGTTTACCACAAAGAAACTAATCTTTTAGATTATTTCTTTTTATGTCTATCCTTTCTGAGACGTTTTTTACGTTTATGGGTAGACATTTTGTGTCTTTTGTGTTTCTTACCGTTTGGCATAATACAAAACTATTAAACCTTATTACTTGAGGTCGTTGATAAATGATTTAGCCGGCTTGAAAGCAGGAACGTTGTGTGCAGGGATAACGATTGTTGCACCCTTGCCACCGTTAGCGCGGATATTTCTACCCTTCTTAGCTGCTCTTTTCTTGCTCTTGAAGCTACCGAAGCCTCTGAGATAAACGTCTTCATTCTTCTTAACTGCTTCTTTCACGATTTCCATGAAAGACTCAACCACTGCCTGGGCGTTACCTTTTTCAACACCTGTTTTTTCAGCGATTTTTGCTACGATTTCAGCTTTTGTCATGACTTTTAATATTTTATTTAGTATTTAATTGTTGTTATGATTTTTTTCGCCTGCAAAAATAATAAGTTTTTTAATATAACGAACAAAAAAATTAATTTTTTTCATTCATTTTCTTATAGATACGTTTTTTTTCATATTTTTGCATTATTAATTTATAGGTATATTGAGTTAAATTTTAGAGCTATGGCAAGTTTAAACAAAGTTATTTTAATTGGTAATTTGGGTAAAGACCCGGAAGTCATCTCTTTCGACAACGGGACAAAGAAAATGACAGTATCTCTCGCAACAACAGAACGCTATCGCGACCGCGACGGCAACTGGCAGGAACAGACCGAATGGCATAACCTCGTCAGCTGGGGCGCTCTCGCACAAGATATCTTTGAAAAACGCCGCAACTATGTGAAAGGCGACCAGATGTATGTCGAAGGCAGAATTAGATCACGTCAATTTGTTGACAACCAGAATGTTACACGGCATATCACCGAGATTATCGTCGATAAGATGATGAGCCTCAGCGGCAACCGCCCGCAACAGCAAAACCCTAACGCATCGTATAACGCCTACGCGGCGCCACAACAACCACAACAACAGCCTCAGCCGCAATACCAGGCACCAGCCGAGGCCCCGATGCCGTCACAAGACTATAACGGCGACGACCTTCCATTCTAAGCCATGACAGACGTCCCGTTTTTTATCGGCATCGACACGGTGACGATAGTTTGTCTCGTCATACTGTGCATACTGCTGCTCTTCTCCGCACTCGCCTCAGCAAGCGAGACGGCGTTCTTTTCGCTCCTGCCAAACGACATCAACGACATGGAGAACTCCGACCGCCGCTCCGACAGGCTCGTGCTCGAGTTGCGTAACAAGCCGAAGCACTTTCTTGCTACCATATTGATAACCAACAACTTGGTAAACGTCACCATCACCATCTTCTCGGTTTACATCATGTCGAGGATGTTTAACCTGGAAACCAACCCGGTATGGGCGTTTATCATCGACGTGGTAATCGTCACCTCACTGCTCCTCATCTTCGGCGAGATGATACCCAAAATCACAGCAGCCAAAAGAGCTCGCCAGCTGTCGACATCGATGGCACCAACGATAAAAGTGCTCATGGTGGTGTTCAAACCCCTCGCCAACCTTCTGGTGAAGTCCACCGCAGTGATCGACAAACGGCTCGCAAAGAAAAACGCTAACCCGCTGTCAATAAGCGACTTGACTACGGCTGTCGATATCACCACGGCAGAGGAGACACCCGACGAGGAACGCTCTATGCTCCAAGGCATAGCCACCTTCGGCGAGAAAGAGGTGAGCGACATCATGCAGCCTCGTGTGCAGTTGTTTGCAATAAAACACACCACGAAGTTTGACCATCTTATTGAGCTTATCATCGAAAACGGATTCTCGAGAATCCCAGTGTATGAAGAGACTCTCGACGAGATAAAAGGCATCTTGTATGTCAAGGACCTCCTGCCGCATCTCGAAGATCACGACTTCCAATGGCAGAACCTGCTCCGTCCGGCTTTCTTCGTGCCTGAAAACAAGAAAATCAACGACCTGTTCCAGGATTTCCGCGCCAAGAAGATACATATCGCCATCGTCGTCGATGAATACGGCGGCACCTCGGGCCTCGTCACCATGGAAGACATCCTCGAGGAGATAGTGGGCGACATCAGCGACGAATTCGACACCGTAACGGAAAATAAGAACTATAAGAAACTTAACGATAAGACATATATCTTCCAAGCTCAGACGAGTCTGGTCGACTTCTGTAAGGTATTCGACATCAATGAGTTATATTTTGAAGATATAAAAGGCGAGTCCGACACGCTGGCTGGTCTCATCCTCGAGATGGAAGGCCGCATACCGCACGCCGGCTTCTCCACCTCGTATAAGGAGTTTGTGTTTAAGATAGAGAAAGCCGACAAGCGACGTATCATAGAAATAAAGGTGATATATAATGAGAAGGACGACGAATAACATATTGGCGCTTATGCTCCTCCTGCTGGCTACGGCGTGCGGTGACCATAACCCGCAACCGAAGCCGCGTGGCTATTTCCGTATCGACCTGCCTGAAAAACAATATGTTACGCTCGACACCATGCGTTATTACAGTTTCGAATATCCTGTTTACGCTACAATCACCCCCGACAGCTACTCGCCCGATGAGAAAGACTGGGTTAACGTGGAGTTTCCAGCATTTAAAGGCACTATACATATCTCATATAAACATGTGGATGGCAACCTGTCGGGATATGTCGAGGATGCTTATCGTATGATAGTCAAACATATAGAGAAAGCCACGGGCATCCGCGACAGCCTCATTGTCAACAAAGATAAAGACGTCTATGGCCTGATGTATTTCCTCGAAGGCGAGGGAGTGGCGTCACCAATGCAGTTCTATATCACCGACAGCACCCGGCATTTCCTGCGTGGCTCGCTTTACTTCAACGTTTATCCTAACAACGACTCGCTTCAGCCTGTCATATCGTTTATCACCGACGATGTAAGGCATCTCATTAACACATTTGAATGGAAATAACACTTGAGAATATGAAAAAGATATACCTGCTTCTTATAACCATATTATTGACAATCACTGGCGCAGCCCAGAAACAGAACTATAGCGGAATGATTTCGCAGGGCGAAGACGGTGAGTATTTCTATATGCGTAGCTCGTTGGAGATGGTTTATATCGACCAGGATGACTTCCCGAATAAGAATGTGGTTGACATGTCGTGGAACAACTATATGGACCCGAACAAGAACTTCCCAAATCAATATAACAAGCATGGAGCCGATATCGGAATAGTGCCGTTGGGTGGCAATTCGGAGGTCGACGACGACAAGATGGCACAGCTTATTCTCAGTTATATCGACAGAAATAAGGTCGCCAACAAACTGGTGATGCGATGGTTCGACTATAATCCGTATGGAGACGTTGCATATGATGTCGAGGACCCGGAGAATCCTGATGCCATGATAAGCATGGGGACCATCTTCGAAAGAGGCTATTATACAGTGAATGCCGGTGATGAGAATGTGCAGATGTCGGCCCTGAAACGTGACCGCGACACTCAGATCAAGGATTTGTCGATGAAGCTCATCCCGTTTACCTTCATGACATTTACCAAGTTCGACTTTTATGAAAATGAGCCTGTCGCAAGGGGTGTCAGAGATGCCGCCATCAACGTGGCTGCCGCCACATATCAGACACAAATAAAAAATGGTAAAGACCAGAAGACGGCAAAGCTGTTTTATGAATTGGCAGTAGGAGCTGCCAATGCTGCCTACGCTGCCACAAAAGACGGATATACACTGAAGTCAAACACATGGCTTTACAAGCTGGTATGGGATGAGAAGACTGAGGCATATTTCAATAGCGAGGTGCTTGCAAACCCAAGTCTGCTTGAGACCAGCGACAAGTTTAAGATGGAATATGTCGACCATCAGGATAACAAAAGTACCGTGATCATCTCCATAACAAGGAGTTTCGAGGAGATCATCAACCTCACCATGGTGAGAAACCTCAATAAGGTCTTCGACAAACTCCAGGATCGCAACGACGTGTTCAAGGTGTGGACGCCGCTCTTGGATTTTTATAGCCTTGTCAGTCCGAACCTGTCGGCGCCGCTATATTACGACGGCAAGAACATCACCGCGGATATCGGCACCAAGGAAGGATTGCGTGGAGGCGAGCAGTTTGCCGTTGTCGATGAAGACGGCAATTTCTACGGTTACGTCATTGCAGAGCCGGGTATGGTGTGGGACAACGACGATGATAGCGGCGCCGACGCACAGCGTTACTATGAGCCGCAGGTCGATAAGAAAGGCAACCCCGTGACTTGCACCACCTTCAAAGGAAAGATTAAAGACATGCGCTCCGGACTGATGATTACCAACCCCATGCCGTCGAAACAGTCCAGAATAGCTGCACGTATCGGCACCAAAGAAGGAGTGGAGCCTAACGACGCCTATGCGGTATATCAATACGACGTCCAAGAGGACAAGCTCATCAAAAAAGGCGTCGTCCACGCGGTGAAAGGCGAGATATGGGACAACGTCTATTATAACAACAGAAACGCTACTGGCGAACCAACACAAGGTGAGCTGAAAAGCCGCGGAAAAGACGGACTTCGCAACACCGAGACGCTGTTTAAAGGCAGCTGCAAAATCCAGCCTGGAATGTTTTTAAGAAAGGCTCATTAGTCTAAAAAATCTCTTTTTTTCAAAAAAATCTTGTATTTTTCGAAAAAAAAGACGTATTTTTGCACGTTTTTATCAAAAACATAATCGAATGTAGAATATTTTTTAAATAAAGAAAGGGGGACAGCATGATTGAGACTCTGACAATCGGCTCGCTGAAATGGCGTCATGTGACGAATCCGGCGGAAGAAGACTTTAAATTTTTGAAAGAAAAGTTCCATTTTCACCCCTTGGACATTGAAGACTGTAAGTCGGTCAACCAACGTCCGAAAATAGATATCTACGACGATTATTACTTCCTGATTCTTCAGTATCCTAACTTTGACCGTCAGAATAAGTTCATCAAGACCAAAGAGGTGAAGTTCTTCTGGGGCAAGGATTATATCATCACTATCGAGAAATCGCCTTGGTACGTGAGCCAGCTCTTCAACGAATATGAGGAGCGCGACATGAAGGAACTCGAGGAGAACCTCAAGACCTCTGATATCTTGCTGTACCGTATCTTCGAAAAGCTGATGATGGAGTCACTCTACTTATTAAAAAAGGTGGGATTGGATCTCGAGTTGATAAACCGTGAGCTTTTTGGCACGAAACAAGTCAAGATTATCGAGAGAATCAGTGTTACAAGAAAGAACATCATCACGATAAACACTTTGTTCAAGCCTCAGCTGAGGGTGTTCCACTCCTTCGAGACAGGTCAGATCCGTGGTTTCGGCGATTTGGAATACATGGAAGACTACTGGGGCAATATCCTCGACTACTACCAGAAGGTATGGGATATGACGGAGGACTATGAAGACTTGATTGAGGGCTTGTCAAAGACGTTCGACTCGATGCAGACCAACAAGACCAACGAAATCATGAAGATCCTCACTCTGATTTCGTCGATAATACTTCCTTTGACTTTTATCACAGGTATCTTCGGAATGAATGTGGTGTTCCCGTTCATCCCTGAAGGCTCTACCACTGCGATATGGATCATCGTGGGTGTGATGGCTGTGATGGGGGTGGGCCTCACTCTCTTGTTCCGTCACCGTAAATGGTGGTTTTAATTAGATAATAGATAAAAGAGTAAAGATAAAAGAAGAGCGCGAAGGAATTTTGGTCCGCATCGCGCTCTTTTATCGTTTATCTATAATCTTAGATTACTTCACAATGACTTTAACTGTCTTGTTGAAGCCGTTAGCGTTGACTGAGCAGAAGTAAACGCCGCTGCCAAGTTCGTTGACGTTGATCTGGGTGTTGTTAACACCTGTTGTCACGTTAACGGTCTTGTTCATGACATTCTGACCCGTGATGTTGTAGATGTTGATTGTCATCTCTGATGCCATTGCAGCATTGATTTCGAGATTCATGACATCTGTTGCAGGGTTAGGATATGCACGGACGCTTGTCATTGGGTTAACCACTTCAGCGATGCCGACACCACCTGCAGGGACAACTCTGATAGCAAAGATAGTGTTGTCTGTCATAACACCACCGTTGCTGGTCGGATATGAGTCGCTGATGTCGAGGTACAAGCCTTGGTTTAAGTCGCAGCTGTATGAGAAGAAGAATTCTCCGTTATAGCAGTTAGGAGCTGCTACAGTTGCATAAGCCTCGTCGTATGAGTGTTCGAAGTATTCCATAAGGTCGATAACATTATCATCGCTCCATTCGCCGTCAGCCATTTTGTATTGAACGAAAGCGGTTCTCATATGGAAATTAGCCTCGCTTAATCTTACTTCTGAATATGCGCAGAAGATGATGGCGATGTTGCCGTTGTTATCGATAGAAATGCTTGGCATTGTTGCCCAGCCGTTTGTTCTGTAGGACCATGTCAAACCTGTTACGTTGTCGAAGTTCACAGAGCCGTCACCGTCTTCGTCGACATAACCAAAGAGGTGGAGGTGCTCGTGACCATCAGCCTCTGCAAGTTCCCAGACACGCTCGTCGATATATGAGTGACCGACGCCGTCGGCTTCCCACTCAGGGTGAGCGGCGTCACCGCTGAAGTCGCCGAACAATGGGAGTTCGTGACCACCGCGCTCGTTTACGTATTCTGAGTTCCAGTAAACAAGACCGTAGCTCCAGACTGGCCAGTAAGTGTATGAGTCAGAATCAGCAGCTTGCCATGTGAACAGGTCGAATGTTGCGTGGACGACACCGTTGTCGTCGATGGTAAGGCTGTGCGAATTGCCTGAAGTGTGGATGGTGTCAACCATTCCTTCCGGATAATCGTCGAAATCGATGGCGTGGACTGCCTCGCCTTCTGTATTCAACTGCGGGAAAGGAGCGATGATCTGGCGTTCCCATGTCTCTCCGTTGTTGTGTGAAATCATGTAGAACACTTCGACTGTTTGTGCGCTGAACATAACAGCGACGTTGTCGCCGTTAGATGCCATGACATAGTCATCAGCGCTGAGCTGGTTGCGGTATTCGCCGGCTGCATCGTTGTCAACACCTGGGAAATCGATGAGATCTGACACTTCCCATGCTGTTACGTCATCACCATTACGTGTGATACGTGAATAATAGACGTGGTTGTCGTACGGAGCTGCACTGCCGATTTGTTTGCACATCACAACGTGGATGTATTCATCGTTAGGACCGCTCACGACCACTCTTGGCCATGTTGGGCTGCCATCGGCTGCTCCCCAGTTCTTGACGAGTGTCCACTCGCCCTCGCCCTTTGTAGGACGATAGTAGAGGTTGACACCTGTAGCGTGTGAAGCTAAGAGCTCGCCGTCACCACATGGTGAAATTGACGGCCAACCAGACTTCATCGGTTCCTGACGTACTTCAGGCATGTCGCCGATTTCGTGTCCGTTATAATAGTTGTAACCAGTACCACGATCAGGGAAGCTGGTGTTTCCTGAGTGATCCCATGTTGCAACAAATGATGCTGTTCCATCAGGCCATGTGGCGATACGGTTACCAAGGGCTGAGTTTGACTGGAGGTCATAGTTTGTGATCATGGCTTCCATTTCCTCGTATTGGTCAGCCGTTCTAGGTGCTGATTTTACAATTGACTGTGGCATTGTGAATGACATGCCATTGGCTTGTGTGCCGTCGGAGATTCTCTCAGCACTTGCCTTCTCAGCTGTAAAACTGATGTTTTTTGCATCATTGCTTACGCTGGTTCTCTGTGCAAATGCACTGAATCCCAACACAAGACCTAAAGTTAGTAAAAATACTTTTTTCATGCTTGTAGATTTTAAGTTGTTAATAATAATTGTCAATTCAATAGTTATTTTGTGCAAAGATACGTATTATTTTAATAGGTGCATCCATTTTTTATCAATTATTTTTAAATTTTTTGAAAAGATATATAAAAAAATAGTACTTTTACAAAGTGAAAAATTACTTAGTCAAATGAAAAAAATACCTTTATTTATTATGGTTTTGCTGCTTTTGGCAGCTTGTACGAAAGAAGAGAAGCAAGATGTTGCCGCTTATGTCGATGTTTTTATCGGAACCGGCGGTCACGGACACACTTATCCTGGAGCCACGGCACCCTTCGGCATGGTGCAGCTGAGTCCGGATACACGTATGGACGACTGGGATGGATGTTCGGGTTATCATATCTCTGACAATCACATACTTGGCTTCAGTCACACCCACCTCAGCGGAACGGGATGCAACGACTATGGTGACTTCCGTTTCATGCCTATAGTAGGTGAAAAACATTATAAATCAGACGAATACCGCTCGGCTTTCCGTCATGAGACAGAGGTGGCAAGGCCAGGTTTTTATAGCGTGGTGCTTGACGACTATAACATCAAGGTTGAACTTGCGGCAGGTGAACGCGCCGCGATGCATCGTTATACCTTCCCGGAGGGACAGAACGTGGCTGTCATCCTCGACCTGAAGGAGTCAACATTGTCGGCTGAGAAGATTTATGAGGCGTGGGCACAAGTGGAAAATGACAACGCCATCAGCGGATTCCGCCGTTCGGGCTACTGGGCGCGCGACCAATACCTCTACTTCTATGCCGAGTTCTCAAAGCCGATAAAATCGTATGAAAACAACGATGAAGGTCTTGTCTATGCCTTCGATTTCGACAATGACGGCGAGCCTCTGCTCATGCGCATAGGCATCTCGGCCGTCGACGTCGATGGGGCTAAGAAAAACCTCGAGGCAGAAATCACCGACTTCGACATCGAAGCACTTGCCGACAAGACATACGCGATTTGGAACGACGAGCTGAACCGTATCGCGGTGAACAGCACCAACGAACGTGACAAGAAGATCTTCTACACGGCACTGTACCACTGCTTCATCGTTCCAAATCTCTACTCCGACGTCGACGGCCGATATCGCGGCCATGACCTCAAGGTGCATCAGTCGGACAGCCCAAGATACACCGTGTTCTCTCAGTGGGACACCTTCCGCACCGAGAACCCGCTTCTCGACATGATTCAGACCAAACGCGCAGTGGATATCATCAACACGTTTATCGACAACTATGAGACGGGCGGACTGCTGCCTACTTGGGAGCTCGCCGCCAACGAGACACACTGCATGATAGGCTATCACTCCATCCCGGTCATGGCCGACGCCTACATCAACGGCATAACCGGCTTCGATGCAGAGAAAGCACTCGATGCTATGGTGGCGAGAGCCAACGAGGACATGTGGGGTCTTGAGTTTTACAAGAAATACGGCTATATCCCTGCCGACATGGCGGGCGAGTCGGTGTCAACGACACTCGAATATGCCTATGACGACTGGTGCATAGCACGTATGGCAGAAAAGATGGGTAAACAGGACATAGCTGACGAATTCTACCATCGTGCCCAGTATTACAAGAACCTCTACGACCCTGAGACGAAGTTCTTCCGCGGACGTAAAAACGGAGGCTTCGTGTCACCTTTCGACCCGCGTCAGGTCAACTTCATGCTTACAGAGGCGAACACATGGCAGTATAACTTCTTCGTGCCACAGGATGTCAACACACATATCGAGATGATGGGTGGTAAGGAAGAATATGAAAACATGCTCAGCCGCCTGTTTAACACCTCTTCCGACCTCACAGGACGCGAGCAGGTGGACATCACAGGACTGATTGGCCAGTATGCGCACGGCAACGAGCCTTCGCATCACATGGCATACCTGTATAACTTCGTCGGAAAGCCAGTGAAGACACAGAAAATCGTCAACCAGATTATGAACGAGCTCTATACCGACCAACCTGACGGACTGTGCGGCAACGAAGACTGCGGTCAGATGTCGGCATGGTATGTGATGAGTGCGATGGGATTCTTCCCGGTGACACCTGCGAGCGGCATGTTCATCATAGGAGTGCCTCATTTCGAGGAGATGACGCTTAACTTCGAAAACGGCAAGCAGTTCAAGATCATCGCAAAGAACCTGTCGCATGAGAACAAATACATCAAGTCGGTGAAGCTAAATGGCAAGTCGTTGAAACGCAGCTACTTATATTGCAGCGAGGTACTGAATGGCGGCAAGCTTGAGTTTACCATGACCGACGACCGCAACACCAGCTGGGCCACCGACGAGAAAGACTGTCCGGTGATGAGCATCGAGGCGGAGAGTCTGGTGACGGCGCCAATCATCAACGTCGACAGATATGTGTTCTACGACAGCCTGGTTGTCAGCATCACCCATCCTGACGCCAGCGCCGTCATCTACTATTCTCTTGATGTCACCGATCCGACGGCAGGTACAGTCCGTAGTGCCTCGAAATACGAAGGTCCGTTTGTCATCAAGGCGACTACCGAGGTCAACGCCGTGGCTGTTGTCGACTGCGAAGAAGGCAGCTCGTGTGTCAGCAACGTGGCGTCGGGGTCGTTCAAGAAAATCGACGCGGGACGTAGCATCAAGATAAAGAACCCTTACAGCGACCAGTATGCAGCCGGTGGCAACATCGCTCTCATCGACCTGCAGCGTGGCAACGACAACTTCCGTGTGGGCATGTGGCAGGGCTATTATGGTGTCGACCTCGACGCCACGGTGGACCTGGGTGAGGTGACCGACATGACACGTCTTGCAGGAAGCTTCCTACAGGATCAGAACTCATGGATATTCATGCCGACAGAGGTGGAGTTCTTCATCTCTAACGACGGCAAAAACTTCAAGTCGGTAGGCATTGTCGAGAACGAGATTCCTGAGGAGACGGAAGACGCGGTCATCCAGGAACTTGCCATCAACAGGAGGATGAAGGCACGTTATGTCAGGATGGTTGCCAAGAGTCTCGGTATATGTCCGGAGTGGCACGTGGGAGCGGGCGAGAAGGCATGGGTTTTCTGCGATGAGATAGTCATCGAATAAGGTCCTATTTAGGGCTTGAAATGACAGCGGTTCTGGTTACGGAGCTGCTGTCATTTTTTTTGTATGCATCAGTAAAAACTAAATGTTTCGAAAGGTTTTCTCCACATTGGCGTAAAAATGACAAAAAATTTTTCAGAAAAACGTAAAAAATATATATCTATTTTTCCCTAAAACATTTCTAAAAGTCGAATTTTTAAAAAATAAATGATTGTAAATACAAGATAATCAAGGAAATATAAAAAAATGAAAAATTTTTTAAAAAAATGTTGTAGCAATTAAAAAAAGATGTAATTTTGCACCCCGAAATGAGTTGAATAGCACAAACAAAGCAACAGAGAGTAAAGCTTTGATTTTCATAGGATTAAGTTTTAAATGGTTAATTTGGAAAAAGGTTCCCTCCCAAGGAACCTTTTTCTTTTTATGTAACTCCTGAAAATTGTCTGTTAAAACAGGCTGCCTTGGTCGGCGGCTTTGAAGAGTCCGAGGTGTTTGTATGCGAGGTCGGTGGCGACGCGTCCGCGAGGGGTGCGCATGAGGTAGCCTTCCTGGATGAGGAACGGCTCGCACACCTCTTCGATGGTGCCCGCCTCTTCGCCGACGGCTGTGGCTATGGTGTTGACGCCTACAGGTCCGCCCTTGAATTTCTCGATGATAGTAAGCAAGATACGGTTATCCATGTCATCGAGGCCGTGCTGGTCGACGTTGAGCGCTTTCAGTCCGATCTTGGCGATGTCGATGGTGATACGTCCGTCGCCTTGTATCTGTGCGAAGTCGCGGACGCGTCGCAGCAGCAGGTTGGCGATACGTGGGGTGCCACGGGAGCGGCGTGCTATCTCGAAGGCCGCCTCGTCGTCGATAGGCACCTTGAGTATTGACGCTGAGCGTTTTATGATATTCGAAAGTGTCTTTGAGTCGTAGTATTCAAGTCTCATGTTGATGCCGAAACGTGAGCGCAGCGGCGCTGTGAGCAGTCCGGAGCGTGTGGTGGCGCCGATGAGGGTGAACGGGTTGAGTTGTATCTGGACGCTGCGGGCGTTAGGACCTGTCTCAATCATGATGTCGATGCGGAAGTCCTCCATGGCGGAATAGAGATATTCCTCCACGACGGGGCTCAGGCGGTGAATCTCGTCGATAAACAACACGTCGTTTTTCTCGAGGCTAGTGAGTAACCCTGCGAGGTTACCCGGCTTGTCGAGCACCGGTCCTGACGTCATCTTCATATTCACGCCCAGCTCGTTGGCTATGATGTGCGACAGTGTGGTCTTGCCCAGTCCCGGAGGCCCGTGGAGCAACACATGGTCGAGCGACTCGCCTCGCTGGGCGGCCGCCTGCACAAAAACCCTGAGATTTGCAACGACCTGCTCCTGTCCGGCGAAGCTGGCGAAGGCGTCAGGCCTCAAAACCTGCTCGATTTCCTTCTCAGCCTTGCTCATCGAGGTGCCGTATGCGTCGAGATTTTCATTCATATCAAAAAATTATTCACAAAATTACAAAAAATCACATACTAATTTGAAAGTTTTTGCGTAATTTTACAAAAAATTTTGTGTTTTGAAGTATAAATTTTGGTTTTTTATCATAACATGCTTATTATCAATAAGTTGTGTCGCTCAGAACGGTCGTCTGATTTTAAATCAGGACTCGAGAATCGACAAATTGATAATGAAACAGCGTCAAATCCATGTCAACGACAGCACGATTGACGGCTTCAGGGTACAGATTTTTATGGAGTTGGGCAATGATGCGCTACGTCGTGCCGACAGTGTGAAAGAGGAATTCAGGAACAACTATCCCGATGTCCCGATATACCTCATCTTCGGCCAGCCGTACTACCGTCTGCGTGTAGGCGATTTCAGGACGCGCCTGGAGGCTGAGAATATGTACCAGCAGGTGAAAGATGTGTATAAAAACGCCTTTGTGACTGCCGACAGGATAGAGTTGCCGTATGTCGCATTGTGCTCCAACGTTGATCAGGTTGAGTTTTTGGGAGACGATACAATAGGAAAAAGAGTTTTCATCAATACGGAATATGTCATTGACACCCTGTTGCTTGACAGTCTTTATATTATAGACTCCATCAACAGTTTGAGGGAAAGTATCTTTTATTACGAAGAAAATTGATGGGTCATGGAAGATGATGGTTTGAAACGACAGATTGACGAGCTGTTCAGGCTGTTTAAGAAGGTGATGGAGAAGTATCCACCTGACGATGTGCCTGGCTTGGATAAGTCGCAACTTGAGCAACTCAAGGCGTATCTTACTCAGTATGAGTCGCTTAAGGATCAGTTTTCGGTGGAGATGTTCAGTATGATGGACAATGACATGGCGAAACATCTTATCGAGATGTTGACGAATAAGTTACGCGAGCAACTTGGGGAAGAGGCAGATATTGAAGAGGACTCGGGTGATCGTATGAGAGAGGTGGAGATGAAGGAACAGGCGTTTGAGTCGCTGCAGACAGGCGAGAACTATCAGACTCTCATCGACGCCATCGACGAACAACTAAAAAATCCTGATCTGACGGATGAAGAGATGGATGCTTTGCTTGACAAGAGACAGAAATTGATAACAGATAAAAGATAATAGATAAAAGTTAAAAGATATGAAGAAGGGCTTTTTGATACTTTTGACATTGATGCTGGTATCGTTTGTGGCGAAGGCACAGCTCATCAAGGACCGCACCAACGGACTGGTTACGATGGGTTTTGATTTGTATACCGACATCAACACAGGCAACAAATATGATAATTTCGACCTGCGTTCGATAAATCAGGGATTCGGGACATATATCACCTACAATTTCCCTATGGGTGAGTCGAAGCATACCGTATCGCTTGGAGCAGGTTATTCATGCCATAATTATTATATGAAAAAGGCATGGTTGGCCGAGCCTTATGCTCATGCGATAGAGTTCACACCGGCAGAGACAAAGAAAAGCAAGGTGTGTTTCAACTATATGGACATCCCGTTGGAGGTGAACCTGAGAATTGCCGACAAGTTTAAGATTTCGTTCGGCGCCAAGGTGAGTTTCCTCATCAACGCCAACTCTAAGGCCATTGGCTATATGTATGGCGACGGTCACAAATGGGAGATAAAATACAACAACATCAATGCGGCAGAAAGCATTGTTTACGGGGCATTTTTCAGAGCAGGTTACAGATGTGTGAATGTCTATGCCGGTTATCAGTTCATCAGCTCGTTTAAAGATGGAAGAGGTCCGCAGATACTGCCGTTCTCAATAGGTATCGGCATCAGACCGTATTAAAAGGCAGATAGTACAAACACTATAATAACTGTGGCGAATCCCATGGCATATCCCAGGTAAATCTGGGCGTTGCTGTGGGATTTCAGTTTTAGTCGGGCTGCTGCCACTATGCCCGAGATGATGATGCTTGCAATGAAATAAAGCAGATAAAGGTGGATAGATGCTATCGCCATGATGAAGAGGCTTGCGGTGAGGCATCCCCAGCCGAGCGCATGGAGGCTTATCTTCCAGAATAGGGTGATGACGAATGCCAACAGAGTCACCACTATCGTCGCAGTGAGGTAGAAGCTGTACAGCCCCATCATCTCGATCTTATCGAAAAACCTCAGCGTGGCATAGAGAAACAGCAGCATGACGAACAGAGGCGCGAGGCGGTCGTCACGATCCTCCATCTCGATGGAACTGATGATATGCCATTTCTTCATTATCACAATAATCAAAGCGGGCAACAAGCAGGTCATCGACAATGTGATTGTCAGATATGTTATGTCGTTGCCAGGTGTGAAACGTGTGATGCCTGAGAGCAGCAGAACTATCATCATCCAGGTGGGGTGGAAGATGGGGTGGCCTATTATCGATATGATTTTTGCTGTTTTCATAACACTTTGCGGAGACGAGCCACCGGGATGCCAAGTTGTTCGCGGTATTTTGCCACGGTGCGGCGTGCTATGGTGTAGCCTTTTTCTTTTAAGATGGCTGTCAGCTCATCGTCATTCAGCGGGTTGGCTTTGTCTTCGTTTTCCACGCTTTCGCGGACGATTTTCTTGACCTCGCGCGTCGACACCTCGTTGCCTTCGTCGTTGACGAGGCCTTCGCTGAAGAAGAACTTCAGAGGGAAGGTGCCGTAGGCGGTCTGCACGTATTTGCTGTTGGCGACGCGCGAGATGGTAGAGACGTCGAGACCCACCATGTCGGATATATCCTTGAGTATCATCGGCTTAAGCTTGCCTTCGTCACCAGTGAGGAAGAACTCCTTCTGGTATTCCATGATGGCTTTCATGGTGACGTAGAGCGTGCTTTGGCGTTGTTTTATGGCGTCGATGAACCAGTTGGCGGCGTCGATCTTATTTTTGATGAACGTCACCGCTTCGCGTTTCTCTGGGCTGTCTTTACCGGCGGAATACTCCTTGAGCATGTCGATAAAGTCACGGCTGACATGCAGTTCAGGGGCGTTACGACCGTTGATTTGCAGCTCTAACTCGCCGTCGTTGTTGATGACGGTGAAGTCAGGTATAATGTAGTTGTTGTCTTGTTGGCTTACGCTGCCTGTCGAGCCGCCTGGCTTGGGGTTGAGCGACAATATGATGTCGAGGGCTTTCTTGAAGTCCTCGTCGTTCATGCCTGAGCGTGACACTATCTTGTCGTAGTGTTTCTTCGTAAACTCCTCGAAGTGGTTTTCGATGATGTTGATGGCGTTGTCGCAGTCGGTGCTTGGTTCCTCTTCGTTGATGCGGCGCAGCTGGATGAGCAGACATTCTTGGAGGTTTGTCGCGCCGACGCCTGCAGGGTCGAAGTCTTGGATGATCTCCAGGACCTCTTTGATTTCTTCTTCGGTGGCGTCGATGTTTTGTGTGAACAGCAGGTCGTCGGCGATGCCTGTTATAGGTCGTGACAGATAGCCTGCGTCGTCGAGGTTGCCAATGATATAAGCCCCTATCTTATATTTCTTCTCGTCGAGGTTACGGAATCCGATCTGCTCCATGAGCGAGTCCTGGAAGGTCGCCTCGTTGGTGATGGGTGCCTCGTATTGTTTGTCGTCGGGACTGCTGTTATTAGCCACGTATTTGTATGCTGCGTCGTCTTCGTCGTCATCTTTCAGATAGTCGTCGAAGTCGTCAAGCGGGTCATAGTGTTCGTCGTCGCCTTGTTCGTCGTTGAAGGTGTCGACGTTGTCCGTCTCGTTGATGTCGTCCTCGTAGTCAGGACTCTCGCCTTCTTCGAGGGCTGGGTTGGCTGTGATCTCCTCTTTGATGCGTGTGCTGAGCTCCATAGTGGGAATCTGCAGCAGTTTCATGATGAGAATCTGCTGTGGCGACAGCTTCTGGAGCAGCTTTTGGGTTTGCGTCAAACGTTGGTCCATGCCAATGATTCAGGTAGGGACGTGGCACGCCGCGTCCGTTCAATTGTTAATATAAGCAATTCTTTGGAGTTCTCGGGAACGGGATGACGTCACGGATGTTGCTCATGCCGGTGACGAAGAGCAGCAGGCGCTCGAAGCCGAGGCCGTAGCCTGAGTGAGGCACCGAGCCGAAGCGGCGTGAGTCGAGATACCAGTCCATGGATTCTTTAGGAATACCTACTTCTTCCATGCGTTTGAGCAGTTTGTTCATGTCGGTCTCACGTTCTGAGCCGCCGATGATCTCGCCGATACCTGGGAAGAGCACGTCCATGGCGCGCACGGTCTTGCCGTCGTCGTTCTGTTTCATATAGAATGCCTTGATCTCCATTGGGTAGTCGGTGAGGATGACAGGCTTCTTGAAGTGTTTCTCCACGAGGTAACGCTCATGCTCCGACTGCAGGTCGACGCCCCATCCTGTGATAGGATACTGGAACTTGCCTTTCTTGTTGTAGTTGCAGTTGCGGAGAATCTCGATAGCCTCGGTATATGTGAGAACCTGGAACGGATGTTCAAGCACGAAATGCAGCTTTTCTATGAGTTCCATCGACTTCTCTTCTTCTTTCTTGTTCTTTTCTTCTTCCTGAAGGCGTTTGCTGAGGAAGAGGAGGTCGTCCATGCAGTTGTCTAACGCATACTGAATGAGATATTTAAGCATCTCTTCGGCGAGCTCCATGTTATCGTGGATGTCGTAGAATGCCATCTCAGGCTCAATCATCCAGAACTCTGCGAGGTGACGTGTGGTGTTTGAGTTCTCGGCGCGGAATGTAGGGCCGAAGGTATATATCTTCGACAGTGCTGTGGCTGCGAGTTCGCCTTCGAGCTGGCCCGACACTGTGAGGTTGGTCGACTTCCCGAAGAAGTCCTGGCTGTAGTCGATTTTGCCATCTTCTGTCAGCGGCAGGTTCTTGAGGTCGAGGGTTGTGACCTGGAACATCTCACCGGCGCCCTCGGCGTCAGATGCCGTGATGAGCGGGGTGTGGATGTTGTAGAATCCCTTGCTGTTGAAGAAGTTATGTATAGCGAACACCATGGCGTGACGGATGCGGAACACCGCTCCGAAGGTGTTGGTGCGGAAACGCAGATGTGCTATGTCGCGCAGGAACTCCAATGAGTGTTTCTTAGGCTGAAGCGGGTAGAAGTCCGGGTTGGCGGGACCCAATAGCTCGATGGAACTCACCGCGAGCTCCACGTTCTGGCCGCTGCCTGCCGATTTCACCAGCTTACCGATGGCTGACACCGAGGCGCCGGCGTGCATCAGGGCGAGGTTTTCCTCTGGAATCTTCTCCAGGTCGATGACAAGCTGCAGGTTGTTGATGGTCGAGCCGTCATTCAAAGCGATGAAAGCCACGTTTTTGCTGCCACGTTTGTTGCGCACCCAGCCTTTCACATTTATCTCATTATCAAGCTCTTGCATTGCGAGAGCGGCTTTAATTTCTGTACGTTTCACGATTTTTTATTTTTAATAATTTCAAACTACAAAATTACAAATTTTTGCTGAATTATCATATATATTTTTTATATTTGCAAAAAAAATATGAGATGAGCGAGAGCTTTGACATAAGAAAATGGTTTGAAAATCGTGAGGAGTTGCTGGTCATCAGCGGTCCATGCAGTGTGGAGAGCCGCGAGCAGCTTATGGCGACGGCGGCCGGTTTGAGTGAGATAGATAAGGTGAAGGTGCTGCGTGGCGGCATCTGGAAACCCCGCACGCGTCCGGATGCCTTTGAGGGCATTGGCGAGGAGGGACTGAAGTGGATGCAGGAGGCGAAGCAACGCTATGGTTTCCAGACTATGACAGAGGTGGCGGTACCGGAACATGTGGAGATGGCTCTTCGCTATGGCATTGATATTCTGTGGGTTGGGGCGCGTACCGTGGTCAACCCGTTCTCGGTGCAGGAACTGGCGGAATGTCTGAAAGGTACCGACGTGCCTGTCTTTGTGAAGAACCCTATAGCGCCCGACGTGAAGCTATGGCTCGGTGCCATCGAGAGGATGGAAGGGGCTGGCCTGAAACATATCGGCGCCATCCACCGCGGGTTCTCGTCATACGACGAGACGCCATATCGGAACGCGCCGCTGTGGGAGATACCCATTGAGCTTCTGCGTCTGCGTCGTGACGTGCCGGTGATAACCGACATTAGCCATATCTGCGGATGCCGAGAGCTGTTGCAGGAGGTGGCACAGACAGCACTCGACATGGGCACCCTCGGCTTCATGATAGAGACACATAACGACCCAGACCATGCCTTGACTGACGCCAAGCAGCAGATTACGCCAGAGAGCCTGAAGAAGGCATTTTCAAAGCTGACATTCAAGAAGAAAAAAGTTGATGCAGATGCTGTGGTTTTGCAAAGTCTCCGTAAGGAAATCGACGAGATAGACGACGAGTTGCTTAATCTCATCGCGAAGAGAATGTATGTGTCGGAGCAGATAGGGGAATTCAAGAAACAGCATAAGGTCACGGTGCTTCAGATGGACCGTTGGAAACAAGTGCTGGAAGACCATATTAATAAAGGAGTCAATTTGGGTTTGAACGACGAGTCGGTGAAGGAGATTTTCGAGATCATTCATAAAGATTCAATTGACAGACAGTTGTGACAAAGTTTTTAAAAATATTGATTGCAGCTTTGCTTATTGTTGTTACTCAACGAGTTACAGCTCAAGAGGTATTTGTTACAGAAGGAGAGACGGTGGTGTATAGGGTGTGGCTCGACGAGACCATACAGGATGGGACAGTGTCGGATGCCTTGCAAAACCTGCCAGGTGTGCGTGTCGATATGGAGGGCAACATAACACTGCGCGGCGTTAACAATGTAGAGATATTTATCAATGACCAGGCCTCACATTTTAATGAGGATACACAGAAAAACTATATTCAGCAGACTTCTGTTGCAAGCATCAAGGAAATCATGGTTATGGCGAACCCGTCGGCGCGATACACAACGGCAAGCAACACTGGTGTCATAAACATCATAACAAAAGACGACAATACGGCGAGACACAACCTGAATGTGGGCTTTCAGGTTAACACATTGCCCGACTATTCACCTTGGATATCATATAGTTACGACAATAATAAGGTCTCTTTTTCGGCTAATGTAAAGGGGACTTATAATAAGACGAAATCGCATGCCGACTCATACGGATATCTTTTTGAAGATGAAACACATAACGACACTGTCAATATTTTAAGGGAATTCGGAAAAGAAGAGTCGGAGAGGAGAAATATGACTGCAGGTCTTCAGTTTGGATATAAATTTGATAAAAAAAACATAGTGAATTTTTATCTGACTGCCGAGTTGGATCAGAGACATGTGGTTTCGTACGATAGCACTTATTACAGAGACACCTTGGAATACAGGTATATAACAGATAAAAAGTACGATTACACCGGTTTGGATGCCCGCACTGGGGTGATGTATAAGCATCTCTTTGATGAGAGAGGCCACGCATTGTCGTTGAGTTTCAATACTTTATGGATGCCGGGCGAGTCGGATGGATATACCTCGCGGAGGTATCTCACCAATAATCATGTTGATAGGTCAATTAGGGAGAGGAACATATACTCTGATTTTCATTGGGATGCCAAGGCGGAGTATAACCTTCCGTATTCCGACAAAGGCGAGTTTTATGTCGCGTTGATGAAGACACACAGACCAGATGGCAACCAGCTACTTTTCGACACATTGGCGGTAAATGAATATGTGCGCGATACCTTGAGGACAGAGATCCGTAATTATTATACCGATAAAAATGAGTTGCTGATAAACCTGCAGCATCGACTCGGCCGTTTTACGGTAAAACCGGGTGTTAATTTTGACTATACGGTGATGACGGCGTATTTCCCGAAAGAAAAATGGTATGATTTCAAAAAAGATTTTTTTAAGGTGCATCCGTCGTTGTTTGTGACTTATAGCACCAAGAATCAACATAACTTCAGCATCGGATATACCCATAAGACCGATTATCCTTATGTGAGGAAATTTTCAAGAAGGGTTTTGTATCAAGAAGACTCGTACGACGTCGGAAATTTCGACTTAAAGCCAGCATCAATGCATGTCATCAAAGTGGAGTGGACGAAATATTGGGAGAAATTCGGCTCGGTCGGCATAAACGCCTATTACAAAGGAATTTCTAATCAGATTAACGACGTTGTATACAAGGAGTGGAATGCCATTTATGGAAGGTATATTACGTATACAAAGCCGGTGAATCTTGGAGGGTACAACGATGCTGGTGCCGAGTTTAACATAACTTACAGGCCAATGGCAATGCTGAATGTGAGGTTTTATGCCAATTTATACAACTCGCATCTTGAGTATCCTGAAACGGAAGATGAGATTGTGGTCAGCGATATGTTTTGTTATAACTTGACGATGAACGTGTGGACGAAACTCTGGAATAGACTGGAACTGCATGCGTCGGCGTATTACAACTCAAAGACACAGACCTTGTATCAATATTTTCAAACGCCTTATGGTGTTGACTGCGGTATGAGAATGGACTTCTTTAGAAACCGTATGTCGTTGCTAATCAATGTGAATGACTTATTTGACTGGAACAAGACAGACAGCTCCATCAGTCAGCCGACGTATGAGTTTTACTCGACAGAGAAGATTAAGAGCAGGTTTGTCAGTGCGGAGATTATTTTTAAGATTATTTAAAATTTTTAAGATATGAAGAGATTTTTCCTTTTTTTGGTGTTGATGATGGGGGTTAACACCGTTTTTGCCCAACAGAGGGTGATTGTGATGATGGCAGAAAAATTTGACAACTCGCAGTTGGCTAAGAAGACACGAAATATGACGAAGGCTGAACGACGCGATTTCGTGATAAAGGAGCAGATGGCGTTTTGCAAGGCTTCGCAGCAAGATGTGATGGAGTTTTTGGATGGTTTTAAAGGCGAAGTAAGTGGTATCGAACAGTATTGGGCGTTTAACGGATTCCGTTGTGATGCTTCCGAAGAAGTGATTGCACAACTTGAAAAACGCTCGGATGTGGCATGCGTATATCGTGACGAGAAGAGGAAGATGACTCCGGATATGGTAGCAAATCCTGTGGCATCCAAAGGCAACGCATGGCATGTCGATAAGGTCAACGCCCCTGCTGTATGGGGCTATAACGGCTCGACGGGCTATGACGGCGACGGCGTTGTTGTGGCTGTCGTGGACTCGGGAGTGGACTACAATCATGTCGATATTGCTGGCGCGATGTGGGACGGTGGCGATGATTATCCTCTCCATGGATGGAATATCGTAAGCGACAACAACGACCCTATGGACGACTATTGTCATGGCACGCATGTGGCCGGAATCATAGCCGGACAAGGCAGCGCCGGCACGCAGACAGGCATCGCGCCAGGTGCTAAGATTATGGCTATCAAGGTGTTAGATGATACTGGCTATGGCACCGACAGCGATGTCATCTCGGGTATTCATTTTGCCTTGTATCATGGTGCCGACATTATCAACCTCTCGGCTGGCGATCCTGAGCTTGGCGCAAGCATTATGTATCGTGAGGTTTTCGAAGAGCTCAATTATGCTGGAATAGTGGCGGCGGTGGCAGCAGGTAACACGGGAGATCAGCAGTATGCATATCCGGTACCGAACAACGTCAACTGTCCGGGCAACTGTCCTCCGCCATGGCTTCATCCCGACCAGGTGAATCTGATATCAGGCGGCAAGACAGCTGTGATATCAGTGGGAGCAACGGATAACAACGACGCGCATGCCAGTTTCTCGTCGGTGGGGCCTGTGGCGTGGGACGATTATCCATATCAGAATGGCGATGCCTCACAGCCGGGATTGATCCGCCCGGATATCTCGGCACCTGGAAAGAATGTGACATCATTGAATTTCCATACAAACACTGGCTATGTCGAATATGATGGAACCTCGATGGCAACGCCTTGTGTCTCAGCTGTTTTGGCATTGTTGCTTGACGCTGAGCCTGAATTGCTGCCAGCGCAACTCGACTCCATCATCGAGCTGACTGCCGTTCCAGCGGGCAACAGCATGAAAAACAACATTGTTGGCGCTGGACGTATAGATGCGCTGGCAGCGATAAACGCACTATATCATCACGGACCGACAAATCTGACTGCCGATTTCGACGGAAATTATGTCGATTTGAATTGGGAGGCAGCCGAAGATGCCACATATTATGAGCTTTATCGCGATGGGTTGCGTATCGCAAATAATTTAACAGCAACGACTTACACCGACCATCTGACTTATGGTGGAAAATACACATATTATGTGAAGGCACATCTGAACAGCGACATGACAACTCTGCCGTCCAATTATGTCACAATTGAGAAAATCATTGATATTCAGGCGGAAATCATAAATGGGACGAAGGTCGCGTTGATGTGGGATATGCCGAATTGCATCTACGACGGCTTTGAGTCGGGCGATTTGTACCAGAATATGTGGATTAACGATGCTACAAGTCCATGGCAGGTTACTATGGAGACTGCCAATAGCGGCGCCTATTCCGTGAGATCGACCAATACGGCTATGTTCTCGGCGAGCAAGATCTCGTTGGCGGTAAATATCCCTACCACCTGTATGGTGAGCTATTATGCGATGGTTGACTGCTTCCCCTTAAACGGCGGCGTGTTTAAAATCGACAATGTTCAGCAAGGCGAGACGTTGAAAGACCATGTGCCGTGGACCAGATATACTGTTGCGATCAGTCCGGGCAATCACCTGCTTGAGTGGAGGTATGTTAACCAGCTTGCTGAAGGCGAATACGAGAACGCTTTTTATGTTGACGATATCACCGTCGGCAATGCTTTTAATGTATATCGTGCCAAGTGTGACGGTAGTTATCAGACATTAGTTGCCGAGGATGTTGTAAATGCGCAATATGTTGATAATGACTGGATTACATTGCCTGACGGATATTATAAATATGGCGTAAGCGCTGATGGTGGCTATACTATCTATTGGTCCGATTGTCTGGTTAAAGGATATGAGGATGTCGGCGAGCATGAAGATGTCGCAGTGGCGGTTTACCCGAATCCTGCCAATGATGTCTTGACGATAGAAAGTGTTGGTATTCAAAGAGTTACGGTCTATTCGGTCCTTGGTGAGATGGTTTATGATAATTGTTTTGATACCGATAAAATAACCCTGCAACTCGCTGATTATCAATCAGGAATGTATTTTATCAATGTCTTGACTGAGAAAGGTGTTGTGACCAAGAAAGTCACAGTTTCGAGATAATCAGAAACGGTAATACATCACAAGCTCGAGTGCGTCGTTGAACGCGCCTTTCTGTCCGAAACGGATGGCGGCTTCATCGCTGAGGTTGCCTATATATGCCGAATTTATTGATGTCATCACACGTGTCCCTATCTGGAATTTCTTACCGTTGAGGTTGAGTTTCAGTCCGAGTACCCCGTTGACGCATAATTTCTTCCAGCGGTTGGTGGCTTCGTTGGAGCCGTCGTTCTTTTGGTTGGTGCGTGCGAGGACGTCGACACTGGCGCCCGCTTCGACGCTAATCCAGTCGAGTTTGCGGCCGTTGATATCCAGAAAACCGAGGTTTGCCACCGCTACCAGAGGCAACTCGACGTAGTCTAGTTGAATAAGGAACTGATATGCTTCTTCAGCGTCGGAGCGGGCGCCTTTTTGGATGTATCTTATCTCAAACTGTGTTTCGAAGATTTCAGTCAATTCCAGTCCGACGAAGGCACCTGCCGTGAATCCTATCTTATGGAAGCCGTTGTTATGGTCGCCGTCAACTTGCGATGTTGTGCCGCCCAATGCGATACCTCCGAAGAAGGCCTGGGAGAAGGCGGAATGGGTTAAAAGAGTAAAGATAAAAGCTAAAAGATAAATGAGTTTTTTCATAATTCGCGTTTTATGCAGTAATACATCAGTTCCTTCAAGGCGGTTTTTGCCTCAGAGTCTGGAATTGTATTTAATTGATTTTCAGCCTGTTGGATGAAGGCGTTCATTTTCTCCTCGCAGTATTCGAGGCTGTGTTTGTCGTTGGCTCTTCGGATGATGTCGTTGACGGTCCTTCTTCTGCCGCCGCTTAATCTTATCTTGTTTACTATCAACGTCCTCTCTGTGGTGGAACTCTCTTTCAGCAAATGGATGAGCGGCAGTGTCATCTTATGCTCGCGTATGTCGTTGCCGTAGCCCTTTCCCGACTTGTTATCAGGTTGATAATCAAAGATGTCGTCACGAATCTGGAAGGCGGTGCCGGCGAAGATGCCAAACTTGTGCAGTGCTTCGACCATCTCAGCATCCGCACCAGTCGAGACAGCACCGATGGCGCAGCAAGAAGCAATCATCGAGGCGGTTTTTTCCTCTATGATTTTGTAATAATCATTTTCGGAGATGTCGAATCTCTTGGCTTTCTCGAGTTGGAAAATCTCGCCTTCGCTCATGTTTTTCACCGTTTCCGAAATCATGTCAAGCATCTGATAGTCATGTTTCTCGAGGGCTATCATCATGCCTTTCGAGAGGAGGTAGTCACCTGCCAGGACGGCAATCTTGTTTTTATAAAGTGCATTGATACTCGCGAAGCCACGACGTTCGGAGGCGTCATCGACCACGTCATCATGAATCAGGGTCGCCGAGTGCAGAAGCTCGATGAAAGTGGCGGCGCGATAGGTGCTTTCGTTGACATTACCGAAGCATTTCGCCGAGAGTAAAACGAAGAGCGGACGAAGTTGTTTTCCCTTGTGTTTCAAGGTGTAACGCCCGATTTTATCTAAAATTTTATTATCAGAATGAAGCGCGTCTTGATAAAAAGCCTCAAACTGCGTCAGTTCTTCAGAAACCGTTGATTTTATGTCGTCGAGAGTCGTCATCGTTAAAATAAAGTGCAAAATTAATTAAAAATTTTGTTATTTGAATAAAAAGTTATAATTTTGAAGTTTGAAATAAAAGGCAGAAAAATTTTTTAAGAAATTGTAAATAATTGAATATCAACTAAATAGATTTTAACATGAAGAAAGACACAAAGGTTTTTAACCTTATCCGTAAGGAAAAAGAGCGTCAGATGCACGGCATCGAGCTTATCGCTTCTGAAAATTTCGTGTATTGAAGGCCATGGGTTCGGTGATGACAAACAAATATGCAGAAGGTTATCCGGGAAAACGTTACTATGGCGGCTGCCAGATCGTGGACCAGACCGAGCAGATTGCTATCGACCGCGCAGGCGAGCTCTTCCAGGCTAAATTCGTGAACGTGCAGCCACACTCAGGCGCACAGGCTAACATGGCAGTGTTGATGGCTTGCTTGAAGCCAGGTGACACCTTCATGGGTCTTGACCTCTCACACGGCGGACACCTCTCACACGGTTCACCGGTCAACTCATCAGGTATCCTCTATAAACCAGTGGCTTACGAAGTGAGCAAGGAGACTGGTATGGTCGACTACGACGACATGGAGAAGAAGGTGGCTCAGTACAAGCCGAAACTCATCATCGCTGGTGCTTCGGCATATTCACGTGACTGGGACTATGCACGTATGCGTAAGGCTGCTGACTCAGTCGGCGCTATCTTGATGGCTGACATCTCGCACCCGGCAGGTCTCATCGCCCGCGGCATCCTCAACGACCCGTTGGAGTACTGCCACATCGTGACAACGACCACACACAAAACCCTCCGTGGACCACGTGGCGGTATGATCATGATGCGTGAAGACTTCCCGAATCCATGGGGCTTGACAACACCTAAGGGTGAGATCAAGATGATGTCGGCATTGCTCAACAGCGCAGTGTTCCCGGGCGTCCAGGGCGGACCACTCGAGCATGTCATCGCTTCAAAGGCTGTCGCATTCGGCGAGGCATTGACAGACGAATACTTCGAGTACATCCTCCAGGTGAAGAAGAACGCAGCAGCAATGGCAAAGGCATTCAGCGACAGAGGTTACAACATCATCAGCGGTGGCACAGACAACCACTTGATGCTCATCGACCTCCGCTCGAAGTTCCCAGAGATCACTGGTAAGATGGTTGAGAACACCCTCGTTCAGGCTGACATCACCGTCAACAAGAACATGGTGCCGTTCGACAGCCGTTCACCATTCCAGACCTCAGGTCTCCGCGTCGGTACACCTGCTATCACAACGCGTGGTTTGAAGGAAGACATGATGGAACCTATCGTCGACATGATTGACGACGTCATCAGCCACATCGACGACACAAAGAAACTCGAGGCAGTGAAGGAGAAAGTCAATACCATGATGGCTGACTATCCACTCTTCGCTTGGTAAATCAACCTTGTGTAACAAAAAAGGCGGGCATAAAGCTCGCCTTTTTTTATTTTGATGAATCTGATTATTCAAATTTCTTTTTGTATTCGTCGACTTTCTTGCCGGCTTTCTGAATCTCATCCATATAATCGGTCAACACGAAGACATGGTTGAAGACGCCGATAGTCAGAGGATAAGTCGAGCCCTCATAAGTGATTTTACCGACGTTGCATACAAAATAATCTTTTACTTCCATCTGGCCGACTGCCAGCTTGATCAATGCGGCGATATCCATATTCTGACCTTCAGCAACCTCTTTCAAACCTTGGATACTCGTCATTTTCTGACCCACGATAGATGTCAGCTTCTGTTGGGCTACCTGATAATGTTTTTCCTCGTTCGGAACGGTAAATTTGGCTGCTACGACCACTATAGCCAGCACAATAAGGATAATTAATGTCTTTTTCATAGCTTAAACTTTTTGCAAAGATAATAATTTCTTTTAAAACATCAACATTTCATCATTATTTTGTAAATTTGCAAAAATTTTACACATATGGCATTTCAAATCATTTATATTGTCGGCGTAATCCTCGGTGTTGTGGCCGTTTTGGAAATTCTCAGCCAACCTATTAACCTTATCAGCAAAATTTTAGTGATTGTTTTCGTCCTTCTTACCAGCTGGATTGGAATTGCGGTTTATTATCTCTTGTTGAGAGGTCGTCTGACAAGGTGGTTTAAATAACTTTTTCCCCGTCATTTCGACCGACCGAAGGGAGTGGAGGAATCTCAATCTATGGACAAGAAAGAATTAAGAAACGCCATAAAGCTTCTTAAGAAACAGCACACCAAAGAGCAGCTTCTTGAGCAGTCTGAGATTATTTTGTCGAAGTTGGAACAGCATCCCGACTTCCAGAAAGCGCGTATCGTGATGATTTACAGCGCTTTACCTGATGAGGTGCAGACGCAGGCTTTCCTTGAGAGATGGCGTCATAAAAAGAAAATCATCCTCCCGACTGTCGTGGGCGATGACATCATCCCTGTGGAACTAGCAGAAAACACAGGCTTTGCCGTCGGTGACTTCAATATTTTGGAGCCTCAGAACGAGCCATATACTGGCGGTTACGACCTCATCGTGGTGCCGGGAGTGGCTTTCGACAAAAAAGGTAACCGCATCGGACGAGGACGCGGTTACTACGATCGATTTTTATGTAAACATCTGAATGTCAAGAGAATAGGCATCTGTTTCGACTTCCAACTCGTCCCGGAAGTGCCCACCGAGCCCAATGACATCAAGATGGATGAGGTCATCTCATTAAAGTAGCATTCCAAAACTTTTCAGCATTGGTGGTGACGGTTTCGCCGCCTCCGACATTAAATGGCTTGTATCCCGATGGCACCAGGATGACATAGCTGTCGCGGTTCACATCTTTATTATTCTTGTAGTCTTCCTGATAATATGTCAGCGTTCCCCAGCAGGCGAACCAATAGGTGTTTTTCGCCATGTAGGAATAATACCAATCTTTTTTCTTGCTTCCTTTTCCAAAGTTTTTGTGTGTGAGTATCTTGGCATCGGCGATGTAATGCTCGCGTATCTCTTTGAGTGACAATGGGGTACCATCCAAATCCGAGATGTAATTGCCACCTGAATCGGTGTCAATCATAGCCCATTTGTTCAGTTCGGGCAACCACACTTCGTTGACGACGTGGCAGTCGTTGTCGTCCTCATCTTCAGGCATGCAGGTGATGTATCTTGCTTTGATATCTGCTGCAAGCATAAGCTCGAATGTCAAGATGCTATGCAGGCGGCAGTTGAAAGCCGGCTCGACTTCTTTGGTGTATTCCCACAATCCGATGGCGTTGATATGGTTTGGCCATTTTTTCTGGTTGGCGTGCGGAATGTTTGATGACACAAATTTCCCGATAGCGAGGGCTTTCTCCCAAGTGGTAGCGTTGGCAGGGTAGAGGGTGTCAAGTTGGAAATAATCGCGAATCTCTTTTGCCCGAGCCTCATTCTGAACGATTGTCATCTCAAAACTGGTGGTGTCGCTTGCATAAGCTCCTGATGTCTTTAGCAGTTCAACACGTTCGTCAAATTTGGACAAGCCGCTTTTTTCGATGTAAATATCATATCTTGGATACAAAATCCAGCCTACGATGAAGGCAATTACGGCAATCCCGCCGATGACGGCGAAGATGTTACGGATGACGGAGTAAGTTTTTTTCATGGTAATAATTATTTGATGTTTTATCGTAGAACGAAAAGATAGAGATTTTGCTGCATGGGATTTTTGTTTTTTTGTATTTTTGCACCGATAGACCAGGGATAAGAAAAATTGTAGTGGATAAGACATGCCTTATCCCAACAGGTTTTGACAATTTGGACATCCCGTATCCCGTAGGGCGAGGACATGCCTTCGCCATTATGTGGATGTTATTTTTTAAATGTTTAACATAAAAACCATTATTTATGGAATACAAAAACAGAATTTCATTAAGATTACCCAATTGGGATTATTCATGGGCAGGTGTTTATACATGTACAAAAGACAGAAATTGTTATTTCGGAAATGTCGTGAATGGAGAAATGATTCTGACAAATCTAGGTGCAGTTGCGGATGTTTTGTGGCATGAAATCCCCAATCATTCGAAAAATGTCGAATTAGGGCCATTTATTGTTATGCCCAATCACATTCATGGTATTTTGATGTTGAAAAATGATAAAGATGAGG
>CAJOCJ010000020.1 GCA_905236635.1 uncultured Bacteroidales bacterium
GCACACAGCAAAGCGGTGTTGACAGAAGTTCAAGTATTTTGGCAGACATAACAGGTCACACCTTGACTGTCATTTTTACCCAGAATCTTGGTGATGTCATCATCGAGGTATCTAACGAAGCCGGCTTCCCCATCGATTTGGATTTGATAGGGACACCGAACGGATACCAGTGCTACATCCCATTGGCCGGACATTACACCGTTGTATTCAAACTCGACAACGGCGACGAGTATTCCGGCGAATTTGACGTGACAAATTAAAAATTTTAAATAAGTATTATAACATGAAACGCATTAACTTTATTTTCACAATCTCGCTGCTGTTTTTTGCATGGGTTTGTAATGCACAGATAACAAAATCAGCAGCCGACGCATTGGTCCTTAACATGCTGAATAATGATACAACAATCGTTGTATACTCCATGAGTGAAAGCATCAGCCGCAATGTTAGTATTTATACAGCTGACGGTGTTGAATTAACCAATCCTTATGACAATTCGTATGTTTATTTCATCGATGACATGCCTTCAGCTAATTGGGCCCATCCTTGCCGTTATTGTTTCGTAAATATAACTAATGGAGCATATACGTTAGTAAACCAATCTTTTTGCCCGTCGAATTATGATTCGTTTTCGCGTTTGGGAGCTATAAAAAACAATAATAATCGGCAATGGCCATATACTCAATATACTATTCCGCAAAAAGCGTCTCCAAATGGGAAACTGTATGCGGTATTAATAGGAGGTGACCCTATAAGTCAAGATCCAATAAAAATATGGTATAACATATCTTGTGTATATACAGCACTTGTAAATAAGTATGGTTATAAAGAAAGTGCTTTTTTCGGTGGAAAAAGCAATCTGTTTGTTATGGCACCCAATGATGTTAAAAATGCAGTTTATATACGTTATCCAGATAGTACTTATGTTTGGGATTTAAATCAAAGTCATAATGGTTTATATGAAGATGATTTTTTAAATAATGATATATTTACTTATAGTAAAGATAATATAAAAAATATATTTGACAATCTGTCTGGAGAGAACAATACATCAGATTCAATACCTATATTAACAGAAGACGACCAGTTATTTGTTCTTTTAACTGGTCATGGTAGTTATGCCAATACATATGGAGATTCATATTTTATAATTAATAACAATGATGATATATTATATGATTATGAGTTAGCCAATTGGGTTAGAAATATCAAGTGCTCGCAGATGACTTTTTTGATAGATTGTTGTTATTCTGGTGGTTTTATAGATAATCTAATGAATGATACAAATTCTTTATGCAAAAATAGAGCGGTTTACACGGCAACAGATGACAAACATTATAGTTGCGTTGAGATGCATATAACAGGGATAAATAGAGAAGATACCCAATGGCAGAGAGTCGATGAATTCGTTTATTATTGGTCTGCAGCGCTATTGGGTTATTATCCAATATTAGAAACTCATGTTGATTGGCTTACAGGTCCTTGGTACCAATATGACAACACTGCAATAGGTGAGTTCCCATGGAACAGTATTCCATCTTTTAACGAAGGCAATGGTTATAGCCATATCGGTTATGACATTAATCCAGATACTAATAGTGATGGAATAGTTTCATTGGATGAAACATTTAGTTTTGCAAATAACCTGGATTCATTTTCACATAAAGGTTATTTTAACCCCAGAATTATGGTTAATGAACATGGGGACTCTTGTGTCGAATATCCACAGGCATCGTATGAAAGCACTTTTACCAAAGAACTCATAACACTTGATGGTTATAAAGGCACAATTGACGATACCGTCGCCACAGGGGCAAACCACACATATGTTATGGATGGAAATGTCACTATCGTCAATAACGCAATGCTATCGTTGTCTAACGGATGTGGTATTATTGGCAACGCAAGCAATCGTACAATATATAACCATGGTTCATTAAATACAGCTTTGGGCGTTAATAATGCAACTTTTAAAAATATTAACATTATTAATGGCAACCATCAAAACTTTACTATGTCGAACTGCGTTTTCGACACATGTGGGGTGATAACAGCAAATGACGGGCCTTTGGCAATATCAAACTCAGTATTCAATGAAACGCATATAAGCGCTACAACCTTTGTTTTGCCCAGTATTCCATATACCACTAATATTATTGGCAACACATTCAACAATAACTCATCAAGTTATTCCATATATCTTAACGGACTTCCTGGTTGTTATGTCGGTGGAAACACTATTAATTATGGCACCAATGGTATAGCCGTGTATCAATTACTTAATTCATATAAAAACTACGTATTTGAGGACAACGCAATTTCAAATTGCAGCAATGTCGGCTTTTTAGCATACAATAGCTGCGCAAAAGTCTACAACAACAGTATACTTGGTAATGACGGCGGAGGATTGCATTCGCTAAATTTGAGTAGCTTGTACGTTACTGGTCACAGCATTGCGACCTCAGCATCCTATACACAACAATTCGGGAATAATGGAGTGTCACAAGTGTATGCCTCGGTCAATAGTTATCCTATAGACTTCCATTACAATTGCTTGCAAGGAAGAGCCGCCAAACGAGATACAATATTGTTGTTTGAGTCGCCTCAGGCTGGAAATCCTAGCCTACAGTTTGATGTTACAAAAAACAATTGGAGTTATTTGCAAGACAACGCCATACCATCACACATATATACAGGAGTTAATGGAACTTTTGTTTATCTGCCGACATGGAATTTTGCATCTGGTCCATTACCACCATTGTCATCGCCACAAGAAATGCTTAATTATGGCAATGATTTGCTCGAGACAGGTGATTATGACGGTGCAAAAGCCATATTTACAGAAATTGTTTCAAATTATTCGAGCAGTCCAGAGGCATTAGCCGCCCTTAAAGCACTATTCTCAATGGAGGTTGATACAAATGGCAATTTTATAGATTTAAAGAATTACTATCTTGATCTTACATCTGACGATAATCTTGGCGATTTGGCCGACAATCTCGCCAATCGTTGCGATGTAAAAATCGGGAATTATGCTGATGCCATTGCATGGTACGAGGACAAGATCAACGACCCTAATGCTTTGTATTCAGAGCGCATCTTCGCAGAAATTGATTTGGGTAATCTATATATAAAGATTGGGAATAGCGGTATACGAGGAAGCAAGGCTGAATATATTCCAACATCCAAAGAAAAACATTTGAAACGCACAGAATATCTGTTGTCGTTATTACCAAGTAAATCTGAGAATGGTATCAATGACAACGGTGTTATTAAATCCGTTAGTACTCAGTTATCATGTTCTCCCAATCCAGCTGATAATACTATGGTATTATCGTATGATTTTGAAGGATATACCAATGTAAATATTATACTATATAAAGTGTCGGGGGAAGTGGTGAAAACAATCAACATCGGTTCACAAAATAGTGGCACAAATAATGTGGAAATTGATATTTCAGATATGCCTAACGGATTGTATTTCTGTAATATTGAAGACCAAGGTAATATATTGGGAATTATAAAAATTATTGTCAAACATTAATAATTTTTATATCTTTGCAAAAACATAAAACTATGAAAAATAAAATTCTCCTCCTATTATTATCGCTGATATTAGCATGCGATCTTATGGCCCAGTGGCATCCTGGAGCCAAAATCAACATCAATAATATAAAGACAACCTTGTATGGTACTGGAGATTTTATGAGGTATAGAGGAGGGTCAAAATGGGATCATGGATACTTTGTCCCATCAACAGGTGAGGCAGGCACAATATATCAAAACAACTTGTGGATTGGTGGACTTGATACGAATGACAGTCTGCATGTGGCCGCTGTGCGTTTTTATCAAATAGGCGAAGACTTCTGGTCCGGACCGCTGCGTGTTACTGATGCCTCAACCGATATTTATGGTGTTATGGATTATCACCATGTTTGGAAAGTGACACGTGCTGAAATCGAGGCATTAATCGCAAACCCCGGCGGCGAAATACCCGAAGATATCCTCACTTGGCCAGCCAATGGTAACGTTGACGCCGGTTATGCTGAAAACCTCGCTCCTTTCGTCGATGTTGACGGTGATGGAATTTATAATCCACACAACGGCGATTACCCGGATATTCTCGGAGATATGGCTCTTTATTGTATCTATAACGATAACTATAATTATTACAATGAAAATGTAGTTTTGCATGGTTCTTCCGGTGGTGGCTCGCTAGGAGTTGAGATTCATTGTATGCTTTATGGTTTTAATGCTCCAGATGATCTGATTTTAAACAACACCCTCTTTATGCGTCAGTGGATTTACAACCGCTCATCCAACGATTATTACGATGTTTATTTGGGATATTTCACCGATTTTGATATAGGAGACTCAGAAGACGATTATCTTGGTTGTAACGTTGAAAATGGTTATTATTACGGATATAATTCCAGTAATTTTGATGAGGTGTACGGAAATAATATCCCAGCACAAATCGTAATGATTCTTGGAGGTCCCACAATGGATGCCGACGGCTTGGACAATCCGAAATATGACTCAGAAGGCAATCAGATTGTTGATGAAAGCATAAACGGACTTGGTTTCGGTGACGGAATAATTGACAATGAACGACTTGGCATGACACAATTCAAATATCAATATGCATATGATGTTGTTTATTATTCTTATTATGAAATGTATAACGAAATGAAAGGATTGTGGAAAAGCGGTAATGCGATGCAGTATGGTGGCAATGGAGGGAGTACAGGCGTGGGACCCGAATGCAAATTCATCTTTCCTTATGATTCGGACCCATACAACTGGGGCACAAATGGTATAATTCCCAATGGAGGACTAAATCAGAATGGAAATTATTGGTCGGCTGAGACTTCCAATATGATTATCAATGATGATCATAAGTGTTTGGCCTCATCAGGACCGTTCACATTTGAAAGCGGAAGCGTGGAAATTATAGATAGAGCTTATGTTACCTGTTGGTTTACAAACGGCTTCTATAGGGATGAAATGGATGAGTGGGCGACATATATAAAGAACTATTTCTTAAACAATTTAAACAAGTAACATTATGAAAAAGACCGTATATTTTCTTTGGTTTGTCCTAATTGGTATGAATCTGGCAGCCCAAAGCGTATGGGACGGCAGGCGGGAGGCCATAAGAAACGGCTCTGGTACGGAAAACGACCCATATCTTATCGAAAACGCGCAAAATCTTGCATGGCTTGCGTATCTTGTCAATTGGGATTATTCTCATTGGACAGAAGGGAAATACTTTCTTCTAACTACTGATATTGATCTTAACGGTAGCCATGACAACCAATGGATCCCAATTGGTTCTGGGCCATCTGCTGATGATACAAAATTTTTTAAAGGAATTTTTGACGGCGGATTTCATAAAATAACCGGTCTGTATATTGACACCAATAATCCTGTTGATGATAATAACTCAATATGGGTGACAGGTTATGTGGGGTTTTTCGCTCAATTAGGATCCCAATATGATTCCAAGATAAAAAACCTGTATTTGGAGGGAGCTATAAATAGTAAAAGAAAAACTGGAGGATTTTCTGGCCATCAAGGATGTTTTGAGTATTGTATCAATAATGTCGAGGTAGAATCGAGTGATAATTGCGCCGGAGGAATTGTCGGATTGGGTCCTGCCACTGTCGATAATTGTGCAAATTTCGGAAATATTAAAGGAAATCAGGGCGTTGGAGGCATAGTGGGTTTCAGCGGAGATGTGGAGAATTGTTATAATACTGGAAAAATAGAAGGCGTAGATAATGTTGGCGGTATTGCCGGAAGAACTCTGTTTGCCAAAAATTGCTATAATGTTGGTGATATCGTTCATGGCGCGGGAGCGGTGTATAAAGGTGGCATAACAGGGAACGACCCTTCGGGTGTCCATGTCTATAATTGTTACTATCTTGAAGGTTGCATCGACGAATCAAATGCTTTTGGTGAGCCGAAAACTGTCGATTTTATGCGCTCGCAGGAGTTTGTCAATTTGTTAAATAACGAGACAGATGTTTGGGCTTATGATGAGAATAATACAAACAACGGCTATCCTGTTTTCGGTGACACACAATTTGCCGTAAATGAAAATTTTATCGAAAATACAGACTTAGTTACACTATATCCCAATCCAGGGAATAGTCAGTTCAACATCAGCACGGATTTACAAGATGCAAGCATAAAAATATATGACATAAACGGTAAACTGGTTTATAATCGACAGTTTATAAATAATACAACGATATACACTGCAAATTGGCCTTATGGGATTTATCTTTGGAAAGTCATTTCTGATGGCCGGGAAGTCGAATCTGGGAAATGGGTGAAGCAATAATCACATTTTTCTCATCGAAATTTTTACTGTGCTGAAGGCTGCGATGCCACCTATGATGGTTATGGTGGCGAGGACGATTAAGACATCCTGAAGCTGGAGCGCAACAGGATAATACTCAACGATATAGCTTCCGGTGCCGTCGCCGAGACGGATGATTCCCACATATTGCTGCAACAGCACCGCTATGATGCCGAGAATCAGGCCGATGATGCCGCCGACAACAGAGATAATCATCCCTTCGTTGGTGAAGATGCTGCGTATCAATGAGTTGTCGCCTCCGATGGCGCGTAGGGTGGAGGTGTCCTTCTGCTTCTCTATGATGAGCATCGACAAAGAGCCGATGACGTTGAACGTGGCCATCACCAAAATGAACACAAGTATCAGATACACAGCGAGTTTCTCCGATTTCATCATCTTGTAAAGGGTCGACTGCTGCTCGTATTGGTCGAGGACCTGGTAGTCGTCACCGAGTATCTTTTTTATCTCTTTTTTAATCTTATTAAGATTTGAAGTCTGATTGACAAAAACTTCCACAGAAGAAGCAATGCCTTGATAGCCAATGAGTTCTGACAGCCATTCGTAAGGTGCCAAAACAGTGGTCGCATCTATGTCCTGGTCGGTCTCAAACGTCTCATTTGCAACGAGTTGCCCCATGTTGAAGCTGTTTTCAAGGCTGAACGACGAGGCGTTGCCGCGACGGGGCACATACACCTGCATCATCGAGAACGGGTTGTTGGGGTTGATGCCCAGATAATATGCCATCCCTATGCCAGGGATGCCGTAGCTCACATCGGCGTTGGTGCCGAAACGCCCCGATTTTATTATTGATTTCTCGATTCTCTCCACCTGATAAAACTCCTTCGGAACACCCTTGATCTGTCCGATCTGCTGCTTGTCCTCGTTGCGGAACAGTGCGTCTTCAGTGATGGTGGGCAGAACCAGCTCCACATTTTTTATCTCTTTGATTTTATCAAAAGGAAAATCATTGATATTCAATGTCTTGCCATAAACCGAAGTGACTTGCAGGTCGGCCGACATCTTGTGGATGTTCTCGCTGATGACGACGTTGAAGCCGTTGAAGATGGAGAGCACGAATATCATGGCGAACGCCGCCACCGCCACGCTGACGATGGAAATCCACGTCACGATGTTGATGAGGTTGTGGCTTTTCTTCGCGAGAAGATAACGTTGCGCTATGAATAACGGCAGCTTCAAGACTTGAGCAGATTGTCAATGTTTTCAATATAATCAAGAGAGTCGTCCTCGAAAAACTGCAGCTCAGGTATCACCCTTACCTGCAATTTGATGCGGTCTCCGAGTTTGCCGCGGATGCTTTTGCTCATGGTGTTGACCTCTTTCACCACGGCGGTCTTCGTCTCTTTGTCGGGACCGAACACGCTGAGGTAGACGCGGGCATACGACATGTCGCTGGTCACGTTGACCTTGGTCACCGTAATCATGATGTTCCCTTGGGTTTTTATCTCCCTCTGGAATATTTCGCTGAGTTCTTTCTGAATCAGCTTCGAGATTTTCTGTTGTCTTTTAGTTTCCATAGTGATTGCAAAATTACATAATTTTTTGATGCAAAAGGGTTGTTTTCTAAAAATAAATAGTAAATTTGCAGATTGTAGCATATGTTAATTCATCAACAATAAAAAACTAATATATCATGAAAAAGATTTTGTTAGTTATCTTGTTGTCTGTAATGATAATAACAAGTTTCGCCCAACAAGGAGAGATAATATATAGGGAGAATGTCGCTCTTGTACCTGATACTAACGCATACATCACACCAGACTCATGTTTGCTGTTCTGGCATATGATTCCATGGGAGAATCAGTATTTGTATTTGGATGTTGATCTTGATGATGATCCGGATATGTATTTGTTTGGGCAGTTTGCATCTGAAATCACACCTTTCCTTAATTTAAGGTCCTATGATCAAAAAGGTTGGAACATGTCATATTCACCGAAGGAAAACACTGACACAATCAGTCATTATGTTAATTTTAGATATGGTTACAGTGTGTATACTGGTTATAGTTGGGATATGACTGCATTTGATACAATTATGATGCTCCAATATGGTTTAAGACACACTGTTACAGACAGCATTGGCAATGTTGCGAATTATTACGGCTGGCTTGAAGTTGAAGGGCATAATACCCGTACATGGCATGAGTATAAGGGCGGTTATGCTGACACTCTTACAGCATGTATTACTAGGCTTGCCTATTGCACCATGCCGGATTACCCTTTGAGATGGGGACAAACAAGTTTCGACTGGGGAATTGATAAGTCAATCACCGTTCACCCCAATCCCACTAACGGCTTGGTGAACATAACAGGAGATGCCATATCGTATGTTGAAGTAGTGAATGTTTTAGGACAAACAATTATCAAAAAAACATGCGATGGCGACAACGTGACAATTGACTTGTCGGGACAACCTGCAGGAGTGTATTTGTTGAAGTTTAGCGATAAAAATGGTAAAAAACATGTGAAGAAAGTAGTGAAAGAGTGAATTTAAACATTAAAAAATGCGAATCGTAATACAAAGAGTCAGTCGGGCCTCCGTCACCATTGGCGGCGCGCTGAAGTCGGCGATAGGGAAGGGCTTTATGGTGCTTCTTGGCATCGAAGAGGCTGACAATCAAGATGATGTGGAATATCTCTGCCAGAAGCTGACGAAGCTGCGTGTCTTTGCCGATGAGAACGGTGCCATGAACCTCGACATCAACCAGATTGGCGGCGATTTCCTGGTGGTGAGCCAGTTTACGCTTCACGCGATGACCAAGAAAGGCAACCGTCCGAGCTTCATCAAAGCGGCAAGACCTGAGCATGCGATACCGCTTTATGAGCTGTTTCTCAAGAGGCTGGCGGAAGTCTCGGGAAGGAAGGTGGAATCGGGCGAGTTCGGTGCCGACATGCAGGTGGAGCTTATAAACGATGGGCCGGTGACGATTATTATCGATACTAAAGTTTAGAGTTGAGAGTGTAGAGTTTAGAGCAGTTGATAAGTTTAGAGTTTAAAGTTTTTAAGAATGTTGTTTTACAGGAAATATGGGGATCCGAAGGGCAAGCCGATAGCGGTGTTGCACGGCGTGCTGGGGCTTTCCGACAACTGGGATAACTTCGGGAAACGCTTTGCGGAGCTGGGCTTTTATGTCATCATCCCCGACATGCGCAACCATGGACAGTCGCCGCGTTATGAGACGTTTAACTACAAAGTGATGGCTCGCGACGTGAAGAAAGTTCTTGATTATGAGCATATCACGAGATGTTATGTGGTCGGGCACAGCATGGGTGGTAAGATTGCCATGATGCTGGCGTTTGAAAACCCGCAACTCGTTGAGCGCCTGGAGGTTCTGGACATAAGTCCGCGCAAGTTCGACCATCCGCTGCAGCATCTGGAGTTCATCGCCGCTATGGGATCGGTCGATTTGAGACATGTGAAAAGGCGCGCCGACGTGGAGGAGCAGCTTGAAAAATACCATTTTGAGAAGCGTGTTTTGCTGTTTCTTATGAAAAATCTGTCGTACAGCCACGAGCATGGATTTCGTTGGAAGCCATATCTGAAATCTATCTACAAAAATATAGCAGAGATCAGCAAAGGTCTTGAAGACAAAGGCGTTTATGACGGTCCGACATTGTTTATCAGAGGCGGGAAATCGGATTATATAGTAGAGAAAGACTTGCCTGTCATGAAAATGCAACTGCCTAATCATCAATTAGTTACATTGGAAAATTCAGGTCATTGGATTCATGTTGACGACCCGGAAGGATTTCTTAGAGAAACTGAAAAGTTTTTGCTGAGTGTTTAAAAAAGTTGTATCTTTGTAGTCTTATTTATAATAAAAAAATTTGAAATGATACCGTCGAAACAGAAGGTTTTGGAAGTTTTAAAAGACGTTGTTTATTTCCCGAAAGGAAGTAACATCGTTGATGCTCAAATGGTTAAGGACGTCGAGGTAGGAGAAGGTTTGGTCCGTTTCAAACTTGAATTGGATGACGTCGATGACGAAAAGAATCAGTTTGTGATTGAGAATGCGAAGAAGATTTTGAACGATAATTTTGGAGATGTCGATGTGGATATCATCCCGACGGCTCCTGTTACGATGCTCTCGAAGGTACAGCATATCATCGCGGTGGCATCGGGAAAAGGCGGCGTGGGCAAGTCGACGGTGTCGGTGAACCTCGCGGTAGCCCTTGCCACACAAGGCTTCAAGGTGGGCTTGCTGGATGCCGACATCTATGGCCCGTCGGTGCCTATCATGTTTGGCACTGAAGGCACACAGCCCGAGTGTTACGACAAAGACGGCAAGACATATATGGTGCCGCTGCAGAAATACGGTATCAAGCTGATGAGTATCGGAATGATGGTGGACCCGAGCACGCCTCTCATCTGGCGTGGACCTATGGCGACAAGCGCCTTGACGCAGCTCATGACCGAGACCGACTGGGGTGAACTAGACTTTTTGGTCGTCGATATGCCTCCGGGAACAGGCGACATTCAGCTCTGCCTGGCGCAGAACTTCAAAGTGTCGGGTTCGGTCATAGTGACGACGCCTCAGAAGGTGGCATTTGCCGACGTACGCAGGGCTGCCAATATGTTCAAGCACAAAGGCGTCAGCGTCCCGATTCTTGGATTGATAGAGAATATGGCATATTTCACGCCGAGTGACATGCCCGACAAGAAATATTTCATCTTCGGAGAAGGCCATGGCAAGGAGTTTGCTGAAGAACTCGGCATCCCATTCCTTGGCGAGATCCCGATGGACGAGCATATCGCAAGTGCGGGCGACAAGGGAACGCCATACACCTTCGGCAACTTCGGTCCGGTGACAGTGGCATTCGAGAAGCTGGCAAGAAAGATTATCGAAAGGTTCTAGTTATGGAAAGAGACGTTTTAGAAAGGAAAGTCAAGAATATTTTGATACAGATAGAGCCTTATCTGAAGGCTGACGGCGGCGGTGTGGAGTTTGTGAAGCTGGACGATGACATGGTGGTGTGGGTGAAGCTGACAGGCCATTGCGCCAACTGTCCGCACAGCAGTCAGACACTGAAGAACGGCATCGAGAAGACGATGAAGAGCGTGCTGCCGGAGATTAAGGCAGTGGAGAAAGTTGAGAGTTGAGAGTGTAGAGTTGAGAGTCAGTTTTAAAGTTTAGAGTTTTAAGTTTAAAAGGAATATTTAGTAATAACATTAAAAATTTAAAAGCATGAAAAAAACTTTACTATTCTTAGCATTAGTGCTAATGGGTTTGAGCATGGTGGCTCAGACAAGCTACACCTTGGTGGCATCGGAATCTGAGTTGAGTGCCGGTGACAAGGTGGTTCTCGTTGGTGTGAACATGGATGAAGAGACGGCATGGGTTATGTCGTATCAGAAATCTAACAACCGTCACGCCATTCAGGTTACTGACATCGAAGAAGAATCAATCGTATTGGTTCCTGCATCATCTGCATCAAGCCAGACAGAGGCATTTGAACTTACAGTTGGCGGACAGGCAGGCGCCTGGACATTCTTCGATGAGTTGAACAACGGTTATCTCTATGCTCCAGGTGGCGGCAACTATCTGAGAACACAGGGTACACTCGATGACAAAGGTAAATGGAGTATTTCAGTTGGTGAAGATGGTTTTGTCCTTACATCAAATGGCGGCGTTGAGCAGAACATCATGCGCTACAACGTGTCAAGCACATTGTTCGGATGCTACAAAGCATCATCAACAGTCAATGGCGAGATCTTCATCTTCAAGGCTGGCGGTTCTGTTATCAGTCCTGAGCCAAGCAACTATCCTACCAATTTCGCTGGAACACTTGACATCACCAAGGCTACACTCACATGGACTGCTTCGACAGGCGAGCAGCTCCCAAGAGGCTATGTGGTTTTGGGTTCGACAGAAGGCATCGTCCCTCCAGTCGATGGCACACCTGTAGATAACGACACAGATGCATCCGACGGCTATGTGGCATTGAACACAATGGGAACAATGGTGGCATTCGACCAGCTCACTCCAAATTCAACATGGCAGTTCGCTATCTTCCCGTTCACCAACAGCGGCGAGAACATCAACTACAAGACCGACGGCGTTTATCCGACAGTCAACATTGAGACACAGAATGTGACATGCATTTTCGCTTCTAACTTTGCAGAAGGTCTCGATCCATTCACAGCTGTCAACATCGAGGGAACCCAAGAGTGGATGACAAGTGTCTATGACGGCATCCCATTCGCAAAGATGAGCGGCTATTCAAGCACGAAGGCATATTATGACAACGAGGACTGGCTCATCACACCTGAGCTCCTCAACAGCAACACATACGCCAGTTTGACTATAGCATTCATGAATGCATACAAATTCGACGGTGATGCATTACAGTGCTACTATTCAACAAACTATGACGGCATGAGCGATCCTACTGAATCGACATTCACATGGGTCAATATCACAAACAACTTCGAGTGGTCAGCCGGTGAATATGCGTGGGCTAACACCAACTACACTCTGAACACAACCGGTATGGCGGCATTGTATGTGGCATTCAAATACACCAGCACAACTACAGCAGCCTCGACTTGGGAAATCGCCGATTTCAAGGTTTATGAAGGCTATGACGCAGTCAATGAGTATGAGGCGGCATCATCATTCAACCTCTACCCGAACCCGGCAAACGACGTCGTGAGAATCAACGCTGAAGGCAACGCAGTCGTCGATATCATGGATATGGCTGGCCGCATGGTGATGAGCGTTAACGTCGCAGAAGGCGAGAACACCATCAATGTATCAGATCTCGCAACAGGCGTTTATTTCGTGAGAATGAACAGCACTGTCGTGAAGTTTGTTAAAAGATAAAAGATAATAGATAAAAGATAATAGATGTAGGGACGCATCGAATGCGTCCCTATATTTTAAATCGATGGTTATCAGTTATTTGAAATATCGTATCAAGGCGCAGGGCAAATACCATCTGCATTCGCCGTTGGTGTTCGATTTATATGAGAAGGTTCTCGAGCCCGCCACGTCATTTCGAGCGAAACGAAACGAAGTGAAGTGTAGTCGAGAAATCCTCCAAGAACGAAAACAAGGGGTTAATAACGACCTTTATTACGATGATTTGGATAACAGAATAAAAAATTTTATTAACGATAACCCATTGATTTTCAAAGATGAAGATGCGGTGATGATTGTGAAAGACATTCATCGCGGCAGGCAGAACGAGAAGGACTGGGAGACGCTAATTAGTAGGGAAAATGTGAGGCTGAGCATCGACTGCTGGAAGTTTGGCATAGTTTTTGTTATGGATAGGTTGAAAAAAGAACATTATATATTAAAGGTATGAAAGTTTACACAAAAACGGGTGACAAGGGCACCACATCGTTGGTCAACGGCACTAGGGTAGGCAAGGACGACCTCAGGTTGGAGGCTTACGGCACCTTGGATGAGTTAAGCGCGTTTATAGCGGTCCTGATGGACTCGACAGATAGGTACAATGACGTGTTCAAGCGCATTCAGGAGCGTCTGTTGGTGGCGGAATGTCTGCTGGCTACCGACGAGAACAGTGATTTGAAGAAACAGCTTCCGCAAATGGAAGAGGCCGACGTGGAAGGCATAGAGAAATTCATCGACGAGATGAACGAGACTTTGGAGCCGTTGAAGAGTCTGATAATCCCTGGCGGCAACCTGCTGGCGTCGAAGTGTCATGTGTGCCGTACGGTGTGCAGAAGGGCCGAGAGGGCAGTGGTGAGGATGAGTAGGCAGCACGAGGTTAACCCGGTGATAATGAGGTATTTGAACAGGCTTTCGGACATGTTTTTCGTGATGTCGAGGGTGTTTTCGGAAGGGGACACGAAGTGGCAGCCGAAGTAGTTTAGAGTTGAGAGTTTAGAGTGTAAAGCAGTTGAAAAGTGTAGAGTTTAATGGGGGTTGCGGAAGAGCTAAAATTTTTGAAAAATTTTTCTTGACATAATAAAAAATTGTAGTATTTTTGCAGCCCGAAAAAATTGAATAGATATGTATTGGACATTAGAATTAGCGTCGAAGATGGAGGATGCTCCATGGCCGGCAACGAGAGATGAGCTTCTGGAGTGGGCAATGAGAACAGGTGCACCACAGGAGGTTATTGAGAATCTTCAGGAGATTGAGGATGAGGGTGATGTTTACGAGCGTATCGAGGACCTCTGGCCCGATTATCCCACCAAGGATGACTTTTTCTTCCACGAGGACGAGTATTAATGAAATATGAGATTCCGAAATAAGGCGCTCAAGCGAAGCTTGAGCGCCTTATTTTTGTGGTCTTATCCTGCGTAACTATGCATGCCGCCTAAAATATAATTCACGCCGAAATAAGTCATCAAAACGCTGAGGAATGCCAGGATGCAGAAGATATGGAAATTCATCGGTTTCTGCAGACCTGGCGCCATGGTTTTGTGCAATGCTGTGGCGTAAACCATCAGAGTGATGAGCGACCATGTCTCCTTCGGATCCCAGCCCCAATAGGTGCCCCACGAGATGTTGGCCCACATCGCTCCTATGATGATGCCGAAAGCTAGGCACATCACGGCAGGGTAGAGCATGCCACGTGAAATCTCTGCCATACGCCCGATTTCCTCTGAGGCGTTTTTGTTGAAAATGCGCACTATCACAGCAGCCAAGCCGTTGATAAACATGAAACCCAGCAAGGCGTAGGCAATCATGATGACTGCCACGTGCAAGCCAAGGAGCGGCGATGAAAGCACCGGCACCAGCGGCGTGATCTTCGGGTTGGCGGAACTCATCACCGCGACGAGCATCATCAGGCCGCCGACAATCATGCCTGTAGCGACGATATTGACGCTATTTTTGCGTCTCATGGCAACGATGCCTGCTATTAACAGCGACACCCACGCCATGAAATGCTGAGTCTCGGCGCTCTTTGCCAACGGGATGTGCCCCGCCACAATCCAACGGAGAATTATTAAAAATGTCAAAAATGCAAACAATATCCAATTGATTGATACAGAGATAGTTGCAATCGGTTTTGAAATCTGTTTTCCGATAGCGGTGTAAACACAGAAAACCACGAAAAACAACAGTCCGAAACACAATGATAGATACGCCACATAGTTGTATTTTGCCCAGACATTATAGATTTTCTCGGTCTTAAATCTGAAATCGGAAGGCAATGAACCCGCACCGTTTTTCTGCTGATAAGCCTTGATTTTCAATAATGTCTCTGATAGTTTGGCATAATCCTGTTTTACAACCAACTTATTGAGATAACTCATTGATATTCTTATAAATACCCATTCGTCTTCGCTCAGATTTTCCGGCAGATCGTCATTCTGGCTGACCCATTTTACGGTGCCGTCGGGCATCTGGATGGGGAAAATCTTCATCATAGCGCCGCTTTGGAACGACTCCACCAGATGCTTCACCTCGTCACGCTTGCTCTGTTGACGCTCAGTGCCTTTCCAATAATTCGGGTAGAACATCCAGCCTGCCAAGACCTGCTCCGAGGTGTAGCCCTCGTATGTCGGCTTGCCATAAAGTTTGTATGTGAAATCCTTTGCAAAGGTCTGCATTGGCGCGATACGGCCGCTGTTGTAGATGTAGATGTCACCCAAGTCGGCAGCCACGTCTTTCGGCAAAGTCTTGAGTTCGGCAGCTGATGTCACCCCACCTATCATCATCATTATCAATAAGATAGTAATGCTTTTATGCTTTGTGACGGTTTTTGTGGTTATTTTTTTGACAAACAAAATCAGCATCGAAATCATCATCAAGATGTATCCGATGTAGGTGACAGTTATGCCCCAAGGGTCGTGTTGCACGGTGAGGGTGACGCCGTTAAGGTCTTTGTCGAAATCTTCGTTGAAGAAGCGAAATCCCTTGTATTTTAATATGTTGTTCATCGATATCTTTCCTTCTTTGAGGATGTTGCCGTCGTTGGAAATCACGACATCCGACACGTAGTCGGCATGCGACATGGTGCCTGGATAATAGACAACATCAAAACTTTTCAGGTTTACATAAAATGGCATTTGGATTTGGTGTTTACCAATTTTAAAAGTGTTAACTGATTCACTCTCAGCGAGATGCATATTACCATTCTGACTTGTGGTGAAGGTCAGAAATCCGCCGAGCAGAATAAGCAGAATTGATATGTGGATGCCGAAGACAGGCAGATTTTTCCACATTTTTGTTTTAATACTATTGTATAAAATTGAGGCTGCGAACACGAACAGCAGTGTCACGAACCACCATTTGTCGTAGATGTTTGTTTTTATTAATGTACTGATAATCAATGTGATGATTGTTACGATCCAGATTATCAAGGAGATGATGTTGAAATATTTTTTCATATTATTTTGAAAATGTTGGGCCGTGGCGCGCCACGGCCCAACGAATGTTTAACCAAATTATATCGCCTCGATGAATTTCACGACGGCGTCTCTGTCTTTTTTCGATAATTCGCGGAATCTCTCCACGGTGCGGCGTGCATCGCTCTGGATGTTTCCGTGCCACATGATGGCCTCGATGACGGTCTGTGCGCGGCAGTCATGCAGACGGTCGCTTGAGCCGGTGCAGATGGCCGACAGTCCGCGTCCCCACAATGGGGTGGTGCGGCACCATCCTGTGCGTATGTCGTTCTCCATGTGGAGCTTATGCTGGATGTAGTCGCTGTAAGGCCAAATCTTCTGATGAGGATAACGTGGCAGACGTGGGTCGGCGTCGGCAAAGAATCCAGCAGGGTCGGTGAACACGTCGTCGCCGGTCTCCCATGACGGACGGTGGCAGTAGGCGCAACCCATCTCAGTGAAGAGCTCGCGGCCACGCTGTACCTCAGGATCGTCGAGGTTGCGGGCGGCTGGGACTGCCAGTCCACGGTGCCATACCATGAAGTTGACATAGTCTTCGTCTTTCATCTCAGGGACCTTGAGTTCTGCTGGGATCTGGTCGTTCATCATGAGGTAGTTATAGATGTCATTCTGCACATTTCCGGTAAGGTTATATTGTGGGAAATAGTTGTAGAACTCCGCTTGCACGTCAGGGTCTTGCGATGCCTTGGTGGCGTATGCCGCTGTCATATAATGTCCCATCTTGGTGCGGTGTGTCACGTTGGTGATGTTCCAGATGGCGTTGGCGCCCGGGGCGTCCTGCAGAGGGCCGCGTGTGAGGGCGTAGGTGTAACGTTTCGGGTGGTCGGTGTTGCCGTAGAGGCCCGACGGAGCCCAGTCGTTGCCAGCCCACATGCCCGGGTTGATGCCGTTCTGCATATAGCCGTCGTTGAACTCTTTCTGATACTGTGCCTTCAGCGAGTCGTCAGGGATGGCGTCGATGAGGCCGGTGCCGTAGATGCCTATCGTCGACTCCAGACGGCACACGAAATCGCTATAAGGGATAGGGTTGCCGCCAACTTCGAGAGGCACGTAGAATGCGTCTTCAGGGATGTACACCTCAGGGTAGGTGAGGTTATACGTCTCGCCATCGTCGAAGCGGTTGCCCCACTCGTCGGTGTAGTTGAGCCAAGTGATTTGAATCTGCGTCTCGTCGAGAGGTACCTTGAAAGGTGCTACTGCCTTGGTCTGAGGCATGCCGGTGTATGAGCTGAGGTAGGTGTCGTTTCTGTCGGTAAACACCAGCAGATAACCGTTGCCCCAGTCGTCGGCGCGGTAGCGGTTCATGCGCATGCCGTGACCATAGCCTGGATGGCATGCGATACACGAGCTGCGGATGTAAAGAGGTCCCAAGCCGTTGAACGGCTCGTTGTTCTGAGTGTAGGTACGTTCAAAGAAATACTCGCCGTACTTGAAGGCGGTGCTGAGACCGGCTTGCACCGTGGCGGGAGTAGGGTCTTCGTAGGCGGTCTGGGTGTTGTTAAACGTCGTGCCCAGTTCGCCGCCGGCGTACGTGCCTTCCACTACTGTAGGAGCTGGTGGCGCCGGCGGCGTGGTTTTGTTGTCTTTCTTACAAGACACCAAACCGAGAGCCAGCATTCCAGCTGCTGCAAAAACTGTTAAATGATTGATTTTAAACATATTTATATTTAGTTTAGGTTAATATTCCTGAATGGCTCTCTTAGCCTCGGTGAGCACATCCGACAGGTCTTGGCATGCCTCCATGGCCTCGCCAGCACTCGGGTCAGCATAGTTATGCACGAAAGGAGCCACCATGGCGTTGATCTTAGCCAAGGCATTGTCGATGGCGTCGACGACTCTGCTATCTAACTGAGAGTCAATGCCTTTGACGTATGCATGCAATGACTTGCTCTCATCGCGTTCGCCTTCGTTGCCGCCCATATATGAGTTTTTGATAGAGGCGATGTTGTCGTAGAAGTCGACGATTGACTTCTGGCTGTATGGTGACTCTACATATGTCGGGTCCTCGCCGGTGTGCGGCTTGCCGATCTTCGATGTGCCGACCTCGTCGGAGATGTCGATGCTGCCGTCGATGATGGCCTGCAGTGCCTGTGTGAGGGTGACGTATGTGCTGCCTGGCTGACCTGCTTTCTGCATGTTCTCGCCGTAGCTGAGGTCGCCGTTGTTGACGGTGATGTTGAGTTCAAGTTCTTCCATCAGTGCGACGTGTGATGCTGGAGCGTCGTCGCCCACCCAGCTCACCTCGAGTTGGAAGCAGCGGTTGCGGAGGTCGCCTGCCACTGCCACGGCGTAGATCATATAGTCGTTGGTGATCTCTGCTACTGGACGAGGCTGGCCGTCACGGAAGAGGATGTATTCGATGCCGTGGAAGCCGAGGAGCGCGTTGCCAAGCTGTTCACCTGCCACGATGTCGCCGTCTTCGGTGTCGAGAGCTGCGAGCATGCTAGGGCTGGCCATGAGGTTGTTGAAGGCGTCTTCATCGAGCGGCCATGAGTCGATATGAGGGTCGATGCCGAAGTCGGAGGCGGCGCCGAAGAGGAACGCCTCGCTCAACTCCCACCAGTGACGAGCCTCGAGGAAGCTCTCAGTGGCCTTGTTGACGTTGGCCTGTGTCATATCGAATTTCAGAGTCTTGAGGTCGTTGACGAGTTCGTCGCTGTACAACGCCAGCTTGGTGTAGGTAGGAGCCACGGTGTGGTCCAAAAACTGGTTGATGATGGCAGTCTTGACAGCGTCGTCGTCGGTTGTCGGCTCTGTCGTGTTTTTACTTTTCTTGCAGGCGTTGAAGCTCACTGCAAACAATGCTGAAAATGCTATCAGCAAGGTGGTTTTAAGGAATTTTTTCATTGTTGTTATAATTTTAATTGTTAATATTATCTTTTTTATGACGGTTATCGAACAAAGAATCCGCTATATGCCACACCGAGACTGAACATCGGCTCGTTGTTGTATTGTTCTTTGAAGAATCTTTCGGAGAACTCGGCTTTTATCACGACTTGTTTTATCGGATAATAGTTGAGACCAGCCGTCACTACATGGCGTTCTGTCCAGTCGTACATGGTAATTGCGCTCTCGTAAGGGATGTAGCTGTCGTAGTAGTCGTAGCGTCCGAAGATGAAAAGTCGGCGTTCGCCGGTGCGTCTCATGCTGTGGAAGATGTCGTAAGCCATCTCGCCGCCTATCGCCACGGCTTCCTCTCCGACGAGCGAGCGCGGGTAAGGCGAGAAGCTCTGGTGATTCTGGTTTTTATTATAGGTGGAGATGATGTCGGCGTCGTTGAGATGACCGTAGTCGAAGCTGCCTCTCACCACGAAACCGTGGGCTTTGTAGTCGAACTCGGCCGTGCCGATGATGACAGTGCCTTTCACCCCTTTATATTTTTCAGCTTCGTTGGTCACGATGTCGTTGTTGAATGTGTTGCCGATGTAACCGCTCACGCCGATATGTAGGTTCTTGACCGAATAATTGTCGATACGCAAAGCGGCGGCGAGGTTGTTGGCCACCTTGAACTCGTATCCTGACGCTGAGCCGTTTTTCACCCAATTGGCGTTGTTGAACATGTTGGAGTTCAAGGCAGGTACCACTACCGCCTCATAACGCCATTTTCCGAGGTTACCCCAGATGCTGATGCCTGTCTCGTGCCATGTGCTGGGCATGATGGCGAACTCGCCTTCGGGACGATAGCAGGTGAAAAACTGCGTTGGCAGGTGGGCGTTGTTGGTCTGTCCCACTGGCACTATGATATGTCCGAGCCTGACATTCAAGGCCTTACAGAACGATTTCTGGAGCCAGAACTGCTCGAGGGCAACCTCGCCGCCGCGTTCTATCTCGTGTTCGAATTCGCCTGTCTCTTCGGCTTCAATCTCCACTGCCACCTCGTTGCCGCCGTGTTCAAACTCTATCTCGCTGCCCATAGTCCAGCCGTGACCGAAGTCATAGCCGATATTGATGACGACATGCGGCAGGTCGACGCGGCCATATCCTTTGGCGTCTTTGTAACGGTCGGGATGCGAATAGCGAAACATGTTGTCGCTGTAGAAAGTGCGGGTATAGATCGCCTCGCCATATCCTCCGATGGTTAGTCTTGATTTTGTAACACTCTGATTTTCAATGGGAATAGTGTCGTTTTCGGTCGCCATCATATTTTCCGATAAGGAGAAAACAAGTATGGCAAAAAGAGATAAAAATAATTTTTTCATTATAAAAAATACGTGTTTATTCATGGTGCGAAATTACATCATACAAACACGCTTCACTCTCATCATTTTTGGGGATATTTTATGAAAAATGTAATAAAAAATGATGATGGATATGCTATACGAATTTTTTCTTATATTTGCAGGGAAATATTATAATATGAAAAAGAACAGAAAACGCCTAATGGTCATCATGCTGCTCATGGCTTTGGTAATACCGGCATGGGCTGTATTCAACGAGAGTAATATTGCAAAGACGCTGAGTATCCTTCGCTCGGAGCTTCATCAGGAATATGTCAAGATGGGGAACCGGCAAGGCTTTATAAGACAGCGAAACGAGATGCAGCACCGTGAGCTGGTCGAGATGACGAAACGCTGCAACGAACTGGCGCTGATGCTTTATTCGCAGAGTCAGGATTATACGTTCGACCTGACATACGCGCTCGACGAGGTGACACGCGAATACGAGAACTACCACAACCAGCGCCGTCCGTTTGACGAGATAGTGGCGAACCTCAGCATGGAGATAGAACGTTACGAGCATCTTGCCGAGTCGCTCCGCAGGTTGCCCCCTATGCTTGATAAGATTGAAGGTATACCCGACAGCCTGTCGTCGGTGATGGATGCCTATCTGTTGGGCGGCAACATGCTGCGTTACGACGAAGACTCTCCGTTTTTCCTCGACGAGCAGGGACAGATCGACCGCGACTCTTGTATGTACTACACCCTCACTCTGCTGGATATGTACAAGGCGGCACGCGAAAAGGTGACACAAGACGGCGAGCATTATAAATTGATGAGTGTACGCCTCGATGAGAGTTACAACTATGCTGTCAACCGTTATAAGCTCATCCAAAAACACATTTTTGTCAATGGTCAGGACAACTACTTCAAGGTGCTGAAGTCATTCAAACGCTATAAGAAAAGAGCTTTCCACGATGCAGCCATGAAATACGGCATAGGAGAAACCACCGCCGATTCGGAGGCATTGCGTCAGAGTGACTGGCGTGGCACCAAGGTGTCGGGATTCATCTTGATAATATTGATATATATAGGCTTTGCCACGTTGCTGAGCACCCTGATCATGCGCCTGCTGAAGAAGAAGGTGGCCCGGTTCCAGACAGACGAGTCAAAACAGCGCAACCATATGGTCAACCTCTTTGGCGGTGTGGTGATTTTCATGCTGTCGGTGATGATAGCATCGGCTTTGATTCCGTCGAACTTCTTCAAGGTCGCATCCGGACTGCTGATGACATACGCCTGGCTGGTGGCTGCCATCCTCTTGTCGTTGCTAATTAGAATATCGTCGGCGACAATCAGGGATGTCTGGAAACTGTATCTTCCTATGGTGACGCTCAGCTTGATAGTGATCACCTTCCGTATAATCTTCATCCCTAACAAGCTGGTCAACCTCATATTCCCGCCAATTGTTCTGTTGTGTACGATTTGGCAATATTTTATTTGCAGAAAGGTGAGCCGTGTCAAGGAGGCACGTCACGACATGACATACAGCTGGATATCATTCGGCATTATGATAATCGGCATGATAGTAATCTGGTCGGGCTATGTGCTGCTTGGCATTCAGATATTCATCTGGTGGCTCTTCCAGCTCGCTGCCATCGAGACGATAACGGCTTTGTATATCTTGCTCGACAGATATGAAGACAAGAAACTGATGCAGCGTAAGTTGGAATACAAAAAAGAGCATACCATTTATGAGCCGGGGCGTAAGGATGCCTATATCACTGTCACCTGGCTATACGACCTTGTCAGACAAGTCGTGATGCCAATCCTGGCGATACTCACCATCCCGCTTTGCCTGTTCTTTGCCGGCGATGTGTTCGATTTGGGAGAAATCAGCAAGGACATCTTCATGAGGTCGTTCTTCAACTTGAGTGGTAAAGACGGCAATGCCATACTGAATATTTCGCTATATATCATTACACTTGTGGCCGTGATGGTGTTCGTGTTCCGCTATGTGAGCTATATGGCAAGGGCCTTCTATCGCAAGATAAAGTTTGATAAGATGGCCAACAAACAGAAGAAGACTTTCATCCAAGCCAACGAGATAAACTTCACGCTTGCTGACAATGTGATAGGCATTGTGGTGTGGGGCAGCTTTATCATTATAACGGTGGTGCTGCTGAAGATCCCTGTAGGAGCGCTCTCCCTCATAGCGGCAGGTCTTGCTACCGGTCTTGGTTTGGCTATGAAAGATATCCTCAACAACTTCATATATGGCATTCAGCTCATGGGCGGACGTCTGAGAGTGGGCGATTATATCGAATGTGACGGCATCCGCGGTAAGGTGACAGCCATCAGCTACCAGACCACACAGATAGAGACGATAGAGGATACGCTTATCGCATTCACTAACACCACGCTGTTCAACAAAAACTTCAAAAACCTGACTAGAGGCGGCAACTATGAGTTTGTGAAAATCATCGTCGGTGTGAAATACGGCACCGATGTCGATCAGGTGAGGACACTACTTCTTGAAGCCACAGGCAATATGCAGCTGAAAGACAAATACAACAGGCCGTTTGTCGACCCCAAGCGCGGCATCACGGTGACATTTGACAGCTTCGGCGACAGCAGCGTCAACATAGCCCTTAAGCAGTATGTCCTGGTGGAGGAGCGCTACGGCTATATAGCCAAAGTGCAGGAACTCATCTACAACACTCTCAATGAGAACAATATAGAGATTCCGTTCCCGCAACGTGACGTCTGGATCAAACAAGGATGAATTATTAGGAAGAATTCAATTATTATGAAAAAGATACTGATTATATTATTGGCATTTGTCATGGTGGAGGCGATGTGCATATCGTCTTTACAGGCGCAGGATTTAAAGCATTACAAAAAGATTGTGAAGGAACTAAGTTCCAAGAAATATCAAGGCAGGGGATATGCCAAGGACGGAGCCAACAAGGCGGGAAAATATCTCGTCAAGGAGTTTGAGAAGGCGGGCGTCGATGAGGTCGTGTGCCAGCCTTTCAAAATCGACATCAACACATTCTGCGGCAAGATGAACATGTGGGCCGACGGCAAGAAACTCACACCTGGCGTTGACTTTTCGATGAGAGAGTATTCGCCTGGAGTGCACGGCGAATTTCCCGTTTATCATGTCGACACGGTGAACTTCGATGCCGAGAAGATGTATGCCGACCTGGCTAAGCCTGAATATGCCAACTGCATGGTGGTGTGTGACTTCTGGTTTATGTATAATCACAAGGAGTTCAAGCCGCTGCATAAAAAAGATTCGTCGGTCGGCGGGTTCATACAGACATGGACATCACCGATTAAATTTTACAAGGCATACGGCAGTAAAGTTATGGGAAAACCGACAGTTTGGGTGACTCCTGAGGCCATTGAAGGCGTGAAAAACGTGAAGTTTGACATTGACAACGAATGGTTGCAGGATTACGAGCTTTTCAACGTGATTGCGAAAGTTGAAGGCGAGAAACACGACAGCTGCTTTGTGTTTACAGCGCATTACGACCATCTCGGAAACCTCGGCAAGAAGGTCTATTATCCGGGCGCCAACGACAATGCTTCGGGCACTGCCACCATCGTGACATTGGCTGAGTATTATGCTAAAAACAAGCCTCAATACGACATGTATTTCATAGCATTCTCTGGTGAAGACTCGGGTTTGAACGGTTCAATGTATTATGTCGAAAACCCGACTGTGCTGCTTTCGCAGATCAAGTATCTGTTTAATATTGACATGATTGGCGACAACAATCCTGTGCAGTACTGCGAGGTCAGCTATGAGGGTTACTATGGATACACTATGCTTGAGAAGATCAACGGCATGAACGACTATTTCGAGGCCTTGAACAGAGGTGAGTTGGCAGCCAACAGCGACCATTACCCGTTTGCGGAGCGTCATGTGCCGTGCATCCTGTTCGAGAACGAGAACGGCGACGCTTTCAAGTATTATCACACCATTTACGATACTTACAAGAACGGTATTTTTGTGACCTACGAACCCATTTTCAAGTTGATTAGGGATTTTGTGGAGAAGTATTAGTGAAAAACCTGCCGAATATAATCACGGTTTTCAGAGCCATAGGAGCTATCGGATTGCTGTTTTTTGGGGTAGAAAGTCCCATTTTCTGGGTGATATATTTCGCTTGTGGAATCAGCGATATGCTTGATGGCTATTTGGCTCGAAAAATGAATGCCACCAGCGAATTTGGTGCAAAAATTGATACTATTGCCGATATTATTTTTGTGGTTGTTTGCATCATAAAACTATTGCCAATTCTTGAAATACCGAACTGGCTATGGATTTGGGTTGGCGTTATCGCTATTATAAAAATCATAAACATCGTTTCGGGCTTTGTCGTACAGAAAAAATTCGTTACGGTTCATTCAATAATGAATAAAATCACAGGGTTTCTGCTGTTCGCTTTCCCGCTGACATTATCTTTAATTGATTTAAAATATAGTGCCGCTGTTGTTTGTATTTTTGCTACCTTTGCAGCGATACAGGAAGGGCATTTTATAAGAATTTTGAAATCTGGAATTTAAAATTATAATTATGAAACGTTTGTTAATAGTATTATTGACTGCATTGATGATGGCTTCGTGCAGTGACCCAAATGTGAATTATGTCAAAAAAGCCGTGAAAATCATGGATAAACACGGTTTTTATGCTCAAGGTGAAGAATGGGAAAACGCCAAGGAGGAAGCTTTGTCAGCAAAACCTGCAACTATTGAAGAGGCTCAGGAAATCGTCAGTAAAACGGGTAAGGTGGCAGGTGGCAAACACACTTTTTTGATGACCGCCGCTGAGAAAACAGATAATAACAACGCTGAATGGGAAATGCCTGAAGTGGAGATTCTTGAGGAAGGCATAGCATTCATAAAACTGCCGCAGTTTGGGGGTAATGCGGAAGACGGTGTCAAATACGCTAACACGGTTTTAAACGCTATTCCAGACGGCCTGCGAGGTGTTGTCATCGACCTCCGAGGCAACCGTGGAGGCAATATGCACCCAATGATTGCCGCTGTGCATCGTTTTCTGCCTGATGACGTTATTTTAAAGTTCCAGACACGTAATTATTGCAAGAAAATCAATGTGAAATATGTGTTGCAGATAGCTGGTGTGACGCAACAAACGCATATTGAATGCCCTGTGGCGATCCTCACCGACAGCATGACAGCAAGTTCTGGAGAGGCGGTTCTTATTTGCTTCCGCGGCATGGGAAACGCCCGCACTTTCGGCTCGCCTACAGCAGGTTATGCCTCGTGTAACCAACCGTTTGGCCTTCCTGACGGTTCGCAACTAGTGCTTACAATCGGTGCCGATGTTGCTCGCACTGACGAGGTGTTTTGCGATGACCCGATTCAGCCTGATGTGATGACCGAAACGCCATTAGAGACTGCTTTAGATTGGATTAAAAATTTAATAAATATGGAACAGGAACAGAAATTTTGTCAGAGCTGCGGGATGCCGCTCAACGCTGAGAACCTCGGCACCAACGCTGATGGAAGTAAAAACGAGGATTACTGCATGTATTGCTACCAGAATGGCAAGTTTACCAACGACTGCACCATGGACGAGATGATTGAGTTCTGCGCCCAGTTTGTCGATGAGGTGAACAAAAACATGCCTAAACCGATGACCAAAGAAGAATACAAAGACATGATGTATCAATATTTCCCAACACTTAAAAGATGGAAAAAATAATGGGAACAAAAAGAAAATTTTGGATTGACAATCTGCGTTGGGTGACAGTGCTGCTGGTGCTTCTGTACCATGTCATATATTTTTACAACAACAAAGGCGTCTTTGGCGGTGTGGGCGGCTTTGGCAACGGTCCGCAGTACCAGGACGCACTGATGTACATTTTGTACCCTTGGTTTATGCCTCTGCTGTTTATTCTTGCGGGCATCAGTTCGCGTTATGCTTTGGAAAATCGAGATGGCAAAACATGGTTCAAGTCGAGGACTCGTAAGCTATTGGTTCCGGCAACGATTGGTTTGTTTGTGTTCCAATGGATGGTCGGGTATTTCAATACACATGTCAGTGGTACCGATGTTTTGGCAGCGGTGCCTCAGCCTTTCAAGTATCTCATCTGGTCGGTGAACGGCATCGGACCACTGTGGTTTATCCAGGATTTGTGGCTGTTTTCGCTGGTTTTGCTTATTATCAGAAAGATTGACAAAAATGGCAAATTCTTGAATTGGTGCGGCAAACTCGGCGATATGAAGTCGGGCATGGTGTTGGTAATTCTGCTCGTGGTGCTGTTCTGGCTGGGCGAGAAGACCCTCATCATGAATCCACGCGAACAGTCGGCGGACGGCTTGTATAACCTCTACAAACCTGTGTTTTATTTCATCGTTTTCCTGATGGGATACTTTGTATTTTCACATGAAAAAGTGCACGAATTGCTCAGTAAATTTTGGATTCCAATGATGATTTTTGCTGTCATCACTGGCACGGTTTTGATCATCACCACATTTGGTCAAAACAACACCACACCGCAATATATGGGGAGTCCGCTCAACTGCCTCTACGGCTACCTGATGTGTATTGCGCTGATGGGCTGGTTTAAGGCAAGATTCGACAAGACCAACGCCTTCGCAGGCTATATGACACGCTCGAGTTTCGGCATCTATATCGTTCATTATCTGGTGATTGCTAGTTTCGGTTATATGATGAAATTCCATACCTCGTTGCCGCCTTATGCCATGTATCTCATTTTGACGGTGGCGGTGTTTACGCTTTCACCTGCGATTTATGAGATTTTGAAAAGAATACCATTTTTACGCTGGTGTATTTTAGGCGAAAAAAAGTAATTATTTGATTTTTATTAAAAAATTATTTATAACTTTGCATCTTGATTATTAACCGATTAAATAAAAAACTATGAGAAAATTATTTGGAATCATTATGATTTTGGCGCTCGTCTTCACGGTTTCTTGCAAAAAGAACAAACACGACGGCGACTATAGTTTCAAGATTAACAAAGTAAACCTCAACGGTGCCAAATACCTCGCTTTGGGTGCCAAAGAAGGCTCCAAGGACGATGAGACGGGCGGTTTTCTTTATAGCGTTGACGATGAAGGCAACTTGTCGATTGTGGCATACGAGTATGATTGTGACGACAGCGGTGTCGCTACCGACTTGAAACAAAACCTCACAGTCAGCATCACGGCAATGATACCTGTGGGCGACATATACATCTGGCTCATGGGCTGCCGTTACCAATGCAACAACTACAGCGCTTTTGGCGAGGACATGCAGGACAGGATCCGTGGCATGGTCGAGCATAGTTGGTTTTCGGATTTTGGCGAGAACTTCCTCATCCGCCGCAGCGATGGTAAGATTTACGACCTTAACGGGGTAGCTCAAAGATTCCCGATAGGTAATCTTAAATATTTGGGAGGTCCAAATATCCCTTGGATTTTCGATAATGGACAGCCTTTAGACGGGGATTTAACCGGCGACAGACTGCGTAAGCTGGGTCTTATCTCGCAGATAGGCACCGATATCTATCTCGCTTCGGGTTCATATTATGGCGGATTGAGCAAGCTTCAGATAAGTGGCGATAATGTCAAAGTCATCAATGTGATGCCTGGTAGTGAATCACAGCCTATCAACATCGCTTATGCTGTCACCGACAATGACGGTCACCTTGGCACATGCATCAGCTACGGCAGCAATATCCCGGATATTGCGGCTATCATGGCTTCCGACGGTACTCTACCGGCAGTTCAGGGTATTCCAGTTTCAGATTATAATTACGGGCCCACAATGCGCTGCATAAACGGTAAATATTTCGTGTCGATACACGGCGAGTGGACTCCAACGATTTATCGTGTCGATATCGAGGGCGATGTGGCAACGGGAACGTATGTGACCGATGGCTATTTCACCGAAGATTCCGGGTATGCAACAGTTTATGTCTGCGATGAAGACAATTATTCATGGATTGACGGTCAGACCAAATGGACCTTTAATGCCAATACTTATCAGCTGACATCGAACTCTCTTCCTTCGGACTGGCCGTTCTATTCGGAATTCGACGCCGAAGGTCACTGCTACAGATCTGTTATGTCGAATGGCTTGACTGGTTTCAAAATCTACGACCTTGCCACAATGACCATCGAGGATGTGTCTGTCGACCGTTCACAGGTGCCACCTTATAATATCTGCACTGGGTGCAGCTACGACGGCGGTGTCATGGCATTCATCGAGAGTGTAATCAAGGCTGACGGCTCAACTGTGACCCTCGTCACCGATGTGACTGGTCCGGAGCGCGGCATCACACGTGTGCAGAGCCAGACAGAGCCTAACAACAACATCGTTGTCAGTACACTTATTCCGCTTTAATAGCCAATGTTTGGCGATTGCCAAAGCGCGTTTCTTCCGAAAAGTGCAGAGCGAACTCTCTTGCCGTGTGTTTTCAAAAACATCCGTACTGGTTTCGCTGGTCAAACTATCTCAGTATGCATACTTAAAATACAAAGGCATTATCCAAACAATAAGTTTCGACGATTGTTGTCGGGTTAGTATTCGTTGACATCCCAGCCCCATGGGATACCGTTGCTACCCGTGGTCCAACAGGATGCACCCTTGGCCTTGGTGAACGTGCCGTAAGGTTTCACTCCGTTGAGCCAGTCTGTGGTGCAGCCAGAGCCAGTGATGGTGGTGGCTAAGCAGGTCACTTGTTCGATGGTACCGCATCCGGAAAACATAGAAGCATAGCACCTATCGACTAATTCCGTGGCGGGCAGATGGGGGCGGGCAGATGGGGAGCATCTGGTATCATGTCGCACCCCTCGAACATGTTAGAATAGCATCCAGGGGCCAATGTCAAGGCGGGCAACTCGACGGGGGTGTCCGACATTCCGGAGCACCAGGCAAACATGCCGGAATAGCAGTCTTGGCTCAGCGTCGTGGCTGGCAGCAGCAGGCCGCTTGCCTCGAAGCCACATGTGTTTCCAGCGAAAAGACCTGCGAAAGAAGCACCTTCCATTGAGGTGGCCGTCGCAAAGTTTTCCTCGTCCACTAAACTCATGATGTTGCCATACAATGACATATTGATACCGCTGACAATCTTGGTACCGCTATAGTCTGTGCCGTTACTGCACCACGTCGAATTGTTCAAGGTGGATTTCGATGTCGCTTTCTATGGGTATCTTTTCGCCATTGTTTTTCGAGTACTTCATTCCCTGCAGCGGATTGATCACACTGATATAGCCATTCGTAAAAGGTGCGGCCTCTATCGTCAGCGGGGTGCCGGCCTCCATAGCCGTCAACTCAAAACGGACAGCATTCTCGCCATGCAGAAAATCATTTTTCTTGACAGGAGGAATGGTAATATTTTTTTCAATGTAACCTACGGCATTAACGTTGACGGTCACTGAGTCTTCATTGGGAAGCAGGATGGCCCAGCGGCTGGTGGGAGTTTCGGGGTACAGTGAGATGTTGCCCGTGGTGTTGGTCGTGGTAATGGTGTTGTTTTCAAAGTCAATAGCCACCTGGTTGTTTATTCCCTGGATATAAAAGTTCGTTTCCTTGA
>CAJOCJ010000021.1 GCA_905236635.1 uncultured Bacteroidales bacterium
TATGCATCTTTTTGAAAACTACTCAAAAATAATCGTCCTGCTATTCTGTTTCATGATAGCCTTTAGGATGGTGATGGACACACTGAAAATCAAAAGCGGAAAGAACCTTTTTCTTATCGACAAACCAAAAGAACTGATATTCCTGACAATAGCGTTAGGCATCAACCCATTTATCGCCGGTCTGATAGCCGACAGCGCTTTTCTGCCATTGTTCGGTACAATCACACCTTTATGTATTATAGGTTTCTCCCTCATCTGGGGGTTTATCGGAATCGGAACCAAGCTATCGCAGACCAAGCTGCTTGTGAACAGCCTTTTAAACGTTGTCGCGGCTCTGCTGATACTTGCCACCGGCATCGTCGCCTTAATATAGCGCAATATCCCCTAATCTTCTAAACTCCTAATCTAAGACAAAAATTAAATTTTGTCCAACATATTGATTTTCTTTGTACTTTTGCAGCCGCAAAAAAACGATTAACACGGATATTCAAATTTATTAAATAAACTTACAAACTAATTAAATTCACACAATGAAAAAAACAACAGCTTTGAAGGCTCTCGTGCTTTCAATGATTATGACTCTCGGCATTGTTATGCCGATGACAGCTCAAACCGACGATTTCTTCAAAAACAACAATGAAGACCTTTATGAAAACAGAGATGGTGTCACTATCAATAGTGATGCTATTTTCAACCAGCAGTTTGGAGAACAACTACCTCTTGGCAGCGGTCTTCTGATTTTTGCTGTGGCAGGTGCAGGTTATGCTGTTGCACGCCGCCGTCGCTCATTACGCAAAACCGGTACGATGCTTATGGCATTGGCTGTGGTTCTCACCTTCACTCAGTGCAAAAAAAGAATCGAAACAGTCGCTCCAAGCACTCAGAACAGCGTCCATTTAACACTAAAAGTCGATAATGATTCAAAACATGATATTGTCATATCAGGTAATCCCGATGATATTGGTAAAGTAAATTTTGAACTTGGAGATAAACTTATCGTGTGTCAAAACCACCAGACATTAGATGGAATGTTGGAATACACAAAAATTGGTGATGATTATGTGTTTACCGGTACCGTAAAACCAAGTGGAGACGGCGAATTTGACCCTGACGACTATCTGTATTTCAGTTATATCAACAATGTTGAACTCAACCTGTTGGACATAGACGTTGCGGCTTTAGTTGGTAATAATGATTATCTATTATCACCAAATATTGCATATCAGAGAGAAAAGTTGCCAGTTGTGTCTTTCGGACAAACATCGGAAACCTATGGTGAACTTGTCGATGCAGGATTACTTGATAATTTGTCATGCAAATTGTACAACAAATGCGCTCTTGTGAGATTCACACTTCCTGTGGAGACAGCTGAAGTTGTTAAATTGGTCAATGTATATACCAGGGGATTGTTATATGTTTACCATGATGGACCTATAGGGCTTCAAACAAATACCAATGTTAAAGGTGTGATTACACTTTATAATCCCAAAGGTATTAATACCGCAAGTAATGAAAGATGGGGCGTATTGCTGATAGGCGACGGCCCGACTACAGTTGATGTTGTTGTTGGTAATAAACTATATAAAAATGCAGTGGATATTCCAGCATTAGCCAACAACCAATTAGTTAATAGCCAGCCTCTCCAAATTACGTTAAACACGGCCACGGCCAAAGATCTTGACCCTATGGCCATATTCAACCCGACAAATAATTCCTGGTATATTGTGGCAAAAGGAAATCTTAAGTATGACAAAGGTACTAATACATTCGGTTTTTTGACCAATCAGTGGGATAGAGTGGAAGAAGGTTCTGTTGAGGAAAACTATGGAACTGATGGAGTTGTAACTCTGTTTGGTTGGGGAGCATGGGGGAAAGATTACCCTTACGGTCCTTATAACACTAACGAAGACAGAACTCAGTACACACCATTTTATGAGTTTGACAATACATTAAAACCTGATGGAGTACATGATGGATGGAGAACTCAGACATGGTCTGAAATGGTAAATATGTTCTGTAACAGAGGTGCTGTATATTATTCAGCTACTGTTAATGGTGTGCCTGGTATTGTGCTCCTTACGGATGCCTGGACGGGTACAACGATAAGTGATGCCACTCCTGGTATGAACGGTTGGAATAATCTTGTAAAAGACGGAGCCGATTGGACTGCTATTGAAAATGCTGGGGCATTATTTTTCCCAACTACGGGTTATCGAAATGGAATGGAAATACATAACTACGACGAGAAAGGTTCATACTGGTCATCTGATGGTAAACCAGGGAGCCCAGAATACGCTAATGCTTATTGGATTGAAGATGGTGTCCAATATATCGGTCATCTCTTAGGCACCCATTTTGTTGATGAGGGTTATGCTGTTCGTCTTATCCGTGATCTGAATTACTAATTCATATAGGTTTTATAACGAAAGCAGCTCGGTGTTTCGACATCGGGCTGTTTTTGTTAATATTTGAACCCCAAACTAATTTCTTTTAACTTTTATCTCTTAACTTTTAACTAAAAGTTATATCTTTGTAATCTGAAAAAAATCATTTCTAAAAATAGTAAACTATTGACAATGAAAAGATTATATCTTTTAATAATACTGCTGGCCGCTGTTGTAGCCTCGCAAGCCCAAGCCCCGCAAGGCTATTACGACGGCACCGACGGCCTCACGGGAACCGCCCTCAAGGCCAAACTGCATACCATAATTAATAATTCCGACGGCAACGGAGGTACATACAACACTTCATACACACCTGGTCTGTGGAATGCATATTACACCACAGACCGACGCCCTGGTACGAACTATGTGTGGGATATTTATTCAGACGTGCCAGGTGGTACACCTCCATATAACTATGTCCTAGGCAGCGACCAATGTGGTTCATATCAAGGTGAGGGCGACTGCTACAATCGTGAGCATCTTTGGGCACAATCGTGGACCAACAACGACGGCACAGAGAAAACAGACTTACATCACGTGTATCCCACCGATGGTAAAGTCAACGGAGTGCGTGACAATTATGCATTCGGAGAGGTGGGCACAGCCTCATGGACATCACTAAATGGCAGCAAGAAAGGCAGTTGCATTACTCCTGGATTCAACGGAACAGTGTTCGAACCAATCGATGAGTATAAAGGCGACATCGCCCGCGCTCTGATGTACGTTAGCGTGCGTTATTATAGCCAAGACAGTAACTGGGATAATTCGGATATGACCACCAAATCAGTCATCAAGCCTTGGGCTTTGACGATGCTGCTGCGTTGGCATAGAGAAGATCCTGTCTCCGAAAAGGAAATTAACCGTAACAACGCCGTGTATGACATCCAGAGGAACCGCAACCCATTTGTCGATTATCCCGATTTCGCTGAGATGATATGGGACCCGTCATGGAGTGTGGATGAGATGGAATATGCTGTCTTGGTTAACGTGTGGCCTAATCCTGCGACCACGACAGTCAACATAAAAGGGGAGAACCTCTCGGCAGTTTATATGTACAACGTCATGGGACAACTCGTTCTCTCTCTTGATGTTACGGATGACGAGCAATATTCGGTCGACGTTAGCAACCTCACTGGCGGCATCTATCTCATGAACGTCATAAATCAAAACGGCGGATCTGTGCTTAAGAAAGTCGTAGTGCAATGATTTCAATACAGAATCTTAGCATTCATTTTACCGGTCAGGACCTCTTTACCGATATCAACTTCTTGATTCGGGAGAAAGATCGTATTGGTCTTGTAGGGAAAAACGGCGCAGGTAAAACCACACTGATACGAATCATTGCCGGCCTCGAACAGCCTTCGCACGGCAGCGTGGTGATGTCGGATGATGTCACGATCGGCTACCTACCACAAGAAAAAAACATACATTCTGAGAAAACAGTCCTTGAAGAGACGATGACGGCCTTTGAGGAATATCATCAGATTGAGAGAAAACTCGCCCAACTACAAGATGAACTTTCACAACGCACTGATTATGAGAGTGATAGCTATCAGAAACTATGCGAGAAGATGAGTTCTCTCAACGAGCGCCTTACCCTCATAGGTGGTCACTCCATCGAAGGCGAGGCAGAGCAAATCCTCGTAGGTCTCGGCTTTGACCATGAGGACATGAACCGCGCGATGAACGAGTTCAGCAACGGCTGGCAGATGCGTGTGGAGTTGGCAAAGATACTGCTCCGCAAGCCCAAGCTCCTGCTTCTCGACGAGCCCACCAACCACCTTGACATCGAGTCTATCCAATGGCTCGAAGGCTATCTGAAAAACTACTACGGCGCCATCTTCATGGTGTCGCACGATCGAGCCTTCCTCGACCATATCACGATAAGAACCATAGAGATTTCAGGCGGAAAGATTTACGATTATAAATGCGCTTATACCGAGTTTGTGGAGCGTCGCGAGGAGCGTATCGACATCCAGAAAGCGGCATTCGACAACCAACAGCGTGAGATCAAGGAGATAGAGGCGTTCATCGAGCGTTTCCGCTATAAAGCCACCAAGGCGAAACAGGTTCAGTCGCGTGTGAAACAGCTCGAGAAGATGGATATCGTCGAAATAGATGACCGTGACAAGTCGGTGATGCACTTCAAATTCCCGCCAGCACCACATTCCGGCAAGGTGACATTGGAACTTAGTCATGTCTCGAAGTCTTACGGCGAGAAAAACATCCTCAACGACATCAATCTGCTCATTCCGAGAGGGGAGAAGATAGCTTTTGTGGGTCGTAACGGCGAAGGAAAATCCACCCTGGCGAAGATTATCTGCGGAGTGCTAGACCATACCGGTGACGTGAAACTTGGCCACGAGGTGAAGATAGGATATTACGCACAGAATCAACAGGATATGCTGGATACAGAGAAGACGGTGTTCGAGACTCTCGACGATGTTGCAACTGGCGACATGCGTGTGAAAGTCAAGTCACTGTTGGGTGCGTTTCTCTTTAGTGGTGAGACCATCGACAAAAAGGTCAAGGTTCTTTCCGGAGGTGAGAAGGCACGCCTCTCCCTGGCGAAAATGCTACTGTTTCCAACTAATCTGCTTGTCCTCGACGAGCCTACCAACCACCTCGACATGCTCTCGAAAGACATCCTCAAGTCGGCATTGATTCAGTTCGACGGCACCCTCATCGTCGTCTCCCACGACCGCGACTTCCTGCAAGGGCTCACGACGAAAGTCTACGAGTTTAAAAAGCCGCATATCAAAGAATATATCGGCGACATATACGATTTCTTGGAGGAAAAACGCCTTAAAGAGTTGGATGATTTGAACAGAAAACAAAAGGTCCAACACCAGCAAACGCCTGTCGTTTCTCAAAACAAGATTGACTACGAGGCTAAAAAACGCGATGAGCGCGAGAAACGCAAGGTAGAGAAAGAAATCAAAAAATTGGAGGAACAAATCGACCTTCTCGAGAAGAAACTCGCTGATCTTGACGAAATTATGGCCAATCCTGACGCACATCCCGATGTCAAAATTGACGATAATTTCTATTGGAATTACGGTAAAAAGAAAGAAGAACTACAATATCTCATTGACAAATGGGGTGAATTGGCAATTTAATGACTGCCTAATTTATTTTCCACCGGTATCGCATAAATCCCTAGTAAAATCTCGGTAAAACGTTTTTCGGCCTCGCTGCCGAGTTCCTCGTAAAGCTTCGAGAAAATCTTGTCGCAATAAGCCTTGAAAACATCTTCCTCTTCTTTGGTATAATACTTCTTAAAAGCAGAACTCCCTGACAGCCAGTCACTTGCGATATAGTTATTCGGATAAAGCCTGTAGTTTGCGTATATTCGTTTGTCAATCATGTCCGCGACGGCGGGTACGATCTCATGTTTGTCGGCACCCTCAAAAGGCTTCAGGTCCTTGTAAGTGATTGTGGGACAGATGGCTATGGTCATCGTGCCCTTCTTCTTTTTTAGGCCGGAAACGATGCTTTCCATATCTTCCATCGGCTTCTTCACATACACGCCGTCGCGTTCTTTCAGGTAGCTCTCACGTGCCTTCATCATAGCGCAAGGCTCGTATTCGTAAGATGTCGCAATAGGAGTGATGTTCAGTTCTGCCAGGTTCGGCACCAGATTGCGCCTGTCGCCCGACATCGAAAACATATTGATCAAGCCGTGGTCGGTCTTGTCATTGCCGTCCTTTGTCCTGCCGTTACGTTGCGCTATCCACACTGACTTCTTATTCCGAATCAGATATCTGATATAATCTGAGAGATGTTGCGAATTCTGTGCTAACTCCCTGATATTCTGCGACCTTTCGACCCTGAACATCTTGTTCGACTTGCCAAAGACATCGATGGCCTTGTTTAATATCAGGTTGCTGCCATAGCCTATATTACAGGTGTCTAGCCCGTTTTCCAACATATACATCTGAAGGATGAACGCGTCAAGGGTGATGTCGCGATGATTACCTGTAAAGAGATAGGCTTTCTTCTTATCTAAAGTGTTAAAACCTTGAGTGTCAACGCCTTTCATTGTTGTCGACTCTATCAGTCTGACGAAACGGGTCATCATGATACGCTGAAACTCCTCTGTGGTCTTGATGTTTCTCAACAAATCCTGGATCTCTTCCACCGACTTGTCGGGAAACACCAATTTTGCCAACGAAAGCGACGTCTCATCGTTGATGAAATATTCCATTGCTGATGGAATCTCATCATCGTTGTATGATCTTATGTCGTCAAACTGCTTCGGTATCATCTCAATGCTATTCCACTATCATAAATGGCATAAGTGCTTGTATGCCATCAACTTTGGATATATTCTCGACAGTCTCGAGATATTTGTAATTCTTGCCTAATCTGTTCTTAATCAACGACTTGGTGTAAGGCTCCGGCATGTTGCCGCTTGTTAGCATCTCCATCAGATCTTTCTGTTTAGGATAATATTTAAACGAATAGTCTGTCAGATTGGCCTTATCTGCTGCATACGCGATGGCGTCGTCGAGGTTGCCGAGCTCGTCCACGAGGCCGAGTTCGATAGCATCGGCTCCAGCCCACACTCTTCCTTGTCCGATAGAGTCGACATAGCTCTGACGCAAGTTACGTGTGCGTGCCACCAATGCTGTAAAGTCGTTGTATGTGTTGCCAACGTATTTCTGTAACATGGCTTTCTGGTAGTCGGTAAGAGGTTCTGTCACATTACCAAAGTCAGCGTTTTTGTTGGTCTTCACCACGTCGAATGTCAAGCCTACCGTCTCGTTGAGGAACTTCTTAGCGTTAGGGAATGTGCCAAAAACGCCAATGGAGCCTGTCAGTGTGGTCGGGTCGGCAAAGATATAGTCGCCTTCCGATGAGATCCAGTAGCCGCCCGATGCTGCATAGCTTCCCATTGAGATAATAAATGGTTTCTCGGCTTTTGCCAGCTCCACTTCGCGGCGTATCACCTCTGATGCCAAGGCGCTGCCACCAGGAGAGTTTACACGCATCACGATGGCTTTCACCTTCTTGTTTTCGCGAGCCTCACGGATGGCTTTCGACAAGGTGATGGAACCAATGGTGCTGTCATCGCCTTCGCCGTCGATAATCTGGCCGTTGGCGTATATGATGGCAATCTTGTCGGCCTTCGCCTTCGGCTCAGGCCTTGCACTGGCATATTGTGCGTTGGTCAACACATTGATTTTCTTTGCATCGTCAATGTCGGCGAGGTCTTTGATTCTCGCTATGATCTCGTCTCTATATGCCAAACCGTCGATGAAACCTTCTTCAAGGGCTACCTTGGCATCAAATGTCAATGCTAAGTCGTCAGCCAGTTGGTTGATTCTCTCCACGCTGATGCCTCTTGAGTCGCTGATGTCGTTCACCACCTTGCCCCACATGGTGTTAAGGAGCTTGGTCATCTGCTCACGGTTGGCATCGCTCATCTTGTCAAGGAAATAAGGCTCTACAGCACTCTTGAACTTATTGTTAGGGCCTCTTATAATCTGAATCTCGATGTCGAGTTTGTCCAAGAGATTTTTGTAAAACATTATCTGTGAAGCCATTCCGTGGATGTCGAGCATGCCATCGGGGTTGATGTAAATCTCATCGCCTGCCGTGGCAAGATAATAGGCGTTTTGTGCCATTGCCTCCGAATAGGTGATGACGAACTTGCCCGACTCTCTGAATTTTTCCAGATGATATCTCAATTCCTCTATATTGGCGGTAGAGGTGCCAACTGATGACAGTTCAAGGAAAATACCGCTTATATTTGGGTCATTTTTTGCATAATCTATGTTTGCGATGATGTCGTTCAAACCTGTCACGTCGGTGTTGTTTTGAAGTCCAGACAATGCTAGGGTGAAGTCACTTTCGGTCGTCCTTTCCGGAATAGAATAGTCGAGTTTCATATAAAGGACTGATTTCGGTTTGACTGATATGGTGTTGTTGGAGCTTGCCCCAATCATCCAAATCATTATTATCATCAAAACAATAAGCATCAATGCCGATCCCAGGCATGAAGCAAACATAAATTTGAAGAACTGTTTCATTGTTTAAAATTTTTTTCAAAGATACGATTTCTTTCATTATATTTGCATTTTGTAAGACAAAAATTTTTTCATGGCTTCGGAATCGGTTTTCGTTTTGCTGGGCTCTAATCTTGGTGACCGCGAACTTCTTGTAAATCAGGCTTGTAAGATGATGGATGAGAGATGTGGCAGGATAGTTGCCAAGTCGCGTCTATACGAATCGGAGCCATGGGGATTTCAGTCGGAATATTGGTTCTTGAATCAGGTGGTGAAGATAGAAACGACTTTGTCGCCAGATGTGATGATGAATGCTCTTCTTGCGATAGAAGAGGAGTTAGGTCGTGACCGCAGTACCCCTCATGATGGATATGTGTCACGTCCGATGGATTTGGATATCTTGTATTGGGGAGATGGTCTTATCGTTGAAAATCAACATGTTATTGTCCCGCATCCGCGTCTCCACCAGCGTCGGTTTACACTGTTGCCGCTCTGTGACGTAGCGCCTGATTATGTCCATCCGATAAAGAAAAAAACAAACCGACAGCTTCTCGACGAATGTCAGGATGTCGGCAAGGTTAATATATATTAATAAGGTGTTATGAGGTACAATTACGTGGCTATTGAGGGTACGATGGGCGCCGGTAAGACGACGCTATCGTCGATGATATCTCGTGATTTCAACGGGAAGCTTATTCTTGAAGAGTTTGAGCCCGACAAGAACCCATTTCTTGCCAAGTTCTATGAGAATCCCGACAAATATGCCTTCCAGGTGGAGATGACTTTCTTGGCACTGCGTTTTCAGCAGCTCAAGGACAAGCTCGGCAACCTCGACCTATTCCACGATTTCATCATATCCGATTATTATGTCGCCAAGTCGCTGATTTTTTCGCGCGAGAACCTTCAGCCCGACGAATATGACTTGTTCTCTAGGTTTTTCAATATCATCTTCTCAAACATCCCCAAGCCCGAACTGATGGTGTATCTATATCTCGATGTCGAGCATTTGCAATACAACATCCGCAAACGTGGCAGGGATTACGAGCAGAAGATTGAGGACTCATATCTCGAGCATCTGCAGCAGGGTTATTTCGATTTCATCAAGCAGCAGAGTGATATGCGTATCTTGGTTTTGGATACCAATAACATTGATTTTGTCGCCAACAGAAAAGACTACGAAAGGGTGGTGGAAGCTATCAACCAGCCGTATGATGTGGGCATTCACAGGTTGGTGTTATGACAAATAAAAAAAGCCTCCGAATCTCGGAGGCTTTTTTGTTGATTAAACCTAGCCTTACTTGACGTAGACCTGAGTTCTTCTGAGTGTTTCCAGAATGTCGTTGAGTTCTGGATACTGACCTCTCAACTGGTTCAATGTTTCAGTTGGGGTCTCAGAATTCTTAATCTTCTTTGCGATCTTGTCTTTGTCAGCGATGTTTGATTCAGCGAGAGCGTCATAGAAGCCCTTCCAGTCTGACCCCATGCCTTCTGATTCGAACTCGATACCTTCTGCTTTGTCACCAAGTTTTTCTTTGATGTACTCAGCTGTTGCGGTAGCGCGGTCCTCTGAAAGCTGCTGATTCTGTTCGTCGTTGCCTTCTGGTGAAGCATAACCAACGGTCTTGATGTTGGAAACTTCTCTACCAGCTTCGATGTCGTCGCTGACTTTCTTTGCTTCCTCTTCGTTGGCCTGTGTCTTCAACACTTCAGCTTTACCGGCTTTGAACTGGACGTGGACGTCTTTCTCTTCCCAAACAGCTTCGTCTTCTGCTTCAGCTGCCTGTGCTGCTTCTGCTTCAGCTGCTGCAGCCTGTTCAGCTCTGTCTTCTTCCATAGCGTCTTTCACTGCCTCTTTGATGGCGTCAGCGCACTGGTCGCAGCTAGGTGTCATCTCTGATGGATCTGGGCATGTTGGGCAAGGTAAAATCTCTTTGCAGCCGAACTTGTATGCCAAGCCGATGTTTGCATATGCCCACCAGTCATCGTAATGGCTGCCTTTACCACCTCTACCATCGAGCCAGTCGGTTGACGTGTAGTTTGTAGCGAGGTCGATGTTAGCTCTGAAATGCTTTGTAAAGTTGAACATGAAGTTGACACCCATAGGGATCTGCATCACGTTTCTTCTGCCACCAATACCATCGCCAGGGTTGTTGTCTTTGTAACCAGTTTTAACAACATGACCATCTTCATACTTGGTGGTTGTTCTGTGATTCAGTAAACCCCAGCCAAGGTGAGGAACGATGCCGATAACGCGGTCAGCTTTGAATGAGAACAGCTGAAGAATATCGTAACCGACATTCATATTGAGCTGCATGGCCTTGCATTCGTCAATTTCAAAGAACTTGTCATACTTGCCTTTGAGTCTGATAACGTCAAAGTTAGCATAGATGTAGGCTGAGTTGTGGAAAACGTAACCGAAGTCTAAACCTGCATTCCAACTTGTCTGGTCAAATTTCCAAGGCTGGTTGTCAGCGAACAACTGTGTACCACCACCTTCAATACCAATGAACCAATAGTTGGAAGGATTAGCCTGCTCCTGTGCGAAGATTGTCACCGGAATAAGTGCCAAAGCGATTAACAACGCTTTTTTTAATGTAGATTTAATCATAATTATTAATTTTTTTAATATTTGTTTGCAATATTTCGACCTGCAAAAATACAACTTTTTTTAATACAAAAACAAAAAAACATATTTTTTTTCAAAAAAAATTATTTTTCCATAATGTCTGATAGTCAATAAATTATAAAGGTGTTGTGTTTGTCATAAGAATTTTTGTAAATCTTCAAACAAATGATACATGACAATTCCTCCGCTAACAGACACGTTTAATGAATGTTTTGTGCCTTCTTGTGGTATCTCGACGGCCTGCTCGCAATAATGCAAAACCGCGTCATCGACCCCATCGACCTCGTTGCCAAAAATGTATGCCGATTTTTCCGGAGTTTGGAATTCGTCAAGCTTGATACTTCCTTCCACCTGCTCAACCGCAAAAATCCTATAACCATTTCTCTTCAGGTGCTCGCAGGCCTCGGCTGTCGTTGGGAAATATTGCCAGTCAACACTCTCATCGGCGCCAAGGGCTGTCTTGTGAATCTCACGATGCGGCGGACGGGCCGTGATACCGCAAAGATATATCGCCTCAATGCGAAATGCGTCGGCAGTCCTGAAAAACGAACCGACATTCTCCATTGAACGGATATTGTCGAGTACAATGATTGCTGGCAACTTCGTAACGCTATGATACTCAGTTACATCCAATCTGTTTAATTCGGGCATAGTAAGCTTTCGCATTGTCGAAAATATTTTTGCAAAAATAGTTAAAAAAATGTGGCGACTCAGCAAAAATTTTGTAATTTTGTAAACAATTTTATGAGTGGTTTTCTCAAATCTTTCTTTCTATGGCAAATTCGAACGATACTCCATTGATGAAGCAGTATTATGCGTTCAAGGCGAAATATCCTGAGGCAATGCTGCTGTTCCGCGTGGGTGATTTTTATGAGACATATGGCGAGGATGCGGTTAGGGCGTCACAGATTCTGGGTATCATTCTGACACGCCGTAACAATGGTGCTGCCGCTGGTGCAGAGATGGCCGGTTTTCCGCATCATGCACTCGATACATATCTTCCAAAACTGGTGCGTGCAGGTCTGAAAGTCGCTGTGTGTGAACAACTTGAGGATCCGAAGGCAGCAAAAGGCATAGTGAAACGTGGCGTGGTGGAGCTTGTCACACCGGGCATCACATATAACGACAATGTGCTGATACAAAAAGAGAATAATTTCCTCGCATCGGTGCATCTTGAGAAAGATATAAGCGGAGTAGCGTTTCTGGATGTCTCGACAGGCGAATTTTACCTTACTCAAGGCAATAATGAGTATGTCGATAAACTTATGCAGAGTTTCAACCCTTCGGAGGTGCTGTGCCAACGCAATAAACGTCGTGATTTTATTGAGGCTTTCGGCGATAAGTATTTTCTTACGGTGTTCGATGACTGGGTCTTTACCGATGACTATGCCCGCGATATCCTGACACGTCATTTCAACACCACTTCGCTGAAAGGTTTTGGCGTTGATGACTTCCCGAAAGGCATAGTTGCTGCTGGCGCTGCGATTCATTATCTACATGAGACTCAACACGATAAGATAGATTATATTACCTCGCTTTCGCGAATCGACGAGGGGCAGTTTGTGTGGCTCGACAAATTCACAATCCGTAATCTCGAACTGCTGAATACGCCTAATCCTAACGCGAAGACACTCATTGACGTTATCGACAAAACCGTGTCGCCGATGGGTTCACGACTGTTAAGACGTTGGATGTCATTGCCTTTGAAAAACAAAGAGCAGATCCAGGCGCGTTATGAGGTAGTTGATTATTTCTATAAGAATCGCGATGTCATCACTAAATTTCAGGATGCGATACGCCAAGTCGGTGATCTTGAACGACTTATCTCCAAAGTGTCGCTCGCTCGGGTGAACCCTCGCGAGCTCCTGCAGGTGGCCAACGCCCTCGAACAGATAGAAATCATTCGCGAACTATGCCAAGCGAGCGACAATACAGCTGTGAAGGCTTATGCCGAACAGTTAAATCCTTGTAAATCAATAAGAGAGAGAATAAAAAAAGAGATTCGTCAGGATGCGCCGGCGGTGACTTCCAAAGGCAACTTTATAGCCGATGGCGTGAATGAGGAGCTCGATGACTTACGTAACCTCTCGAGGTCGGGGAAAGACTACCTTATTAATATCCAGCGCCGCGAAATGGAGGCGACAGGCATCTCATCGCTGAAAGTGGGATTCAACAACGTGTTTGGATATTATCTTGAGGTTACGAACACGCATAAAGACAAGGTGCCTGCCGAGTGGATCCGCAAGCAAACACTGGCAAATGCGGAGCGTTACATTACCGAGGAACTGAAGGAATACGAACAAAAGATATTGGGCGCGGAGGAAAAGATACAAGTCATTGAAGAACAAGTTTATTCTGAACTGATAGCGGCAACTGCTGAGTTCGTGGCACCGATACAGCTTGACGCGTCTCTCGTCGCAAAAATAGACTGTCTGGTCAACTTCGGATATATCGCCCTAAACAACAACTATGTCATGCCGACGGTTGACGAGTCGTATGTCATTGATATTAAAGACGGCAGGCATCCTGTCATAGAGCAGATGATGCCAGTAGGTGAGGAGTATATCTCAAATGACGTGTATCTCGACCGTGAGAAGCAGCAAATCATGATTATCACTGGCCCTAACATGTCAGGTAAGTCAGCGTTGTTGAGGCAGACGGCACTCATCGTTTTGCTTGCACAGATAGGCTCGTTCGTGCCTGCTTCGGCGGCGCGCATCGGCCTTGTGGACAAGATATTTACAAGAGTCGGCGCCTCGGATAACATCTCTTCCGGCGAATCGACGTTCATGGTGGAAATGAACGAAACCGCTTCGATTTTGAACAATGTCTCGAATAGAAGTCTGATTCTGTTGGATGAGATTGGCCGTGGAACCAGCACCTACGACGGTATCAGCATAGCATGGGCGATCACTGAATACCTGCACGAGCATCCGACGATGCGCGCCAAGGTGATGTTCGCCACTCATTATCACGAGCTCAACGAGATGGAGTCAACATTCAAGAGGATTAAAAACTACCATGTGACCGTGAAAGAAGTTGGCAATAAAGTGGTGTTTTTAAGAAAGCTCAAGAGAGGCGGCAGTGCCCACAGTTTCGGTATCCATGTAGCGGCGATGGCGGGTATGCCTCGCAAGGTCATCGACAGGGCTGACGCATTACTGTCGATGCTTGAGAAGTCGCACTCTCACGAAAACCTCGACGAGGCCGTGAAAGAAAGCAAACAGGTTGACAACATGCAGCTCAGCTTTATCCAGCTTGATGACCCGCTTTTGCTGCAGATCAAAGACGATATTCTCAACATAAACATCGACACCTTGACACCGGTCGAGGCACTGATGAAGCTCAATGAGATCAAGAAAATGTTGAAAAATTATTGATTTTTTTTAGTTTAGAGTTTAGAGTTTAGAGTTTAAAGTAGTTGAAAAGTGGAGAGTTGGTAGTTTGTAGTGATTGATAATCAAACAATTATAATCAGGAAAAATTTTTTCATAATTTTTTATTATCATATTTAAAAAAGTCGTATTTTTGCACCGCAAAAGAAAAGTGCGAACTTTTCGGAGCAGCGAGCGCAAGAAAATTCTTGCAATGAAAGTCATGCGGACTTCTTGGAGCAGCGAGAGCAGAAGCAAAGCTTGCTTTGATTCTGCCGAGTCGCGACAAGAAGCCGACTGGCGAAGCCAGGCGGAAATAGCTCAGTTGGTAGAGCACGACCTTGCCAAGGTCGGGGTCGCGAGTTCGAGTCTCGTTTTCCGCTCACGGTTCTTTGAATTAGAATCCATCGTTCCAAGCGGACTTTTTGGAGCAGCGAGAGCAAAATCAAATTGAAAATTTGTTTTGCCGAGTCGCGACAAAAAGCCGCAATTTTTGGGACAAAAATTGCGGAAATAGCTCAGTTGGTAGAGCACGACCTTGCCAAGGTCGGGGTCGCGAGTTCGAGTCTCGTTTTCCGCTCAAATAAATAAGTGCCTGAGTGGCGGAATCGGTAGACGCGCCGGACTTAAAATCCTGTGTCCATTGTGGACGTGCCGGTTCGACCCCGGCCTCAGGTACTGAAATAAAATCCCCTTATTTTCTTATCATTTCAAAGCCTTGTCCATAGGCTCCCATCACCATGTTCATGGTCATGAACGCCTTAGGATCTTCTTCCTTGACGATACGGAAGATCTGCTGCGACTCGCGTTTGTGTGTGACTACCATCAGGATGTCGCCGTCGCGTTTTGTATACCAGCCTGTTCCTTTGATGACTGTCACTCCGCGGTGCATCTCGTTGATGATGCGGTCGGCTACCTTTTCAGGATGTGAGGTGAAGATGAAAGCCTGCACCGACTGCTTGTTACCCGTAAGCACCAAGTCGATGCAATAGCTGCAGATGCCCATGGTCACAAAACCATAGATGATGGTCTGGATCTTGTCGCTTTCCACAACAAAATATGAGCATCCGATGATTATAACGTCTAAAAACAATATTACTTTGCCTTGTGAAATATTACGGTATTTACATACCATCATGGCGACGATGTCGGTGCCGCCAGTGCTGCCGCCTTGAGTGAATGCTATGCCGATAGAGATGCCAGCAAGTCCGCCGCCGATAATAGCCGAGAGGAACTTTTCATCGACAAAGAGAGGCATCTCGCCTGCCAGCATAGGTTCAGTGATATAACGCTGTAAAACGTAGAAAAACACTGAAGCCACGATGATGGAATACACCGTTTTTATGCCAAAAGAAGGTCCCAAAACTTTCAGCGATATCAGCACCAAAATAGCGTTGATGACGAATACCGACATACCGGTTGAGATGCCTGTGGCATAAAATATTAATGTGGCAATACCGCTCACTCCGCCACCCAACACGTGGTTGGGGATGAGGAATGCTGTCCATCCGAAAGCCATCATCAACAAGGCAAGAGTGATGATGACGTAACGTTTTATTTCGGCTAATACGTTGACTTCAGTGTTTTTCATTATTCCTAATTTTTACTTGATTCCGAGTTTCTTCTTTATTGATTTTGGAAGAGCGTCTTTGTGAACCACATAGTTCAATGTCTTATAGCGCACGAAGGCTTCTGATGCATACCATAATCCGTGGTAGTTGCCTGCGTCGCCCCATGAGTTCTTGACGAGGAAATAGACGTTGCCCATCTGGTCTTTAGCCTTACCATAGATCACCATGCCGTGGTCATCGGTAGTCTCGAAGTTGTTATATGCGTCGAGACGCTCCTGGTCGTTGACCCAGCGTTGTGGCGTAGGTTTGTTCATGGCCTCTTTCTGGCGGTCGGCGGCGCTCAGTCCGTTCCAATGTGCGAAGTCAGTGCCCGATTTGTCGGCTGCTGCATTTTCAAGGTCTGGAAGCACGCAGATGCCTGCCATCTTGCCACGGAGCCAGCCTTTCTCGCTGACGTCGGCACCCCATGCGATAGGGTAGTCGTTGTCGATTGCGTTGTTCATCACCTCCATGAACTCGTCGATAGGGAGGTTGTAAGCCATGCCCCAGCGCCAGTTGTCCTGTACCTCGATGACGAATGGCTCATACCATGGCTGGTGTGCAAATGATGCGAGGTTGACGTAATCGTCCATGTTCAATCCTGTCGATTTGGCAAACTCCATTGGGGTGTATTTCTTGCCGTTATAGGTGAATTCCTCAGGACATTTGCCGATGTAGGCGTCGAGGATGCCATTGAAAGCGGTCTTCCAGAGTGGAGTGTGTTTCTCATCGGTGCCGATTTGGAGAGTCTTGCATTTTGTCGCCACTGCTTCGATGAATGGGTCGCAAACGGTTGAAAACTCTGAGAAATCGCTGAGGCTATCGCCGTGCATCTGGCCAGCTCTCATCTCTTCGTCAGGGACGAGGCCGTAGTGTTTGATGGCGTAGATAACATCGCCGAACGAGCCGCCTTGTGAGAATGACACGTCACCATGGGTGCGGACTGCCTTCTCAGCGCGGTCTTCATAGGTCTTGCGGACGATATACATCTCCGAGAAATCGTATTCAGGCTTGCCCATACGGAGTAATTCGGCCTCAAAGAAACCGAGTGTCGAGTAGCACCAGCATGTGCCTGCTCTGTTCTGGTCTTTCACAGATGTGATAGGCAATTCCTTGATGATCTCAAATTTGTAGCCTTCGCCTTCATCGGCTTTAGGTTCTCCTTGCGGAGGCATCGGTTGTGCGAATGTTGACACGCTGAACAACATCGCAGCGGTCAGTAAGAAGTGTTTGAATTTCATTGATTTATAATTTTTAATTGATATTTAAATTTTTCTTCATTCCGTCGCTGAAAGCTTCTTTGTTTACTGTAAAGAAGACAGTGTGAAGCTTCACAAACTCCTCCGAGCAGTACCAGTATCCTTTGTATGGTCCCGTCTCGCCCCATGAGTTCTTTACCTTATAATACTTGGTGCCGTTCTGGTCGTGGGCGATGCCGACGATGAGCATGCTATGGTCGTCGCCAGTGCTCCAGTCGTCGTATGCCTGCTGATGAATCTCGGCGGTGATTTCCTTTTCTGGCATCACATATTCAAAGGAGTATTGCTTCTCAAGTACTTCCTCATCGGTCATCTTCTTGAAGGCCTTAGGGTTGCTCTCGCGGATCTTGTTGACATCGTCTTCGGGTACTACGGCGACGCCTGCTTTGCGAGAGAAGCCTTTATCGCTGACATCCTGTGCCCAGCCTACGGTATATCCATTGTTTAAGGCGTTGTCAAGCTCGGCCATCATCTCATCAAAATCCATGTTGTATGTCAGGGTGCCTGTCCAGTTGTCGGGAATCTGCAGCATGAAAGGTTTGTACTGCTCCTGGTCCATGAATGATGTGAACTGCACGTAGTCGTTGATGTCGAGTTTATACTTTTTAGCGAAAGATTTCGGGTCGTATTTGACGCCGTTGTATTCAAACTCCTCCGGTACCTCGCCGAGATACGCATCGAGCAGACCATTCACAGCTTTGGGATATGTCTCGAAGAGTATACGTCCGCTGCTTTTCTTGGTGACGATTTTGGCATAGCCTTCGATAGCGTTCTGAAGCTCGCCGTGGTTGTGGTTCTCGAAGCCTTCCATGAAGCCTGGGTATGCCTCATCGGTGATCATCCCGTTTTCATTGACAGCGTAAAGGACATCGAACACCTCGCCTCCGCAGCTAAGGTTGGTGACGCCGTGCATCTTCACAAAACGGTCGAATTTTTTGGCATAAGCCCAGCGTACAAAAAACATCTCCGAAAGGTTAAGAGTCTCGTCATATTTTCTCAAAATCTCAGCTTCCACAAAGCCTGTGCCGGCAAAACACCAGCATGTTCCCGACTTAGCTTGATTTTGTACGATGGTATGCGGAACCTCTACGTCATCGGTAATCTGATAAACCGACTTGTCGTTTTTTTGCGCCTGCAAAGAGAGGGTAAAAAGCATCACAAATGCTAATAGAACTATACTTCTGAACGTTTTCATCTTTTAAATTTTAAATTAGTTTTAACCTACAAAAATACATATTTTTTCTCAATCCCTGACATTTATCAAAAAAATTAAAATTTTATCAAAAAAGTAAAATATTTTACTAACTTTGCACATTCAAAACATTTGTTTTATGGCTTTTAAACCCACGAAATACCAGGTAAAATGCGTCGCCGACGGACGTGTGTGCGACGACAGCGGTTGGATGCTCGACTTCCCGAACAGCGAGAAGCCAAGCCTTATCCGCGCGATTTATGAGAAGAAACAACTTGAAGTAAAAGAAGACCAGGAAGGCTTGTATCGTTTTGCCGACTGGCTGCCGATAAAGAACCTGCTGAAAGGCTGCTCGTGCCCTGTGACTTATAAAAGTGATAAACTGGCTAATAAGCTGGGACTCAATAATTTATATATCACTTTCAATGGCTATTACCCTGAGATAGGTGCCAAGATGCGCACCTGCTCGTTCAAGGAGACAGAAGCCTACACGGTGTGTGCGCGACTTGGCAAGGAGATGCTTGACAAGACTATGGTGGTGTCGTCAGCAGGCAACACCGCACGTGCCTTCGCACAAGTGTGTTCAGACAATAACATCAAGCTTTTGCTGACAGTTCCGGAGGATAACATCAAAGCGCTGTGGTTTGAGAAACCGCTCAACCCATGTGTGAAACTGCTTTGCACAGAGAGCGGCAGCGACTATTTCGATGCGATTAACCTCGGAAATATCATCTGCGAGATGGACGATTTCTTTGCGGAAGGCGGCGCCAAGAACATCGCCCGTCGTGACGGCATGAGCACCACCATGATGTCGGCGGTGACCTTCATCGGACGTATCCCAGACTTTTATTTCCAGGCTGTGGGAAGCGGCACAGGGGCTATCGCTGCATGGGAAGCTAACCTTCGTTTCATCGACGATGGCCGTTTCGGAAGCAACAAAGCGAAGATCTACGTGTCGCAAAACAAGCCGTTTACCCCGATGTACGACGCATGGAAGGCTCATTCGAGGGCTATGCTGCCGTACGACGCGGATCAAGCACGTAAAGACGCGGCAGAAATCGATGCCAAGGTGTTGTCAAACCGCAAACCTCCGTATTCATTGGCGGGAGGTCTGTTCGATGCCATGGTTGACAGCGACGGTGACTTCTTTGCGGTGACCAACGAAGAGGCAAGGAAAGCTGCCGAGATGTTTGAGCAGCTCGAAGGCGTCGACATCCATCCAGCAGCGGCAGTGGCGACGGCGTCACTCATCCAAGCTGTTGATACTAAACAAGTTAAGACTGACGACATAGTGATGCTTAACATCACTGGCGGCGGCGAGAAACTGTTCAAGAAACAAAACGATGTCTGGTACCTGAAACCTGACAAGGTATTCAGTGTCAATGCAAGCAAGGACGAGATAAAGGAGTTTGTTAAAAGATCTCTGTAAATCAGTTAAAAGTTAAGAGATTAAAGTTAAAAGAGGGGACTTTCAGTATACGGAAGCCCCCTCTCTTTTATCTATTATCCTTTATCTGTTATCTCTTGATAACCTTATTCACGGAGCTATTTCCATTGACATCAATAACTTTTACCATGTAAACGCCTGATGAGAGCGAGCTCATGTTGACGTCGACATTGGCAGAGCCGTTGACTGACAACACTTTCTGTCCGCAGAGGTTATAAACTTCAACCAAGTTGATGTTCTCGCCTTTGACCATAATGTTGCCGTTAGTCGGGTTAGGATAGATTTCGTAACTGTTAACAACGTTGTCGGCAATGCCGAATGTGTTGTCGTATGTCACGCTGACAGTCTGAGTTCCAAGGCTTGAAACGATGTCGACATCGGTGGTGACGATTTCTCTGTCATATCCGACGTATGTGATATTGACATCCATAGTGCTGCCTGGTGTGAGAACAAATGGAAGCGTCTCGCTGATTTCCAATGCTATTGGAGCGTAATCCGATCCGACAGTGGCAATTTCATTGATGGTGACATCATCAGTTGTGTTATTGGTAATCATCAATGTCTTGACTTCATCCATATCGTAAAACACGATATTTGTCGTATTGAGCGTGAGTTCTGTATAAGGGAGTGTGACCGATTTCACTATTCTGACAGATGTCTTCTCATCGCTATAAAGGGCTTCTACTGCTACGGCATTGAAAATGCTGGTTGTTGTAGTCGTGTATTCAAGGTCGGTGACAGTTTCTGCCAATTCACCGTTAATATACACGTTGTAGGCATATGCGTTGCCGCCTTCTGGAGCTTCCCATGTAGCGGTAATGGTTTCATCTTGTAATGTCACTTCAAGATTCTGCACTGGATATGGGTGAATGTCGGTATATTCATACAGGAAGTGACTGTTGAGCATTTCCTTGGTACCGTATATCTGAATCCATGCTGAGACTTCGAGGTCGGCCATATCTTCGACATGTGTGCCTGTCATGTCTTGCGTGAATTCAAAATGCTGATAGCCTCCGGCTTCGATATTAACATCGTTGCCTGTTGCCGAGGTCAAGAACTTCATGAATATGTGGTGGAACGATGTCTCGCCGTTGCTGCCCACATTATTCTTGGTTTCTTTTTCATTAACAGAGACAAACACTTTCGCATTGGACAAATCATAATATGACATAAAATCGACCTTGGCGGTGACTACGCTGCCTTCAACATTGAAAGAACCTCTCACATCGGTGAAAGCTGGTGTGTTATATATGCTGTTGATTGCCGCTTGTGCCTGACCTGCTGATTTTTGTTGTGCATCGATAAATATCATAGGTACGGCACTTACACCGTAGTATTGTCTTCTGGTGCCACCTTCAGCCGTGTAGTATGGGTCGCCGCTGCCTGGCCAGTTCATCTGATACTTTGTGTAAGTGAATTTGCCCGGGTTATTATTTGTTACAGTTTGCATCAGGATGTTCGGCTGTACACATGGTCCACATGTAGAGCTTGAGAAATGCTCAATCATAGCGATTTTTTGGGTGCTACCAAGAGTCGCAGTGAAGTTTTTGTCAAGCGAGTTGTTGTCTGGGTCATCATCCTCAACTCCATTGACTGCCATTACTGTAACTGTGAGATTGTAATCGCCAGGTACAAGTGACATCGGCTCAGCAAATGTAAGTTGTGTCGATGCGAGAGATGCGAGATTCACATCAAAAACTTGCTCAACGGTTTGGAGACTGTTGAGTTGATATAACAACCTGACCTGGTTAACTGTTGTGAGACCCTTGTTTTCTATGGTGCAAACGACATTTCTGTTGCCAGCACCTATCTCGTTGTTGACGTCGACAGAAGTCAGTTGCACGTCGAGGTTTTCTTGGGTGAAAATCTCGAAATCATCGAAATACCAGTAGTTGATGTTATAACTGTTGCCCGTGTAGAATAAGCAGAATCTCACTGCGCTGTTGCCCATGTCTTCGGTGGTGATTGTCTGTGAGACAGTCCAATGGTTGCTTGCGTTGTAGTTCTGCTGCCATCCCACGTGCCATGTAGATCCGCCGTCTGAGCTTGTTGCTATGCCAATAGTGTGTGAGCCCGAGTAGTTGTCAAGGGCATGTTTGAATTTTACTACAACAGATTCAACACCTGTTAGGTCAAATGTCGGCATCATCATACGTGTGGTGCCGTTGAATTGAGGACTCCAGTTGAGCATGAGTTCGTTGGCTGTTCCGCCTGCATTTTCGGTGGCTGAGATACTCCAGTTAGTTGAGCCGGTACCTGATGCAGCCTGCCATCCACTAGGCAATGATGATCCGTTGAAATGCTCTAGGACGAAAGTTGCTTTTGTCTGTGCAAATACTGATAATGACATCAATATTACGACAAAGAATAGTAATGCTTTTTTCATATTTTTAAATTTTAAGTTTTAATTTTAATACAATTCGCAAATATACAAATTATTTTTCAATAAATGCTAAAATGTCACCTTTTTTCACGTTTTTACCCTGTTCGGCGATGACCTCCACGAGTTTGCCGCTCCAGTTGGTCTTTACTTCCTGTGGAGCGTATGGTGTCTGGATGTAACAGAATGTGTCGCCTTCCTTGTAAGTAGTGCCTGTCGCAGGTGCCATCGACTTGTCGTAGGCGTCGAGTTCCCAGATGACCTGTCCACTCGTCGGTGCGGTGACGGTCTCTGCGTTAGGATGACGCATCTTTCTTAGGTCGTCGAGGTTGACGGTCATGCCGCTCTTCTCGGCCTTGGTCTGCATCTTTGCCTCAAGTTCCTGGTTGAAACGACGTTTTGCCTCGCCCGACTTGTATTCACGATACTGTTTCTCGTGCATTGCAAACTCAAACAGTTCTTCGTCGTCTTGACCGCGGTCCCAGCCTTCTTTCTTCATCTCTTCGATAAAATGAGGTAGCGCATCCGGGTAGTTGTCCTGTGGGTTGTCAGTGAAGAACTCGAACCCTTTCTTCTTGGCGAGATCCACGATCTCTGGTGCCAATGTGCCCGGCAGTTTGCCTGCTTTTCCAAGGATCATATCCCAAGCGGCAGGGTCGATGGATGTCTCGTAACGAGGCTCGCCCTTGCTCTCTGCGAATAGGTTCATTAAGGCGATGTTCTTGGTGTACTGGCTGAACGGAGTCACCAGCGGCGGGTTGCCGAGTTTAGGCCAGATATCTTGCACTTCCTGGAAGAGCATCACAAGCATCTCGTCTTCCGAAAGCTCCGGTAGTCCCTGATTCTTGCGGTTCATGTTGATGGCGGCGTGTACTGGCTTGAGGTCGGCCATGAGCGAGCCCATCATGCCGCCTGGCAGCCCGCAGCCCACCAACAGAGAGTTGATGTAACGGTTGCGCGGGTCGATCCAGTAACCGAGGAAGTCGTCGATGAAGCTCTGCGTCATGCTGCGGGCTGCCATGTAGGTCTTCATGTCGATGTCTTTGACGAGGAAACCTGCGTCTTTCAGCATTGCAGCGACAGAGATGACATCAGGATGGACGGTGCCCCATGAGAGCGGTTCCATTGCCACGTCGATGTAGTCGCAGCCAGCCTTGCAGACCTCGAGGACTGAAGCCATCGAGAGGCCTGGGGTGGTGTGACCGTGGTATTGCACAATGATGTCGGGGTGCTGTGTCTTGATATGGTTGACGATCTTGCCTAATGAGACAGGACGGCCTACACCTGCCATGTCTTTGAGAGCAATCTCCTTAGCGCCTGCAGCGATGAGCTCATCGGCCATCTTGCAGTAATACTCGGCGGTATGCACCTGCGAATAGGTGATGCTCATGGCAGCCTGCGATATCATGCCGGCTTCGTTGGCCCACTGAATCGACGGGATGATGTTACGCACGTCGTTCAAGCCGCAGAAAATACGAGTGATGTCTACGCCTTGGGCTTTCTTTACCTTATACATCAACTGACGTACGTCGGCTGGTACGGGGTTCATTCTCAGCGCGTTAAGGGCGCGGTCGAGCATGTGACACTCGATGCCTCCCTTATGCAATGCGGCGGTAAAGGCGCGTACAGACGGGTTCGGGTTCTCGCCATAAAGCAGGTTCACCTGCTCGGCCGCGCCACCGTTGGTCTCAACACGGTCGAAACACTTCATGTCGATGATGAGCGGCGCTATCTTTTCCAACTGATCCTTGCGAGGAACATATTTTCCTGAGCTTTGCCACATGTCGCGGTAGACAAGACTGAATTTGACTTCCTTTTTCATGTTTGTTTTCTATATAATTTTTAATTTTTTTTCGACTAATTAATTTGGTGTGCAAAGGTACTAAAAATTTTTCTTATTTTTGCAAAAAATAAATTAATAATGAAGCAATTGATAAAAGCCAAGAGTGACGAGTATTTCGATGAGGTCGTGGCGATACGCCGCCAACTTCATCAGCACCCTGAACTTAGCTTCTGCGAGAAAGACACCGCAGAACTTGTCAAACGTGTTCTTGCTTCAAAAAACATTGATTATCAGGAAAATGTGGCTGGCACTGGTGTTGTGGCAACCATAAAAGGTAATTGTCAATTATCAACTGTCAATTATCAACTGGCGTTGCGTGCCGACATGGATGCATTGCCCATCCAAGAACAATCTGACCTCCCGTTCCGCTCTGTCAACGAGGGCGTGATGCATGCATGTGGTCATGATGCGCATACCGCGATGCTGCTTGGCGTTGCGATGATTCTCAATGACTTACGTGATCAGTTTTCGGGAACGGTGAAGCTGATTTTCCAACCTGGAGAGGAAAAACTACCAGGCGGAGCATCGTTGATGATAAAAGAAGGCGTTCTCGATGGTGTGGATCTGATTATCGCACAGCATGTTTATCCTGATTTGCCTTGCGGCGAGGTGGGGTTCCATGTCGGACCATACATGGCGTCGTCGGATGAGGTCAATATCACCGTGAAGGGCAGGGGAGGTCATGCCGCGAAACCCGCTGAGCGTGACAACTGCCTGCTTGCTGCCGCGAAAATCGTATCAGAATTGTCGAAATTATATCCTGAAAAAGACAAATCAAACGGTTTGTTGACGTTTGGGAGCTTCGTCGCTGACGGCACATACAATGTCGTCCCATCATATGTGACGCTTAAAGGCACTATGCGTACTTTTGATGAAGATAAACGTAAGTTATTGAAAGACAATATTTTAAAAGTCTCAAACAAGGTCGCTGCCGAGTTCGGTTGCAAGGCAGAGGTCTTCATCGAACAAGGTTATCCTTCGTTGAAAAATGATGAGAAACTGACTGGGAAATGTGCTGCTTTCGCGAAAGAGTATCTTGGCGATTCGAAGGTGAAAAACTTGCCTCAGCTGATGACTTCAGAGGACTTCGCATGGTACTCTCAAAAAGTGCCGGCATGTTTCTATCGTTTGGGAACGGCCAACCCTTCGAAAGGCATTGATTCCAAACAGCATACAGCGACTTTTAACATCGACGAAGAATCGATGAAAATCGGCATGGAGCTGATGTCATATTTAACATTGAATTTATTATGAAGCTACTTTTGATTATGAAGATTTTGTTTGTTTACGCTATTCCTGAGGAAAAGATTGAGATTAACATCCCCAATGCGGAGGTGATTTACGTTGAAACCGGCATGGGCAAGGTGAATGCCGCCATGAAGACGATGCGCGCCATCTGTGAATATCACCCTGACATGGTTATCAATTACGGCTCGGCCGGCACGCTGAACCATAAAGTTGGCGATATTATTGTCTGTAACAGATTCATTGACAGGGATTTACGGAAGGTAACGCTCAATGGTGTGGTGTCGGAGATTGTGTTTGGTACGGATGCGGTGCGCCACGTCCTAACAGAACAACGGCTGACTGAACGTGCCAAGGTCTTGTGGGGCACCTGCAACACAGGGGACAGTTTCATCACATCGGGTGCCGACATTGAAGGCGATGTCATCGACATGGAATCCTACGCTATGGCTGATGTGTGCCGTGAGATGGAAATCCCGTTCATCTCAGTGAAATACGTCACCGACGTGGTGGGGCAGAACTCTGTTGAGAGCTGGCTGGATAAGCTCGCTGACGCACGCAAAGGATTGACGGAATTCTTTAAATAATGGACCTACTAAAGTGGCTGCCAATAACGAAGAAGGAGTCCGACCTGCGAGGGTGGAACGAGCTCGACATCGTGCTTATCAGCGGCGACGCATACGTCGACCATCCCTCGTTCGGGGCTGCTGTCATCGGTCGCACACTTGAGAAAGAAGGCTATAAAGTAGGCATAATCCCTCAACCCAACTGGCGTGACGACCTCCGCGACTTCCGCAAATTCGGCAAGCCGCGGTTGTTTTTCGGCGTCTCGGCAGGCTGCATGGACTCGATGGTGAACCACTACACCGCCAACAAACGCCTGCGCTCCAACGACGCCTACACCCCCGGCGGCGAGGCGGGATTTCGTCCGGATTACGCTTCGATAGTATATTGCAACATCCTCAAACAGATATATCCCGATGTGCCCGTCGTCCTCGGCGGCATCGAGGCATCGTTGCGTCGAGTGACACATTATGACTACTGGTCGGATTCTCTGAAACCAAGCATCCTCGTTGATTCTCACGCCGATATGGGCGTTTATGGCATGGGCGAGCTGGCTAATGTCGAGATTGCTAAAGCTCTTTTTGAAGGCAAAAAGATAGATGAGATAACAAATATCCCGCAGACGTTTTTCCTGAAAAAGAAATCGCAACCTGTTGATTCTGAATGGGATGACATAAAGCTCGTTTCTCATGAGGTCTGTCTGAAAGACAAGAAACTCTACGCCTCGAATTTCAAGCATGTGGAGGAAGAGTCGAATAAAAAACACGCTGCCCGACTGTTGCAAGATGTTGGTAATCAGACACTTTATATCAATCCGCCGTATCCGACTTACACCACGGCGCAGATTGACGCCGCTTTCGACCTGCCTTATACCCGCATGCCGCATCCGAAATATGCCAAACGCGGCCCCATTCCGGCTTACGAGATGATACGCCATTCGGTGAACATCCATAGAGGATGCTTCGGCGGTTGCGCCTTCTGCACCATCTCGGCTCATCAAGGAAAATTTGTGGCATCGAGGAGCAAAGAATCGATTTTACGTGAGGTTGAAAAAGTCACACAGATGCCTGATTTTAAAGGCTATATCAGCGATTTGGGCGGTCCTTCGGCGAACATGTACAAAATGCGCGGAAAAGACGAATCTTTATGCGAGAAATGCGTGCGTCCGACATGCATCCAGCCTAATATATGCAAGAACCTGAACACCGACCATCATCCGCTCATCGAACTGTACAAGGAAGTTGACAAGATGCCTAATATTAAGAAGGTGACGATAGGCTCGGGCATACGCTACGACCTGTTTCTTACCAACGACGATCCCGACGGCAAGCTCGGTTACGACGAGTATTTTGAGCAGCTGATGCGCCGTCATGTGAGCGGCCGACTGAAGGTGGCACCCGAGCAGGTGAGCGATAACGTATTGAGACTCATGCGCAAACCACCATTTTCGCTGTTCAATAAACTGAAAAAACGTTTCGACCAGGTCAACGAGAAATATCACCTTAACCAGCAGCTGATACCTTATTTCATATCAAGCCATCCGGCATGCACCTTGATGGATATGGCCGAACTTGCAGTGAAAACCAAGGATTTAGGCTATCATCTTGAGCAGGTGCAAGACTTTACACCAACCCCGATGACTTTGGCGACCGAGATCTATTATTCTGGTTACGATCCATACACTTTGAAACCTGTTTTTGTGGCGAAAAACAAGGAGGATAAGCTCGCGCAGCAACGGTTTTTCTTCTGGTACAAGCCCGAGAACCGCCAATGGGTTAAGCAGACATTAAGAAAAATGGGCAAATCCGAATGGATCAGCCGTCTCTACGGCCGTAACTAAATCCATCCTTTGATTTTGTAGTAAAATAGTGCGAAATACTCGCGATAGGTGTCTATTTCCAGTTTCAGATAATTCCAGAAAGTGTAGCGTAGCTTGGTGCTTTCGACACTCGGGATGGTTTCTTTTCCTTTTAAAATCTGATTCTCTAAAGACAAATCAAAATCGACAGCGCCTTCGAAGGCAGCGGCACCTCTAACTTGCTGAAAACCAGCCTTGTTGAAGCATTTTACAGTCCTACGGAGATGTTCTGGAGAGGTGATGACGAGGATGTTTGTCGTCAACAATTCTGGATAGTTTTCTGACAAAGCTAGGACTTGTGAACGGGTATTTGTGCCTATTGTATCGTGGATTATCTCTCTCGTAACTCCTTGATTGACAAGATATTGGTCTATTTTGGCATGGCATATTGAGTCGTAAGGCAACGCTATCGTGACAGGACAGTCGTAAAACGAGGCGAGACCTGCTGTATAATACAGCCGCATCAGATTGTTTGCCGAGGGCATGCCGGCGCCGCCCATCATGATAATGTGTTGAGGCTCAAAGATATATGTCGTATCCTGATTGGGATCTTGGCCCAGATTATAATGCATGTAGAACGGCGCCGGCGTGATCGCCAGAATCAGGAAAAGGGTGAAAATGACACCCAAGACCACGAAAAACCGATTAATTATCTTTTTCAGCATATTAAACTACAAAGATACAAATTTTTTTTGAAATAAGGTCTAAAAATCGGAAAAAATCTGTAATTTTGTGGTATGGAATTGTCGAATGATGCCATATTGAAGAAGGTGTTGCGTTATTGCGCCTATCAGGACAGGTGCATGCAGGAGGTGAGGACCAAACTCGCCACGTTCGACATTCCTGATTCCGATAAGGAAAAGATAATGAAAGTCCTTGTGGATGAAGGCTTTATTGACGATGAGCGTTATGCCTCCACTTTCGTGAGAAGCAAGATTCATCTTAAAAAATGGGGTGTAAACAAGATAAAAATGGCGTTACGAATGAAGGGTATTTCTGATGAGATAATCAAAAACGCCCTTTCAGAAATCGACCCCGAGATTTATCGCGAAGAGTTGGTTAAAGTGCTGAAAGTCAAGAAGATAAACGAGTCTGACCCATACAAACGCAAGGCAAAACTTGCCCAATACGCCATGCAAAAAGGCTACGAGCCAAGCTTGGTGTGGGAAGTTATTAAAAGCATTGTGTGAGACTAAAAATTTTGTAATTTTGCAACCTGAAAACTACACCTTATATTAATATGGTCACTTTAGACAGCATAAAAGAACTGAGTAAGAGGATTGATGCCTTGAGGAGGTATCTTTGACATCGACACCAAACTGTAGAAAACGAAGGCCGACGGCTTCTGGGACGACCCGAAAAACGGCAAGGTAATCATGCGACAGATCCGCGACGTGAAGAGCTGGGTCGTGGCTTACGACGAGATAGTGAAAGCCAATGACGACCTCGGCGTTTTGTACGATTTCGCCAAGGAAGGCGAGGCGACGGAAGAGGAAGTCGACAAACAATACGCCGACGTGCTGAAGCTGGTGGAGGACCTCGAGTTCCGTAATATGCTTCATGACGAGGCCGACTCGATGAGCTGCGTGCTGAAAATCAACGCGGGCGCGGGCGGCACTGAGTCGCAGGACTGGGCCGACATGCTCATGCGAATGTATATGCGCTACGCCGAGGCTCATGACTATAAGGTGAGAATAAGTAACATCCTGGAAGGCGACGATGCCGGCATCAAGTCGTGCACCATGGAAATCGACGGCGACTACGCCTACGGTTACCTCAAAGGTGAGAACGGAGTGCACCGCCTCGTGCGCGTGTCGCCATTCAACGCCCAAGGCAAACGAATGACGTCGTTCAGCTCGGTGTTCGTGTCACCTCTCATCGACGACACCATCGAAATCGTCATCGACCCGTCACGCCTGACATGGGACACCTTCCGCAGCGGCGGCGCTGGCGGCCAGAACGTGAATAAGGTGGAGTCGGGAGTGCGTTTGAGATATCAGTACAAAGACCCTTACGACGGTCACGAAGAAGAGATTCTGATTGAGAACACTGAGACTCGCGACCAGCCGAAAAACAAGGAAAACGCCATGCGACTGCTGAAGTCACAGCTGTACGACAAGGAGCTGCAGCACCGCATGGAAGAGAAAAACAAAATCGAAGCGTCGAAGAAGAAGATTGAGTGGGGCTCGCAGATACGCTCTTACGTGTTCGACGACCGCCGTGTGAAAGACCATCGCACCAACTACCAGACCAGTAACGTGCAGGCCGTGATGGACGGTAAAATCGATGAGTTTATTAAAGCTTATCTAATGGAATTTGGACAGAAATAATTAAGATTATGATAACATTTTTCATTGCTCTCGCCGTTTTGATTCTCGGCTATCTGATTTACGGAAAGTTTATCGAGAAGCTTTTCGGTGCTGACCCGAATCGCGAAACCCCAGCAATCACTATGGCTGACGGTGTTGACTACGTGCCGATGAAGCCATGGCGCATCTTCCTGATTCAATTTTTGAATATCGCTGGCGTTGGTCCTATCATCGGCGCCATCTTGGGAGCTCAGTTTGGAACAGCATCGTTCCTGTGGATTGTGTTCGGCAGCATCTTCGCAGGTGCCGTCCACGACTACCTCTCAGGCATGATATCATTGCGCACCAAAGGCTCAAGTCTGCCCGAGATTCACGGCATGTTCCTCGGTAACGGCGTGAAACAGGTGATGCGCGGATTCACGGTCTTGCTGATGATTATGGTGGGCGTGGTGTTCGTCAACACCCCGGCGACGCTGTTAATCAACAACTTCACTCCTGGGTGGAACCCGTACATATGGGTCATCATCATCTTGGCATATTATCTCATTGCGACTTTATTGCCTATCGACAAGCTTATCGGCCGACTTTACCCGGTTTTCGGAATACTTTTGCTCGGCATGGCAGTCGCCATCTTTGTGGCGTTTATCATCTACCAGCCTGAGATTCCGGAGATTTGGAGCGGATTATACAACCGTCACCCGAATCCACAATACTGTCCAATCTTCCCGATGATGTTCATCAGCATCGCATGCGGCGCGATTTCAGGTTTTCATGCCACACAGTCGCCGCTTATGGCACGTTGCATGGTCAACGAGAAACAGGGACGTCCGATTTTCTATGGTGCGATGATCACTGAGGGCGTCGTCGCCTTGATATGGGCAGCTGCAGCGGCATATTTCTTCAGTCCCGACAGCGTCGTTGACGTCACAGGCAAGAGTGGAGCCGCCATTGTGGGAGTGATTGCCAACACTTGGTTTACCCCGGTTATTGCTGTGATTACCATCCTCGGCGTCATCTCGGCAGCCGTCACCTCGGGCGATACAGCATTACGTTCGGCTCGTCTCATCATCGCCGACTTCCTGCATTACGACCAGAAGCCTATCAAGAACCGTCTCATCATCGCCATCCCGATGTTCGCGGTGACAGCAGTACTTTTGGTGTTCAGCCTCGCCGACGCTAAAGGTTTCGACATGATTTGGCGTTATTTTGCTTGGGCAAACCAGGTTTTGGCAATGGTAACTCTCTGGGCTATAACAGTTTATCTCGCTCAAGAAAAGAAAAAATACATTGTGACACTGATTCCTGCGATGTTCATGACGATGGTCACGATGACATATATCTTCGAGTTCCCCGCCGGAAAATATGTGGAAGGCGTGGGATTTTCATCGACAGTCGCCCCGATAATAGCAGGCTGCATCACTATGTTGTTCACGGTTTTGTTTTTCAATTTCCGTAGGAAAAACAATAACGTTTTGAAAAGCTGATGAATACAGCAACCCGGGATTTCATTGAGTCGCATCTGAAGGATGACGTGCGCCAGCTGGCGTTGCAGAAGTTTCCTGATGATGTGGATAAGATATTGGCGCTCAATCAGATAGAGGCTCGACAGCTTCTGTCGAAGAAAGTGCCGTCGTGGGCGTCGAATCCTGATTTGCTGTTTCCGAGACATCTCTCGTTGGAGCAGTGTTCCTCCGAGCTTACCGCGAAATACAAGGCCTCAATCATCGAAGGTGGCGGCACTTTCGTCGATTTGACAGGCGGCCTGGGTATCGATTCATATTTCCTTTCAGAGAAATTCAAAACGTCGTATTACGTTGAAAATCAGAAGGAGTTATGCGATTTTGCGGAGCACAATTTTGCGGTTTTAGACCGCAAAATCACGGTTGTCAATTCCGATGCGGAATCTTTTCTTAGGGACAAGGCATGCCTTGTCCCTGCTGGATGTGAAAACCATACGACCCGTTGGGACAACACATGCGTTGTCCTTTATTTGGATCCCGCCCGAAGGGATATTTACAACAGGAAAATGGTTTCGTTGCATGATTGCACGCCCGATGTCGTCGATCTGGTAGAGACGCGCCATGGCACGTCTCTACATGGTGCAACCGTGATGGTCAAATTATCCCCGATGTTGGATATTTCTGTGATTATCAAGGAATTGCCCAATATTGCGGAAATCCACATCGTGGCTGTGAAAAACGAATGCAAGGAGGTTTTGGTTCTTTTGCGACTGGATTACAATGGCAAAATAACAATACATTGTATTGACGTAGGGATGCGGCGCGCCACGTCATTACAATACGCAATTGATGATGAAACCGTTGCCATCCCGACCTTCGCCACCACAATTAAAAAATACCTATATGAGCCCAACGCCGCCCTGATGAAAGCCGGTGCCTTTAAATTAATCTCGCAGCGTTTCGGAATCGATAAGTTGCACATTAACAGTCATTTATATACTTCAGACAACCTGATTCCTGATTTCCCAGGCCGCATTTTCGAGGTCGTCGGGTTTGCGCCTTTTAGCAAAAGGATTAAAAAAGAATTGTTGAAAAATGTCACCGAAGCCTCAGTCGCTGTCCGCAATTTCCCATTGAGTGCCAATGAGTTACGAAAATCATTAAATCTCAAGGAGAGCGATGAGAATTTCGTTTTTGGCACTACGATGATGGGGGAGAAGAAGGTGGTGATTTATTGCAAAAAACACAGAGAATGAACAAGAAAATATACTTCGCAGGTTCCATCCGCGGCGGTCGCGTCGATGCCGACCTCTACAACCGGATTATTTCGTACATCCAGCGTACCGATGTCGTTCTGACAGAGCATGTCGGCAGCAAAAACCTGTTCTTGACTGAGCAAGGTTTTGAGCGTGACTCGAAGATTTACAACCAAGACACCGCCTGGCTTCGCCAAAGCGACATCCTCATCGGCGAATGCACCTGCCCGTCGCTTGGTGTCGGCTATGAACTCGCCTACGCTGAGCGTTTCGGCATCCCGTGCCATATCTTCTACAACAAAACCAAAACTCAGCTCTCCGCAATGCTAACCGGCAACCCGTATTTCCAAATCCATCCTTACGAGAAGGAAGAGGAGATTTATGAGGTGATTGATGAAATTTTGAAATGATTATAACACTGCTGCGACTTTTCTAATACCTTTCAAAACGTTCAAGAATGACTTGTCGTTCTTTGCAGTCTGCATGTTGTATTTCATTTGCAAGTACATCAGAGAGTCGGCAGGGACATCGAGAGCGGCCTCAAACATAAGTGCGGTTTTGGCTGTCAAAGAGCGGCGACCATTCAAAATTTCGTTGACCACCGAATATGTAAGACCCATGCTGTCAGCCAGTTGCCTCTGACTGATGCCGCGAGATTCGATTTCGTCTTTCAACACTTCTCCGGGATGTGTGGGATATGCTCCGTAACCTAAGTTACTCATAATCAATAAATTTCGTTTGCAAAAATAATACTTTTTTTGAAAAGTTCGCATTTTTTGCGAATTTTTTTTAAAAAGAACATATTATGAGTTGTTGTATTAGAGAGAAAATGTCGATGATTTTATGGCTAAAAGTTTGCTTTGTTAATAAGATTTCTTATTTTTGCAGATGTAATAATTGTATCATAGGATCTGATTTGTAAAGTATTCATAGTTAATTATGGAATTTAAACTTATTAAAAAAGAGCCATTATCCGACGAAGGCATTATTGGTGAAATAAAAGCGGTAATGAAAAAGTTGGGCAAAACTAGTATTACTCTAAGGGAATTCGATGCTAATGCAAAAATTAATAGTTCAACTGTATTAAGAAGATTTGGCAAATGGAATGATGTGTTGATAAAAGTTGGAGCAAATGTCAATAATATGTTTTATTCGGAAGAGGATTTGTTGTTGAATATTAAAGATGCATGGTTGAAAAAGGGAAAACAACCTTCAAGACGCGATATGGATAATAAAGATTTATCTCGGATATCATCTGGTTCATATTTAAGGCATTTTGGTACTTGGTATAAAGCTTTGGAGAGTTTTATAAAATATATTTCAGACAATGATATTGAAAATTCAACTGAAAGACAAGAAGAAGATATTTCAATAATAAAACATAAAACCAAAAGAGAACCGAGTGATCGATTAAAAGTTCAAGTATTGATGAGAGATGGTAATCGTTGTAGAATTTGTGGTGTTGAATGTAGCGGCGGGCTTCATAACATTCATTTTGATCACATAAAACCTTGGTCTAAAGGAGGTGAAACAACTTTAGATAATTTGCAAGTGTTATGCTCTCATTGTAATGAAGCTCTTGGGAATATGGATAAAGATTAAAATATGGCAAAAAAATTGCTTTCTCAAATATTGTAACACCCACAATAACGTTTTAATCATCAATTTTTCAGCCTTCAGCTTTCGGAGAAAGGTGGCAGCTGGAAAATGATGATTAAAACTAATATCAATAAAGCAGTCCGAAAAGCCACAGCGGGATGCGGTTGCCATGACCGATTTCAGTGTCATCAACGGCGAGAAAACTATTAGGGACATCAGCAATCTGCTCAAAACTCTTGTTCTTGCCGCCAATCTCAAATAGGTATTTGCCGTCAATGAGAAAATCGCCCTTTGACGGATATTTGACTTCGTGCGCGGTTTGCAGCTGGCTCAGGAAAAAGGTTTCTCGTTCGTTTCCCTTGTCAACTTTTGGACACAAGACATGCATCAAATTGGTGTTTCCAATGAAAATCTTGTCGGGTTTGAAAAGATATTTGTAATTTTTCGTTTTAGAGGTCAGCAAAGTCAATATCTGGGCTTTGTCTAGGGAATACAACATCCGCAAACCCAGTTCGTTGTTGGTGGATAGCTGTCTCCAAAGCTCCGACATTTTCGGCTCGAACGGAACATTCTCGCTGATAATCATCAACAACCGCTTCACCTTCTGAATTGTTTCAAACGAGACATTCTCAACAGCAGGCAAGTCCGTGTCAATTACTACAGAAACAGTTTCGCGCAAGCGGATTGGGAAATCTTCAATTGACTCTTTGTAAAAAGGATAATATCCGTGAACAAGATAATTCTCAAACAATGGGGCGATTCTGATGTTTTTAACAATTTGCATCGCATGGCTGACATGGTTGTGCAGCAAATCATCAAGTTTTAATGGGGCAATATTTATCGTCTCCTCAAAAGCCAAAAACTCACGAAATGACATGCCAACCATAGTATATAATGTCTGGCGGCGCGACAAATCAACCTTTGCGTTGTCCATTATTAGCAAAGAACTGCTTGTATAAACGACGCTCATGTCGGGATAGTTGTCGTAAATGTTTTTCAAATTGGCCGACCAGTTTTCATAGCGATGCACCTCGTCAAGATAAAGACGTGTGATTCCGTGCTGATAAGCCCAATCAATCAAATCCATCAGTGAATGCGACGAAAACCACAAATCATCCAACGAAGCATAAAGCGTTTTGTCGATATTGTCGTAATTTTCTAAAATATGCTGAAGCAACATAGTGGTTTTGCCAACGCCTCTTGGCCCTTTTATGCCAATCAGACGCGCATTCCAGTTGATCTGACTGTAAAGATAACGTTTGAAACGCAAGTCAATCTTTGCTATCTTGCGATGATAATTGTCCAATAAAGGCTGAAGTTCCGCTATTTCCATAATCGTTTTTTAATATAAAATCCGGCTGCAAATATACAAATTATATTTCAAACTGCAAAATATTTTTAATATTTATATTTTAAAATGTAAAAAATAGCATAAAAATTATATTTCCAAATATAAAAAATTGTGAAATATACTCAAAATACTTTTCCCAACCAACATAATTTGCCCAAAAGTGTTGCCTATAACCAACATTTTTTACATAAAGTGTTGTCTGTAAATAGTATTTTTTGCACAAAAATTGGTTGTAAAAAGCCCTTCAGGACAACAGAAGGGCTTTTTATCATATTACTTTGATTATCAATTTGTTTTATACCACTCAATCTTTTGCGAAAAATGCATCAATACTGCAAGCAGCACAAACAGTCCGATGCTGCCGGCGAGCAAGGCGTACGACTCGAGCTGCAACAGCACGAAGATGAAGGCATAAAGTGCCAATAGCAGTCCTCCTATGGCTAATGCGGTCTTCTTAATCTTCAAAACTCCAGCTAAATAGCATGTTATCAAACCGTCGGTCATCAGGGCAGCGATTATGTAAGCTGCTGTAAATAAAATATGTTCTGATAACGATACCAGCAGCGAATAGAACAGGCAGAGCGCCAGTCCGATGAGCAAGTATTGTACTGGATGTATATCTTTTTTCTGAATCATTTCTACGAAGAAACTTACCACGAACGTCAGCAAAATGATTAAGATAGCGTATTTCACGGTGCGCATCGACTTCTGGTAGTGCTGCAGCGGAATCAGCACGTTGACGCCGAATGCCGAGTCGTAAACAGACTTGTTGTACGACTGGCCACCGATGACTTGCGGATAGTTACGGTTCACTTGCACAACCTTCCAATCGCAGGTGAAACCGTCGTTGGTCACGTTGCGGTTCGCCGGGAGGAACGAGCCTTGGAAGCTTGGTGTTGTGCAGTTGGAAGTCAATGCCACTGATGTTGTCTTTCCTAAAGGTAAGAAATCAATAGATTTAGAGCCTTTCAACGCTAATTTTGTTGAGAAATTGACGGTGTTTCCGGTCAGGAATGAGTCGAGATTCACTGTGCTCGACAATCCGGAAGTGCTCAATGAGAATGAAGGCATGCCGGAATTCATGTTCAGATGCTGCTCACCGAAATTCATTGTCACTTCTTCGCTGATGCCACGTAAGTCACTGATACCTATGTAAATAGATGCATTGGTGATTTCGGCGTCTTCAAAGCTGCCAATGATGTTTTTCAACTCATCAGTATAGACAAAATTACCAGCGATGTCAATCGGCGCGTTGTAAACCACAATTTCGTAAATGCCTCGTTTTAACTCCTGCGTGGCAATATTTCCATTGATTTTCAAGTCATTAGGTAAAATATTGTATGTGTTATATTCGAATTTTGCCTTGCCTTCAGCGTCTTTTGTCTGTGTCTTCAAAGTCAGCGAAAGCACCGGTCCGACAATCGTCTGCGGTTCGCTCCAGCTTTGGTAAACTTCTTTTGTGGCATCCTCGGCGGTCCACATTCGCTCACTGATGAGCTTTTTTATCATCTCCATTGGAATCAGCAATAGCAACACTAAAATGCCAATAAATACAATCTTTGTGATAGGTTTCTGATACACTTTCTGAGTTTTAGGTTCAGTTGGTTTTTTTGTCTTAACGTCCTCATTGACAATCATTTCGTCGTCTGTCATTTTTTTGAATTTTAAGGTTAATAATTAATGAATTGAAACTTATTAACGTAAAATTGCCATAGATTCGTGATTTTTAAATTGTAACGTCTCATTTTTATTCATATTGTTTAAAAATGAAAAATTCTTGCTTCTAACTTCTGTCTTCTGTATTCTAAAATTTATTATCTTTGCAGTTTCAAATATTATTCAAAAAATGGCACAGAAACCGTCTATTCCTAAGGGCACGCGCGACTTCCTTCCGGATGTCATGATGCGCCGAAATTATATATTCGACACGATAAAGACCGTGTTCAAACGCTTTGGCTTTCAACCGATTGAGACCCCGTCGATGGAGAACCTCTCCACCCTGATGGGCAAATACGGCGACGAAGGCGACAAACTGCTGTTCCGCATCCTCAACTCCGGCGACTTCATGTCGGGCGTGGAGCAGAACGGCCAGCCGCTCGACTCACTGAAGCTCTCAAGCAAGATCTGCGAGAAAGGTCTCCGTTACGACCTTACAGTGCCGTTTGCGCGTTTCGTGGTGCAGTACCGCGACCAGATGACCGTCCACAGAAAGGACGTTACCGCGAGTTCTACCAGTGCGACGTCGATATCATCGGCAGCGACTCACTCCTCAACGAGGCTGAACTCGTCCAGATAGTCGATGAGGTGTTCAACAACCTCGGAATCAAAGTCGTCCTGAAGATAAACAACCGCAAAGTCCTTGCCGGAATAGCCGAATACATCGGAAAACCTGACGCTCTCGTCGACATCACCGTGGCAATCGACAAGCTCGACAAGATTGGAATCGACGCAGTGAACGCCGAACTCGCCGAGAAAGGCCTCGACAATGAAGCCATCGCAAAACTGCAGCCTATCCTCTTCATGCAAGGCAGCGCCCGCGAGAAGATGGCACAGCTTAAATCGCTGATGAGCGGCATCGAGGTGGGAACAAAAGGCATCGAAGAACTCGAGACCCTCTTTAACTACTTGAATGCCATGGGTTTACGCATCGAATACGAACTTGACCTTACCCTCGCTCGCGGCTTGAACTACTACACCGGAGCCATCTTTGAAGTGAAGGCTAAAGACGTGGCGATGGGCAGTATCTCGGGCGGCGGTCGTTACGATAACCTTACTGGAATCTTCGGTCTGCCTAACGTTTCAGGCGTCGGCATCAGCTTCGGCGCAGATCGCATCTACGACGTTTTGAACGAGCTGAACCTCTTCCCGGAGAAGAACGCTGAGAATACCGAAGTCATCTTCTTGAACTTCGGCAAAAACGAAGAATTATATTGCTTC
>CAJOCJ010000022.1 GCA_905236635.1 uncultured Bacteroidales bacterium
CGGTCCTGAGATGCGTGGTGGTACCGCCAACGTGACTGTCATCGTCAGCGATGAACGCGTGTGCTCTCCTATCATCAACGCATTCGACACAGCAGTGATCCTGAACCAGCAGTCACTCGACAAGTTCGAATCGAAAGTAAAACCTGGCGGATATCTTCTCTATGATCCGAACGGCATCACCAAGAAGCCTACCCGTACAGACATCCACATCCACACCATCGAAGGTGCACAGCTGGCATCAGACATGGGTAACAGCAAAGTGTTCAACATGATTATCCTCGGCGCTTTCTTGAAGCTCCGTCCAATCATCCTCGACAAGAACGTTGAAGAGGGTCTTCGCCACAGCTTGCCAGAGCGCGCTCACAAGCTCATCCCGTTGAACATGGAAGCCGTTAAGGTTGGAAAAGAAAACGTGAAATAAACGGTTTTGTTTGTTTCATCAAAAACACGTAGAGACGTCACATTGTGGCGTCTCTACATTTTTGTCCCTCAAATTACCGATTATTATTCATCCTCTTCTTCCCAGTCCTCGGGCATAGGTTCAGCCCATTCTTCATCGTAGAACTCCTCGCCCACCAGCTCACGGTCAGATTTGTCTTGACCGCCAAGCATCTGACGCATGATTTTTGATGGGATTGGCAATATTTGTCCTTCATTGCCTGTCGAAATTGCTATTCCGACATTATCGCCGTCAAGCTCACGAGTCCAAGTGATGAATTCGGCGATATCCATATTTGCCACCTTGTATGACTCCCAGTCATCGCTGATATTGGCCTTAGCCTCGTCTTCGCTAGCCCACACGGGGATATATGAGTTGCCGCCACCATCCTCAAGCATGGCGAAAAGTCCGGGCTTCGCCTCCAGAAGCCATAAAATTCCGTTGTCGTTTACAGTTTGTAAAAAATTTCTAAGTTCTTCCATGGTATTGTGTTTTTATATTTCATCTAACTCCAACCAGCGCATCTCCTTCTCGTCAAGCAAATCGTTAATCTCCGTCAAACGTTTACCGATTTTGTCAATCTCTTGATAATCAGTCTGATTTTCTAACTGCGAAGTTAATGATTTTTTCTCATTTTCCAAATTTTCAATGTCAACAGCCAACTGCTCGTATTCTCTTTGCTCCTTAAACGAGCGTTTCTTGCTGCGTTCCGTTGCCTTAGGCCTGTTTTCGCGGGTATCTACACGTTCCGCAACCTGAATTTTGTGCTGTTCCTTGTTTTTCTCGTCAAGCCAGTCGTGATACTGTGAATAGTTACCCATGAAGCCTTTCACTGCTCCGTCGCCTTCGAAGACGAAGAGCTGGTCGACGGTCTGGTCGAGGAAATAACGGTCGTGCGAGACCACAATCAGGCAGCCTTTGTAACCTTGCAGAAAGTCTTCGAGCTTCTGTAACGTCAAGATATCCAAGTCGTTAGTAGGCTCGTCAAGAATCAGGAAGTTAGGGTTTTTGATGAGAATCGTGAGCAGATAAAGCCTGCGTTTCTCACCGCCGCTCAGCAACGACACCGGCTGACGGTGCATCGAATACGGGAACATGAAATGCGCCAGCAGCTTGTCGGCGGTGTATACCATGTCCTTGCCGTAATAAACCACCTCGGCGATGTCGCGGATGGTATCGATGACAGTCTTATTTTCATCGAACCTGATGCCTCCCTGAGTGTAATATCCGTAAACGACTGTCTCGCCCACCACGATGGTGCCGCTATCAGGCGCCTCGTGACCGGTTATCATATTCAAAAAGGTGGATTTACCGACGCCGTTCTTCCCTATGATGCCGATGCGCTCGCCTTTTTTGAAGATATAATCGAAATCTTTGAGCAGATACAGGTCATCCCACTTCTTAGTGACGCCTTTCATCTCGAGAATCTTACCGCCAAGACGCTGCATGTCGAGTCCAAACTGTATCTCGCTGTTGTCGCGAATCATCCGCGCCTTCTCTTTCAGGTCGTAGAAAGCGTCGATTCTCGCCTTCGCCTTGCCCGTTCGTGCCTGCGGAGTGCTTCGAATCCACTCAAGCTCATGTTTCATCAGCTGTCCTGCCTTCTCCGCTGCGATGCGCTTGTTTTCCTCACGTTCGCGGCTCTTCCGCACATAATAGTCGAAGTTGCCGTTATGCGTGTAGATGGTCCCATGATACATCTCCAGAATCTTATTGCACACTCTATCAAGGAAATAGCGGTCGTGAGTGACCATAAACAGCGTCACATTCGACTGGGTGAGGTAATTCTCAAGCCACTCCACCATCTGCATGTCGAGGTGGTTGGTCGGCTCGTCGAGAAACAGCATATCTGGGTCGTCAAGAAGCACCAAAGCGAGTGCCAGACGCTTCACCTGGCCGCCAGATAAGGTGCCAATCTTCTGCGTCAAGTCGTTGATTTCAAAGGTAGAAAGCAACTGTTTCAACCTCAACTCGTAAGACCATGCCTGCATGGTATCCATCTCCGCCGTAGCCTTATCCAGGTCCACTTGATTTACAAGGGCTTCCTCATAACGTTTTATAACTCGCATCACCTCGGTATGACCCGTTGCTATCACATCTTCGATAGTCAGATTGGGGTCGAATTGAGGCAACTGCTCGAGATATCCGATACGGACATTGTCGTTAAAGGTAATTTTTCCGCCGTCGGCCTCCTCTTTTCCGACAAGGATACGCATCATGGTGCTTTTTCCAGTGCCGTTAGCGGCAATCAAAGCTGTCTTCTCCCCTTTTTCTATTCCGAAAGAGATGTTCTCAAACAGCAGCTTGTCGCTGTAAGCCTTTGAAATATTATCGACCGACAGGTAATTCATGACGCAAATATACAAATTATTTTGGTTAAAAGTTAAAAGAGTAAAGTTAAAAGAACTCACACTGTCAAAATCTTTTCTCTTCTAACTCTTAACTTTTAACTAAAAAACGTATTTTTGCAAAAAAATTCACGATGCGCACTGTCTGGCAGCTTTTCATCACGTTTTTCAACATCGGGGCGTTCACCCTCGGCGGCGGCTATGCCATGCTCGACATGATAGAGAAAGCTGTCGTCAGCCGCCGCCGATGGATCCAACGGGATGAATTCTGGGACATGATCACCATCGTCCAGATGCTCCCTGGCGTGTTCGCCGTCAACACTGCTCTTTATACAGGCTATAAAATCAAAGGGTTACGCGGCGCGATAGCAGCCACCCTTGGTGCCATCATTCCATCGATAGTCATCATCCTCGTCATCGCAGTGTTTTTCCTCGATTACAAAGACAACCCTGTCGTCGAGAGCATCTTCCGTGGCATACGTCCGTGTGTGGTCGCGCTCATCCTGTCGCCTGCCATCAAGATGTTTATTAATGCGAAAGTCAACTGGAAAACCGCGATATTCCCAATAGCCACTGTCGTTTTGATATATTTCCTCAAGGTGTCGCCAGTGTATATCATCCTCGCCACCATCATCTGCAGCGTGTCGTTCGCATTTTATTCACAGAAACAATTAAATAAGTCTATATCATGATATACTGGCAACTGTTTTGGGCTTATTTGAAGATCGGAATCTTAGGTTTCGGGGGCGGCTATGCCATGCTATCAATGATTCAGTTCGAGGTGGTGGATCATTACTGCTGGATGACGATGGAAGAGTTTGCTGACATCGTGGCGCTCTCACAGATGACGCCAGGCCCTGTCTCCATCAACCTCGCCACCTTCATAGGCTACACCGTGGGCGGAATATGGGGTTCGCTCCTCGCCACTACAGCCATAGTGCTGCCGTCATTGTTGATGCTGGTCCTCGTTATGAAATTTTTATTTAAAAATAAAGAAAACTATATCGTAAAAACCACACTGGCATCGATGAAACCCGTCATCGCAGGACTTATCTTCGTGGCGGCCCTGCTCATGATGAACCCCACCAGCTTCGTCGACTTCGGACTTCACCAGAACAACTTCAGCGTGATAATCTGCGCCGTCAGCTTTGTCGCTGTCTTTTGGGCAAAAATAAACCCGATACTAATAATTTTAGCATCGGGTCTAGTTGGTTATCTGATCTATTGATTAGATGAACATCTTGTCGATAGTGTCACAGTAATGCTCCATTACCTTTCTTCTCTTCACTTTCAAAGTAGGTGTCAGAATGCCGTTGGCGATAGTCCATTCGTCGGCGATAAGCACGTATTTCTTTACCTTCTCTACCTCGCCAAGACCTTCGTTCAACTTCTTGACTTCCTTGTCGTAACGTTTCTTAACCTCTTCATTCTGAATCATCTCCTCGTTGGTGGTGTATGGAATCTGATGTTTTTGGCACCATTCCTTCAAGAAGGCGAAGTCAGGACGGATGAGAGCGGCTGCGAATTTCTGGTTCTCGCCGACCACCACGATCTGCTCAACAAAGCCTGAATTGCTGAACTTGCCCTCGACCACGTCAGGGTTGACATATTTTCCCAATGAGGTCTTAAACAAGTTCTTCATTCGGCCTGTAATCTGCAGAAGCCCGTGTTCATTGAATTTTCCGAGGTCACCGGTATGGAACCAGCCGTCTTTGTCGATGACTTCGGCTGTCAGTTCAGGCTGTTTGTAATAGCCCATCATCACGTTATGTCCGCGGCAGATGATCTCGCCATTGTCGGCAATCTTCACCTCCACGCCCGGCAGCGGCTGTCCGACGGCACCCACCTCACGACCGTGTTTGTCACGGTTACTCACGGTGATAACCGGCGAGGTCTCCGTCAAGCCGTAGCCTTCAAACACAGGCATCTTGATGGCTGAGAAGAATCCGCTGATCTTCTTGGTGATAGAAGCGGCACCCGACACGATAATATCGAAGTTCTCGGCACCGAGTTTCTCACGAATCTTGCTGTAGACGAGCTTGTCGGCGATCTTCAGCTTGAGGTTATAGAACCATGAGCGGCCTTCAATCTTATATCTCTCTGTGAGATGCATCGACCAGTAGAATATGGTCTTCGAGAGGCCTTTCATGCTCTTTCCGGAGCTGTAAATCTTATCATAGAATTTCTCCAAAACACGTGGCACGGCGCACATCATCGTAGGATGTACCTCTTTCATGTTGTCGGCTATTGTCGCGATGCTCTCAGCATAGTAAATAGACATTCCGAGGTAGTGATACATGTAGATAAGAGCGCGTTCGTAGGCGTGGCACACCGGCAAGAAACTGAATGCGCGTTTCGACCATGGCGACGGCGTCTGGCAGAAGTTCTTAAACTGGTTCATCAGGTTATGATGCGACAACATCACGCCTTTCGGAACACCTGTAGTACCTGATGTGTAGATGATTGTGGCACAGCTCATTTCATCGACTTCTGCCTTACGTTTCTCAATCTCTTCGGTATGCGGATGCTCCTTTCCGAGTTCAAGGAGGTTGGCAAAGAACGGATATTTACCTCTGTCGATGAAGGTGTAAAGCTTCTTCAGCGACGGCGTCTCAGGCCAGATAGCCTCGATTTTATTCATAACGGCGATGCCTTCCACGATGCAGACGCCCGCCTCGCAGTTGTTCAAAATGATCTTATAATCAGCCTCGCTGATGGTCGGATAGATAGGCACCATCACGCCACCGATCTGAGTGATGGCCATATCAAGGATATTCCATTCCGGACGGTTGTTGCTGATGACCGCCACCTTATCCTGCGGCTGTACTCCGAGTTCGATCAAAGCACCGCTGATGATATTCGTCTGTTCGATATACTCGTCGATGCTGTATTCGCGCCATTTTCCGTTAACTTTACCCGCCAAAGCTACTTTCTGGTCGGGATATTTTTCTTTATAATGTGCTAATAAATCAAAAACCCTCTTGACTTCCATATCTAAAAAAAATAAAATTTACTTAAAAAGTGTCTCAATGATATCTGCATAACGGCGCATCACCACGTTTCTCTTGACTTTCAAGGTAGGCGTGACGATGCCCGTGGCTATTGACCATTCGTCGGCGATAAGTTCAAACTTCTTGATTTTCTCAACGTCGCCGAGGTCGTGGTTGAGTTTCTTGACTTCCTTGCCATAACGTTTGAAGACCTCTTCATTCTTGATCATCTCCTCGTTGGTGGTATAAGGAATGTTATGACGTTTGCACCATTCTTTCAAGAATGTGAAATCCGGACGGATGAGAGCGGCGGCGTATTTCTGGTTCTCGCCCAATACCACGATTTGTTCAATAAATCCTGATAAGATAAACTTACTCTCGATGAAATCCGGGTTGATATATTTTCCGAATGATGTCTTAAAGATATTCTTTTTACGACCTGTGATCTTCAGCAAGCCATGCTCGTTGAAACGTCCGAGGTCACCAGTATGGAACCAGCCGTCTTTGTCGATGACTTCGGCTGTCAGCTCAGGCTGTCTGTAGTAGCCCATCATCACGTTATGTCCACGGCAGATAATCTCGCCATCGTCGGTAATTTTCACCTCTATGCCTGGCAGCGGCTCGCCCACATAACCGACTTCACGGCCGTATTTGTTCCTTGTGGAGACGGCGATAACCGGAGATGTCTCTGTCAAGCCGTAACCCTCAAACATTGTGATGCCTAATGCGTTGAAGAAACGGCACACCTTCTTTGGAATAGCAGCGGCACCCGACACGATGACGTCGATTTCGTCGATACCCACTTTCTTACGAATCTTCTCGTAAACAAGCTTATCAGCAATCTTTAATTTGAGATTATAGAGCCAGAACCTGTCCTCAACCTTAAAACGCTCCGACAGACGCAATGCCCAGTAGAATATCATCCTTTTAACGCCTTTCATGCTACGGCCCGAATCGTAAATCTTGTCGTAAAACTTCTCAAGGACGCGTGGCACGGCGCAAAAGATGTTAGGTCTAATCTCAGCAAGGTTATCGGCTATGGTAGCGACGCTCTCGGCATAGTAAACCGACATTCCACGATACTGATATACGTAGCTGAGTGCGCGCTCGTATGCGTGGCATATCGGCAGGAAGCTGTATGCCTTGGTCACCCACGGTGACAATGAGTGTTGGACGCCTTTCCACTGGTTCATCAGGTTATGATGTGAAAGCATGACGCCTTTGGGCACGCCAGTTGTTCCTGATGTGTAAATGATTGTGGCACAATCCATCTCATCAACTTCATTCTTGCGCTTCTCAATCTCTTCGGTATGAGGATGCTCACGTCCGAGCTGCAGCAAGGTGTCGAAATAACCGTATTTGCCTCTGTCTATAAAGGTGTAAATCTCTTTCAGAGACGGCGTCTCAGGCCATATTGACTCAATCTTGTTCATCACCACCACACCTTCAAGGATACAGATCTTTGCCTCGCAGTTATTGAGGATAATCTTATAGTCTGCCTCGCTGATGGTCGGATAGATAGGCACCATGACGGCTCCCACCTGTGTGATGGCCATGTCGAGGATATTCCACTCCGGACGGTTGTTGCTGATGACAGCGATTTTGTCCTGTTTCTGGACACCGAGCTCAATCAACGCTCCGCTGATGATATTTGTCTGTTCAATATATTCGTCGATGCTGTATTCACGCCATTTGCCGTTAACTTTACTAGCGAAAGCCACCTTCTGGTCGGGGAATTTCTCCTTATAGTGCGGCAAAAGGTCAAATGTTCGCTTAATATTCTCCATTTGCTATATTTTTCGTAAATATACTCGTTTTCAAACTTGCAAATATACGATATTTTTTAATATGCAACAAAAAAAATATTGGGGAGAAAACATCGCCCCAATATTTTTCAGCCAACGGCCAAATGCCAATGGCCAACAGCCGATTACAGCAAGTGACAAGTCACTGTCAAACCGGCCATCACGATTGAAACCATCGACATCAGCTTGATGAGGATGTTCAATGATGGACCTGATGTGTCTTTGAACGGGTCACCGACGGTGTCGCCGACCACTGTGGCCTTATGATTTTCAGAGCCTTTGCCTCCGAAGTTGCCTTCTTCGACATATTTCTTGGCGTTATCCCATGCACCGCCTGAGTTGGCCATGAACACTGCCAACACGAAACCGGTCGAAAGACCGCCGATCAACAGACCGAGGACGCCTGGAACACCGAGGATCAAACCTGTGAGGATAGGCACCAAGATTGCGAGGATTGAAGGGACAAGCATCTCATGCTGTGCACCCTTTGTCGAGATACCGACACAGCGCTCGTAGTCAGGCTCAGCCTTACCTTCGAGGATACCTGCTATGGTGCTGAACTGACGACGCACCTCTTCGACCATCTTCTGGGCTGCACGACCCACAGCGTTCATCGTCATTCCGCAGAACACGAAGGCCATCATGGCACCGATGAACACACCGACCAACACGACCGGGTTCATCAGGTTAACGTTGTAAGCCTGCATAAAGTCGACCAATGTTGCTTTTGCTGTCTCGACGCCGTTAGGAAGTGTCTCACCGATTCTCACCAAGGCGATCTTGATTTCTTCGACGTATGATGCGAGGAGTGCGAGAGCTGTCAAAGCGGCTGAACCGATAGCGAAGCCCTTACCTGTTGCTGCTGTGGTGTTTCCGAGAGCGTCGAGAGCATCGGTACGTTTACGCACTTCTGGCTCGAGGCCGCTCATCTCGGCGTTACCACCGGCGTTGTCGGCGATAGGACCATAAGCATCGGTTGCAAGAGTGATACCGAGTGTCGAGAGCATACCGACAGCGGCGATGCCGATGCCGTAGAGACCCATCGAGAGGTTGGTAGCATTGAATTCAATATTGAAGCCGTTTGCGCAGAGATATGCCAAGACGATGGCGACACCCACTGTAACAACTGGGATAGCTGTTGAGAGCATACCGAGGCCGAGACCCGAGATGATGACGGTCGCAGGACCTGTCTTCGAGCTCTCTGCCACTTTCTGTGTTGGAGTGTAGCTCTGTGAGGTGTAGTATTCTGTCGATTTTCCGATGATCACGCCAGCGAGCAGACCGACCACCACTGACAGCGACACCTGCCACCATTGGTTGGTCTCTGTGCCGAACAGCCATGCGAAGATACCGAAGGTGGCAACAGCGATAAGCACTGCCGCTGTATTGGTACCACGGCTCAAAGCTCCGAGAAGCTGTTTCATGCCTGCGCCTTCTTTTGTCTTCACCATGAAGATACCGAATAATGAGAGCAACACACCTGCTGCCGCAATAATCATAGGAGCAAACACAGCTTTAAGCTGCATCTCGTAGCAACATGTTCCGAATGCTGCAGCGCCGAGAGCTGCTGTTGCAAGGATTGAGCCTGCATACGACTCATAAAGGTCAGCACCCATACCGGCGACGTCACCGACGTTGTCACCGACGTTGTCAGCAATAGTAGCAGGGTTACGAGGGTCATCCTCAGGGATGTTGTACTCTGTCTTACCGACGAGGTCAGCGCCGACGTCAGCAGCCTTGGTGTAGATACCACCACCCACACGGGCGAACAATGCCTGTGTAGAAGCACCCATACCGAATGTCAACATCGTGGTAGTGATGATGATAAGGTGATTTGCCTCAGGGATGAAATAGTCGAGGACGAGGAACCACACGCTGATGTCAAGCAGTGCGAGACCTACGACGACGAGACCCATGACAGCACCTGAACGGAATGCCACCTGTAAGCCGCTGTTCAACGACTTACGAGCTGCGTTGGCTGTACGTGCAGAAGCATAGGTAGCGGTCTTCATGCCGAAGAATCCTGCCAAACCCGAGAAGAAACCTCCGGTGAGGAAGGCAAACCAAACCCATTCATTCTGGAGACCGAACAGGCTCATCACAAAGAACAAAGCTGCCAACACGACAAACACGATGATGACGACCTTGTACTGCTGTTTCAGATACGCCATAGCACCTCTTCTGACGTGCGAAGCAATCTTTTTCATCAAATCTGTTCCCTCGTCTTCCTTCATCATGCTCTTAAAGAAATAAAAAGCAAATGACAAAGCCAAAACTGACGCTGCGAGAACTAAATAAATTACCCAATTCATACGCAAAATTTTTGATTAATAATTATTTTTACTACTCTATTATATTTTCAATGTTTTCAATCTGCAAATTTCCGAATAATATTTTTTTTATCAAAGAAAAAAATTATTTTTTTTGAAATTTTATTTTCGTGGTATAATAGGAAATATTTTTCGTATTTTTGTAACCTATAATTAATAGGTCATTTAAAGTTTTAAAAACATGAAAGGCATTAAATTTCGTTTGATTGTGATGAACTTCCTGCAGTTTGCAGTGTGGGGGGCGTATCTGACATGTATGGGAACCTATCTCCATAGCCATGGTTTGGCTTCTCATATCGGCATTTTTTATTCGATTCAAGGCATTGTGTCGATTTTCATGCCCGCTTTGATGGGCATCATCGCCGACCGCTGGATTCCAGCACAGAAGACGCTTGGGCTATGTCACCTCATCTCGGGCGCTGCCATGATAGGAGCTGCCTACTACGGACTGACGATGGGCGATGCGGTTCAATTTGGACCTTTGTTTACATTATATTCTATAGGTGTGGCGTTCTACATGCCAACACTGGCAATCTCCAACTCAGTGGCTTACAACGCATTAGACAAGGCGGGACTCGACACTGTAAAGGCCTTTCCTCCTATCCGTGTGTTCGGCACCATCGGCTTCATCTGCACCATGTGGATTGTCGACCTCCTGGGATTCCAGCGTTCAGCAGAGCAGTTCGCTGTGAGCGGTGGCATCGGCATCATACTTGGATTATATGCCTTCACTTTACCGGCATGCCCTCTCAACAAAGCAGACAACACATCTTTCGTCGAGAAACTCGGTCTTCGTGCCTTTGCATTGTTTAAACAGAAAAGGATGGCGTTCTTCTTTATCTTCTCGATGCTTCTCGGCGTATCGCTTCAGATAACCAACAGTTTCGCCAACCCTTACATAACACATTTCGAAAACATCCCAATATATCAGAACACATTTGGTGTACAACACGCCAACATTCTGATTTCATTGTCACAGGTATCCGAAACACTCTGTATCCTCTTGATTCCGTTCTTCTTACGCAGATATGGCATCAAGAAGGTGATGCTCATCGCTATGTTCGCATGGGTGTTACGTTTCGGCTTCTTCGGCCTCGGAAACCCAGGCGCAGGCGTGTGGCTCTTCGTGCTCTCATGCATCGTTTATGGTGTCGCTTTCGACTTCTTTAATATCAGCGGATCGCTCTTCGTTGACAAAGAGACCGACCAAGGCATACGTTCATCGGCACAAGGACTCTTCTTCCTGATGACAAACGGAATCGGCGCCACCATCGGAACATTAAGTGCACAGGCCATTGTAAATCATTTTGTGTACAACCAGGCAGCAGCCGGTGCAACACCCGAGATGCTGGCGAACGGCTGGCAAAGCGCATGGTTTATATTTGCATTGTATGCCCTCGTGGTGGCAGTGGTTTTTGCCATCGTCTTCAAATATAAACATAACCCCGAGGAGTTAAAAGATAAAAGATAAAAGATAAAAGATAAAAGAGAAGAGATAAAAGTTAAAAGATAAAAGAGAAGAGATGAGGCAGTATTTGGATCTTCTGCAAAGGATATTGGACGAGGGCGTCCAGAAAGGCGACCGCACAGGCACCGGAACCATTAGCATTTTCGGGCATCAGATGCGTTTCGACCTCTCCGAGGGTTTTCCACTCGTAACCACTAAGAAGACACACCTGAAGTCGATAATTTATGAGTTGCTGTGGCTCATCAGCGGCGACACGAACATCAAATATCTGCACGACCACAAGGTCAGTATATGGGATGAGTGGGCCAATGCCGACGGCGACCTCGGCCCTGTGTATGGCGCACAGTGGAGAAACTGGAACAACGAGGGCATCGACCAGATTCAGCAGGTCATCGACAGCATCAAAAACAACCCTAACAGCCGTCGGCATATCGTGACCGCCTGGAATCCCAGCGTCCTGCCCGACGAGCATGAGAAGGACTTCTCAAAGAACGTGGCCGCAGGCAAAGCAGCACTGCCTCCTTGTCATGCCTTCTTCCAGTTTTATGTGGCAAACGGCAAACTCTCATGCCAGCTATATCAGCGCTCGGCGGATGTCTTCCTCGGAGTGCCGTTCAACATCGCGTCATATTCCCTTCTCACCATGATGATGGCTCAGGTGTGTAGCCTCGCGCCTGGCGACTTCGTACACACCTTCGGCGACGTGCATATCTACAACAACCATATCGAACAGGTGAAGCTGCAACTCTCACGCGAGCCACGACCACTTCCTACAATGAAGCTGAACCCGAACGTCAAGAGTCTGTTTGACTTCAAATACGAAGATTTTACGTTAGAAAACTATAACCCATATGACGCCATAAAGGCACCTGTTTCAGTCTAAAAAGATAAAAACAAATTACTATATGAAAACAACCATCTCAATAATCGTAGCAATAGCGAAAAACCGCGCAATAGGAAAGAACGGCGACCTCGTGGCGCATCTGTCGAACGACCTCAAGCATTTCAAACAAGTGACAACAGGAAAATGTGTGGTAATGGGTCATAACACCTGGGTATCACTTCCAGGCCAGAAGGCACTGCCAAACCGTCGTAACGTCATCATCTCCGACAGACTTGACAAAGCCCCGGAAGGATTTGAGTTCGCTCCATCCATTCCAGCAGCATTGGAACTGGTGAAAGACGAGCCCGAAATCTTCATCATGGGCGGCGGAATGATATATGCACAGTTCCTGCCAATGGCCGACAAACTCTATCTCACCAGAATCGACAAGAGCTTCGAAGCCGACACCTTCTTCCCTATCATCAACTTCGACGAATGGGAACTGGTCGACCTGAACGTCATCGACGATGATCCTCAGATCGACTGCAGCTACAGGTTCGAGACCTGGGAACGTAAGAAATAAAAAAAGGAGCTCACGCTCCTTTTTTTATTTTTGAATTGAAACTTTTCGGGTGATGACCTCGCCGTCAACAACGGCTTTGACCAGATAAACACCCACATCAAATCCATCAAGATTTATTGAGATTTCCTCAGAATTAACTTTATTTTCAAAGACCATCTGGCCGATAGAATTATAAATCTTCACATAGTCGATTCTATCAGCTTTTATCGTCAGCATATCTTTAGCAGGATTAGGGTAAATCTCGACATCCTGAATTGTATTTTCGTCAACACCATCCGGTGAATACCATATTTTTACAAAATACTCGTTATTATATCTTGATTTAGCAGGGATAGAATTACAGTCAATTTCTCTATAATAGGCAATAACCTTATAGTAATACCAGTTGCCTTGTTCAAGACTTCTTGTCTCTTTATACTCTGTCTTGTCAGCACCAAGAACCTTAATGCGTTCCCAAGTGCCATCGGCATTGGTTTTTCTATAGATGAAATAGCCTGTAAGCGCCTCGAGATGTGCAGGAGCATCCCATGTGATGGCCGGTTTCCCGTTATCTTGAGTGTAATACCACAGATTTCTTGCAGGATTGCAAATCTCACCAACGGTCACACATGTCATATTCGACAGTTCTGATTCCCCATTTTCGCAAAGAACACTAACATTATAACAATGTCCGAGCCCACCTGTCTCGTCATCAACAAACGGCTCTGAATTATCTGTAACCATCTGATAGATAACGTCATCGCGATAAACACAATATGCATAAGCCCCATCTAATGAGCCATCCCATTCAAGCACGACATTTTCATCGTCAGCGATGCCATTAAAATTATACGGAGCATCACACACTCCTGAGTTTCCACAGCCGTTGTTTGCCTCATAAAACACTCCTTCGGCCATATCCGCCGACGAGCCAGAGAACGAGAACACACTGACATTCTGTGAGTTATAGATATTGAATGACATATTATTTATAGTGTCGTCAGATGCCTCCCAGCAGAATTTCACACGTCCGATTGGCACATCGAAATGAACCACCTGCGATGCTGATGATGATATTGTAATCTCCTCAATCTCCTTATTTGCCATATTGTAAACCGAGATATGATTACCTCTCCAACCATAATAATCCGATGATGTCATCACAATTTTCCAGTCACAGGCAGGGCCGAAAACAACATCTCTTTCAATGATTTGCTTGCCGTTACGGCCATTGCTGACGGCATACACCTTATAGTCATAATTGTTGTAATAAGGTACTCTGTCGGTTATCGTCATCGCCTGTCCTGCCACGACATTATCTATAACATGACAAATCTTGCCGTCACGCATCACCACCATGCTCTCAATATCGGTAAGAGGTGTGCCGTCCAGATAAGTAGTCGGGTTAGTCCAGCTCACTGTCGCCTCGAATGAGGTATCGGAATGAGGTGTCACCACGAGGTTTGTCGGGGCACTCGGTGTCGCGTCGTAAACCACCTGTGGCACGAAGTTAAACATAGCATCAGCGGGGTTGGTGTATGGCGCCTCGTCGATGATATACCAGCCATCAGAACTGCCATTCCATCCCAGGTTGAAATGGAACATGTCGTAGTCGTCATAGCCGTCACAGATGAAGGCATGGCAGCCGTCAGTGTCGCAGCCGCCGTAGTACATCGGCCAACCCATATCGAACTGTTCACGTACCATGTTTTTCCAAGTCTTGGTCTCGAAGTCATCGCGACGATACTGTACACATGCGTCGCTATAGCTGAAATAGGTATGCATCGCACTCGGGATAGGACCTGAAGCGCCACCGCTCCCGTCGGGGCCGTACCCCATGTCGATCGTCACACCACAATGGAAGCTTATCATTGCGACAGCCTGAATCTCCTCGATCGGCGAAAACTCGGTGAGTTTATTTGCCATGTGATCCCAGTCGTAATATGTGTTTTGGAAGTCGGCACAAATCTGACCGTAGTCATCGTGATAATAGCAATGGCTGCCGTTTCCGTGTTCAGGATATTTCCAGAATGCCACCAGCTGTGCCATAGCGGTGGCGAGACATCCCACATAGGTATGGCCGTGTGAGCCGGCAGGGTCTTCCGGACAATAATAGTTATATGGATAAGCCTGGTCCCATGTCGTCTGCACCAGATAATCGACGCCTCTGCCGCCGTTTCTCGAAACGAGGCGGCCGGTTTTTTCAAGCATCTGCCAATCGGCGGCGACGTCAGGAGCCGCCGACTTCGTCAGCGTATTGTGTTGGCTCCTTCCCGCCACGATGCCGTCGAGATAGTCCTGAAGCGCAGGAGGCACGTCGTTGACATCATATTTGCCGTTCTCGGAATAACCGATAATCGGACGATAGCAATCATCAGCTGACATTATTATAAATCCGGTTTCTCCGACATTGAAGACATAATAACAAGCCTCGCCCCTATCGGCATAAGCCGTATATGCCAACGCGAGGTCATGTCCCTGGCGCGCCACGTCGAAACGGTTCTCAACAAACTTCTGTCCGAGCGTCTTTGCCATGTTGACATCAACAGGATTTGCCATCACCAAATCGCAAGCCAGTAACGCTATGATAAACAAAAAGGATTTTTTCATGATTAATTCTTATTAAATCAAAAGAGCGCTAGGCAAATCTGACATCGCTTCGCGCTCTTTTAACCTTCAACTTTTAACTTTCAACTATCTGATAACAGAGATCTTACGTGTCACCTCATTGCCGTCAGCAACGATACGGACCATATAGATACCTGATTCGAGATCGTTCGTGTTGATTGTCAGCTCGTTAGCGTCGACATCCTGTGCAAACACTTTTTGACCCATCGCGTTGTAAATCACCACGCTGTTGAGGTTCTCAGCTTTCACTGTGAGGACGTCTTTTGCTGGGTTAGGATAAACCTGAACGGCCTGCATCTCAGCTTCTTCTATGCCTTCCGGTGAGTACCAAATTTTAACATAATACTCATTGCCATAAGTGGCCTTGATAGGTGCCGACAGACAATCGATTTCTCTATAGTAAGCAATTACTTTGTAGTAATACCAGGTACCATAAGTGAGAGTTCTGGTCTCTTTATATTCATTCTTGTTTGCGCCCAACACTTTGATACGCTCCCACTCACCGTCTGCATTGTCTTTTCTATAGACATAGTAGCCAGTGAGTGTTGAGGTATTTATCGGGTGATCCCATGTGATGGCAGGTTTGCCATTAGTCTGGGTGTAGTACCACAGATGACGGCCAGAATCGCAGCCTGTTCCTGCTGTTCCACATGCTTCATTTGACATTGGTGATTCACCGCCGTCGCCAAGTATACACACCTGATAGCAGTGTCCGCCAATACCTGGAGCCACGTCAACAAAATGGTTGTCATGAACGTGCGCACAGAGCAATCCGTCACGATAGACGTTGAAGCCATAGTTGTCCTTCATGCTGCCTTCCCAGTTAAGAACTATATCGTTACCATTAGCTGAGGCATATAAGTTCGATGGCGCTGTTGTTGGAGCGGCATTGCCACATCCGTTGTTAGCTGAATACAACACACCTTCTGGAATATTGTTTGAAGTTCCACTATACTCATAAACGATCTGACCTTGAGAGTCTTTGATCTTGAATGTAAGCGATACGTTGTCGGTACCAGCTTTCCATGCAAACCAAATCTTACCCACATTCACATCCATGTTATATGTCACAGAGGCATTGCTTGTCATGGTAAATCTGTCAATCTCGCGACCTGCACCGTCATAAGACACAAGGTAACCGCTCTTCCAGCCTGTCATGTTCGTTGTTGTAGCAAGAATCTTCCACTGGCAGGTAGGACCAAACGACTCTGATGCGACACCGGCGACACCGTTTGCACCAGCTTTGACACCATAAACTCTATACTCGAATGTGCTGTAGCATGGCACGTTTTCATCGACATAGCTCATGTCTGCACCTGGGGCAGGATTGTCAACAGTATAGATAATTTCACCATCTCTTGTCACGATCATCTGGTCGAGTGATGTGACAGTCTGGTTATTCATCGTCTTAGTTGGGTTCTTCCATGTGATAGTAGCCTGAAGATCCATCTCGCCAGCTCTTGTTGCCGTCACATTGGTAGGAGCCTGCAAAGTATTGTTGTAAACATTTGTCGGCACATAGTTAAATATAGCACCAGCGTTCGAATTATACTCGATAGCATCTACCTGATAGAAGTCATCATCTGAACCGCCCCATCCAAAGTTGAAGTGGATGAAGTCTTCCTCATCATAACCGTCAGCCACGAAAGCATGTCCACCTTCTGAGCTGTGTCCTGAATAATAAACTGGACGACCGAGATCGAATTCAGCTTTCAACATGCTAATCCAGTTAGCTTGACTATATCCACCTCTCTGTTTGTAGATACAATGGTCATAATCAAAATACTGTGCCATAGCTGAAGGGACATCCTGTGAGTTTGCACCGCTACCATCCCAGTCGAATGTCATGTTCACTGCCACTGCGCAATGATAAAGCAATGTAGCAACTGCTTGGATCTGAGACTGATTTGCTCCAATCAATGTGTTTGGCATAAGATCCCACTGATATGTGGTGGCACCGAAATTGGCCGACTGCACACCATATTGATAGTATGTAGGACCATATCCGACGCAGTTGTATGAATGGCTGCCTTCTCCTTGAGTAGGATGATCCCAATATTTCATCACCTGACCCATTGCGGTTGCCACACAGCCGGCATAGCAACGTCCACCAGCGCCAGCATGTCCCCCCTGTGTTGCAGGAGCATAAAGGTTGTAAGGGCTGTCCTGATTCCATCTGGTTTGAACGAGAGGTCCGACCGATCCGGGCTTCTTGTTATTCAAACGGCCACAGTTTTCAACTGATTTCCACATACCTGCAATCTCAGGTGTTGCGGCAATGTTCTTTTCAATGGCATAGCTGATACTGTTTTTGTAAGTCTCAAGCATATACATTGCACCGTTATAAGGGTTGCTTGCATCGAATGCGCCATTCTTGGAATAACCCAGAATAGGACACACATTATCAGATGCTGCAACGATAACGAAACCTTCTTTGCCCATGTTGAACACATAAGCGCATGGCTCGCCTTTGTCTGATGTAACTGTGTAATACAGCTGCAAATCAGCGCTTCTTGTCAATTCAAATTTCGCCTGGACGAATTTCTGTCCAAGTTCTTTCGCTGTATTCACATCAACAGGATTGGCGTAAAGAGTGCCAAGTCCGAGGATTACAGCTACCACTAATGATAATAATTTTCTCATTTTGATTAATAATTAGATTAATGATTTGTTATACTTAATTATTTTTATTCAATTACTGATACTTTCTGTGTTGTCATGCCATTTGAGGTGCGGATCTGCATCATATATATGCCGCTTCCGAACTCCTTCATATTGATAACGCATTCGTCACCATTAATATTTTCCTCATATATTTTCTGACCGACCAAGTTATACAATGCCACACTGTTCAATGCAGGAGCCTCCACCCTCACAACGCCTGTTGTCGGATTAGGATAGATTATAGCATTGATTGAATTCTCAGCAACTCCATTTACCTCGACTATAACATAATCGGTATCTCCAGACGTCATTGCATAGTCTGACTCGCAAGATGAGCTGTATGCTGTCACCTTATAATAATATGTGCCAACAGGGGCGCCATCGAGATACTCGCGGGCACTGCCGCCTGCAGTTCCTATCTCGGTATAATTATCACCATTGGTGCTTCTGTAGATCTTGAATTGAGATGGGTTGTAGTCACAATTCCATGTAAGACGCGCTCCTCCTTGATATGCGTCACCTGCAAAACCAGTAGGTGCGGTGCAGCTCGGGCAGTCGTTGTTGCCAGTGTAAACCGTTCCGTTAAGCTGTGTTGAAGAGCCCGAGAATGTGTAGGCGTTCTGACCGGCTGAGTCTTTCAAATTGATAGTGAGTGACGACACCGTTGTCAATGGAGCAATCCATTTAAGAGTGAAGCTGCCTTCCGGGATACGCACCTTCTCAGTCACTGGTGTTGATGATGTCATGGTTATCTCTTTGATGATTGTGCCATTTGCAGCCACCAGACGCAACACGCCAGAGTTCCAACCCTGGAAGTTTGTGGTCTGACACACAAATTTCCATGTACAACTAGGTCCAACGATGGCAATCTGTGTGAAAGCCTTGCCGTAATGTCCGTTGTTCTCGCCGGCGATAGAATACTCATATGCACCATATTCATTGACATTGTCATCGTATGACAAAACCTCGCCAGGTTGTGGGTTGTTGAATGTATGAACCGCTGTTCCGTTGCGTTTTACAACTATCTTTGAAATGGAGGTAAGCGCTGCTCCCGATTCTGAAGTCGTCGGAACTGTGAATGTGATATGCACGGTCTTACCGATAGCATCGAGCGCCATTGCCTCCATCGTTTCGATAGCAGGAACCATGGCCTCATAAACGTAATCAGGAAGCATCTCGAACACCACACGCTGGTTCTGGTTAAACGAACCATTAGGAGTGTTCAAAGCGTCAATCTGATAATAAGTGCTTTGATATGACCCGCTCCATCCCCAGTTGAAATGGAAATAACGGTTCGCATTATATCCGTCGCAGTTGAAGGCATGGCCGCCGTCACTGTCTGAACCGGCATAAACCGTTGGTATGCCACGATCCAGCAACGCGATGAGTTTGTCCTCCCATGCCGTTTTTGTGTAAGCATCACGGCTGTCAACGTATGTGCAATCTGCATATCTGAAATAGTTCTTCAATGCATCAGGAACGTTTTCCGTATAAGCACCGCTTCCATTGTAGTTGTAATTCATATCAACAGCGACACCGCAGTGATACATCAAAAGAGCTACAGCCTGCGCAGCTGTGTTCACCGAAGAACCCAAAGAGTTAGGCATAATCGACCAGTTGTATGTCGTCGCACCGAAATTTGCCGAAAGCGTTCCGCCAGTTGTACTCGTGCTGTACGAATGCTCGCCAACGCCAGTAGTAGGCCAGTTCCAGTGTTTCATTGCCTGGCTCATAGCTGTAGCCACACAGCCGGCATAGCAGTGACCGCCCGGAGCCATCCAGTTTGATGATGCCGGAGCATAATAGTTATATGGATAATCCTGATTCCAAGTAGTTGTCAGAATCGGAGTCACAGCTCTGTTCATGGTGATTCTCGATGTGATACCTTCCTTGCGGAGAAGCTCCCACTGATCAGCCACCTCTTGGTCAGCAACCATTTCATTATCAATGGCATACTGAATCTGAGTTCCATAATGTCCAAGATAATATCTCATGCCGTCAGGGATGTTGTTCTCGTCAAAAGGAGTGCTCTCATCAAATCCCAAAATAGGATAAGCACGGTCATCAGCGGCAACAACCACATAACCATTCGCATGATTAAACACATACAAATATGGTGTGCCATTATCGCTGGTCAAAGTATAAACATGCTCGACATCAGTGATATTTTTTGCCGATAAAACATTGTTTTTCAAATACTTAGCACCAAGTTCCCGGGCAGTGTTGACGTCAACAGGATTTGCAAAAATCTGTCCTGCAAACAGCATCACAACCGACAAAACAAGTAACGATTTCTTCATTTTTTCTCTATTTTTTTGTTATTACTAATTTTCTATTTCTCTTTTATATTTTATATATTATTGATAAACAATAAGTTAAAATGGTCATCAATATTAACCGCAATCACGGCATTTTGAACTTGTAAAATTACAAAAAATTTTCATACGACGCTCACTTTTTTTCGTATTTTTGCATTTTAAAAATGAAAAACACCTGAAATGGAGCACAAATATTACGATTTTTACATGCGTTTTCCGAGTGAGGACGACGCGCTGAAGGCGAAAGATTTTTACTACAAAAAACACCGTCCACGCATCGGCGGCGAGTTCAAAATCAACGACAACGGCGTGTGTTCCCTCTCGTTACAGGATGAGTGTGAATTGATTACAGATTTGTACCAGTTCGGGTTAAACCGCTATATCGTGGCCGACAACTTCCACGGAGTGCGTCGCGAACATGGCAAGGACATCTTCGACTTCTTCACCGACAGCGACCATTATTTCTGCTGGGACCTGAACGACCAGGTTTTTGAGAAACTTAACGATTTCTTGAAAAACGAGATTCAAAACGACGGCTACCAGCCTGACGGCAAGCACGCCCCTTTCATACAGCGCACCCTCGACAGCATGGGCATCGACGATCTGTTCAACATGCTCAACGTTGACGCTCCTGGTCTGGATATTTAGGCTGAATCTCCATCTTCGCCATCTTCTGCACCTCGATGCTCGGATGACCGAACTCCTCCACTATCTTTCCTAAAAGAAGATACATCCCGTCGCCTTGAAACGGATACATTTTCAATGTGTTAGGGAAAATAGTGGCATCAAAGACATCGCCGTTGGCATCCAAAAAATTGGCGAAATGCATCAGCTCGCCTTTAGACGTCTTCACATATTTCAAACTCACCAGTCGCCCCAGCATACGATATTGATCTCCAACGTGTTGCATCATATTTTTGGCAAAGACCTCTCCCCTGAAACGAGTCTTCAGCATATCGAACCATGTCAGCGTGACAGGAAAGCCGAAGAGCTCTATCTCGTCGTAAGCGTCCTCAAGCGGCTGCGACCGAAGCTGAGGTAACTGATAATCAGTGACTTGAGCCCCGAAACCATTATTCACAAATCGGAACTGTGTCTCTTGAACAAGGCCTCGCATTCCATGGAATTTGTTGCGATAGGAACTCATCTTGCCGTTGTAGGCATGTGCCTCCCAAAGAAGCGCAGGCTTGCTCTTGCCCGTGAACGCGAAGGCGCCCGCACGAATCAGTATCACCATCTGTTCCAGCTTCGGTCGCAGCCGCTCCATAAAATCGGCCAAATTTTTGTATTTCCCATTGACAAGTCGCTCATTGACAATATTTTGCGCAAACTCCGCCTCGATGCCTTGCAGATGCACGAAACCGATGTATGCCACCTTGCCATGAAGCGTGGTCAGATATTCGCTCACGTTGACACATGGAAGATGTATCACGCCCCCTTGCCTTCTTAACTCATTGAAATACACCCATGTGGGATAGAAACCACCGAAGTTGTTTATCACCGCCACCTGGAACTCAAGCGGGAAATAAGCCTTCAAAAACAGACTCTGGAAACTCTCCACGGCATACGAGGCGGAGTGCGCCTTCGAGAACGAATAGCCCGCAAACGATTCGATCTGCCGCCACACCTCGTTGGTCACCTTGTCGGGATAACCTCTTGATTTACAATTGTCAAAGAATCGTTTCGTAAGTTCAGCCATCTCGTCTTTACGCCGACTTTTATGGTTCATCATCCTTCGCAAGACATCGGCATCGGAGAGGTCCAAGCCAGCAAAATGATGGCATACCTTCAAGACGTCTTCCTGATACACCATCACACCGTAAGTCTCCTCAAGCAGATCTTTCAACACAGGATGCAGATAATCAATATGTTGCGGGTCGTGAAACCGCTGGATATACTGCCGCATCATGCCCGACTTCGCCACGCCCGGACGTATGATGGAACTCGCCGCGACAAGAGTCTTGTAGTCATCGCAACGCAACTTCCTTAACAATCCACGCATGGCGGGGCTCTCGATGTAAAAACAGCCGTTGGTGTCGGCGTTACGCAGCAGGTTCTTCACCTTTTCGTCATTTTTGAAATCCTCGACACGATGAATGTCGATGTTCACGCCACGGTTTTTTCTGACCGTATCCACCGCGTCCTTGATATGCCCGATGCCGCGCTGACTGAGGAGGTCGAGTTTCTCAACTCGCAGACGCTCAGCGACATACATATCCCACTGGGTGGTCAGGAATCCTTTTGGAGGCATGTCGAGAGCCGAGTAATACGTTATAGGTTCCTCTGTTATCAGGATTCCTCCAGCATGTATGGAGCGTACATTCGGGAAGTCGAGTATTTGCTGCGCGAGGTCGAAGACCGAGCGCGGCATCGAGTCGTTCTTCGGGATGCCATGCACCTTGGCGAGCTCATGCAAGACCGAGTTGTCACGGAAGGTGACGGTAGCCCCCAGCAGCGCCACATGACGTTCGGGGTATTGCCTGAAGACGTAGTCGATGACCTTGTCGCGGTCCTTCCACGAGTAGTCGATGTCGAAGTCGGGCGGACTGCTTCTCTTCGGGTTCAGAAAACGCTCGAAATAAAGGTCGAGACCGATGGGGTCAACATCGGTGATGCGCAGGCAATACGCCACAATGCTGTTGGCGCCGCTACCCCTCCCCACATGGTAGATGCCCTTTGACATCGAAAACCTCACTATGTCGGCGGCGATCAAGAAATACGAGGCAAAACCCATTTTTTCGATGATGTCGAGTTCTTTCTCGATGCGCCGGTACGCCTCTTTGTTGCGGTAGCCATAACGGTAACGCATGCCGTCAAATGCCATCTTCCTCAACAACTCGATGTCGTCGTAAACACTCTCAGTGAAGACTTTTTTATTCTTCGGCGTCTCAAAGTCAAAATCTATACCACATTGATTTACAATGTCTTCCGTGGTTTTTATCATCTCCGGAAAGAGTGCATAGGCAGCCTTTAACTTCTCAGGTGGAAGCAGCATCTCATCGGCGGAGGCATGGTTTTCGAGCCTGGAGATAAGGATGTTTTTATCTATCGCACGGAGGTTTTTATGCACCTCGAACGACATCTCGTCGAGAAACGTCACAGGCTGCGCTATCACCAGTTTGTCCTGATGGTTTCGCAAGTCGGAGGTCAGGAGGCGCGACACCTGCGACAGGCGCACCCCGATGTATTCATTGTCATTGAGTTGCGTTATCTTTCGTTTTCCAAAAGGGTAAATCACCAAAACATCGTTCCACGCCGGAGCATTAATATTATAAGGTGTCTTGCTGATGTTATGCTGTGTCAGCGTCTCGTTGATCTCGCGGAAGCCCTCGTTATTCCTGGCAATGGCGATGTAAAGCAGATTGTCGCCGTTCCTAAACTCGCAACCTGCTATCGGCTTGATGCCATATCTCTTACATTCAAAGACGAAGTCGATGACGCCCATGGTGTTGTTGATATCGGTCAGAGCCAGCGCCGGGATATGCATACTACAGGCCTGCTCCACCAGATTCTCGATGGAGATTGTGCCGAAGCACAGACTGTAATATGACCTGACGTTCAAATACATTTCACTTTGGCTTTTGACTATTGGCCATTGGCAAAATATTAATGACTAATAGCCTTAAATATGGCATTTTTCCCAAATCGTTTTCGTATGTTATCCATTGCGCTGTAGAGGTTCGTCATCTCGGCGGTGTCATCGAAGAGGTCGAGCTGTTGGGTGCCACCGACGAGGCTGCTGAATCGCACCCCGATGAGCCTTATCAGCATGCGGCGGTCGTAGAGCCTGTCGAAGATGTCGTACACCGTGTTTAATAATATATGGTCGAACGAGGTGTACGCTATCTGCTTTTGCATGGTGTGCGTGTCGAAGTCGGAGTAGCGTATCTTCACCGTGACGCATCCCGTGAGTTTTGTCTGGGAACGTAGCTCGAACGCCAGCCTCTCCACCATGCGAGCCAGCACACTCTTCAACAACACTATGTCGATGGTGTCGATCTCGAAGGTATGTTCCTTGCTCAGCGACTTCTGCTCCTCGTAGGGCTGCACTGGCGTGGTGTCGATGCCGTTCGCCTTCTTCCAGATGTCGATTCCGTTCTTTCCAAGTGCCTGACCGACAACGACATCGGGCATCTGGCGGAAGTCGCCGATGGTGGCGATACCCATCGAACGCAGCAGTTGGAACGTCTTCGCCCCCACCATCGGAATCTTGGCTATCGACAGCGGGTCGAGGAAAGGATGCACCTCCTGATGCGGCACCTGAAGCTCGCCGTTGGGTTTCGCCTCGTCGGTGGCGATCTTCGAGATTGTCTTGTTCTCGGAAAGCCCGAAGGATATTGGCAGTCCCGAGTTCTTCATGATGGTCTCGCGCAGCTCGTGCGCCCATTTGTAGCACCCGAAGAAACGGTCCATCCCGGTGATGTCGATATAATGTTCGTCGATGCTGGTCTTCTCGAAGACGGGCGCACTGTCGGCGATTATCGCCGTCACGAGGCGCGAGTATCGGCTATAGAGCTCCATGTCGCCTCCGATGAACACCGCCTGCGGACACAGCTGCCTCGCCAGCCTCATGGGCTGCGCCGAATGCACGCCGAAACGTCGCGCCTCGTAGCTGCACGTCGAGACCACCCCACGCTCCGACATGCCTCCCACAATGACAGGTTTCCCCTCCAACGCCGGGTTGATCAGGCGCTCCACCGACACAAAAAAGGTGTCGAGATCAAGATGCAAAACCGTTCTTTCCATAATATCACCCGTCATTCCGAGCGAAACGAAGTGTAGTCGAGGAATCTCATTCAATTTGTTTGAGATTTCTCCATTCCACTCCGTTCCAGTCGAAATGACGTAAAAAATATTTTTTTACATTTTTATTTGTTGTATTAAAATTTATTTGTAATTTTGCCATGTTTTTAATCAAAATTTGCGACGAAAAATTAGTCATTATTTTAATACGTGTCAAGAAAAATTTAAAAATTTTTGCTATGTTATTCAGTACCAACATAAAATTTTTGCGCAAACGCCGCTCAAAGACGCAGGATGACGTCGCCACGGCACTCAACATGAAACGCTCGACACTCAGCGGATACGAAAACGAGGTGTCGGAACCCAACATCGACGCCCTCATATCGCTGTCGAAATATTTCAACATCGCCATCGACACATTAATAAAGGTAGACCTAACGAAGATTGGCGAGTTCCAGCTCAGCCAGCTCGAGCGCGGCTACGACGTGCATATCAAAGGCAGCAACATACGCGTGCTCGCCACCACCGTTGACAGCACCAACCGCGAGAACATCGAGCTCGTCACCGAACGCGCAAAGGCTGGATACTCAACGGGTTACGCCGACCCGGAATATATCCGCATCCTCCCCACCTTCCAGCTGCCGTTCCTCTCGAGAGAGCGCAAATACCGCACCTTCCAGATCAGCGGCGACTCGATGCTGCCAATCCCCGACAAGTCGTACGTCACAGGCGAATACGTCCTCGACTGGCATAACATCCACGACCGTCAGGCATATATCATCCTAACCATCGACGACGGCATAGTATTCAAAATCGTCGAGAGCCATCTGGACAAGGGATTCTTACGACTTCACTCGCTCAATCCCATCTACCATCCGTTCGACATCCCGCTCAACGAGGTGAAAGAGGTGTGGAAGTTCGTACATTACATCAGTTCGGAGATGCCAGAGAGCATGAACACGCCACGCGAGCAACAGCTCATCGACACCATCAACGACCTGAAAAAACAGGTCCGAATCATCCAAACGAAACTCGATTTGTAAAAAAAATCGACAAAAAATTTTGTTTTTTGTAAAATTCTATTTATCTTTGCATGATTTTTAAATCGAATTATATCAATTTTAAAATTTTAAAAAATATGAAAAAAGTATTCTTAGCATTGATGCTTGTTGCAGCAGTTGCAATGGGTTTCACAAGTTGCAAAAAGACCGCAAGTGAATCAGATGATCATGCCCAGACATTCTCTTTGGGCGAGACCACCTACGACATCAACAATGTCATCACAATTGAAAACATCAAGTATGGCGGCAGCGAGGTTTACAATGCCATCATCCTTTCAGAAGGCAAAATGGTCGGTAACAGCGGCGGCCACGGCCACGGCGTAATTATCGTGTACGAAGGCGCAATCGAGTCTGGCACATTCGCACTGTCATTCAACCCATTGGCACCACAGCCTGTCTACCCGAAATACTTCTTTACAGAACTTGAAGTCGATGATATCGTGAACTTCAATCTGGCACAGCTCGAGCAGCAGGACGGCGTTTATGTCGCTTACACAGGCAACTTGACAGTTGAGAAAAACGGCGATGCAAACTACACAATCACAACAGAGGGCATCGAGGTTGAGAAGATTAAGGACACAAGCGACATCGAGACTTCATCGGTCGACTACGAAGGCAGCGTGCTCAGATATATGCTCGCAACAGTAGAACCAGGCAGCAACATCAGCGGAGTTAACATCGCAACAGCTGGTAGAACAAAGTACAAAGTCGCAGGACCTATCGCAGTCAACATCGCAGCATTCATCGACGTAGATGGTGACATGCTCGGATTCTTCTCAGTGCTTCAGTCATTCGACAATGGCATTCCGGAGGGCAGCTACACCTACAACGACTACCAGATTATGTTTGTGGAAGGCATGAACATCCAGTCACCACGCTATGCGACAGGCGGCAACTTCACCGTTGCAAAAAGCGGCGATGTCTACACCATCGACATGACCGACCTGACATTCTCAGGACTGGAAGGCACCTACACGATGCATTATGTCGGCACAATGCCTAACTTCGATTTCCCATTCTAACGAGAAATTGTTGACGAATTAAAAAGCCGTCGCATGACGGCTTTTTTTATAAAAATTTGGAGTAAATATGGATCTGAATCTGAAACGACCGATAGCGTTTTTCGACCTTGAGACAACAGGGTTAAACATCATGCACGACCGCATCGTGGAAGTTAGTGTATTGAGAATCAATGTCAACGGCACGCAGGAGCAGCGCACCTGGCGCATCAACCCAGGCATTCCAATCCCGCCTGAGACGACCGCCATCCATGGCATCACCGACGCCGATGTGGCACACGAGAAGACGTTCAAACAGGCCGCGCCTGAGATAGCGAAGTTTTTCGGCAACTGCGACCTTGCAGGATATAACATACTGAAGTTCGACCTCCCGATGCTCGTCGAGGAGTTCATCCGTGCAGGCGTCAACTTCGACCCCAAGGACCGCCAGCTCATCGACGTGATGAACATCTTCATGAAGATGGAGCCGCGTACACTCAAAGGCGCATACCGTTTCTTCCTCAACAAAGAACTCGACAACGCCCACTCCGCCAACGCCGACACCTTCGCGACATACGAGGTGCTGATGGCTATGCTCGACAGATACAAAGACGCAGAATACACTGACTATAAAGGAGTTACATCGAAACCCATCGTCAACGACATGACTGAACTGGCGCAGTTCTCATCGCATCATCAGAATGCAGATCTGATGGGACAGATAGTCTACGACGAGCAAGGCAAGGCCGTATTCAAATTTGGGAAACATAAGGACGAGCGCGTCGAAGATGTGTTCAAGAAAGAACCGCAATACTACGACTGGATTATGAAAAGCGACTTCCCGGAATACACGAAACGTGTCGTAACAAGGCTAAGATACCCCGACAGAAATATAGTTTTTTAGCAATTTTTTCAAAAATAATACGTTTCATTTCCAAAAAATCATTATATTTGCATCGAATTCTTTAACATCAAAATAGATAGAGTATGGAAGAAAATGAAAAGATGAACAATCGTGAGGAATTGTTTTCGAGACCGGTACGTGCAGGAAAACGCACATATTTTTTCGATGTGAAAGCAACAAGAGGTGACGAGAAATACATCACCATAACAGAAAGCAAGCGCCGCTTCAGCAATGAGCAGAACCGCTTCTTCTATGAGAAACACAAGATTTTCCTTTACAAGGAAGACTTTGAGAAATTCGCCAACGCCCTCAAGGAAACCCTTAATTTCATTGAGACAGGCGAATATCCGGAAGGCTATTTCGACGAGCCTAAAATCTATGAAGGCAACGATGACGCCGACATGAAAGACGATGTTGACGATTGGTTCAACGAGATTGATAAGAAATAAAAAACATTGATTTTTAATCAGAAACACGTAGAGACGCCAAATTATGACGTCTCTACATTTTTTATTTTTAATAAAATAATATGTGAACCAAAATTTTCCGTATCTTTGTACGTTTAAATCTACACATATTTTTTTTGCAATGGGAAAGATTATCGCGATAGCAAATCAGAAGGGCGGTGT
>CAJOCJ010000023.1 GCA_905236635.1 uncultured Bacteroidales bacterium
TCGGATTGACAGAAAAACAGATCGAACTGCGCGCCAAAGTGCGTGATTTCGCTGAGAAAGAGGTGAAACCGGTGGCGGCGTTCAACGATGAGAATGAGAGATTCGACGTGGAACTGACCAAGAAGATGGGTCAGCTCGGACTTCTGGGCATGTGTGTCCCGAAGGAATACGGCGGTCAGGAACTCGACACTTTGTCGTATATCATTGCTGTTGAGGAACTTGCGCGTGTTGATGGCTCCACAGCAGCCACCATCGCTGCCGATAACTCATTGGGCATCGGTCCGATAAAAGACTACGGAACAAAAGAACAGAAAGAGAAATATCTGCCTCGTCTGTGCAAAGACCACCTGTGGGGCTTCGGTCTCACCGAAGAGACAGCGGGCTGCGACTCGCGTGGCACGAAATCGACGGCAAAACTCGTTGACAATCAGTGGGTTGTCAATGGCTCGAAGATTTTCATCACCAACAGCGCGACCCCAATGACATTGGGAAGCACCATACAGGTCATCAGCGGCGAGAGCAACGGCAAGCCTGAGTTTACCGCTTTTCTGATAGAAAACGACACCCCAGGCTTCACACAGCGTCCTATGGACCGCAAGATGATGTGGCGCGCCTCGAACACGGGCGAGCTAAAGTTCAACAACGTACGGCTCGGCGCGCCTAATATCCTCGGAAAACCTGGCGACGGCTCACATATCATGCTGGCGACACTCGACGGAGGTCGTCTCAGCATCGGTGCTATGGGACTCGGATGCGCGCAGGGTGCCTACGAGATGGCTCTCGAATATTCGAAGCAGCGCGAACAGTTTGGCAAGCCTATCTGCAAGTTTCAGGCTGTCAGCTTCATGCTGGCTGAGATGGCGATGAAGATAGAGGCGGCACGCGAGCTCCTTTACAAAGCATGCCGCATGAAAGACGCCCATCTGCCGTTTGGTAAAGAAGCCGCAATGGCAAAGCTTTACTGCTCGATGGTCGCCGCCGAGGTGTGCGACAAGGCCGTCCAGGTGATGGGAGGCCACGGATTATTGAAGGACTTCAACATGGAGCGCTTCTACCGCGACCAACGCATCCTGCAAATTGGAGAGGGCACGAGCGAGATATTAAAGCTTGTGATATCACGCTATATCGGATGCTGATTTTCGTCATTTCGACTGAAGCGAAGCGGAATGGAGAAATCCTACACGAACGAGAACAAACGAATAAAAAGTAAAAACAAATTATATAAAATCTAAACAAATGGAAATCAAGAAATTAAATGAAATGTTCGACGTGCTGAAGAGCCGTCCGAAGAAACGTCTTGTAGCGGCTTACGCTATGGACGACCACACAATCTGCGCAGTCAACGACGCTGTTGACAATGGTCTCATCGACGCCACCCTCATCGGTGACCCTGCCCGTATCGCTGAGATCTGCAAGGAAGAGAAGATTGACATCAACAAATTCAAAATCGTCGAGGAAAAAGACGACGTGAAGGCAGCTGCCTTGGCATGTGACCTCATCAACCGCGGCGAAGGCGACATCCTCATGAAAGGCCTTCTCCCTACCGACAAATACATGCGCGCCATCCTCAACAAGGAACGCGGCCTCTGCCCACCTAACGTCACTCTGGCACACGTCGCCGTCATCGAGAACCCTAACTACCACAAGCTTCTCGTCGCATCTGATTGCGCCATCATCCCGCTGCCGGATCTCAAGCAGAAACAGACTATTTTGAAATATGTGACAACCGTTTCTAAGGCATTGGGCGTGAGCTGCCCGAAGGTCGCTATGGTGACAGCCACCGAGCAGATGAGCGCAGGCATCCCGGCATGCGTCGACGCAGCAATTATCGCCAAGATGGCTGAACGCGGACAGATCAAAGGCTGCATGGTGGAAGGCCCTATCTCACTCGACCTCGCCTGCGACGCCGAGACAGCAAAGATCAAAGGCATGAACAGCCCAGTGGCTGGCGACGCTGACTGCCTCGTGTTCCCGAATCTTGAGAGCTCCAACGTGTTCTACAAATGCTGTACCAAGTTCGACAAGTCAGAAGTCGGTGCAATGCTCATGGGCGCCAAAGTCCCTTGCGTCCTCAGCTCACGTGGCGACACATCGAAGACGAAATTATATTCAATAGCAATAGCTGCTTTGTTGGCAAAATAAAAATTCATCGATATGTACAAACTTTTAATCATCAATCCAGGCTCGACATCAACCAAAGTTGCTGTCTTCAATGACAAGGAACAGGTCTTCAAGAAAAACATCAAGCATTCTGTCGAAGATTTGGCTAAATTTGATAAGATCGCAGACCAGTTATCTTATCGTAAAGGTGTGATTCTCAATGAGTTGAAAAACGAAGGCGTTGACATCAACGGGCTCAGCGCCGTTGTCGGCCGTGGCGGTCTGCTTCACCCATTGACATCAGGTGTCTACGAGGTGAACGAGCCTATGCTCCGCGACCTCAAAGCCGCTTCGTATGGCGAGCACGCCAGCAACCTCGGCGGTCTCATCGCCAACGACATCGCCAAGGAATATGGCGTGAAGGCTTATATTGCCGACCCTGTTGTCGTCGACGAGATGGAGGACGTAGCACGTTACTCGGGTCACCCGTTGTTCCCGCGTATCTCTATCTTCCACGCCTTGAACCAGAAGATGATTGCACGTCAGCACGCTGCTGCTGTCGGCAAGAAATACGAGGAACTCAACCTCATCGGTGTGCATCTCGGAGGTGGTATCTCTGTCGGTGCCCACAAACACGGTCGCGTGGTTGACGTCAACAACGCACTGAATGGTGACGGTCCTTTCACCCCTGAACGCTCAGGCGCACTTCCGTCAGGTCCGTTGATGAAAGCCTGCTTCAGCGGCAAATACACCAAGAAAGATGTCGACCTCATGCTCAAAGGCCAAGGCGGCTTTGTGGCATATCTCGGAACCAACGACGCTCTCGAAGTTGAAAACGCGGTGAAGGCCGGCAACAAAGAATGGGAGAAGGTGTATCGCGCCATGGCATACCAGATCGCCAAGGAAATCGGCGGCGTGGCAGCAGCAGCGCTCAACATGAACGTCGACGGGATCTTCATCACCGGCGGTATGGCATATGACAAGACTTTCTGCGGCATAATCGAAGAGCATGTCAAGAAGATCGCTCCGGTCTATCGTTATCCTGGTGAAGACGAAATGCTCGCCCTCGCATTGAACGGCATTATGGTGCTGTCGGGTGAGGCTAAGGCTCAGGATTACAAATAAATTTGATAAAACGATTGTAGAGACGCGCCATGGCACGTCTCTACATTTTAAAATGAAATATTTAAAAACCATATTTCTGGCGTTTTTTGCGTTTGTTAGCATGACCATTGCGGCCCAACAAACAGGCAAGACGTATGTCCATATCGAACATGCACGCTATCAAGTGTATGACGAGTCGTATGGAAAGGACGTGGAACGCCTTATCGGAGATGTGGTTTTGCGTCAGGATTCGACATATTTTTATAGCGACAGCGCGCATTTCAACGAGAAGACGCGTTACTTCGACGGCTTCGGCCATGTCCATATCAAGGTCAACGACACTACCGACATCTTCAGCGACAAATGTAAGTATTCGGGAGATATAAAATTCGCCGAGTTGTTCGACAATGTGGTCCTTAAAAACGACTCTACAGTGTTGAATACCAATTACATGACCTACGACCGCACCCTGCATCTCGCCACCTATCCGAATCATGGCTCCATCACTCGAAACGACAAAAACCTCGTTTCCCGAAAGGGTTATTACAGAGACGATATCCAGGTGGCATATTTCCGTAATGATGTGGTGGTGACAACGCCGAAAAGCCGAATGATTACTGATACTTTGGTTTATAAAATCAAAGAAGAGAAGATGTATTTTTATGGTCCGACGACCATTTATTACGACGATAATGTCCTTGTCGGAAATTACGGCTGGTACGACTCGAAAAACGACATCGCTTACCTCGACCGGGGTGCCACTTTGAGCAACAAAGGCTACTCAATCACCTCTGACTCAATGTTTTACGATAGGAAAGCAGATTTCGCGAAGGCGATGAGCAACGTCTTCCTCGAAGACACCGTCAACAAAGCGATTATCGAGGGCAACTATGGCGAGATGTGGAAAAAACTGGGCAAGAGCTTCGTCACCGACAGTGTGCGGGCTCGTTATTTTGCCGACAAAGACACACTGTATCTGCATTCCGACACCTTGTATTTCTTTATGGATACCGTGAAACAGCAGGCGGAGCGCGTCTTGGCGTATTACAACGTGCGTTTCTATAGAAAAGACATACAAGGCAAGTGCGACTCGTTGCATTATTATGTCGCCGACTCGTGTGCCAAGATGCGTCGTGACCCTATGATTTGGGCCGAAAACAGCCAGCTTCGCGGTGATTCCATAAACATTGTGATTGCAAACAGAGCTCTCGACAGCGCGTTGCTTTATCCCAACGGCTTCATCATCCAGAAAGACACCATCGAAGGCTTCAACCAAATCAAAGGCAAGGTGATGGTGGCTTATTTCAAGAATAACGAGCTTGACCATGTGTATGACGACGGCAACGCTGAGACGGTATACTGGCTGCGCGAGGAGGATGGTTCGATGATAGGTATTAACGTGTCACAGAGCGTGGCGATGGACATCAAGATAGAGAAAAACCAGATTGTTAGAATCAAGTATTTCAAGAAGACCACCGAGACGCTGTATCCTAAAGAGAAGCTGAAAGCTGGCATGGAGATACTTAAAGGCTTCGAGTGGCTTGAAGAATTTCGTCCTACCGATCCTGACGACATCTTCCGAAAACCGACGAAAGTCGTTGAGAATGAAGGTAATAACCGTCGTAGAGGACGCAGAAAATAATTTTGGCTAAAAATTTGTTGGGCGTATAAAAAATTGTTGTATTTTTGCAGCGCAAAATCCGATGGGGTATTAGCTCAGTTGGTAGAGCGTTTGAATGGCATTCAAAAGGTCAGCGGTTCGATTCCGCTATGCTCCACAAGCCGTCTGATAATCAGGCGGCTTTTTTATTTTAATGACATTATCAAATCGTCATCCAGGATCCTGAAATCCCCAGCCTTCACCACCTTACCATCTTCGATAAAGACAAACAACGGAAACTTGCCATATGTTATTGCCATAAACTGCTGAGCAGAAATTTTCCAGTGCTCATAGTCGGAAGTGCCTGTAATCTCAAGGAATCTGCTTATCGCTTCATCGCTGCCGCCTACAAAAAACTTGAGCTTGTCATGGACGATGCCGTGCCTGTCAAGCATCATAGTTGCCTTCTCAGCCCCGATTTTGCAATATTTGCATCCCGCGAGAGCATAATTAATAAGGTATCGGCCATGCTGAAGGTCGACGTATGTCGAGTCGCTCAAACTTTCGTAAAATGCCACCGTATTGACATTCTCTTTTTCGGAATATATCTTATTGTAGATGATATCTATCGGAAACAAAACGAACGAAACCACTAGAGAAACTACTAAAGTTCCTGCCACTAGCCACTTTTTCAGAACAGGTCTGTAATTATGACTTTTTTCATTTTTTATTATCAAAATGAGAATTAAAACAATGATATTTTTTATAATAGATTGACTCGGATTCATCTCGATGAGACTTCCGAAACAGTGGCAGTTGCTGTCATTCCTGAAAATTGCGGCATAGATTAAAAAAATGGTGAAGCCTGCCATCATAAGCACTGTCAGCCACCATATTTTTTTGTAAAATATCTTTAAAATCAGACTTATTCCGATTATTAACTCGATGAATATCAATAATCTGGATAGGACTGTGGTGGTAACAAAATTGACAATTCCGAAGCTGTAGATATAGACTTCAAAATTGTCAATCGATAATAATTTCAATACGGCTGTTCCGATGAAAAACACACCGAGCAACAGCCGTATCGTAGTCTTTGTGATGCCGAATGCCTTATTTGACATTAGCTTTCAATGAGTTCGAGATAATACTCTTCAGCTCTGCAATCTTCTCTTCTTTGTAGTCGCGTTTCTCAGGCTTGAACATATTTCTGTGTTTGCTGCGTCTAACCTTGAACTTCATATTGTCGAAGTCGGGGCCTTTGATCTCGACGCCGAGACGGTTGAGGACAGGCGGGTTAAGCACCGCGATGTTGTAGTCGTAGCTCATGTCGAGGTTATGACGGCCGTAGAGCATGGCGGAGTATTTATCCATTGAAACGGCGAAAGGATACACGTCGATTTCGTTCTTAAACACCGTAAACTGCACGTCGAGGCTGTCGATTTTGTTGTCGGTGGTTTTCTTAAACATCAACAGTTTCTTGATTTTGTTGAATGTCTCGCTGTCGAGCACCACGAGGTCGCTGCCTTCGATGGAGCAGGCGGCTTTCAGTGTCGAATATTTCAACGAGTAATCCGATTTCAGGTTGGTCTCAGCCGCAAAGTGGAACTCGGCGTTGCCTGCAAACGACTTCAGCATAGGGACGATGGTGTCGAGGTCAGGGATGATACGAATCATCTCGGCGATGTCGATGTCCAAAAGGTGGAAGTCGATGCCTGCATACAGGTGGTTCTTTCTCTTCGACTTATACAATGCTGTCAGCTGCATCTCGGCTGCATCGCTGGTGAAACCCATCTGTTCCAACACCAGCACTCCGTCTTTGACGGTGAGGTCACCGCCCACGTTGCGTATCTCCATCTCACCCGCAAGGGCGTTTTTGATGTTGGTGTGCAAGATGATATCCACGCCTAGTGGCACCATGAAAGGGTCGTCTTCCACTGCCACGGAGTCGACCACAGCGGCTTCTTCCTCTTCGCCGCCCATGCCGTTGAAGATATCCATCAGCTGGTTGATGTCGGTATAGTTGGAGGTGAAGTTGAACTCTCCGACGAGGAGGTCGCCGTTTTTATAATGCTCATAGACGTTGGAGAGGTCGCCTTCGAGCTCAAAATCTGAGTTTCCCAGTGTTATCTGGCTGTTGTCGATATGCAGTCCCTGCTCTCCGTAGGTGAGGGCGATGTCGGGGATGATGACATCCTCAGCGAGGTCGCTCATCTGAAACAAGGCATTGCTGAGGTCGAGGTTCACCGCTGGTTTCCACTGCAGGATGAAGTCTTCCTCCCGCTCGTCATAGTCGGCGCTGAGGTCCACAGCAAGTGCTTCGGTGCCGAAATACATCTCGTCACCCATGGCAAAGACTAGCGAGTCGCTGTTATATACTGCCGCATACGAGGTGTTGCCGTCGTTGGTTGATGGCAGCATGAAGGCGCTGCCGCTGCCGTAGTTGGAGTGCACCTCCATGTCGTCCATCGTGAAGTCAACCTTGTTGAAGGCGAAGTCGGCGATGGCCGCGGTGACGTCGTTCTCGTCAAGGACGTTCGACACCTGTGCGTCGATATTGAAATCATCGAGCACGGCAGTCATCATGCCTGTGATGTCGGCGTTGAGGTCGGAGCCTATGAGCTTGACCTGTGCGAGGCCGTTTTGCATGGTCTTCTGCGGGTTAGGCAGCACGAAATCGACCTTTAAGTCGGATGATGTGACGTTGATGGTATCGTAATAGTTGAATTTCAGATCGGTGAATGCCATGTTGCCGTTGAGCTTGGTGTTCATGAGGTCGAGCTCGGTAAACTGGTCAAGGGTGCCTTTCACGTTGACGTCGGCCTTGACTGCGCCATCGGCCTCCATCTCTTCGGGCAGAAAGGAACGTATGTCGTCGAAATCGACGTCAGCCTTGACACTCATGTCGCATAACATCTTGTCCATCACATCTTTCACCGTGCCGCTTGCCGCCACCACGGTGTTGTTCATGCGTGTGCGAAAGGACCTGATGTTGACATCCGACTTGCCGTTGAGGTCGAGGTCGGCATGTATGTCGGTGTTGAGCGCCGTGAGAGGGTAGGGAAGTTCCTCGGGCATCTCAAAATAGCCGTCGTTGAGTGTCACATCGGCGTTGATGACGGGCATCTTCTCTTCGTTGTAGGTGCCCTCGATATGCGAGTTGAGCAACAGCGTGCCGTTGACTTTGATGCCGCCAAGGAGGTCGTTTCTCAGTCTCTCTGGGATCAAACGGATGATGTTGTTGATAATCATGGCGTTGGTGTGGACATCCATGTTGAGAGTGATGTCTTCTTTCACCGTAGCCTCACCGATAAACTCGATGCTGATATCGTTGTAGTTGATTTGCGATTTGTCGAACTTGGCATAAATCTCATTGATGTTGCATTCCACAGGGATGTTCAGGCTGATGTTAGCGCTGTCGACGTATTTCTCGCCGTCCATAAGCACTGTGGTGCCGTCGGCAATGAGGTTGATGATGCCGTTGACAATCTCATAGTTGTTGAAATCGCCGTTATAGTTCACGTTGAGGCTGTTGACGTATGCCCCGAGGTTGTCTTCACCCGACATGATGAAGGCGATGGTCTCCGAGCCAACGTTGGCGTCAGCATTGATGTCGTCGCCGTTCATCTTGACGTTGCCTTTCACTGCGAGGTTTCTTACCGCTGCATCCATGGTGGTGCTGTCTTCGATGTGAGCCTTGATGTCGTTGATATTCAAGTCGATATCACCTAAGATGACGTCGTCTTTGATGTTGGCTTCGGCAGCGAGTCCTAAGCCTTTCAAAGCCGTCGCGATGTTGGAGCCAAGGTCGGTGTAGGTGACATCGAAATCGTTGATTCTCACTTTGTTGATATCAATGACATATGAGCTGCTCTCTTCTGTCTCCGGTTCCTCCACTTCCGGTTCGCTTGGCGGGAAGATGTCGATGTTGCTGTTGCCTTCGGTGTCGAAAAACACATTGGCGAAGCCTCCGTCGAGCAGGCAGTTGTTGACGATGATCTCGTTGCCGAACAGGAGCTTGCGCAAATTCACCGAGACAAGGAGGTTGTCGATATGGGCGAGTGTGTCGGAAGTCCAACCGCCATTGGGGTTGACGAGCGTCACATCTTTGATTTCGAGTCCTGCGTCAGGGAAGGTCTTGAACAAGGTGAGGTCAACCCTGCCGATGTTGTAATCGCAGGTGATGAACTCCGACGCGTATTTGTTGACCAGCGACGTCAGACGTTTCGGACTGAGTATGAGATACAGCGCTATTACTGCAACTAAAATAATCACGCCCAATATCGAGGCGAGACTAATCCAAGTGACTTTATATGCTTTTTTCATATTTTAATTAACTTTTTGTAAATCATACGTCGCTCTCCACCCTTCGTTGTTGTATTTGAAGCGTGTCTCGTTCAGTATCAGGATGTTGCAATACTGTGGCACCACGGCTCCACCCTCATGGTAGTGGACTATTTGGGTGAGCTTGTCTTCGTTGTCGATGCTCCAATCAAATGTGTCGGCTTCGTCTTCATGGACGTCATCGCCCTCATCCCACATCTTGCCGGTGCCATCTGAGTAATAAACCTCATAATAAGGTTCAGCGGCTGATGTCTTCCATCTTCCGACTATGAGTTCGGAATAAGTCTTCTCGGGGTCTTCTTGCTTCTCTTTTTTACAGGATATTGTTGTGAGAGTCATGAAAAACGCCACGATCAATAATAATGTTATGCTTTTTTTCATTTTCGTGATATTTGCATTTTCTATTAAACTATTAAGCTAATAAGCTAATAAACTAAATTGCTGCAATCATTTCGATTTCAACCATCACTTCTTTCGGCAGTGTGCGTACTGCGAAGGCGGCTCTCGCCGGAGGGTCTTGCTTGAAATATTTTCCATACACGGCGTTCATGGCGCCGAAGTTGGCGATGTCGCTGAGATAACAGGTCGACTTCACCACGTTGTCGAAGGTGCATCCTGCCTCTTTGAGGATGGCTTCGAGGTTCTTCATCACCTGCTCTGTCTGCTCGGTGATGCCGCCGTCGACCACGTTGCCTGTTGCCGGGTTGACTGGCATCTGGCCTGAGATAAACAAGAATCCGTTGGCTGCGATTGCCTGGCTATATGGGCCTATCGCTCCGGGGGCGTTGTTTGTTGCTATAGCTTTTTTCATTTTAACCAAGTTTTAAAATTATTCATTCTTTCTGTTACTTTTCTGATATAATTCTGAGTCTCTGGAAGGAGTTTCTTTTCAAAATACTTGAACAGCTGGTCATAGCTCATCTCGTTGATTTTCGGGATGGCTTTGGATATGTTGTAGTCGCCTCTCAGCGCCTTTGCCACGTTGCCCGCACCGGTGTTGTACGAAGCGATGACGCAGAGGTTCTGGCTGTTTTTGTCTGTCACCTTGGTGTAATATCTCTTCTTCAGAAGATAGAGATAATGCACTCCCATCTCGATGTTGTTCTCCGGCTCATAGAGGTAGTTGGCGGTAGGGGCCGAGAACGGCTTCTTGAGGCTCTGTGCACAGTCGGCACCTGCCGATCTCGGCACTATCTGCATCAGGCCGTAGGCTGGCACGTATGACTTTGCCTTGGGGTTGAACGACGACTCGGTCTGCATGATAGCAAAAGCCAATGCCGGGTCAACATTCCATTTCTTGCAATATTTCTCCACCTCTTTGACGTAGTTGCTCGCACGTGTCTTGATATGGTCGGGGGCGAGGTCGAGTTTTATTGTAACCACTTGACGCTCAACGTTGTCGTCGCCTTTGATGGTCTTTACTTCAGGCTTCACCTCGGCTGCTATTTCCTTCACTGCCTCATCGACTTTTGCCTCGGTTACCACCTCTCCTTTAGGTGTAACCACTTGATTTTCAAGCACTGGCGTCTCTTGCAGAGGCACTGCCTTCTCCACCTTGCTGTCGTAGTCCTTGGTGGTTCCTTTGTTGACAATCAACGCCTTGAGTTTCTTCTCAATCTCTTTTTTATCTACTTTCTGGCCTTTTTCCTGGATGATCTCAATGGTGGCCTCGCCCTTCTCAAAGTCGACGGTGCTTCTCGAATTGCCGTCTTTCGAATACTCGACCCAGTCGGTCTGGGTGCTCTCTTTCACGTTGCCTTTGCCCCATTTCTCTTCTCTTTCCTTCAAAAACTTATTGTAGGCCTCTTGTTCCGCTTTGACATAATCCTCATATTCTTTCTGCATCTTGGCCATGCCTTCGTCCTGGTCTTTCTTCATCTGGTTCATCTTCTCCTGCTGCTCACGCTGATACCTCTCGAACTCGGTCTCAACTTGTGCAAAACAGCCGAAACAGCTGAATATCAATGCTATCAATAATATTTTTTTCATAGTTTTAAATTTTATCTCTGCAAAATTACTAATTTTATTTTTAAAAAACCAAAAAAACTTTCAACTTAAGAAATTTCAACTCAAAAACTGCCTCTAAACTCTACACTTTCAACTCTAAACTAATAATTATCACGATAATCCTTCTTCTTCGTCAACTTCAAATCCTGCAATGCCGAAGCCTTCACGTTAATCTGGAAGTTCCACGATTTATACGTTCCGTAAGGAATGACGTTGAATCGCATCTCCCAGCAGTGGAGGTTGCGATACACGGTGACGGAGGTGTAGGATATCTTCTTCGTCTCAAAGTCCCAGCCGGTCTGCGCCGACACCTTCCATTTCGGCGAGAGACTGATCTCGCCACGCAGACCTAGCGTCTGCACCGTCGTTCGGTTGTCGTGCAATAGCCAGTTGATATATGAGAGATTATTGGATAATCGCAGGTTATAACTCAGCGACAGCGACCAGCTCGTCGACCAGTCGATATAGCCGTTGGGGTTGTTGTGTATGTCGTTGAGCTCCTCTTCGGACGCGTTGGGTGACGACACCAGTGACTCCTGGTCGTTGTTTTTCTTCTTGTCTTTTTTGCCGAAGGTCTTGTCGTTTATCGTGTAGCTTGCGCTGAAGTTCCATGCCACGCTCTTCTTCCTCAGCAGTCGTTTGTTGACGTCCCACTCGAACTTGTTGAGTTGCTTGGTGCCTGCCGAGTCGAGCACATACGGGTCCCACATGCTAGAATACTGTATGCTGAGGTTCTTGAACAACGTCGTTCGTCCGCTGACGCTGAGATACGACCAGTTCAACGAGTCTTTAGCCACGTCGTAGTTGCCCGAGAACGTGAGGTTTTCGATGAGCACCACCTTCTTCAGTCCTGTGATGGTGTCTTTGCGTGACGGCACCTTGATTTCGAGGTTGTTGCTGAAGTTGTATGTTATCCTTCCCGAGCGTTGTGACGACGGCGCTCCATAGATACCGCCTTGATAGTAGCTGTATTTCTGCTCATTGCCGTTGCCGTCGATATATGTGGCGTAGTAACCCCAGAATTTGTCGCTGTAGTCGGGGTTGAACGAGAATCCCACCGTAGGCGTGAACACGTGTCTGATGGCTCGTACGGGACCGCGTTTGAATCGGAACATACCGTAGATCTTGGTTGTCAGGTTACTCGAGGCGTCGTAGGTAAACACGTTGCCGAACTGGTTGATGGTGTCGACCTGCACATGGCCGTAGTCGGTGCTGTCCCACACCCAGTCGCGCTCATAACGCTGCAGATACATCTTGTCGGTGAGGTTGAGCGAGGTGGTCCATGTGAAATATTTGAACAGCTTGATAGGCAGGTTGATAGGCACACGGTGCTGCAGTCCGTTCTGCATATGGTCGAGCCATCCGTCTTTAAAGAAGAGGCTGTCGGCCATGCTTATGTAGTTCTTCGCGTTGGCGGAATAACCCACGTTGAGCTCGCTGTACCAGCGTTTCTGTCCCGACTTCTTCAGAGGATAGATTCGGTTCATCGAGAGCGACATCTCAGGCAGCGTTATCGTCATCTGGTGTGTCAGCGTGTTCTGGCTGTGGCTGCCGTTCACCGTGAAATGGAACAGCTTGCCGAAGCTCGTCTGGTAGGCGATGCTCGACTGGAAGGTGTTGCTCAGATACTCCGTCGTCGAGATGGCGTTGTATTTGTTGTAGTTGTTACTCACGATATAGACGTCGGCTGAGAACGACGACTTGGGCCTCGCCTTGGGGTCTTGCTTGTGCACCCAACGGATCTTGAAGTCGGTGCTCTCGGTGTAGTCGGCAGAGCCTTCCACGCCCACCTTGTTGATGGCGTAGCTTGCTGCCAGTGAGCCGCTGTATCTGTAACGGTTCACGTAGCGGAACGTGGGCTTCAGAGCCCAGCTGCCACGGGTGTAGATGTCGCCGATGAGCTGCAGGTCCATATAAGGGTTGATGGCCCAGTAATAACCTCCGTTTTCGAAGTAATAGCCTCGGTTGGCCGACTCGCCGAACGACGGGATGATGAATCCCGAGCGCTGGCCTTTGGCGTTGGGTATCAAGGCAAAGGGTATGGCGACGGGCAGCGGTGTCTCCTCGATCTTCACGTAAAGCATCTTGGCCACGATCTTGTCGTCGGGGATGACGATGGCCTTGTTGAAATGGAACTCGTAGTGCGGATGCTCGCGGTTGCTGCAGGTCGTGAACGAGCCCGATTTTATGTTGATTTTGCCGTCGTCCATCTTCTTGATGCGGTCGCCATGCAGGTAGTTCTGATTATCCTCAGTGAAGACCTTGCGTATGATACCTTTCTTCGTGTCGAAATTGAACGACATCTCATCAGAATAGTATTTCTGACCTGCCTGGGTGAAGACGGGCTTGCCTGCTATCCTTCCAGTGGAATCGGGCATTCCCTTAGCATAGACGGTGTGTTTCTCGAAGTCGAACTCCACATAATCCGCCTCGATCTCGATGTCGTCGTATTTTATCACGGCGCCGCCGAAATAGTAAATCTTGTTGTTTTTGAAATCTTGAATGGTGGAGTCGTTGCAGGTGCGGTCAATCTGTGCCTCCAATGGCGATTTCTTGTCTTGACCTTTCACGACGACAGAAAACATCATCGTCAAAAGGAAAAAAACAATAAAAAATCGATATGTTGGCCGCGCGTACAAGATTTTTATCTACTTTTGTAAAAAATTCAAATTAATTCAAACTGCAAAGATACGGTTTTTTATGAACGGCAGACTTATATTTTTTATTATATTAATGAGTTTTTTGGTTTTCACGCCTAATGCTGAAGCCCAGACCACCAAGATTCAGACTGTTGTTATCGATGCGGGTCATGGCGGGAAAGACGCGGGAGCTGTGGGGAAGAAGTCGAAAGAGAAGGACATCACTCTCGCCGTGGCGAAGAAACTGGGAGCTGATATCAAGAAACAATGCCCAGATGTGAAGGTGTATTACACCCGCACCACCGATGTCTTTGTGGAGCTGATGGAACGTGCCAAGATTGCCAACCGTAACAATGCCGATCTGTTTATCTCAATACACTGCAACTCTGTCGCCAACTCGCCGAAGACGGGAGGAGCGGAGACGTTTATCATGGGTGACCACCGTAACAGCGCCAACCTTGCTGTGGCAAAACGCGAGAACGCCTCTATTTTATATGAGAGCAATGCCGAGGAGAACTATGGCGGCTTCGACCCCAACAGCACCGAGGCATATATCGCCTTCAGCTTCATCCAGAGTGAGTTCAAGCAACGCTCGCTCGAGTTTGCCGAACTTGTCCAGAATGAGCTGATTGGCACTACGAAATGTAAGGACAGGGGAGTGCAACAGGCGGGTTTTCTCGTGCTTTACAAGACTGCAATGCCGTCGGTCCTCGTGGAGCTTGGCTTCATCTCCAATCCCACCGAGGAGGCGTATATGATGTCGGCCGAGGGGCAGAACAAGCTCGCCGCCGCCATCTGCAGGGCTTTCTGCACATATAAGACAAACTATGAGAAAGACTCTGTCGAGATGCAAACGGAAGAAGCGGCTAACAATACCGAAACTACGGAAAAACCGAAAGAACCTGAAACCACTAAAGAGCCTGAAAAACCTGTTGTTGACAAGAACGTCGGCGTCGTTTACAAGGTGCAGTTCACCACTCGGAGCCGTGCTGTCGACAACCCTCAGGAAGTGTATAAAAACCTCCGAGAGGTCGATTACTACGAGCACAACGGCATGTTCAAATACACGGCAGGCTGTTTCACTAGCAAAGCCGACGCCGACGCCTATCTGAGAGAGGTGACTTCCAAAGGCTACGACGGCGCCTTCGTCGTGAAATTCGAAGACGGAGTTAGAAAATAGCAAAAAATTTGTTGTACGTAAAAAGTATAGAATGGGATGACGATACTTTTCATCATCGGGAAATCAAAGTTCTATTACTTGGCAGTAGTCGTGTTTTACTTGAAAAAGGCCTGTCAGAGTCGCTCGCCGGCCGTTTTGAGGAGATTCGTATGACACATTGGAACTATTCTGAAATGAAAGAATGTTTCGGATTTACTCTCAACCAATATCTATTTTACGGTGCATATCCTGGCGCGGCATCGTTGATTGACGATGAGGAGCGTTTCCAACAATATATCCAATCTTCAATTATCGATGCTACAATCAACAAGGATATTCTGATGGATACGCCAATTGGCAAGCCGGCTTTGTTAAGACAGACATTTGAGCTTGGTGCGGCTTATTCTGGACAGATTCTGTCGTTAAACAAAATGTTGGGTTCACTTCAAGACGCTGGAAACACTGCGACTCTTTCTGGATACCTCAATCTTCTTAACGAGTGCGGTTTGCTTTGCGGCCTCCAGAAATTCAGCGTGGATATGGCTCGCCGAAAGGCAAGCATTCCGAAACTGCAGGTTTACAACAATGCCTTGAAAACCATATTCACTCCTTTGACATTCGAACAGGCCATTCTCGACCGAAAGGAATGGGGACACATCGTCGAATCGGGAATTGGAGCATACATTGTAAGTCAGGCATTTGCGCAACGTTTTGAAGTATTATACTGGCGCGAGCGCAATGACGAGGTCGATTTTATTTTGAGAAAGAAGGGCTCGGTTGTGGCAATTGAAGTGAAAAGCAATGCCGAGAAAAGCACCTCTGGATTAAACAAATTCAAAGAGATGTTCCATCCTAAAACAGCATTCATTGTCGGTGACGGTGGCATCAGTGTAGAAGAGTTCCTGTCTATGGATTTGAAAAAACTCTTTTAACAAAAACTAGACACTGTAAATCCATGATTGTAAATCAGTTACACGGGTTTCTTCCATATTTTCCCTCACTCAAACTTCACCGTTATACTGTTTGATGTGAATTTTCCTGAATAAAGCTTGTATTTGCCGACTTTTTCAGGAAGGGAAAGAAGAATCTTATTTCCTTTGGCATCCCAACCAGAAAACACCTTATCGCTAAATTCGCTACCGTTCATAATAAATGTATACGTTCCCTTAACTATATCAAAACATGTGAGATTGAAAACATCTTCTTTAGTTTCACCAGTTTTAAGGAACATGAATTGGTCTTTCGTTTTGTTTTTTATAGCGCGTTTAGTGATGTCTTTCGCGCCAAATGGCAATTTATACTCGTTTCTTTCATCATAAATATTATAAATGGTATCGCTAAGGTATTCATTAATATATCTAAAATCGCGATTTATAACATTAGCGCATCCGTGTCCTGCATCATACGAATCCTCATCAATAACGAACCAAGTGTTATCATTAAAAAACGGCAAACCTATCATAACATAGTAGCTGTCATTGTGTTTGTTAGCTATCGTTTTTTTGATATAGTTTTTATAATCTCTGCGTTTTTTATTCCATTCGCGCAGATTGGAAAACATTTCTGGCTCTGGTTTGGGGCCATTAAAGCTTTCTTCCCATCCAAAATCAGGAATGCCATTTCTATAATATGAAAATTTCCTGAAATACAGATTGTTTTGTGAATTATTTGTATATGAAACAACCAATTCGGGATATCTAACAATGGAATCTGTATTTAGGATATAAGGACCTTCGCTCCATCTAATTGAAAGATTGATGGAGATGTCTTGAGAGTGGAGAGATAGAAATCCCAACAGAAAATACAGAACGAGATATGGTTTGATTGTTTTCATGATTTATTATTTATTTAACCTTTCATCATAACGAGAAACCACCAAATCTTTATATTCATAGAAATTTTTCATAAAGAAACTGTCATCAATTTTATACGTTCTAATGTAAACAGAATCACCGACGACTTCTTTGAATGTTGGCCAGAAATGACTTCGCTCATCCATAAATAAATATTCGGCTACGGCCAAAGAATCCCCTAAAGAGCATTCTTTGTAATAAACATTTTTTTCTCTGACAGCGCGCTCAAATACACTGATCTTGTATTCTGGTCGGTTAAAACAGAATTCAATAGAATTATAATGGTCTCTGTTTATATAAATAGTGTTGTCCTTTTTGAAAAACAATGCTGTACTTCCTTTATAATACCCTTTTATTCGTATATAATTATCCTCGGGATATTTCTTTTTTTCATATTTTTCAAATATAATATAATCGTCATATATAGTTACATATTTGCCAGTAGGTGTGGTATATATGTATCTTCCTTTATAATGACCATTACAACTGGAAATAACAATAAATATGATAAATTCAATAAACAAAATTGCTGTTTTTTTCATAAGACAAATATTTTAAATCATACAATTCTTAAGGCCATAAGTATCTCAATCCCCATAAAAACCCTTTGTTTTGTGCATATCGTTTTATTCACTCAAACAGCTCCGGGAACCTGTTTTTCAACTCATTGAAGCAGGAATCGCAGTTGGGGCTAATAAATTTTAAGATTAGATGTGGAATATCTGTGCGAAAATCATCATTTAATGAAAGTGTTTTTTTGTATTTATTATATACTATATCACAAGAATCCTTGTAATCATAAGTTACAAGTTTTGGTCTAAAATCATGGTACTTTTGTTTTATTGTATATTTTGTTCCATATTCAATGGGTATGTTAAAATAATCTTGGAAACCACTTAAAGAGCCTTCATCATAAACCCAAACTCCATGAGATATATCGTCTGGTGATAATTGTTTTTTTGTTATTATTATTCCTTTGGCTTTTTGAGCATGTAATACTGTGTTGCCTAATGCAATTGTAAACAAAGGTGTTTTAACATCGTAAATAGTTGTGTCATTATCTGGCTCACCAAACACATAGTGCTTTGTTTTTGTTGTTAATATAAACTCTATGGTATCAGAACCACATTTCTCTTTTGTAATTAAGGCGTTTTTGCCAAGAAATTCGTTATTGATCAAATAGAGTTTGTTATTAGTGATCTGATACAACCCTTTATACCAGAACAAACCATCATAACGAACAATTGTGTCCTCGTTTATACAAATAAGATTTTGTCCATCTGTATATACTCCGTTTTCTATGTTTTGAGAACATGAATTCATGCTTGCCAAAACAAAATTTATAATTATTATAAAATGCTTAATTTTCATGGCCAGTTGGGTTTTATCATAAAAAATCTAATACTCCTTATTATTTTAAATCCATGGTAATCAGTATATGTTGAAAAATTAAATGCGCTATTTGGTGGATTAATATTTGAACCATACGGAATCATAAACGTATTTGATTTGAAATCATCAAATCTGATTTCTATATCACCATTGTCATACATTATGCAATCAGATACATTGACAAAATGTGAAGTTCCGTTTAAATTATAATAATCTACAATATCGCCATTTAATGTACACCAGGCATTAACCACATACCCTTCATTCATGGCTTCACATATTTGATTCATATAAATTCCTTCACAAACGTAATCATTACTTTTAATAAAATTTTGTAGATTTTCGGTATTACATAATATTTCAATATCTATTCCAGAGGAATTAGCACTATCAATCCATTGCTGAGTCGTCAAGGCTCCTTCCCATACATCACAAGTGCTTCCAAGACTTCCAAAAACACATTTTCCATGGGGGACATCAACATTATCTCTTTGAGACTCATTGAATTGTTGGTGAGCTTCACATGTTATATTTCTTCCATCGCCACCTCCTATTGGGCTCCCGTTGTTGCCGCTGCCACCATTACAACCATGATTAATGCTGCTCCACAAACCACTATAGGAAAAGCCCGTGGAATATAAGCTGTTTATATTGGAGGAAAAATTAAATGTGGAGTACATGGACATATCATAATGACGGCGTCGTATCATATTAATAACTTCCTCTTCTATCAATGCAGTTAAAAAACCTGAATCCGGACCACCATCCTTTCACCACTCGGATCAACATATTTCAACGGGTTGTACATGCAGTAGGCGTAGCGGTTGAAACCCTGCTGTGTTGTTGGGTCCTGCATGTATCTGTCGGGCGAGAGGAAGGTTGACATGTAGGGGTCGTAGACACGGCCGTTCATATTAATCAAACCAAAGTTGTACAGATGTTCGTGGCCTGTGAAGCCTCGGTCGAACAGAGGAGTGTCGGTAGCGGAGCCGTTCCAAGTGCTGGCGTTGCGGCGGTTGCCCCAGGCATAGGTTATCGTCGTCCACGAGCCGAGGTTGTCTTTCAAGACATAGTGCACCTCGGGGCGGTATCCGTCGCGCTTCTCCACCACGGCGAAAACGCCTTCAAGACTACTACTGTTGATTGTTATATTACTGTCATACATAATCAATTACTTTCCTGTTTCCCTGTCGACCTTGTTGTGGAGGGAATTTCCTCCACAACAAGGTGCGGCAATCTTTGACAACTCATTCCGTTTCAATTAGAATCCTGTTTTTACGAAAAAAACGTTTTTCCTTCTTGAACTTCAATTGCTTTTCTTCCAATTCCTTTATGGGGATTGCATCCCCGTCACGATACTCAATTCCATCTATCACTATTGGAATTTTGGCATGAGCGAACAGATTAATCTGACAAATGCTATCTCCACAATAATCCTCTGTATAGTAGCAATTATCCAAATCCACCTCTCGTTTGGCTAAGATTAGTTTCACATAATCTTGCTCCGATAACGACAATCCATTAACAGAGAAAGATTTTCTTAGTTGATCGCTATACAAAGTATTCTTATGTTGTTGGAAATCATTGTAGTTATATTCTGTTGATGATAGGAATGGTATGCCACGATAAACATAGACAAACCGGCAATAATCCCAATTTACCCTAATGTTTCCTCCTGTTTCATTTTGGCATAAGGATGATAAAGAAAGCATCACTATTATTATTGACAAAATTGTTTTTTTCATGATCAATATCTGATTGAGAACAAAAAGCCATAGTTATAACGAAGTATGGGCGGATTGATAACTTGATACGGGGTAGGCACCCACCTCGGTGGACCAATGAAGCTACCAGGAAGATTTTCTAACATATACTCTCCAGAAAAATATGAGCCATCATATCGATTAAACACAATTGATTCTATGCCTTCAGTAAAATCCAGGGCTCCATGATATCTTGATACTGTAGATTTCCAATAAGGTGGATTTTTCACGTAATTGCCATCGTTATCAAAATAGATTGTTTTTCCTGGTTTATCCCAATGGGTATGAAATTCTGCAATAGCACCATCGGGGCGAGGGCCTAGATCAATTTGACTATTTGTGCCTGGTTCTGCAGTTTTAAACGATCCGTCTTCCATTAAATAGCCGCCCATTTCTTTTTCCCATGCTCTTGACCTTTGGAACAATGTCTGCATTTTATTGAACTGCTTGAAAGACACATCTAAATTGCCCATCTTATTTCCGCCTCTCCACTTCCAGTTAACATAAGACGAACCAAAATATGCTCCCCAGGAAAATGCACCAGATAGCAGCATCTGGCTGAAATTAAAATCTTGGCCATTTTTTATTGCTGGGATTTGTGCCACCGCATTTGCTGCCATACCACCAAGACAAGCGCCTAATCCACCACCAACATACATTGAGATTCCGCCTCCAACCCAACCTGATACTGCACCCATTACTACGCCTAAACCAAAATTAGTATTGTTGAGAACGGCATTAGTCCCTCCTGCAACAGCACCACCAGCCAATCCAACCAGAGCTCCTCCAGCCCCAGCAGCTGCAACACCAGCTCCTGCAGCCCCAGCTAAACCACCCACAATTGCGGCTTTCCCTGCACCATTGAAGAAATCTTGTCCAGACATAGAGTTGTTGATACCATTCATTGTTACATTAATCACAGCACCAACTGCAGCTGCAATGAGTATATCATCCAATGCAAACAATTCTCCACTCGGATCAGTATACTTCAACGGATTGTTCAAGCAATAGGCATACCTGTTGAAATTTTGCGAGTTGTCGGGGGCTTGTATGTAGTTGTCGGGCGAGAGGAAGGTTGACATGTAGGGGTCATAGACACGGCCGTTCATGTTTATGAGGCCGAAATTGTAGAGGTGTTCATGTCCGGTGAATCCGCGGTCGAACAAAGGGGTGTCAGTAGCTGTTCCGATCCAGGTATTGGCGTTACGGCGGTTGCCCCAGGCATCGAAGCTGAGCGACTGCTCGACAGTCCCTTCTTCGTTGGTGATTACATCCCAACTGCTGAGGTTGTCGGTGTGGACATAATGCATCTTGTATCCATTGCGAGTGCTCTCTGCCACTGCAAAGATGCCGTCAGGCGAACTCAGATAGGTGAGGCTGTAGCCATGACCGAGGCCATCTTCGACAAATTCGCAGTTGCCCATATATGTCTTCACGCGCTCGGCTTGGTTTATGGTTTCTGTCATGCGTATTCGCTGTCGGTCGTATCCGTATTCAAAGACGACATCATCGCTTCCAATGGTCACGCTTTCGACCTTGTCGAACGGTGTGTAAGTTACAATCTGTCCGCCGAAAGGTGGCTGGCTGTATGTCTGTACTCTATCGAAGGCATGGGGATGGTCGGTCGAGAACGTGGCCCCGTTGAACGCGAAACCGTCCTGCGATTTTGACTGCATGCGTCCGTATGAGTCATAAACCATGCCGTACGATACGCCGTTGGTAACGACTCCCGTGAGCCGGTTCAGGCTGTCGTATGTGAAACTTTCCCTTAGCATGGTGCCGACATTTTTGTTTCTCGATGCAAAGATAGTAAATAAAAAAATGTATTACAGAGTTACATCCTTGTTTATAATAACAATTATCTAAAACAAATATCTTCTAATCGGGTGACACCGATTGACGGAGAAACCAAAGTACATTGTAAAATTTTATAATCAATGATTTTGAAGATGCCCTTTACAAAACAAGTGTCGGCATGAGTAGAACTGTTTAGCAAACAGACCAAAGAATCTCGTTCATTGTCGTTAAGCAGGATATCAGTGTCAAATAGAATACGAACGCATTGCCCGTCTTCTTGATTTTCACTTCCTTCAAGCCATATCCACTCGGGTGTGAGTGAGGGGTAGTCAATATACAGGTTTTTTGTTATATGACCATAACAAAGCATTGTATCGCCATCGTAATCAAAACAGGCATCTTCAATGTTGTCGTGAAAAGTATAACCAACGGTATATGCGTCATTCCAGCCATTCCAATCGATGGGTTTTAAATCTGACGGCTTCTCGATATCACAAGTATTATGGTCGTGATGACCATCATTATTAAAATTGTCACGCTGTTTGCATGAGAAGAAAATTGTAAGTGTGGCTAATAACAATATGCCAATGATGTTTTTCATAGCTTTGTTTCTTATTGTTTGATTATTGTTGACGTAGAGATACAAGAACCGTCATAAACTTTTAACAAATAAAGCCCTTTATGATATTTTGACATGTCAATGTCAAAATTATTGCCCATATTTGTATTTTGATAAATAATGTTACCCTTCATGTCATATAGACAAACATTGTTGTAAATGTCATTGTTTAATAAAACACGAATAATGTTTTTACACGGATTTGGAAATACAATCAATGATTGTTTAATGTCATTTTCGTCTGTTGATTGATACTGGTCATTTATATATCCACAATTGACAAGATTCCAAGAAAAGTTATTATACCCCAGATCGTCATCTATATAACAACGCAGAGAGCCGCCCTCGCTATAGTCGAACATACAGTTCTGGCTCGGTAAAAGATAGCTTCCCACGGGACCGATTCTCTCAATAATTTTAATTGTATCCAAAGGAGGCATCCCGGGGCCCATGTAATTACAGTATCCCCATTGTGAACCCTGCTCATCTAAAACTTTTACATATTTTAATACATTGTCTGATATGGTATCTGTCCCAACTTCTACAACATGTGTCGTGCCGTAAGATTGTTCGCAAATACCGTGTTTTCCTATAAGTGTCCAAGTATCGCCGACTGATGCCCCAAAATTGAAAAGCAGGTGGAATGCTCCATTGTGGTAAATCATAACACTGTCATTCACTTGTATAACATACTCATTACCAATTGTCCGTTCAAACAGTCCGTTATAATAATCGTAGCCGTGAATCACCTTCGTAAGTTTAGTGCATGTTATACCATCAATAATAGTGTCTGATTCAACTGATATGTGTACGTATCCTCGGGTAATCATGGATTGGTATTCATAATACCATTCCGCTCCTACTGGGGCAAATTCAAGTGTTTGTGCTTTAGTTTGTTGAAATCCCGCTATAAAAACCACAAACGCCCCAAAACTAATCAAGCAACAAAACCTTTTCATAATTCAATCCTTTTTGGGTTTCAACAATTATAAAATATATTCCTTGTCCATCGCAAATACTTATTTGCCATTTGTTGTTGTCAATCACATTTTTGCTTATCTTTTCTGTCCTGCCAAACATATCAGTCATTGTGACGTCTTTGATAAACTCCGCATCTTCTATCGTTATGACATCATTGTTTTTAATGACATTTGGATATATGGATATATGATTGTCATACTTTTCTTCAACGCCTTGAGGGAAACAATTATCGGAACCATAAACTTGAATGCCGTCTTTATGGATACATAACAAATCTATCCCATGAGCAGACCCATTCTCGCCTTCATCAATATCATACAATGGTTCTTGCCATAGTGGGAAATATGGAGGAAACAGACCTTCTCTAAATTCCATGCCTTCAGACAGATGTATTACTTTAATACCATTCTCGTAATCAACACGGGTTACTTCAACTTCAATTTCTTCCAAACATGTTTTTGGAACCACAAACGTGTCTCCTACTTCCAGAGACATATCACATATTAGCTTCTCTGTTTCGCCCATTCCGAAATAATTCCTATAATATCTGTACAACCGGCCGGTTTCACATTCTTCCCTCACAAATAAAGTGTCTTGTATTGGAAAATTATAATCAATTGCTGAATTATTAGGATGAACGTCACCTTGAGGTGCCCGATAATTGTAAAGATAACCATTTATTCTAATTGTGTCGCTATTATAGATAACGCCAGCCAACAAAAGACGCAGGTCTGCGCTATGACAAGGTATATGCACTATATTTAAATTTGTCGAATCATTTCCGAAGTATGATAGATACAAATCTTTTGTGGGGTTGTTGTTGTCTTGTGCGCATAATACTTTAGCCATTACGAGCATGGCTATTACAAAAAACCATTTGATTTTGGAGAGAGTTGTTTTCATGGCAATATTGTTTAAATGCTTCACACTGCAAATATATATCATTTTTTAATTTGTCACGTCAAATTCTCCATTTTTATCAAAAATCAACCACTGTAAATCCGTGATTGTAAATCAGTTACACGGATTTTGCCCTATTTTTCACTCTTTCACAATACGTTCTGAGTACTCTAAACCGTCTGACATTCTCAGTTTCATAATGTAAATGCCTGCGTTTAGATTTGAAATGTCAATAGTACCAAAGTCTAGGTCCAATGATTTGACAAGTCGGCCGTCCAAAGCGTAAATCGAAACACCTTGGACATTGACATCTGGAGATATTTCAATAATTATAAAATCTTTTGCCGGATTGGGGTAAACATAGTATGGTCTTACAAAAATGTAATCGTTCTCGCCAACACCAAGATTACCATCGGCATCAGTCTTTAACGCATATGAGTACTTATACATATAGTTCTCATCACAAGCATAACCAGCAATCAAACATCCGCCATCTTCAGTGGCCAATACATAATGAGGATAATAGTAACCTTCTTCTCGATTTACAAATCTCTCCCAAATGACATTCATGTCCATGTCATATTTCACAATCAAACACTTTGTTTTATACAATGGATGATAGTTGTTTAAATTGATGATATCACATGAGTAGATGTAATCGTTTGACAAATCAAACGAGTTGCGCAATGGTATTTTAACAATTATATCATTTTGTTCATGAAAATGAAATGTCGTTCTTGTTATATCCAATTCGTGATCCATCTCAACTAGACAATTACCAAAATACTTAAGATTGGCACAATCATACTCTTTTGCCCTAAGATTCATAATTATGATGGAGTCGTTTAATGCCTTTATGACTGGTGTTTCGGCAGAACCAAAAAAGAAATTTGGACAATCAGAAGTGTTTTCATAATCTATTTCTTGAGATTTATACGCCATCATAGTGGAATCCATTGTCTCAACAACCAGCGACATAATGCCCAATCCCGTTCCGATATCTTCTATTTTTGTGTTTAAAACTGCAAACCGTTTTTTGTAATTGTCAATACAAGCTATGCTCGAGGTCAATGCATAGGCTGTATTATAGGAATCGTCTGTTTGTAAAGCCAAACGCTCACCATCCAAATTGATTCTCGTATAAAGGTGCCCATAACCGCCAGTTTTCAAAATGACATGGGCTGTAATGGCCACTTCATCATCATAAGTCGTCGCAGATGGGATGACTATTGGCACCATATTCTGCACGACATCAGAGAATGAAATCCTTTTTTCGTCAATGAAATTCAAATCTATATCAAATGATATGATAGCAATGTCTGTCGCTGATTGTCCATCATAAACCGCGGCAAGTGCAATAAAAAAGTCATTTTGACCGGGGCGTTGGAACAAACCGAAGAGTTTTACAAACCCTTCGGAAAATTCATAGTTGAACGTGCCCTGTATATCGCCATATGATGAAACTTTTAATATGTAATCATCAGTACACTCATCAAAAGGATGTATAACAAAGAGAAAGTCATTGTTGGAGGTCTCCGTTACAGCCCTTATTTCCGACTGCTCCAAATCATCATAGACTTTTTCAAAAGTATGTTGGGGGAACGCCGATAGAGTGCTGATTAACAGAAAGATTAAAAATACGATGCTTTTAATTGTTTTCATCTTTCATGTTGGTTTACAAATGCCTAATCGTCAAATGGCTGGTGTGTACAATTGATTGTGGCAAAATACATATCAAGAATCCAAATATCCGGGACATAATCTTTGAATCCTAAAATTGATCCCGCATACATATTAAAATCAATAATATTTTTATCATAATAATTTTCATAATCAGCGATGTATTCCAGTATTTTATTCAGATACCAATTCAAATCACTGGGAGAAAGACAACGATTATAATTATATTCATTTATGTATAGACAATAATCCTCATAAGGAGCATCCAGACAACCTGTATGATATAGAGAGATAATCTCTGTATCTTCATTATCAGTAAAATAAACTCTTCCCTCATCGCATCCATACTGGGGTATATTATTCAATACTTTTGTATTCATCTCCGTTGTAGCATCTCTTCCTTCACATAGTCCCTCATACAGGCCACATTTCCCTTTCAAATTGAAATCATACCAATAATCCGTTGGGCCAAACGTTATTGTTCGCGAGAAAGAACCTCCATTTCGCATAGATGTTATTGTCGTTACTTTGACACAATCGTTGAATGCAACACTATCCACCAAACACTTTATGAAATAGATATTTTTATCGTTTTCTATAAGAGAATTATATTTATTCCATATTTGTGTTTTATTATTTTCGTATACAAGATTTAAATCATATAATGATACATATCCTTCATTAACTCTTAACTTGGTATAAAACGTATCTATAACCATATTATTTGAACGTCTACTACCATCACAGAATCCAAAATTCTCTAAAGCAGTCAGATTCCATTCCACATCTGACAAAAGTAGGCTTTCTCCGTCTTTTGTTGCTGATTTCATGCGTTTTCTTAAGTCAAGCAAGTAGCCCTCCATATCATCTTCATGTGATATGGAAACGACATTAGCATTGCCAATATTGTCTGTGATTTCATTTTTCTTGTTGCAGGCTTCGAAGATGATAACGCCAACTGTTGCGACAATTAATAATGCTATCGCAACAAAAACTTTAGAATTCTTTTTCATAGTTTTTAAATTTAATTGTTAAACAATATTTTTTTGTGCTTTTTTAATTTGTCACGTCAAATTCGCCATAATACTCGTCGCCGTTGTCGAGTTTGAAGACAACGGTGTAATGTCCGGCCAATGGGATGTAGCACTGGTATCCGTTCGGTGTCCCTATAAAATCCAAATCGATGGGGAAGCCGGCCTCGTTAGACACCTCGATGGTGACATCACCAAGATTCTGGGTAAAAATGACAGTCAAGGTGTGACCTGTTATGTCTGCCAAAATACTTGAACTTCTGTCAACACCGCTTTGCTGTGTGC
>CAJOCJ010000024.1 GCA_905236635.1 uncultured Bacteroidales bacterium
ATACATCACCATCACCGAGAGCAAGCGCCGCTTCAGCAATGAGCAGAACCGCTTCTTCTATGAGAAACACAAGATTTTCCTTTACAAGGAAGACTTTGAAAAATTCGCTAACGCCTTGAAGGAAACCCTTAATTTCATTGAGACTGGCGAATATCCTGAAGGCTATTTCGATGAGCCGAAAGGCTATGAGGAACCCACCGACGGCGAGATGAAATATGATGTCGATGACTGGTTCAACGAAATGGAAAAAAAATAAAATTGTTTGTTATTAAAACAATGTAGAGACGTCATATTATGGCGTCTCTTTTTTTGTTCATAATTTATTTAAAAATAAAATATGTGTTTCGAAAATTTTTCATATCTTTGTACGTTTGAATTAATACATTTTTTTAGAAATGGGAAAGATTATCGCGATAGCAAATCAGAAGGGCGGTGTAGGCAAGACGACCACTGCCATTAACCTGGCGGCAAGCCTTGCGGTGTTGGAACACAAGACGTTACTCATCGATGCCGACCCGCAGGCCAACTCCACATCTGGCGTGGGTTTTGACCCGAAGGCCATAGACGCAAGCATCTACGAATGCATCATCGACAACATCGACCCTCGCACCATTATCAAGGAGACGGAGACACCTAACATGTACCTTCTGCCCGCACACATCGACCTCGTCGGCGCAGAGATAGAGATCATCAACGTGCCGCAACGTGAGCAGATGATGCGCAACTGCCTCGCTCCAATAAAAGACGAATACGACTTCATCATCATCGACTGCTCGCCGTCGCTGGGCCTGATAACCGTCAACTCGCTCACCGCCGCCGACTCGGTGATAATACCGGTGCAATGCCAGTACTTCGCCCTCGAAGGTCTCGGCAAGCTGTTGAATACCATCAAGATAGTGCAGTCACGCTTCAACCCGGAGCTCGACATCGAAGGCATACTCCTTACCATGTTCGACAGCCGCACTCGTATCTCAAAACAGGTCGTGGACGAGGTGAAGACACACTTCCAGAGCATGGTGTTCGACACCATCATCAACATCAACACCCGTCTGAGTGAGGCGCCAAGCTACGGCCATACCATCATCATGCACGACGCGGCAAGCACAGGAGCCATAAACTACCTCAACCTCGCAAGAGAGATTTTACAACGTAACGACATAGAAAATGACGACACAGAATAAGAAAAGAGGACTAGGACGCGGCCTTGAGGCCATACTGCAGAGCCCGGAGACCGACATCACATCGGCCGACATCTCCGGCAACTACGTGGCAGGCGCCATAGCACAGATAGAAATTGATAAGATTGAGACCAACCCGTTCCAGCCTCGTACCGACTTCGACGAGACAGCACTCAACGAGCTGAGTGAATCCATTAAGAATCAAGGTGTTATACAGCCCGTGACAGTGCGCAAGATGGGGTACGACAAATACCAGCTCATCTCCGGCGAACGCCGTCTGCGCGCCTCCAAGATGGCAGGACTGAAGACCATCCCGGTGTTTATCCGTGTGGCAAACGACGAGCAGATGCTCGAGATGGCACTCATCGAGAACATACATCGTGAGAACCTCAACGCCATTGAAGTGGCCATATCTTACCAGCGTCTCCTCGAGGAATGCAAGCTCACACAGGACAAGCTCAGCGAGAAAGTGGGCAAAGACCGCTCGACGGTATCTAACTTCCTGAGACTGTTGAAGTTACCAGCCGAAATACAGATAGCAATCCGCGACGGATACATCACCATGGGGCATGCAAGAGCATTGGTGAACATCGACGACAAGGCCCGTCAGCTCATCATACTGAAACGCATCATCGACGAAGACCTCAGCGTGCGTCAGGTGGAACAGCTGGCAAAACAGAAGACGACGAAGAAACATAAGGCCACCCTTCCGGAAAGCTATAAGATACAGGCAGAGACGCTGTCGAAAGCCCTCAAGATGGGTGTAAAAGTGACACGCGACAACAAAGGAAAGGGCTCTCTGACCATCAGCTTCAAAAACGACGAGGAGTTTGAGCGTCTGCTCGACTTCATCAACAAAGGCAACTGATAATGAAACGGTTAGGACTGTTATTGATATTACTTATGCTCGCCTCCCAAGGCCTGTTAGCCCAGGACACTCTCATCGTGAAAGAGGATGCCCCTGCTGAGGTCGTGAGCATACGTAAAGAACACAGCCCGAGAACCGCTACCCTGCTCGCGCTAATCCCGGGCGCAGGACAGGCCTACAACCGAAAATACTGGAAGATGCCAATCGTCTATGCAGGATTCGGCGTCACCACATATTTCGCGATAACCAACCGCAACGACTACCACCTCTATCGTGACGCATACGACTATAAAATGGGCGTAAGAACCGATGTCAGCGAACAGGCGATAGAAGAATCGGAGAAATACACCGAGGATAACCTCATCACTCTGCGCGACTACTACCGGAGCAACATGGAGCTGAGCTGGATACTCACTGCCGCATGGTATTTGATACAGATAATAGACGCCAACGTCGACGCGCATTTCTTCTATTACGACATAGGCGACGACCTGACGTTACACGTTGAACCTCAATTCAATACGATAAACGAGGCTGGGTTGGGATATGGCAATAACATTGGATTATCATTAACATTGAATTTTTAAATGAAAATAGTAATACTCGGATACGGCAAGATGGGGCACGAAGTGGAGCAGGCAGCTCTGCAGCGCGGGCATAAAGTGGCATATCGCATTGATACCGAGCAGGACTGGTATCTCAACATCGACGGCATCGCCGAATGCGACGTGGTGATAGAGTTCAGCACGCCCGACACCGCCATCGCCAACATCGAGAAATGTTTCGAATTGGATATCCCAATGGTGATAGGCACCACAGGATGGTACGGCAAGCTGGAAGACATAGCTAACCGCTGCATGAATGAGGGGCACACTATGTTTTATGCGCCTAACTTCAGCATCGGCATGAATTTTGTTATGAATCTAAATAAACAGATGGCAAGATTCGCGCAAAGATATGACTATCAGCTGGATATCACCGAGACGCATCATATCCACAAACTCGACAAGCCCAGCGGTACAGCCGTGAAGCTTGCCGAAGACATCATTGACAACAACGACAATTACGAGTATTGGATGCTAGATGACGAAGAGGCCGAAGAAAATGATGACAAGATGCTGAGAATCAACTCGATACGCGAAGGCGAAGTATTTGGTATCCACGAGATCAAGGCGCTGTCGGATTGCGACGAGATAACGCTGCGACACGAGGCATTCAGCCGCAAGGGATTCGCCACAGGCGCCGTCATCGCCGCTGAGTTTATCAAAGATAAAAAAGGAGTATTTACAATGGAGGACTTGATAAACAATTGATAATTGACAATTGACAATTGATAATTTAAATTCGAATATGGATATGCTAATAACGATATTGATTCTGCCGCTGTTTTTCTCAATTTGTGCGGCATTTTGCTATAAGTTTTACGAGGGCGCAGGCTATAAGAAATCCGACGCCTTCATCCCTTATTATAACCTCTACATCTTATCAAAGATAATAAGATGGAACAAATGGTGGTGCTATGTCTTGCTGATATTCCCATACATCAACACCTTCATGGCGTTTCTGATGTTCATCGAGTTGGCGAAATGCTATAACCGTTTCAGCTTCGGCGAGATTCTGGCGGCGGGTTTCTTCCCGTACATCTACTTCCCTATCTTAAGCAGAAAAGATGTGAAATATCACGATCCGAAGACCACCGTGCGCCCTCCGAAGGGCTGGGTTCGCGACTGGCTCGACAGCATCCTCTGGGCAGTGTTCGCCGCCTTGATAATCCGTACTTTCATGTTTGAGATGTACACCATCCCATCATCGAGTATGGAAGGCACCCTCATGACCGGCGATTACCTCCTCGTGAGCAAGATAGGCTACGGACCTCGCTTCCCTAACACGCCTATCACCTTCCCGTTTGTGCATCACACGCTGCCATGGACGAAGACCACAAAATCGTACATCGAATGGCCCCAGCTGGGATATTGGCGTCTGCCAGGCTTCACAAGCATAAAACGTAACGACCCGATAGTGTTCAACTTCCCGGCAGGTGATACAGTGAGCGAGGCATTCCAAAGCAACGTCACCTATTATCAACTGGTCAGACAATATGGCAGAGAGCGCGTCAACAGCGATAGGCAAAACTTCGGAAGGATAATAACACGTCCTGTCGACAAGCGCGAGAACTACGTGAAACGTCTCATCGCATTGCCTGGCGACACCCTGCAGATCATCGACGGCGTGGTCTATATCAACGGCGAGATGGGCTACCAGCCGCCTCACATGCAGCACAGATATCTCGTCAAGATAACTGGTAATAGCTTAAATCCCAAAGTGTTAGAGAAGTATAACATATATGACGGATTTAGGACAAGTTCTCCGAACGAGTTTGTCTTGTGCATGAGTGCGACGACAGCAGAAGAGTTTGGCAAGCAACCGTTTGTGACAGAGGTTACAAAGATGATAACCCCAGCAAATACTGAGATTTCGCAGGAGATATTCCCTAACGACACTCTGCATTTCAAATGGAATGTCGACAACTACGGCCCAATCGTCATTCCGAAGGAAGGCGTGACAGTGAAAATCAACCCGGAGAATATCGCGCTTTACGAGAGATGCATCACGGCATACGAGCATAACACCTTGAATATCAAGGATAATAAGATTTTTATAAACGAAAAAGAAACAGACGAATATACTTTTGGAATGGACTATTACTGGATGATGGGCGACAACCGTCACAACTCCCAGGACTCACGTTACTGGGGCTATGTGCCAGTGGATCACATCGTCGGAAAGCCACTATTCGTTTGGTTCTCCAAAGACAACACATATCACAAGATACGTTGGAACAGATTTTTCAAATTTCCTAAATGATAAATATGGCAGAGAATAAAAATAGATTGAGAGTTCCGTCTCCTGTCAACGAAGTGGTATTCGAGGAGCCAAAGGTTACTAAGGCTGAGAAGAAGAAAAAATCCAAAAGCCCAAAGAAACCCGAGAACAAAGTAGCAAAACGCCGCAAGGAACACGACGGAAGAGGCAGGATTTGCTTCGGCATTTTCTTCCTGGTAATCAGTATATTCCTGCTCATCGCCTTTGCCAACCCATATTTTGGACAAACGCATAATGCCAAATGGCTTAACTGGCTCAGCGTGACGATGACCAAAGAGATGTTCGGCATTGGAACAGCTTACATCATATTCCTCATCGGACTGCTCGGCACCAGCATGATTTACAAAAGGAGCTTCATCAGAGGATGGGTTCTATGGAAATATGCTTTGGTATTCTTGATTTGGCTGCCATTGCTTTTGGCGACAGTATTCATCAACACAACATCTCAGACAGCCATTCATACCGTCGACATCTATTACGGCGTAGTAGGTCAGAAATGCTATGATTTCCTCTTACAATACATCGGAATACCAGGCATAATCCTTCTGCTTGTCTTCACCGCTTTGATTTATGTCATTTTCACTTTCGATATTAGATTCGATTTTCTTAAGAAAAAAGAAGGAGATATCATCCTTGAAGGTGATGATGACACCGAACCAACCATCGTCCAACCAATCGTTGACGAACAGCCTACAATCGTAGATTTGACTGACGATAACAACGATACTGAAGATGACAATGATGATGAAATTGAAGATCATGAGGACGAGGAAGAAGAGAATGAGAACGACGATATCGAGATAACCGTTATCAATCATCATGATGAGGAAAACACTGATGAAACACCGGAAAACTCTGATGATGTGGAACTTGAGGTGACAGAAAATGTCGATGAGAAACAGGTGGAGGAAAACGGCGAGCATTTCGGACTGGACACCTTGTTCGACCCGAAACTCGAACTCTCAGACTTCAAGCTTCCGCCGCTGGATCTGTTGAAAGACTATGGCAGCGGTAACACTGCCGTCAACGATGAGGAGTTGGAAGCCAACAAGAAACGTATTGTCGACACACTGCGCAACTATTCCATTGACATCGACAGGATTCAGGCAACCATCGGTCCTACAGTGACATTGTATGAAATTGTGCCAAAGGCCGGTGTGAGAATCTCGAAAATCAGGGGATTGCAGGACGATATCGCACTCAGTCTGTCGGCCCTTGGAATCCGTATCATCGCCCCTATGCCAGGTAAAGGTACTGTCGGTATCGAGGTGCCAAACAAGAACCCGCAGACGGTGCCGATGCGTTCCATCATAGGCTCAGAGAGGTTCCAAAAATGCGGCTACGCCCTGCCTTTCGGCATAGGCAAGACCATCCAGAACGAGAGCTACGTTGCCGACCTCGCCAAGATGCCACATATCCTGATGGCTGGTGCTACAGGACAAGGTAAGTCGGTGGGACTCAACGCCATAATAGCGTCGTTGCTATACAGCAAGCACCCTGCCGAGCTGAAGTTCATCCTCGTGGACCCGAAGAAGGTCGAGCTGAGTCTTTACAGGAAGATAGAACGTCATTATCTCGCCAAGCTGCCGGATTCGGAAGACGCCATCATCACCGACGTCCGCAAGGTGGTCCGCACGCTCAACTCCTTGTGTATCGAGATGGACAACCGTTACGAGCTCATGAAAGACGCAGGAGTGCGTAACATCAAGGAATACAACGAGAAGTTTATGAGCCGCAGGCTCAACCCTAACGACGGCCATCGTTTCTTACCGTATATCGTACTCGTCGTCGATGAGTTCGCCGACCTTATCATGACGGCAGGACGCGAGGTGGAGGCTCCTATAGCACGTCTCGCCCAGTTGGCGCGTGCCATCGGCATACACCTAATCATCGCAACACAGCGTCCGTCGGTGAAGATCATCACAGGTACCATCAAGGCTAACTTCCCGGCACGTATCGCCTTCCGCGTCATCTCACGCGTCGACTCCATGACAATCCTCGACGGTGCGGGCGCCGACCAACTCATCGGACGCGGTGATATGCTGATGTCGACGGGACAAGACCTGGTGCGTCTGCAGTGTCCGTTCATCGACACGCCTGAAGTCGAGGCTATTTGCGACTACATCGAAGCACAGCGTGGCTACGAGGACGCATACCTCCTCCCCGACTGCCCCGACGAGCAGGACGACGGAGGCTCGAAAGAGTCGATGGACCCCAACGAGCGCGACCCGCTGTTCGAAGAGGCAGCACGTATCGTGGTGCAGACACAACAAGGTTCTACCTCTATGCTGCAGCGTAAGCTGAAACTCGGCTACAACCGCGCAGGACGTATCATCGACCAGCTCGAGAAAGCAGGCATAGTAGGCCCATTCGCCGGCAGCAAACAACGTGAAGTGAAAGTGGCGACGGAGTTCGCACTCGAACAGTTCTTAAAAGATTTGGATTTAGAAGAAAATATTAAAAATAACGGTGTATTATGAAAAAGCACATCTTATTGACAATAAGTCTGTTAGCATTGTTATTCAACGCTAACGCACAAAAAGCAGAGAGCATCTTCAAATCAGCGGTAGATAAGCTGAAATCATACGATAACATCGAGATTGTGTTCGACTACAACATGATCAACACCGAGGCTGGCATCTACGAGACCATGGAAGGCTTCGGCGTGCTCCAAGGCGACGCATACAAGCTTCGTATCATGGGACAAGACATCATCTGCGACGGCAACACCACCTGGACGTATAATGCCGACGCCGAGGAAGTCATGATCAGCGACGTCGACCGTACAGACGGCGGAGGCACACCGCTGGCGATAATCGAAGAGTATTACGACAATATCACCGCAAAAATCATCCATGAGGCAGGAGATGTCAAGAAAATAGAAGTGAAATCGCTGGCTGGCGACGAAAACATCGACAGGATCATCGTCACCATCAACGCCAAAACCTCGGAAATCAAGAATCTACACGTGTTCGACAAGAACAAAAACGAGTTTGTGTATGTGATCAACAAATTCGTCACAAATCAGAAACTGCCGGCCGATTTCTTCACTTTCAAGGAGTCCGACTACCCTGACGCCGAGATCATCGACATGCGCTAATCGTGGCAAACGACAGGCAACATATAGTATTTCTGGCCCGGTGGTATCCCCATCGCTACGACCCCATGCTCGGTCTGTTTGTGCAGCGTCATGCCGAGGCTGCGGCACTTTACAACGACATCAGCGTAATATATGCCCATCCTGACGATAAAAATGAGATTGTCGATGAGACTATCAACAACGTTAGGACGATAAGGGTTTATTACAAGAAGTCCAAGTCAAAGATTATCAATTTAATACGCTATTTTAAAGCCAATAAAAAAGCGCTTAAAATACTGCCTAAACCCGACATCATCCATGTCCATGTCTTGACAAGGCTCGGCCTGATAGCCCTTCGCGAGAAACGACTTCACGGCACACCTTATATTATTACGGAGCATTGGTCGCGCTACCTCCCAGGCAACGATTTTAGCGGTTTTTTAAGGAAAAGACTGACGAGAACCGTTGTAAAGAATGCTTCAGCGGTCACTACAGTCACGGATGTCCTCGCCAAGGCGATGCAGAGCCATGGTTTGCGTAATAAAAACTATGTCATCCTGCCTAACGTGGTGGATATCAACAAGTTAAAGCCATCTCCACACAAGAATGAGATCCCCAAAATCGTTCATGTGAGCTGTTTCGAAAACAAATCGAAAAACATCACAGGCCTTATTGACGCATTAAGCATCCTTGAGTCAAAAAACATCGACTATCAATTCGTTTTCATAGGCGACGGCGTTGATTTTGCTATGATAAAAGATTATGTCAAGAAGCTGAAACATCTGGAAAAACTAAGGTTTACGGGCATCTTGGAAGGTCAGGAATATATCGACGAGCTTGCCTCGAGCGACTTTCTCGTCTTGTCGAGCAACTACGAAACCCAGGGTGTGGTTCTCCTCGAGGCCTTCGCCTGCGGCATCCCTGTGGTCAGCACCAACGTGGGCGGAATACCTGAAATCGTTAATGAAAGCAACGGCATCCTCATCCCTCCGCATGACCCCGAAAAGCTTGCTGAAGCGATGATAACGATGCTTCAGACATATCACGACTATGACCCTGCGACCTTACGCGAGGGTGTAATAAAAAAGTTTTCCAACGAAACCATTGGAAAACTCTTAGATGATATTTACAAAAACCTTAATTAAAGTCCCATTTTCTTCACTATCAGCTTCACGAACTCGGTGTTCGAGAAGTGACCCGGCTTGTAGGCTGTCACCTTGCCGATGATAGGCATGCCGAGAAGTGTGAGGTCGCCAATGAGGTCGAGCAGCTTATGACGTGCAGGCTCGTTGTCGAAGTACAGCGTGACGTTGTTGAGGATCCCGCCTTCGTGCACTGCTATTGACTCCTTGTGGAATAAGTTGGCAACACGTTTCAGGTCTTCTTCCGAAACTTGTTTCTCGATGAAGACAATGGCGTTGGAGAGGTCGCCGCCCTTGATGAGGTTATGTGCGAGCAGCATCTCGAGCTCCTGGAAGAACACAAATGTACGGCACATCGCAAACTCTGACTCAAACTCGCTGATGTCGTGCATGTGTGCTTCCTGTACGTTGAGCACTCCTGATTTGTAGTCGACTTTCACATCGATGCTGAAGTTGTCAGCCGGTTCAACCACCAGTTCGCATCCGACTTTCGGGTGGGTATAGACGATCCTCTTGGTGACTTTCAGGCACTTGCGCTCAGCGTCCTGTTCCTGAATACCTGCTTCTTTCAAAGCGTCGAACACTATTCTCGAGCTTCCGTCGAGGATTGGTGGCTCCTCGCAGTTCAAGTCGATAAGTACGTTGTCGATGTTAGATGCTCTCAAAGCCGCCATGATATGCTCCACGGTGTAGATTCTCACGCCGTTCTGGGCGATGGTGGTGCCACGTGAAGTGTCAACCACGTTCTTCACCAAAGCCTCGACAATAGGTTTACCGAAAAGGTCAACTCTTCTGAACTTGATGCCGTGATTTATATCTGCAGGATGAAAAGTGAGCGTGCCGCTTTGACCAGTATGAAGACCTGTTCCGCTGATGCTGACACTCTTTATTATTGTATGTTGTTTTTCCACCATATAATCAAAATCGAGAATATGGTGCAAAATTACAAAATATATCTGTTACTTTGACAATAATTCTGCAAGTTTTTTCTCCAACTCCGTTATTCTGCCTTCTAGCTTGTCTATATTGCGTTGTCTAACAATGTCTTTCATATATTTTGAATAATCGTATGCCGGGGATCCCATTATTGATTTCCCTGGCACGCTGACGCCTTTTGTCAGTCCTGACTGCGGTCCGATGATGGTTCTGTCGGCCACTGTGAGATGTCCTGAGATGCCCACCTGGCCTGCCACCACGCAATTCTTCCCGACGTGTGCCGAGCCTGCTATACCCGACTGTGCTGCCATGGCAGTGTTTTCGCCGATTTCCACGTTATGGGCTATCTGGATGAGGTTGTCGAGTTTCACCCCGTCATGGATCTTCGTCGACTCCATTGTCGAGCGGTCGATGGTGGTGTTGGCGCCTATCTCTACGTTGTCGCCTACCAGCACATTACCTATCTGAGGCACTTTCTTATACGTGCCGTCAGGCTGAGGCACGAAGCCGAAGCCGTCAGCGCCGAGGACCGCGCCTGCATGGATGATACATTCCTTGCCGATATGCGTCATGGCATAGAGTTTCACGCCTGAATAAAGCACTGTGTTGTCGCCTATCACCACGTCATCACCGACATAGCATTGAGGATAAATCTTCACGTTTTTGCCTATTTTGACTCTCTCGCCGATGAACGCAAACTCGCCGATGTAGCAGTTTTCGCCATATTCGGCATCTGATGAGATATAAGCCTTTTCGGAAATACCGACTTTGTTGTTGGTATATTCCTGATAGATAGCCAAAAGCTGAGCAAATGCCTCATAGGCGTTAGGCACACGTATCATCGTGGCTGTGACTTTCTCTGTCGGCTCGAAGTCGGCATTGACAAGCACTATCGACGATTTCGTTTCATAAAGATAATGGATATATTTCGGGTTTGCCAAAAAACTCAACATACCAGGTGCGCCGTCTTCGATACGCGCCACATTCCACACTGTAGCTTCGGGATCACCTTCCACCGTTCCGCCTAGAAGCGCTGCTATCTGAGCAGCTTTAAACTCAACTTTCATATCAAATAGTATTAAATTCTTTTTTAATGGCAATTACCGCTTTGTCTATCAACGAGTTATCCATTGAGGCGATAATCTGTGCCATCGTGGCAGCATCAGCATCGGGATTCTGACCGAAAGCCGCGTTGATGCTCTTCAAAACCTCATCTTTCACAATAATGATATTGAACCATGTCGGTTCGCTGACGTAGAGACGTTGTGCCAAGTTATGCTCAAGCTCGTCCTGGACGTTCTGAATAAGGGCAAACTGCAGGTCGGCACGCGACATCCCGGGCATGAAGACACGTTTCACCAGCACTGAATACCTGACACGTTCGAGGTACAGGACCAGTCTCTCATATGCCTGTATCTTCAATGGAACGACGACCTCATTTGTGTTGCTATCCGATTGATTATCATTCTTGTTGCCAGAAAAGAAAAAGAAGAACCCGACAATAGTCATCACCACTATCAGCCCTATCAATATCCACGTCGTTGTTGTCATTTTCGTCTAATTTAGAGTGCAAATATAGTGATTTATTTTTAAATTATAACAATTTTTTCAAACAAAAGTTATTCTATCATAAAATTACTTAACTTTGCAGTCTCAAATAGTCAATAATTAAATTTAAAATACAGATATGGGTACATTATCACAGAGAGTCCTCAACATGGCGGAATCAGCCACTTTGAAAATGACTCAGAAGAGCCGCGAACTCAAGGCTCAGGGCATTGACATTATTTCTTTGAGCATCGGCGAACCTGACTTCAACACTCCCGTCAGCGCTAAGCAGGCTGGTATCGACGCCATCAACAACAACGACACGCATTATCCTCCGGTTCCGGGCACTCCTGCATTGCGTAAGGCTATAGCCGAGAAGCTCCGCCGTGACAACGGTCTCGACTACAAGGAAACCGACATCATCGTGTCGAACGGCGCAAAGCAGGCTATCACGACCACATTCTTCGCCATCCTCGACAAAGGCGATGAGGTCATCATCCCTGCCCCGTTCTGGGTGTCATATCCTGAGATGGTGAAGCTCGCCGACGGTACTCCTGTGTTCATCTATACGACACCTGAGCAGCATTTCAAGATCAATGCAAAACAGCTTGAGGCAGCCATCACTCCTAAGACCAAGGCCTTTATCTTCAGCACGCCTTGCAACCCGAGCGGATCGGTTTACACAAAAGAAGAGCTCGAGTCATTGGTCGAGGTGTTCAGAAAACACCCTGAAATCATCATCATCTCCGATGAGATTTATGAGTTCATCCAATACGAGCATAAACACGAGTCAATGGGACAGTTCACCGACTTGAAAGACCGTCTCGTCATCGTGAACGGCGTCGCCAAAGGTTATGCCATGACAGGTTGGAGAATCGGCTACATCGCTGCACCTATGGCCATCGTCAACGCTTGCAACAAGATTCAGGGACAATACACCTCAGGTATCTGCACCATCTCACAGGCCGCTTCGGTGGCAGCGATGCAGCTCTCACCTGAGAATTCAGAAGAAGTGCAGAATATGTGCAAGGCCTTCAGAGCCCGCCGCGACATGTTCTACAAGCTCCTCATGGAGATTCCGGGCATCAAGTTGAGCCTGCCTGCAGGCGCATTCTATATGTTCCCTGACGTATCGGCATATTATGGCAAGAGCGACGGTGCCAAGATCATCAAGAACAGCGATGACTTGTGCATGTACCTGCTCTACAACGCCCATGTGGCATGCGTGGCTGGCGGCGCTTTCGGCAACGACAACTGCATCCGTCTGTCGTACGCCACCTCCGACGACAAGCTCCGCGAGGCAGCACGCCGTCTGAAAGAAGCTTTTGCAAAACTCAAATAAGAAGACATGTCAAGAGAAGAAATCCAAGCGCTTTTCGAGTCATTCAACGACAAGCGAATACTTATAATAGGTGATGTCATGCTCGACCTTTACCTCAACGGCAAGGTCGAGCGCATCTCGCCTGAGGCCCCGGTGCCTATCGTGGCTGTCGGCAACCGTTTCGCACGTCTCGGTGGAGCCGCCAACGTAGCCCAGAACATCAAGGCGCTCGGCGCGGAGCCGGTGTTATGCTCCATCATTGGCGACGACTCGAAGTCGCACGATTTCTTCGACCTGCTCAAAGAACATAAGATGCCCAGCAACGGCATCGTGAAAAGCAAGGAACGCCGCACCACCACGAAATACCGTATCATCGGCAACAACGCGCAGATGCTGCGTGTGGACGACGAAGACACATTCAACCTCACCGAGAAAGAGTTTGAGGCGATAACCGAGAAGATTGAAAGCATCCTCTATAGGGAACGCATCGACGGCATCATCCTGCAGGATTATAACAAAGGCGTGCTTACTGAAGAACTGATACGCCGTGTCATCAGCCTCGCCAATAAGAAAAAGATACCGGTAGGCGTAGATCCGAAGAAAAACAACTTCCTCGCCTATGAGAAATGCACGCTCTTCAAGCCGAACCTCAAGGAATTGAAAGAAGGCATCAGCCTCGACTTCCCGACCGACACCATTGAAGGTATTTTATTGGGCGTCAACGCGTTACAAGACAAGCTACAATGCCGTTTTGTCATGAACACCCTATCGGAACGTGGCGTTTTGATTCAGGAAATGGTCAGCGGCAATAAGACATATCATTACATTCCAGCGCATCTGCGTAAAATCGCCGATGTGTCAGGCGCCGGCGACACAGTGCTCGGTGTCGCGATGCTCTGTCTCGTCTGCAAGCTCGACGCGTATCATATCGCTGCGATTTCAAACCTCGCCGGCGGCCTGGTGTGCGAAGAGATAGGTGCCGTGCCAGTCAACAAAGCACGTCTGTTAAAAGAAACGGAGAAAATACAATAACAGAGTATTTTTTGCGTTATTAGGTCTATGAAGTTTATTTTAAAATCGATAAAAACTGTCGTTTTGCTTACCGTGATGATGCCATTCGTCATCCCGCAAAGCGTTGTGGCTCAGCAAGATAAGCCGCAAAATCTAAGGTTATACGACAACCAGCCATACCATTTTGGATTCATCATCGGATTGAACCAGATGTCATACTCCATCAACACAAAAGAGAGTTTTCAGACAACGCTACATGAGACAGATGAGTTTATCGCAGATGGAGACTACAGTCTGGTCAGCAACCCCACATACGTCAGGAGCATCAACCCTGTGCCGAATTATGGATTTACTGTAGGCGTCGTTGGCAACCTTCGACTTGGCAAATATTTCGATCTCCGACTGATACCATCCCTTAGCTTTGGCTCAAGAGTTATCCATTATGACATTGTTGAAACTAATGTCGACAATGGCCACCAAGGATTCAACAAATCAATATTCTCCGCTTTCGTGGAATTTCCTCTTTTGGTGAAATATAAGTCAAAACGATACAATAATTTTGCCGCCTACGTAATTGGTGGAGGTAACTTCAAAATAGACCTTGCTTCACAGAAAAAAGAGAAAACCGAAGATGGATATATCAAAAACATCAGGGTAAACAGAGGTGACATTGCGGCAGAGATCGGTGCAGGTGTTGATTTTTATACTGGTTATTTCAAATTCGGCATAGAAGCCAAGATGAGTTTTGGCCTCTTAAACATCATGAATCCGCAAGGATTGTTCTACGACACGAGTATTAATAGCATCCAAAACAGGATGTTCCAGATATCGTTTACCTTTGAATAGTTCTGGTTTAATCTTGATATTTGATTGATTATCAATATTTTAACCCCATTTTTCAAAATTTAAAAATTTTTCGTTTTGTGTAACGAAAAAAGTTGTATCTTTGCAGCACTTTTTCGGTCTCTTCGTCTAGTCTGGTTAGGACGTCAGGTTTTCATCCTGGTAACTCGGGTTCAAATCCCGGAGAGACTACAACTCTTAGTTAAAAGATAATAGATAAAAGATAAAAGAAAGCAAAACTCTTTTAACCTTAATCTTTGAACTTTTAACTGAAATTGGTCTCTTCGTCTAGTCTGGTTAGGACGTCAGGTTTTCATCCTGGTAACTCGGGTTCAAATCCCGGAGAGACTACAAAATTTGAAAGCGAAGTCAGAAAAGATGGGATTAAACGACGCCCGGAATTCTGGCTTTTTCAGTTTAAAGGGAAATATGGCAAGAATCCTCTCCGACAGCATAAAACGACTGGTGCCTAAAGGCTTTGCGACCTTGATGGCTATGTTGTTTTTTATGATTGTCAACGGCAGCGTCCTCAATGCACAAGATGCCGAGTACCAACTCGGTGCACGCGCTGGAGTAGGCATGTCAACACTTAACGGATTCGAGCACAACGGTCTGAAACTGGGTCTGACAGTAGGTGCGTTTGGCAAATATTTCCTCACGGAAAACACTAGTTTAATCGCAGATTTCGACTACTCCATGGACGGTCAGCAGTCGGAGAGATGGGTCACCGAACTTCGCAACGACAAAATCAAGGAATACAGAAAATACCGCCTGCATTATTTCAACATCCCCATTCTTTATCAGTATTATTTCCCTGATATTCTTGGCCTTGAAGGAGGTTTGAACTTCCGTTTCTGCTTTGCAGGCAATTTGAAGACAAAAGTCGGCAACGACAAAAGTTGGCATACCTATAGTTTGGACTTTAACGGCTTCGACATGGGTCTGATAGTCGGCGTCTATACCGAAAACCTGATTCCCGACGACAATGTCTTTATCAGCCTCAGAGCCTATTTTGGTTTCTGCGATGTGGTTAAGGTGGTCGGTCCCAATAAAAACGTGAGCATACAGGTGACTGTCGGTTATACACTTTTCCAAAAATGAAGCCGAAAATACAGTTAATTCTTGGAAACCAATACAATCCACACCTGAACCTGGCAGTGGAGAGTTCACTTTTGGACGAGGGTGATGCCGATGTGGTGACCATGTTCCTTTGGAAGAACCAGCAGACTGTCGTTTATGGCTACAACCAGAATCCGTTCACGGAATGTAATGTGGAGCTGCTCCTCTCGGAAGGCGGCCACGCGGCTCGCAGAAGAACAGGCGGCGGCGCGGTGTACCATGACCTTGGGAACCTCAACTTCTCTTTCGTGGCAAACAAAAAGCATTACGATGTTGCGAAACAGATGAGAGTGATACAGACGGCCTTGGGTTATCTTGGGTTAAAAACCGAGGTTTCAGGCCGCAACGACATCCTCTTCGACGGACGAAAATTCTCAGGAAACGCCTTTGGAATCTACAAAGACCGTCGACTGCACCATGGCACCATCCTGATTAAGACTGACGGGGAGAAACTGGCAAAATATCTCAAAGTCAATCCTGCCAAGCTGCAGAAACACGGCGTGAAATCAGTGTCGAGCCGCATCATCAACCTCTCGGAGGTCGCAGACATCACTTCCGACTCGATAATCCCTTATCTTTCAAAGGCTTTCGAAGAGGTTTATGAAACCAAAGCAGAAGTTATTGATTTCAACGACCTGCTTACCGATAAAGTATTGAAAACCAGAAACTTATTTGCATCAGACGAGTATCTTTTCGGAAAATGGCGCAATTTCCACGCGAAGAAAAGCGCACAGTTTGCATGGGGATTGGTCGAAATCGACTTGCAAGTCAACGAGGAAAAAGGCGTCATTGAAAGCGTCTCAATAGCCTCCGACGGTCTTGAACCCGACCTGATTGACGAGACCGAACGCATCTTGACAGGAGCGAGCATCAAAAAAGTGCCAGAATTCGGTCAAAACGAGGTCGCGAAGGACATTATTAGCCTTATTTATTGAAAATTTTAGTAATTTTGCAGCCAAATTTAAAGAAATGAAGTATTTTTTGCTGCCATTGGGCTGTCAGATGAACCGCAGCGACACGGAAAGAGTCAGAACTGTGCTACACGGCATGGGGTTCACCGAGACCGACAAGGAAGAAGAAGCCAACATTCTGGGCGTGATAGCGTGCTCGGTACGCCAAAAAGGCATTGACAAGGTGTATTCGCGTATCATGAAATGGAACGAGATGAAGGCCACGCACAACTGCATCACCTTCGTTTCGGGATGTATCCTTCCTGCGGACAGAGAGCGTTTCGTGAAGTTGTTCGACCTAGTATTCACCATGAATGAGCTGCCCGACCTGCCGGATATGATCCAGCAATACGGCGCTTTCCATACACCTATTAATAGAAACGTCAACCCGTCGGCCAACATGGACCGTTTTTGGGTCATCGACCCCGACCATCTCTCTGATTTTGAGGCGTTTATCCCGATTCAGAACGGCTGCAACAAGTTCTGCACCTACTGCGCAGTGCCATATACACGCGGCCGCGAGGTGTCAAGGAAGTCAGAAGACATCATCAACGAGCTCAAAGAATTAGTCGAAAAAGGCTATAAATCGATAACTCTGCTTGGGCAGAACGTCAATTCATACGGTCTTGATAAGAAAGGCGAAGAGATCAACTTTGCGGAATTATTAAGAAGAATCGGCGCATACGGCGACGCCAGCGGCAAGGAGTTCTGGGTTTACTTCACCTCCCCTCACCCACGCGACATGAGCGACGAGGTGATTGAGGTCATCTCACAATATAAATGCCTCGGCAAGCAAATACATCTGCCGATACAGTCGGGCGATGACAACATGCTGCAGCGCATGAATCGCCGTCATACCTTGGAGGATTATCGCCATATCATACAGACTATCAGACGGTTACTGCCAGAGGCGACGATTTTCACCGATATCATCGTGGGCTTCACTGGCGAGACCGAGGAAGAGTTTGAGAACTCGCGCAAGGCCATGGAGGAATTCAAATACAATATGGCATACATCGCGCAATACAGCGTGCGTCCGGGCGCGGTGGCATCAGCGTGGGCCGACGACGTGCCAAAAGCCAAGAAGCGCGAGCGTTATCACATACTCACCGACGAGCTGATGAAGCACTCTCTCGTTTATAACCAAGGACTTATCGGCAAGACGCAGAAGGTTCTGGTGACAGGCTACGACCGCAAAAATGGCTACCTGACAGGTCATACCGAAGGTAAGATCGTTATCAGATTCAAATCGAAAGACAAAAATCTCATCGGTCAAATCGTGACAGTGAAAGTGACAAGCGCAACAGCATTATCAATTGAAGGAGAACTTATCCAACCCGTCATTTCGAGCGAAACGAAGTGACGTCGAGAAATCTCATAAAAAATGAAAATTGCCTTCAAGACTCTCGGTTGCCGCGTAAACCTCTATGAGACCGATGCATTGGCATCGCAGTTCAAAGAGGCAGGCTACGACGTGGTGGAAAGTGACGAAAACGCTGATGTTTACGTCGTGAACACCTGCACCGTCACCAACCAGAGCGACCAAAAATGTCGGCAGGCGATCAACCAGATAAGACGTGAGCATCCAAGCGCCATCATTGCTGCAATGGGTTGCATGGTGAACCACCGCAAGCAAGAGATGCTCGACTCGGGTGTCATCGACTATGCCATCGACAACGAGAGGAAATACGCGCTTTTCAGCATCATTGACGGCCATTTCAAAGGCGAGGCTGTCGATCCCGAAGGCTTCGACAAGGATCTGTTCAGTTACCGATCGGCATACAGCACCTTCCACACCAGAAGTCTGATAAAAATCCACGATGGCTGCAACAATTTCTGCTCATATTGCATCATTCCAAACGTACGAGGCAGAGCGACGAGCCGTCCAGCCGACGAGATTTACGAAAACATCAGAAACGTGGTGGCTCACGGCTTCAAAGAGGTGGTTTTGACAGGTGTCAACATGGGACGATACAAGTCGCAAGATGTTGATTTTGAACATCTTATCGAGAGTATTTTAAAAATAGATGGCGACTACAGGGTACGCATCTCATCCATCGAGCCCGACAATTTCAGCGACAGGTTTTTGAGTCTGTTTGAGAACCCGAAGCTCGCTCCGCACATGCATATCTGCCTGCAAAGCGGTGCCAACAACACTTTACGTGACATGCATAGGCACTATTCAGCCGAGCAGTTCAAGGAAATGTGCGACAGAATCAAGGCAGCGATACCCGATTTTAATATAACCACAGATGTCATTGTGGGCTTCCCAGGCGAGACCGAAACCGATTTTGTAGAAAGCGCAGAGATGTGTAAGTATATAGGATTCAGCCACATACACACTTTCAAATACTCCATCAGGACGGGAACAAAGGCGGCAATAATGCCAAATCAGATCCCGGAAACATTGAAGACCCGACGTAGTGCTGTCATCAGACAGATTTCGGCTGAAAACAAGCTGAAATATTTCAATCGGATGCTCGGCAAGCCGCAGAGAATGCTCATCGAACGTGTGATGGCGGATGGTACGGCAAGAGGCTATGGTGAGAATTACATTCCGTTGAGATTAAAAGGTAAAGATTTGATAAAGAATACGTTTGTGGATGTGGTGTTGGATGGCATTATTAATAAAGGAGACAATTCTGAAATTACAGCCGTCATTTCGAGCGTAACGCAGTGAAGTCGAGAAATCCTCCATCAACGAAAGCTTTTTACTAAAAAGGATTTATTCACCAAGGTGAATGCTTTCGCAAGCTCAGGTCTCCATTACGCTTCGCTTCAGTCGAAATGACGCTCGCAAGAGCCTTTTCATTCAGGTTTAAAAATTTTTTAAACTTTTTGTTTTTGGTATTAAAAAATGTTGTAATTTTGCAGTCCGAAAAAATAGTAAGGAAAAAGGAATAAAATTAAGATAGAAAAATGGCAAATCACAAGTCATCATTAAAGAGAATCCGTCAGTCAGAAAACAGACGTTTACACAACCGCTTCTATGCTAGAGCGATGCGTTCTGCTGTCAGAAGCTTCAGAGCTTTAACCGACAAGAACGAAGCTGAATCAAAGCTTTCAGAAATGTACAAAACTATTGACCGTGTGGCAAAACGTGGTATCATCCACCGCAACAAAGCCGCTAACTTGAAGTCAAACACTTCACAGCTAAATTAGCATAAGTTTATCAAAAAGATATCAACGAAGTTCTTCCTGTCCGCAGGGAGAACTTTTGTTGTATAAACCAGAAAATATGAAACCAAACAGCAAGAAAACTATAAAAAATTGGGCGACGGAAGACCGCCCGCGTGAGAAAATGCTCGAGAAAGGCCGTGAAGCCTTATCCGACGCGGAACTCATAGCCATCCTCATAGGCTCGGGCAACAGCAGCGAGTCGGCAGTCGATTTGTCGAGACGTGTTTTGAAAGACGTCAATGACAATCTCATACAGCTTTCACAATTGAGTATCAATGAGTTGATGAATTACAATGGCATAGGGGAAGCCAAGGCAGTGAGCATCGCCGCTGCTTTGGAGTTAGGACGCCGCCGACGCTTCGCGGAGGCGGTACAGCAGCCCGTAATCCACAACAGCAAAGAAGCGTTCGAGTACTTCTACATGCATGTACAGGATCTGGAACACGAGCAGTTCTGGGTGATGCTCCTCAACCCTGCCAACAAGGTGATAAAGCTCTCTCTTGTGAGCGTCGGCGGCGTCAATGGCACGTCGGCAGACCCCAAGCGCATATTCAAACTCGCCCTGGAAAACAACGCCACCGCCTTGATGCTATGCCATAACCACCCGTCGGGAAGCGTGGAGCCGAGCGAGAGAGACAAGACCCTGACACGCAACATCGTGAACGGCGGAAAGATACTCGAAATAAAAATTTTGGATCATATTATCGTTGGTATCGATAAATATTTTAGTTTTGCAGATTCAGGAATGATATGAAAATAGTTACCGTCATAGGGGCACGTCCTCAGATTATCAAGGCGGCGGCGTTGAGTCGCGCCATCAGAGAGCACTTCGCAAAAGAGGTGCAGGAGGTCATCGTGCACACCGGACAGCACTACGATGACAACATGTCACAGGTGTTTTTCGACGAGCTGGGCATCCCGCAACCCGATTACAACATAGGTGTTGGCTCCGGCTCGCATGGCGTGCAGACCGCCAAGATGATGGAAGGCATCGAAGAGATTCTCCTGAAGGAAAAGCCCGACGCTGTTGTGCTTTACGGTGACACCAACTCCACTTTGGCAGGCGCCATGGCGGCATCGAAGGCCAACATTCCCGTAGTGCATATCGAGGCAGGACTGCGTTCGTTCAACAAGGCGATGCCGGAGGAAATCAACCGCATCTGCTGCGACCACTGCTCCACCCTGCTCTTCTCTCCCACCGCCACAGGCTACAGAAACCTCATCAACGAAGGGATAACGAAAGGCATCTATCATTGCGGTGACGTGATGTACGACAACAGCAAGTATTTTGCCAACATCGCCGACAAGAAATCTCATATCATTGATAATGAAGGCCTTAGAGGTGTCGATTACGTACTTTGCACCATACATCGCGACAACAACACCGACCAGCCCAAGCGGTTGAACGCCATTTTCAAGGCTTTGCTGAAGATTTCGGAGAGCAAGACTGTGGTTTTGCCGTTGCATCCGAGGACATCCAAGCTATTGAATACCAATCTTGAAAAAGATTTATACAATAAAATTACAAATAACAGTAGCATCAAGATTCTGCCACCGGTGTCGTTTCTCGATATGATCGTCCTGGAGCGTCATGCCCAGATGATTGCCACCGACTCGGGCGGAGTCCAGAAGGAGGCGTTCTTCTTCCAGAAGCCTTGTCTGATTTTACGCAGCGAGACAGAATGGAAGGAGATTGTGGAATGCGGATCTGCAGTAATCACTGATGCTGACGAAGAGAGAATCGTCGAGTCGTTCAACAATTTCGTTGAAAATCCGCCTCACAACTACCCTGAAATTTTCGGTGACGGCAATGCCGCGGTGTTCATTATCAAGGAAATGTTAGAAAATTTGTGATTTTTTGTAAATCGTATTAAAAATTTTAGTATTTTTGCACTCTAAAAAATAAACAAACAATTGTTTAACGTAATTATTTAATAATCAACAGTTTAAATTATGAATCAGTACGAAACCGTTTTCATTTTAACTCCCGTTTTGTCTGAAGATCAGATGAAGGAAGCGGTAGAAAAATTCGAGAACCTGCTCAAGAAAAACGGAGCAGAGATCGTGTTCAAGGATTTCTGGGGCATGCGTAAGCTCGCCTATCCTATTCAAAAGAAGTCATCAGGTTTCTATCAGTTGATAGAATTCAAAGCTGAAGGCAATGTTATCGAGACATTAGAGACCGAGTTGAAGCGTGACGAGCGCGTCATCCGTTTCCTCACAGTGAAACTTGACAAACACGCTATTGCTTACAACGAGAAGAAACGTCGCAAAGCAGCTGAAGCTACAGAGCAAGCCAACTAATTGTTTAACATTAAATTTTGAATGATATGGCACAACCTAACACAGATATCAAATATTTGACTCCTATCGCAGTCGATACAAAGAAGAAAAAATATTGCCGTTTCAAGAAGAACCGCATCAAATACATCGATTACAAAGACGCCGACTTCTTGTTAAGATTCGTGAACGAGCAGGGTAAACTTTTACCACGTCGTATCACCGGTACATCAACAAAATATCAGAGAAAGGTCGCTCAGGCTGTCAAGAGAGCACGTCACCTTGCTTTGATGCCATACTTAGCTGATTGTTTGAAATAATAAGAGGAGGACAGACACATGGAAATTATTCTTACACAAGACGTTAAAAATTTGGGATACAAGAACGACATCGTCAACGTTAAACCAGGTTACGCACGTAACTATCTGATCCCACAGGGCATGGCCATCCTCGCAACAGAGTCAGCACGTAAAGTTTTAGCAGAAAACATGCGCCAGCAGGCTTACAAACAGGAGAAGATCAAGAAAGAAGCTCAGGAGCTCGCAGCAGTTCTCGAAGGCCTTTCACTCCGCATCCCTGCAAAGGCAGCTTCAACAGGCAAGATCTACGGTTCGGTGAACAACGTCCAGATCGCCAACGCCATCAAAGAGGCTAAAGGCATCGACATCGACCGCAAGCACATCCTCGTTGATGATGACACTATCAAAGAAATCGGCAACTACAAAGCTAAAGTGCGCCTCCACAAGGACGTCACAGTCGAAATCAGCTTTGAGGTTTTCGCTGAATAATTGAGAATTCATTAAGGATTACATAAAGCCGAGGAAAGATTTTTCTTCGGCTTTTTTAATAAAACAAACAGGTCATGACAAAAAATGATGTCAAGGAAATCCAAGCGTTGAGGCAGACGAAAGTCCGCAAGGAGCGCGGTATTTTTGCTGTGGAAGGCAACAAACTCGTTGAGGAATTGATCGATTCCAGATTCAAAATAAACAACATATTCGCCACCGAACAATGGGGCGAGAAAAGCCCTGCTTTAGCAAAAAAAGTAGCTGACTATGAAATCATAACTCCAAAGCAGATGGAGCAGATCAGCAATTTTGTGACGCCTCCTGGAATATTCGCCACCGCCATGATGCCGAAATATAAGATTGAGCCGAAAGACACTGAAGACCAGTTAGTTCTGCTTCTCGACGGCATCAACGATCCGGGAAACCTTGGCACCATCATCCGCACCGCCGACTGGTTTGGCATCAAGAAGATTGTTGTTTCGGAAGACACCTGTGACCCATGGCAGCCCAAGGTCATACAGTCGACTATGGGTTCCATTTTCAGAATCCAAATCGTTGAGACTGACGTAGTTAGATTTTTAAAAGAGGTTAAGACACCTGTCTTCGGCGCTTTGATGCAAGGCAAGAACGTCTATCAAACACATATCAATGATAATAAAGGTGTTATCATCATAGGAAGCGAATCGCACGGCATAAGGGAGAATGTGATGCCGTTTGTGAGTTGTCCAATTAACATACCAAGAGCCGAGGGCAGCCGTACCGAATCGCTGAACGCCTCGGTGGCAGCGGGAATAATAATTTCTGAGGTTTTCAGAAAAAAATATAAATAAGAAATGCCACTATAACGGCTGCGATTGCCAATGCGATAAAGACCGTCCAATAGAAGAGCATCAGCAATATGCTACGCCATGCCGTTTTCAGAGTTGAGAATTCAAGCATCTTCTTAAAGCAGGCAGTAAAAGCGACGATGCTAATTAACGCTGTGAAATTGCCCAACACATCCGCCGCCCCGGGAGATATATAATAGACTATACTTATCAGGCATTCGTATAATACAAGAAGTATCAGTGAGTAAACTATCGGGATGCTATACTCGCCCCAGTTATATTTCTTGCGATTTTTCTTTCCGTAAACAACCCTTGCCGACAGCAGATAAACAGGAATTGTAAGTATAAAAAAGGACGTATAGTGTCTTGAATACATACCCAGAATATCCGTAACCAGAGCTTCACCTTTTTGCACCATGATTTGCGATTCGATCTGTTCATGCGTCATATTCGTCGTGTCAATAGCCAATTCGGTAGGCGAATCATCGACTAGACCTTCAAAATCGGCTTTCTTGCTGCCAGTAAAGGTGAAAATAACAACATACAAACTCAGGGCGAGGAAAAGCATTGGGAACGGAGAGAAATAGCTTTTTCTTTTTCCGTTTATGATATCGACCATCATCTGGCCCGGACGTGTGAATAGCGATTTCAGTGTAATCCACACTCCACCGTCGTTACTCAAAATCGCCCTAAGGAGGTTTTCGAAGATAAATCTCACCGTAAAGCGTTTAGTATCAGCGCTTTGACCACATTGTGGGCAGAATTTCCCTTCAAATTCCGTACCGCAGTTAAGACACTTTGTCACTTTCTTTTCTTCTACAGCCAATTTATCTTCCATAATCAAATCTTTTATCCATTGTATCCAGACTCATTTTAACAAATTCCAAAATTAAAGCTTTTTCCTGCTCATAATTGTTATCATCGTAATAGAAATCGCTATCAAAACTCCAGAGCGACAGATTTTCGGGCAATCCTTTTTGTATGAATCTGTCATTCTCTTGCATCATCTTTTCAATTGTGGTATAAGAAATGACGTCATCGTCGCGCAGCTGTTTCCATCTCTCGGCCAACATCGCATGATACCAATCGGTCTCTAACAGCCTGTTTAACAATATATTACGTTTGTCGCCTATAGGTCTTTCAAGCATATTGAGCTCATTGTCGCCGTCTCGGCCGAAGCTATGGTCGCAGTCCCAAATAGCAATACGGAATGGTGTTTCAGAATCTATTTTATAAAGATAGAAGTTTTTTCGCACTCCGTCGCCGTTGTTTGTAAACAATAGCAGCAGATGCCAGTCGACCACATTCCTAAGGTCGATCCAGTTGTTGATATTTTTCTGGAAATCGTCATCAGGACTTGTTACGATAAACTCATGAAACTCATCTAGTATGGCTGATTTATCGCCGAAGTCATCAAAATCGGGATATGTCTGTTCATTGAAATTCTCATCTAGAGATTTTCTTTTAGGCATAACCGAGTCGGCAAAAAACAATTTAGGTTCCTTGAAGATAAAGGCATTATCGCTATGGGTGTCGATATTGAGCAGATGCTTGTTGATACGTTGCATCACGACATACAGTCCTCTGGGTGTTCCGTTTTCATCCACCATAGCGTAGGCACATTGCGGTGCCACATCATATTCGCCCATATTGTTAAAAATGTCGTAACAAAGTTTATGGCGCATGAATGTCTTATCGATATAAGTTGCGTTTACAATCCAGCTCTTACCTTTCGGCAATCCCACGAAAGTCTGGCTCTTATCGAGTTTTAAGGAATATGAATGTTTATAATATTTCGACGACACGCCGCCTCTAAACTTCACGCTTCCGCTGTAACACGTCGTATCATTGTCATTTACGCAACACACGTCACAATTGGTTCTATAGTCCCATTTAATTTCCGAATCAGTGTTTATCAATATTCTCGGCAGTGCGTTGTTTTCCTTTTTGCATCCTGAGAAAAAGACGCAGACGGACATTGCTATTGCAAATAATATGACCCTCCAAAATTTCACAATGCAAAGATAGGAAAATTAGCAATTCAAATCTCTTAACTTTTATCTTTACTCTTTTAACAAGAAAAGGAGC
>CAJOCJ010000025.1 GCA_905236635.1 uncultured Bacteroidales bacterium
CATCACTGTGGTGTTCTCACCCGAGAAAGTGGCTGACGACGCCTTCATCGTGGAAGACGAGCAGCAACAAAACAAAATAGCTACAGTGGGGACAATCTCTTATATGCCGGCTGTTTTCGGATGCTTCTGCGCATCACATGTCATCAACCGGCTACTAAAAACACAAAATCGTGTTTCCTCTTGACTTCTTTCTCGATATGCGCGATGTAATGCGTGCGGCGAGGGATGGTATCGAGGATTTTCTGAGCCTCGTTGTACTCGCCCATCTCACGGTATAACTCAATGATTTCCAATATCGAAGCCTCATATTCCTCATCATCGGGAGTATAGCGGCCTTTCAGCAGGACAAGCAACGCCTTCATGTTGGCAAGATATTCGTCGTGAAGCTGGCGAAACATCATACGGCCTTGTCTTTGTTTGCGGCGGTTTTTGCGCCACACGTTAAAACTCATCTTTCCGGAAAAAAGAAAACTGAGCTTCATCTGATAGTTGTTACGCACCAAATCGTTGTATGCCCACCACATCATTCTGCGGATGTAAAGCTCCTTATCTCTATCATTATCAATGGCTTGCAGACATTTTTTATAATGATTTATGAGAGCCAGACGGCCTTCCACGCTGTTGAAATGGACACCGAAGAAACGCCAGTGATTCCAGTTATAATACGGAACGCTCGGCTTTGTGTAAGTCACGGTAGGCTTCTTATATTCATTGATCCAGAACCAGTGGCTGCATGCCGGACATGTTATTATCTTTTGAGGCTCGATGATGAAATTGTCGTTCAACGTCTTTCCGTCGGAGTACAATATCGATTTGTTGATCATCTCCGATTTCACGAGATGACCTTCAAGCCATGCTCCGCAGCGCGTACATTTAATATAATAAGTATCGTATTTTATCATGACGTTGACGTTGTTTGTTATTTCCTTCCGAAATCGGCCGGTATCTCGCCCCAGATCTCGGTTCTCCATTTGTGTATCGGCACTCTGAAGGTGTTGTCATGAAGCCATTTCTCGGCTCTGGCAATCACCTCGAAGAGATACTTGTTCTTCTCATTCTTCACGAGTTTCGTCCTGCACAGCCCCTGACTCACCCATTTCTGACCGTTGACCGAATCGGAATAGATGGGATAGCTGAGTTTGTTTTTCTGCTGCCAAGCGAGGCAATGCACTATGGCGAGGAACTCCCCTATGTTGTTGGTGCCGCCTTCAAACACTGGGCTTTTGAACACCTCTGTGCCGGTGTCGACAAACACTCCACGGTATTCCATCTTGCCGGGGTTGCCCGAACACGCCGCATCGACGGCGATGGAGATGGTGTCGGGTTTTGGCGTACCCTCTGGCAACGAATCCCATGATGGTAGAGACGTGGTGCGCCGCGTCCCTGCAGAACTGGAATCAGGTTCAGGACCCTCTTCAAACGCCGATTCGGCGGATTCTCTGGTGGGAAAACCTTTGTATTTCGCACCAGGGAACCCTTCGACCTGCTGACGGCATTCGTCCCAAGAGGCGAAGACGCCGACCTGCCGGCCATTCCAAACCGTGTAAAATTTATTTTTCAATTATTTTCGTGCTGCGATCAATAATTCGAGCATCTTGATTGCCGAGTCTGAAACGATTGTTCCAGGTCCGAAGATGGCTGCTGCGCCTGCGTCATACAGGAACTGGTAGTCCTGATGAGGGATGACGCCGCCGACCACCACCATGATGTCCGGGCGACCGAGCTTCTCGAGTTCTTTGATGACCTGAGGCACGAGTGTCTTATGACCTGCCGCCAGTGACGACACGCCGACGACATGGACGTCGTTCTCCACTGCCTGTTTCGCAGCCTCCGCCGGTGTCTGGAACAAAGGTCCCATATCGACGTCGAAGCCTATGTCAGCGTAGCCTGTCGCGACGACCTTAGCGCCACGGTCGTGACCATCCTGACCCATCTTGGCAATCATGATACGAGGACGACGACCTTCGATCTTAGCGAACTCATCGGCCATTGCCTGTGCCTTGGCGAATTTGTCATTGCCTTTTGCTTCCATAGAATAAACTCCTGATATTGAACGAATTACAGCTTTATAACGACCCACAATCTTCTCGCATGCCATTGAGATCTCACCCAGTGTGGCACGGCATTTTGCAGCCTCGACAGCGAGTGCCAAGAGGTTGCCCTTGCCTGTCTTCACCGACTCGGTGATGGCGTCGAGGCAACGCTGCACGTCGGCCTCGTTACGGTTGGCGCGGAGCTCTTTCAGACGTTTGATCTGTGACTCACGCACAGCTGTGTTGTCAACTTCAAGAGTATCGATGCTATCCTCATGCTCAAGGCGGTATTTGTTGATACCGACGATGGTCTCGGTGCCTGAGTCGATCTTAGCCTGCTTACGGGCAGCGGCTTCCTCGATACGCATCTTCGGAAGACCTGTCTCGATAGCCTTAGCCATGCCGCCCATCTCTTCGACCTCCATGATGTGAGCCCAAGCGCGCTCAGCGATCTCCTTGGTCAGTGACTCGACGTAATATGAGCCTGCCCATGGGTCGACAACGCGGCAGACATTGGTCTCTTCCTGGATGTAGATCTGGGTGTTACGAGCAATACGTGCGCTGAAGTCGGTAGGAAGTGCGATAGCCTCGTCCAATGCATTGGTGTGCAACGACTGGGTATGGCCGAGGGCTGCTCCCATAGCCTCGATACATGTACGGGCCACGTTGTTGAACGGGTCCTGCTCGGTGAGCGACCATCCTGAGGTCTGGGTGTGAGTACGCAGTGCCAATGACTTCTCGCTCTTAGGGTTAAACGTCTTCACAATCTTAGCCCACAGCATACGGGCGGCACGCATCTTAGCGATCTCCATGAAGTGGTTCATTCCGGAGCACCAGAAGAACGACAGACGTGGGGCGAACGCGTCGATGTCGAGGCCCGATTTCACGCCAGTGCGGAGGTAATCCCAACCGTCGGCGAGGGTGTAAGCCAACTCGATGTCGCAAGTGGCACCGGCCTCCTGCATGTGGTAGCCGGAGATTGAGATCGAGTTGAACTTAGGCATATTCTGTGAGGTGAATGCGAAGATATCAGCGATGATTCTCATAGAGAACTCAGGTGGGTATATATAGGTGTTACGCACCATGAACTCTTTCAAGATATCGTTCTGGATGGTACCTTGCAGTTCCTCATATTTTGCGCCCTGCTCCAAGGCGGCGACGATGTAGAATGCCAAGATAGGCAACACGGCGCCGTTCATTGTCATGGAGACAGACATCTTGTTCAATGGGATCTGGTCGAAGAGGACCTTCATATCCTCGACGGAGCAGATTGACACGCCAGCCTTACCGACATCACCCATAACGCGTTCATGGTCAGCGTCATAGCCACGGTGTGTAGCAAGGTCGAATGCCACTGACAGATACGGCGATAGAATGCGTTCGACTCCTCAGCTGTCGAGAAACCGGCATACTGACGGACAGTCCAAGGACGCATCACATACATGGTGGAATAAGGTCCACGGAGATAAGGAGCGATACCTGCAGCATAATTGAGGTGCTCCATATTTTCAAGGTCTTCAGCCGTATAAGCCGGCTTCACGTTGATATGTTCAACAGTCTCCCAGTCAGGCTTGTAATCAGCTTTGATATGTGACTTAGGTATAGCGTTGATGTTTATATTCTTGAAATCTGGTTTCATTGCTTGCTCCTTTCTTATTTTGTTATACCTAATCTCTTCTGGAAACTCTGTAATGTCTCGAGAACGTTACTCTTGACGTGGATGAAGTATTCGAGACCGGCCTCTTTGAGGATGTCGGCAGTGCCTTCAGGGTTACCTGCGAGCACCACGATGGTCTCGTTTTTCAGTTCTTCGTAGATCTTGAGGGCGTTGCCTTCGCCGTATTCCTCGTCGGATGAGCAGATGACCAATATCTCAGGTTTCACCTGACGTGCGGCCGCTATGCCTTCTTCAAGTGTCTTGAAGCCAGGGTTATCGACCACTTCGAATCCTGCGCAAGCGAAGAAGTTCGATGCGAAGTTGGCGCGAGCCTTACGCATGGCAAGGTTACCATAGGTAAACATCCATGCTGTCGGGCGTTTGTGGTCTTTTGCGTAAACGTCGGTGGCGTAACGCATCGTCTCAAACTGCTGGGCCACGCGGAAGGTGTCGATGGTGTCGACTTCAGCGTTGGCGTCGCGTTTGCAGCTCGGCTTGAACACCCATTCGGCAGGGTTGAACTTCATCGTTTCGGTGAAGTTCGGGAACTGGTTGGTGCCGAGGATGGTCTCGCGGCGAGTGGCGACGTTGCTGAAACGCTTGGCGGCGCTTTCTTTCACCATATTTTGGATTGAACCCTTACGCACTGCAGCGAGGTAGCCGCCTTCTTCCTGAATCTGGAGGAACACGTTCCATGCCGCTGTGGCAATGGATTCTGTAAGATTTTCAATGTAATATGAACCTGCAGCAGGGTCGGCGACCTTGTCGAAATGCGACTCTTCCTTGAGGATGAGCTGCTGGTTACGGGCTATTCTGTCGGCGAACTCCGTTGCCTCTTCGAATGTGGCGTCGAATGGTGTCACCGAGAATGAGTCGACACCTCCAAGGACGGCTGACATCGTGCCTGTTGTGGTACGTAGCATGTTGACGTATGGGTCGTACAAGCTCATGTTTATCAAGGCGTTGAAGGCGTGGATGCGAATCTTGCAGTTCTCTTCTTTTGCACCGTAGGCCTTGAGTATTTCAGCCCAGAGCATACGGTAGGCGCGCATCTTGGCCATCTCCATGAAGTAGGTCTGTCCGACTGCGACGTTGAAGCGCATCTTAGGTGCTATCTCGTCGATGGTGAGACCTTTGGCGAGGAGCTGTTCGATGTATTCGACACCCACTGCCAGGGCGATACCCATCTCTTGTGATATCGTGGCGCCTGCGTTGGTGAACACGTGGGCGTTGACACCTATCGTCTGCACGCCGGGGATCTCAGCTTTTGTGAGGATGGCGGCGAGCTCCATGTCAGTGCTCTCTGTAATGAACCACGTTCCGCGACGGATGTAGCGGGTGAGCGGGTCGTAGTTGAGCGAGCCATGGATGCCCGGGATCTTCGACATCATCTCGAGGAGTGGGAGATGATACTTGTTGTTATAGAATGTTATCTCTACCGCTTCGGCGTATATCCCGTTAAGGAGACCCGATATCTCTACCGCATCGTACGGTTTGTCGTACTCGAGACGGAACGAGAGGGCTGTTGCGCCACGGTTGAGGGCGTCGAGGGCTTTCTTGTTTGCCTCGTGATAATCGTGCACCTCGATATCTTCGCACACGAGCCATTCGTTGCCTTCAGGTTTCGTGCTGCGGATGTATGGGTACTCCCCTGGTTTTGTGTCGAGCCACGGGATATCCTTGAGATTCTCAGCGCGATAGTACGGCCTTACCTGGAAACCTTCGGCTGTCTTCCAGACAAGTTTCTTGTTGTAATCGGCTCCTTTGAGGTCTTTTTCGATGACGGCTTCCCATTGTTCGGTGGTCACCGGAGGAAATTCCTCAAAAAGTTTTTTCTGGTTACTCATGATATTTTAAATTTTCGAAAATTTTTTGCAAAATTACGAATTATTATTAAAAAATAAAAGAGAAAAGTTAAAAAAGTTACACGATGAATTTTTTTCAAAAAAATCGTCATACCTATTAAATAAATGGTTATATTTGCGAGTTAGAGGTATTGTCCCCGTATGATGCCGATTTGTTTGAATATCAATGAATTAAATAATTAGTAATTAAAATTACGTACTATGAAAAGGAAATTTACACTTTTGATTGCTACAGTTATGATGCTGATGGCAATGATCGTCCAGCCTTTGAGAATGGCAGGACAAAGCGATTACTCGTCAGACTACACGGGTAACATCACTCTTTCTACTGCAGGCGGAACAAATGCCTCCGACTGTGTAATAGCAATTAGTGGCACGAACTACGCTGGTATCAAAGCAGGTACCAGCAGTAAAGTTGGCGCCGTTGTGGTTACAGTTCCTTCAGGAACCAAATATCTTCACATTCATGCTGCTGCTTGGAACGGCACCACAGTTTCATTGGCAGTGACACCTGACGGTTATTCTGAAAACATTGCATTAACCGCCAACAGCGGCATTGCCAGCAACTCACCTTTCACATTTAATGGTGATCCCAGCACATCAGATTACTATAAAGTTATCACTTTCTCAGACGCATTGACAGCTAACACCAACCTCACTTTCACTGCTGTTGATGGCAAGCGTTTCGTTATTTGGGGCGTAACTTCGGAGGAAGACACAAGCGGTGACACCCCTTCAATCACAGCGAGCAATGTTCAAATAGCTTATGATGCTACAGAAGGTGATATCAACTATACCATCAACAACCCTGCTACTGGTGGCGGAAATGTTACTTTCAGTCTCCAAGATGAAACTTGGCTTCAAAACGTCACTGTCTATGCAGACAACAATATGGTGATGTTCAATTGTGATCCTAATCCAAGCGCATCAGCCCGCACAGACGTTGTCACACTCATTTATCAGTATGGCAATGCTGCGGTGACCAAGGATGTCACCGTGACACAGGCAGGCAATCCAAATGTCACTATGACCATCACTGAAGTTCGCACACAAAGCGCGGGCAGTACTGTTGCGACAACTGGTACTGTAACAAGCTGCTCAGGCAGCACCGGTTATATCCAAGACGACGAGGCCGCTATCTGCGTGTACGGCACGTCTCTCACCATCGGCGACGAGATCAGAGTTTCTGGAACTTTGAGCAATTACAACGGCTTGCTTGAAATCACAAGCCCACAAGTAACTGTCCTCTCATCAGGCAACGTCGTGCTTCCTCAATTGATGACTATTGCCGAAGTAGTGGCAAGCGCCAACCAAGGATGGTATGTAAGAATTGAAAATGCATCCGTTACCGAAATTAGTGGTAAAAACGTGACGATTACTGAAAACCAAAGCAGTATCGTTGTGCGTTTCAACAGTGCCGACGATATCACATTTGAAGCTAATGACATTATTAGTCTTGATGGTAACATCGGTTACTATAACGGCAACCAAATTGCCAACCCAATGAATGTTGAGGTACAGCAACCTACAACATCTTCAATCACCATTTCACCTGATGTAATCTACGAAATACCTGCAACTGGTGATACAGGATATCTGCAAGTCACATGTGTAAACATGGGCGACGATCCGACTTTGGACATTATATTCTGTGATGCCAACGGCGGTCAGGCTCAATATGACTGGATTTCAGCTGAGTTCAACCAGGATTATTCCGAAATCATCGGTACTGTTGTGGCAAACGAAAGCAATGATCCTCGTACAGCTTATCTGAAAGTTATCGGTTATACAGAAACTCAAGTATCTGTTACTTCCAACATTGTCAGCATCACACAGCTGGGACAGCAAACCCCTCCAACAGGTAACACTTATACATTGTTTGACGGCACCATAGCTGAAGGCGACTACATCATCGTATTTGACGGTGGCGCCATGAATCATACCGTCGCAAACAACAGACTGCAGTATGACCAAGTCACTGTAGAAAACAATGCTATTGTCACTGACAATATTGACATCGTATGGCATATCGCCCAGAATGGTGATTATTGGACCATTTACAATGGCGCCGCTCAAGCATACGCAGCAGCAACCGGTTCAAAGAACCAGGCCCAGATGTTGGCAGACGGCACTGATGACAAGGCTCAGTGGACAGTTACTGGAAACGGAACTTACGAGTTTGAAAATAAAGCCAGAGCAGCAGGTTCTGATCCTAACAACAAGTGGCTCCGCAAGAATGGCACTTATGGTTTCGCTTGCTATGCCAACAGCACTGGTGGAGCTCTGTCATTATACAAGAAAGTTGAAGACCCGTCCGCTCCGTCAATCAGCGTACCGAGTGTGAGCACCTTCACATACGAAGCCCACTCATCAGTTGCCATCCAGATTCAGGTAATCAACTATGTCGATGGCGGACAACTCGACGCTTCTACAGAAGCAGATTGGATTGAGAATGTCACTACAAGCGGTGGTACCGACGGTTATTATAATGTGAATTTCGATATCACAGAAAATGACGCAGAGGCACGCACCGATGTCATAACCATTACATACAACTATTATGATGAAGTTGCAGGTGATTATGCAATGGTATCTGGAAATTTGACGATTTCACAGGAGGGCAATCCTGGAGCTATCAACAACATCTCCGATATTACAGCAACTGGTGATTATACCGTACAAGGCACCATCGTTGCAAAGAGCAACAGAGGCTTCATCGTTGGCGATGGCACAGGTTATGTATATTATTATAACCAAAATTACACTCAAGCTGATTACAATATTGGCGACATTGTAAAGCTGGCAGGTGCAGTTGTTGCTTATGGCGGTGCTTACGAGTTCAACAGCAGTGCTGTCATCACATTTGAAACCACCTCCGGTTATGTAGAGGAAGATCCTACCATCATCAGCGGTGCTGACATGGACAGCAGAGTGTCTTCATCTAATCCGGCTCTTTCATCATATGTACAATATGAAGGAAAGTTAGCAGTAAGCGGAAATTATTACAACGTCACCGACATCGATGGCGCAACAACCGCAAAAGGCAGCATCTCGTATCCTATTGACACGCAATTCGCTTCATTAGATGGCAAACAAGTAAGAGTGAAAGGTTATTATGTAGGTGTTTCTTCAAGCCAATACTACAACACTATGATTGGAACCGTTGAGGAAGTTTCATCGTCAGATCCTTCAATCACCATTTCACCTGAAGTAATCCATGAAGTGCCTGCAGCAGGCGACACTGGATATCTCGAGGTGACTTGTGAAAACATGGGCGACAATCCGGCTCTTTCTATCGAGTTCTGCGATATCGATGGTGAACCTGTACAATATGACTGGATCTCAGCTGAGTTCAACCAGGACTACACCGAAATCATCGGCACAGTTGTAGCAAACGAGAACACAGAACCTCGTACAGCTTATCTGATGGTTGTCGGTTACACATCGACACAGGTGATGGTTAATTCAAACATCGTCAGCATCACACAGCTCGGACAGCAAGTTCCTCCAACAGGTGACACTTATACACTGTTTGCTGGCAACATTGTTGAAGGTGACTACATCATCGTATTTGACGATGGCGCCATGAATCATACCGTCGCAAACAACAGACTGCAGTATGACGAAGTTATTATAGAAAACAACGCTATTGTCACCGACAATATTGACATCGTATGGCATATCGCCCAGAGTGGTGATTATTGGACCATCTATAGTGATGCAGCTCAGGCATACGCCGCAGCTACCGGTTCAAAGAACCAAGCTCAGATGTTGGCAGACGGCACTGATGACAAGGCTTTATGGACAGTTACAGGAAACGGAACTTATGAGTTTGAAAATAAAGCCAGAGCAGCAGGTTCTGATCCTAACAACAAGTGGCTCCGCAAGAATGGCACTTACGGCTTCGCTTGCTATGCTACATCTACTGGCGATGCCTTGTCATTGTACAAGAAAGTTGAAGACCCGACAGCTCCGAAGATCACCGTTACCCCTTACACAGTTGAGGTAAATGCTGAAGGTGGCGAAGGCGTTCTCACTATTACATGTACTAACATGGGTGATGATCCATATCTCGATTTTGAATTCTGCGATGCAAGCGGTCAGTCAACACAATACGACTGGATCTCAGGAACTCTCAAGGACAACCAAATCAATGGCTTTATCCAGCCAAACTATGGCGAAGAGCGTACAGCCTATCTGAGAGTCTTCGGTTATACTCCAACCCAAGAAATGATCTATTCAAACATTGTGAGCTTCACACAGCTTGAATATATTGCTCCTTCTGTGGCAGAACTGCCATTTGACTTCGACGGCGGCAAAGCCGACATTGAAGAAACAGAAGGTCTCACACAAGAAGGTCTTGACTCAGACTACAGCTCATCACCTAAGTTGAAATTCAAGAACACAGGCACATGGGTTCTCCTGCAGTTTGCTGAACCAGCTTCTTCAGTCTCTTATGACATCAAGGGCAACAGCTTCTCAGGCGGACAGTTTGACGTGTATATTTCTGAAGATGGCAATAACTATCAGAACATAGCATCGTATACCGAACTTGGTGCCACACAAACCGTCACACACATCCTTCATTTCATGCCGGTTTATTACGTCAAGTGGGTTTACACTCAAAAGTCTTCAGGTAACGTCGCATTGGGTAATATCCATGCAAGCGCCAACTACGATGTCTATGGCGAAGTGACTATTGAGCAGATTAACGCTGCTGACACTCATATCATTATTCACGACGGCGGCTTACTCAATGTTACAGGTGGTATAGGTGCAGCCAATAACGATGACGTCATCATCGAAGACGGCGGTCAGCTTATCTTCAACCAAGATATGATCCCGGCAACAGTCCGGAGAAACATCACTGCTGCTTCATCATGGAAAGACGAGGTTGACGGCTGGTATCTGATAGCTTCTCCTGCTGAGACAATGGAGACCTCACCAGTAGCCATTGGCAACTACGACTTGTTTGCATACGATGAGGAGACAGCTTACTGGTGGGCCGATCATGGCACAAATGCCGGTCATCCATTCAGCACCCTTAATCGCGGTCAAGGTTATCTCTATGCCAACGCTGAAGACCAGGTGTTGGATCTTGCAGGTATGATGCACAGCATGAACGAGAGCGTGTATGTTGATTTAAGCTACGCCTGCACTTATGAAGACCTGAAAGGCTTTAACCTTGTTGGTAACCCATTCACATGCAACCTCGGTTCCGGCAATATGCACATGGGCAACTACCCTGTCACTGCATACTATGCTTCAGAGGGCGGCACCAAACTTGAAACATACCTGATCGAAGAGTATCCTATCAAACCAGGTAGAGGCTTCATGATCCAAGCAACAGAAGAATACCAGTCATTGTCATTCCACCAAGCAACTAAAGATGGTGACCTCGGTTACAGAGGATACATCCGCATCAATGCAGGTAACGACAACGCATACATCCAGATTGGCGGCGGTAACACCTTGCGTAAGATGAACATCGCCAACACCAATGAGGTTTATGTGATGAACGATGGCAAAGACTTTGCTGCTGCAAGAGTCGATGAACTCGAAGGCACAATGCCTGTCAACTTCAAGGCTGTTGCTGACGGCACATACACCATCACCGTAGAGGCTAGAGGTATCGAGGTTTACAATATGTATCTCGTCGATAACTTCACAAGCGAAGTCATCGACCTCATGCTCGAGCCAAGCTACACCTTCAACGCCACAACAGATGACAACGAAGCCCGCTTCACTCTGGTATTCGACGCCAACAGCATCGAAGAAGTTTCTGAAAACAGCATCTTTGCATACCAGAACGGTAGCGAGATCATTATCAACGGAAACGGCGAGCTTCAGGTGTTTGACGTTACAGGCCGCATGGTGTTGAATACAACCATCAACGGCATCCAGGCTGTAAACATGCCTCAGGGTGTCTATGTGTTAAGAATGGTTGGCGACAACATCCAGACACAGAAGATTGTTGTAAGATAATAATATCCGTATCATTAACAAACCTAAAATAGCATCGATATGAAAAAGATATTGTTATCAATTGCGATAGTCCTCATGATAGGCTTGAGCGCCAGCGCTCAGCGCGGTAATGGAAACGACGGGTTCTTCCTTGGATGGGAAGATGTCAACAACGGTATCGAGCTGTCACGTGACCCTGGGTTCCCTGGTGGTCACGGCGGCGGCGACGAGCCCGCGCCTCTTGGCAGCGGCATCGCAGTGCTCACGGCATTGGGTGTCGGATATGCTCTGAAAAAGAGGTATACAAAATAGTCTTAGACTGAACCATGATAAAAGGGCTTTCGATTGAGAGCCCTTTTTTATTCTTTCGCCCTGCTCTTATTGACAAGGATGACACCCGTGAAAACGAGCGCCGCCGCCGCGACCTTCTGCCAGGTCAGACGGTCCATGCCAGTAACGATGCTCATCACCGTGGCGATGATAGGCTGCAGATAGCCGTAAAGACTGATGACAGTCGGACGCAACGCCTTCTGCCCTATCGGTATGAGGAAATAGGCAATGAAAGTGGCAAAGAGAATCAAAAATCCAAGTTCGAGCAGGTATTTTGTCGGCAACGCAATCATATTGAGATGCACTAACTCCTTGATGTCGAAAGGTATAGCCACTATTGCCGAAAACAGAAACATCCATTTCATGAATGTCACCACATGATATTTCGCGATAAGTGGCCTAAAAATCCCAAGATATAAAGCGAAAAAGATACAATTGCCAACCATATAGACGATACCCATAGGTTGTGTCTCGGTGACGCCCCCACTGGCACGTACAGTATTGAAAACCAAGAAGATAACACCCACAAAGCTCAACGCCACGCCACCTGCTTTCTTCAAGGTGATAGGTTCCTTGAGGGCGATGGCAGCGATAAACATAGTGAAAATCGGGGTCAGCGGGGTGAGGATGCTGGTGTCGAACGGCGTCGTCATAGTGCTGGCCTTCAAAAACGAGACCTGAGTAAGGAAAAGTCCCAGCATCGAAGCGATGAAAATCTGTAGGAAGTCTTTCTTTTCGACCTTTTCTTTTGGCAAAAACAGCGACACTATCCAAAACAAAACCGCCGCACCTATGGCTCTGAAACAAAACAACCCCATGGGAGAAATCAACGCGAGAGTCGACAAATCCCTGCAGATGATGATGTTGAAGCCAAATATGGTGTAGGCAAAAAACGCTGAGATATGACCTAAAGATTTTTTCATAAGCGACGGCAAAAATACAATTTTTTATTAATTTTGCAGGCAAAATTTAAAAGAAATATGAATAGAATGGAAACTCCGGTCCTACTTCTGACCGGTTATCTCGGAAGCGGAAAGACAACTTTGGTAAACCATATCCTTTCGAACAAGAAAGGCATTAAATTTGCAGTGATAGTCAACGACATAGGTGAAGTAAACATCGATGCCGACCTCATCCAGAAAGGCGGCGTGGTGGGCAAGAAAGACGAGAGTCTGGTGGCGTTGCAGAACGGCTGCATCTGCTGCACCCTAAAGATGGACCTCATCCAGCAGCTCACCGACATCATGAAGATGGGTCGTTTCGACTATATCGTCATTGAAGCTAGCGGCATCTGCGAGCCCGAGCCGATAGCAAGAACCATCGCCGGAATCCCTCAGATGGGCAGAGAATACACGCAATTTGGCACCCCACGTCTCGACTGCATAGTGACGGTTGTTGATGCCCTGAGGATGAAAGACGAGTTCTCATGCGGCGAGAGTCTCAAGAACGAAAACATCGACGAGGAAGACATAGAAAACCTCGTGATTGAGCAGATTGAGTTCTGCAACATAGTGTTATTAAACAAGGTGTCGGATGTGGAACCAAAAGAACTCGAGAGAATACGTCAGATCGTGAAGAACCTTGCACCTGACGCACAGATACTGGAATGCGACTATGCCAATATCGACCTCGACAAGATCATCGACACATATATGTTTGATTATAACGACGTGTCGGGAAGCGCCGGTTGGATAAAGATTATCGAAGGCCGTGACGACCATCATGACGATCACGATGATGATGACGACGACCATGATGAGCACGAACATCATCATGAGCACGAACACCATCATCACCACCATGATGAGGACGAAGGCGAGGCTGAGGAATATGGCATAGGCACTTATGTTTACTTCAACAGAAGACCTTTCGACACCTTGAAATTCAACGACTACGTGCTTAACAACTGGCCTAAGAACATCATCCGCTGCAAGGGATTATGCTATTTCGCCGACAATCAAGACATGTCGTATATATTCGAGACCGCTGGCAAGCAGAAGAAACTGTCGGAAGCAGGTTATTGGTTTGCGACGGCATCGAAAGAAGAACTTCAGCAGTTTGTGGAGCGCGACCCAAGCATCCTCAAAGACTGGGACGAGGAATACGGCGACCGCATGGAAAAGATAGTGTTTATTGGGCAAAAGCTCGATAAGGACGCGATTAAACAAGCGCTTGATGATTGCCTTTTCTAGCCTCTTTAATGGCAAACGGCAACGCTAACAGGAACGTCAGGGCGTCAGCTATGGCCTGAGTCATCTCGACGCCATGGAGACCGATGAAAATCGGCAGTATCATGATTGTCGGGATGAAGAAAATGCCCTGTCTTCCCATCGATAACAGCGTGGCTATCAATGTTTTACGAGTAGTTTGATACATCATGTTGGTAACAGTGCTCACCCCGATGAGCGGGAAAGCGATGCACTGCCAACGCAGCACCCTTGTGCCAATTTTTATCAGTTCGGCGTCCTCACCTCGGAAAACCCTTATCAAATCGGGAGCGAAGATGGCGAATGTTACTGATATGATTATCAATATGATAGTAGCCAAACTGGTGGTAAACACAAACGACCTGCGCACCCTCTCATATAGCTCGGCGCCGTAGTTGAAGCCGCACACAGGTTGGAATCCCTGCCCTAGTCCGAGGATGATGGAGAAGGCAAACATCATGATTCTCGACACTATCGCAAATGCCGCTATGGCACTCGCCTCTGTGCCTGGAGCGGCGTAATATGCAGCATAACGGTTCAGCATGATAGTGCTGACACACACAAAGACATGTCTTGCCAACGAAGGGTTACCGCCTTTGAAGATGTCTTTATAGCTCTGCCACGAAGGGCTGAACAGCCTGATGCGGATGTGAACATTGCCGTTCATCTCGGTGCCTAAAAGCAGCACAAACCATCCCACCATCTGACTGATGCAGGTGGCGAGTGCCGCACCTGTCACGCCCATGTCGAGGACATAAATCAAAAGGGCATCGAGGAAGATGTTAAGCACTGCACCGGTGGTGATTCCAACCATAGCATAACGCGCGTTGCCTTGAAAACGCAACTGGTTGTTCAAGGTCAGCGACGACATCATGAAAGGTGTTCCGATGAGGATAAACATCAGATAATCATTAGCATACGGCACGATATCAGGGGTGGCGCCCATCATCCGCGAAAGCGGCGTGAGGAAGAACAGTCCGACGATGGCCGCTATGGTGCCGAGACCCATAGATGAGAGGAATCCCGTGGCAGCCATACGCTCCGCCTCGCCGTATTTCTTAGCGCCAAGAGCCGTGGAGATGTAGTTTCCCGAGCCATGTCCGAAGAAGAAACCGAAGGCGTTGATGAAGGTCATGTAGGCAAACGACACTCCGACGCCCGCCGTGGCCTCCGTCGAGATATGACCGACAAAGAACGCGTCGATGATGTTGTATAAAGCCGTCACCATCATGGAGATGATGGTTGGCACCGCCATCTTTATAACCAGCTGACGCACAGGACTTTGCGTCATCATAAGATAACGTTGGTCGCGCTTCTGCTCGTCGTCTTCGCGTGTCGTGCCAAAAATATGCTTCATAGCGCAAAATTACAAAAAATAAAGGCACATAATAAAATTTTCATTATCTTTGCAGGTTATTATATTGGATAATTATTGTTTTTATGGAAGAGAAAGAGATTAAAGAGGAAGAAATTCTTGACGAAAATATATCGGAAAACACTGAAGACGTTGATAGTTTGCTGAAATCGGCCCCTCAGAAACTCAATATGAAAGACGAGGATCAGGAGGACCAGATGGTGAACAAGCAGGACGAGGGCGAGGAATTTAAGGCCACCTGGCCGTTGCACGATGACATGAAGAAGACGCTCACCAACGACTTTCACCGCGGATGCCGCATCAAAGCCGACCAATACGAGTTTGCGAGCTGTGTCTTACGTCACGGACAGTGCAAGCTCGACAGCTTCAACTGGCTCAAAGACTATGAGAACGAGCCCCCGAAAGAAGGTGAGCTGATGGTGGCAGAGGTACGTTTCAAGAACGACAGAAAAGACTTTTTCAGCTACCCTTCGGAGATGCATCTAGTTGAGGGTGAGTTAGTTGCAGTGGAGACAGCAATAGGCCATGACATAGGCATTGTGACTATGGTGGGCGAACTCATCGAGAAGCAACGCAAGCGCAAGAAGAACAATACCCCTGTGGCGGAGCTGAAGAAGATATACCGCCGCGCCCGTATCAACGACGTGGAGAAGTTCCTCGAGGCCATACGTCAAGAGGACCACACCCTGTACCGCAGCCGCGAGATAGCGTCGAGTTTGAACCTTGAGATGAAGCTCAACGATATTGAGTATCAAGGAGATAGGACAAAGGCCATATTCTATTACACTGCCGATGGACGTGTCGACTTCCGTGAGCTGATCAAGAAACTGGCTGAGGAGTTCCATGTGCGCGTGGAGATGCGTCAGATCGGATTCCGTCAGGAGTCGGCGAAGCTCGGTGGCATAGGCTCATGCGGCCGCGAGCTCTGCTGTGCATCATGGATCACTGACTTCCAGTCGGTGACGACCAATGTGGCAAGGGTACAGCAGCTCTCACCGAACCCGCAGAAGCTCGCGGGCCAGTGCGGCAAACTGAAATGCTGTCTTAACTACGAATACGATGCATACGTCGACGCCCTGAAGGCATTCCCTGACAACAGGATAGTGCTCAAGACAAAGAAAGGCGATGGCATATATCAGAAAATCGACATCTTCAAAGGGCTGATGTGGTATTCGTACCCATTCGACCGTAACAATATGTTTGCCATTCCGGCAGAGAAGGTGAAAGAGATTATTGAAGACAACAAAAAAGGCGTCTTCCCTGAGCAGCTCGAGGACTTCGCATTCATCAAAGAACAGAAGAACAACGACTACGGTGAGGATGGCAAACCGGCGGATTTGTCTAAACTTGAATAACACCTCCGTCATTTCGACTGGAGCGGAGCGGAATGGAGAAATCCTCCAATACCGAAAGCTTACGTTAGTGGAGGATTTCTCGACTTCACTTCGTTTCGCTCGAAATGACGATACACATTGAATATGAAGAAAGTATTATATATAGTAATCATAGCGATTTTGCTGGTCTCGTGCGGCAATGACAAGCTGTATGACGAGAGCATCGTTATACCCGAGGCGAAATGGGACAACGAGAACATCCCCTATTTTGATGTCACTGTCGAAGACACCTTGGTGGATTATTCTTTCTATCTGAACATCAGACACTTGGAGAGTTATCGTTACAGCAACCTGTTTCTGTTTATGCACACCGAGTTCCCGAACGGCAACATCACCCACGACACCATTGAATGCACCTTCGCATATCCTGACGGTCGTTGGATGGGCAAAGGAAGCGGCAACATGCGCTCTGCAAAGATCCTGTTGAACCCGGCGCTTCGTTTCCCGTTAAGTGGAGTTTATCATTTCGAGATAGAACAGGCGATGCGCGAAAAAGAGCTGAACGGCATAGCTGATATTGGCATTTGCTTTGAAAAACAATAAGTTTATGACAAAGAAAACATCAAATAAGAAACGCGATATCAAGTGGTATCTGGTAGTCATCTGGTCACTTTTTGCAATCTTTTGTCTATCGATATTCCTGCTTTTCCACGGCATCACACATGAATGGTTTGGTGAAATGCCGACATTTGAAGAACTGGAGAATCCCGAAACCAACCTCGCCACAGAGATCATCTCCGCCGACGGAAAGATTTTGGGTACTTATTACATTGAAAACCGTTCCAATGTGAGCTATGCCGACATATCACCTTATTTGATTGAAGCCATCGTCGCCATCGAAGACGTCAGGTTTTACGATCATAGCGGCATCGACAAGATAGCTCTGTTCAGAGTCGCGAAAGGCATCATGACGGGTCAGTCAGACCAAGGTGGAGGCAGCACCCTCACGCAACAGCTGGCAAAAAATCTTTTCCCAAGAGAAGAAAATCTGACTAAAAGTCAATTGGTAATCAGGAAGTTACAGGAATGGGTAACTGCTACCAAGTTGGAATACAACTACTCGAAAGAGGAGATAGTGGCGATGTACCTCAACACTGTTTTCTACGGACATAACGCTTTCGGCATCAAGAAGGCGACGGAGACATTCTTCGGCAAAGAGCCTAACGACCTCACTATAGAAGAGGCGGCTTTGCTTGCCGGTGTCGTCAACGCCCCTACGAAATTCAGTCCGAAGCGTAATCCCAACAACGCTATGTGGCGTCGCAACCTCGTGCTGAAACGTATGGAGACCAACGGCGTCATCACCGAGCAGCAATACGACTCGATCTCGAAGATACCTATTGATATGTCGCACTTTGGCGTCCTCGACCACAGAGCCGGCCAGGCCACCTATTTCCGTGAGTTCTTGAGGAGCGCCATGCATGAATGGGCCAAGACTCATTACAAATCCGATGGCACGCCGTACAACATCTACCGCGACGGCTTGCGCATCTACACCACCATCGACTCAAGGATGCAGCAATATGCTGAAGAGGCTGTGCGTGAGCATCTCTCGTTAGACCTCCAGCCCGCTTTCTTCCGTCATTGGAAAAACGACAAGAGAGCGCCGTTTGCACTCAAGACACAGGCCGACATCGATAAGGTCATGACGCTGTCGATGAAACGCTCAGAACGCTACCGTCTGCTGAAGAAAGCGGGCTGGAGCATGGACTCCATCATCGCCAACTTCAACGAACCGATACCGATGACATTATTTTCATGGGACGGTCCTATCGACACGGTGTTAAGTCCAATGGACTCAATACGTTACAGCAAATATTACCTGCAGTCATCACTGATGTCGGTGGAGACCGGCACCGGTCATGTGAAGGCATACGTCGGCGGCGTCGACTACCGTTTCTTCCAGTACGACCATGTGACGCAGGCCAAGCGACAGGTGGGTTCTACCTTCAAACCCTTCCTCTATGCTCTGGCGATGCAGGAAGGCGAATACACGCCATGCACCAAGATTCCGAACATCAGCTATAGCATACAGCTTCCCGACGGCAAGTTCTGGGAACCCAAGGACTCGGGCAAGAACAAGTTCGGCGAGGAGGTGACGTTGAGATGGGCGTTGGCACATTCCAACAACCGCATCTCGGCTTATCTGATGAAACGATTCGGACCTGAGGCCACCATACAGATGGCGCGCAGGATGGGAGTAACAGCCGACATCCCCGCCGTGCCTTCGATATGCCTTGGTGTGTGCGACATCTCGCTTTATGAGATGGTAGGTGCATTAAGCACATTCGTCAACAAAGGTGTCTATATCAAGCCTATCTTCATCACAAAAATCGAAGACAAAAACGGCAATATCATCGAGACATTCAAGGCCGAGCAGCATGAGGCTATGGACGAGGTGACGGCATATAAGATGATAGAGCTGATGAAAGGTGTGGTGTATGAAGGCACCGGCGTGCGTTTGAGAAGCAAATACAAACTGAGAAACCCTATCGCTGGCAAGACCGGCACCACGCAGAACCAGAGCGACGGATGGTTTATGGGCATCACACCCGACCTCACCACTGGCGTGTGGACAGGTGCTGAAGACCGCTCGGTGCATTTCAAGACGATATCGCTCGGACAAGGCTCCAACATGGCATTGCCTATCTGGGCTTTATATATGCAGAAGGTGTACGCCGACCCGACGCTGCACATCAGCAAGGGTGACTTCCCGAAGCCTCTCGCTAACGTCGACCTAGAGTTCGACTGCGACAAATACGAGGAGGAACAGAGCGTGATTGCACCTGAAGACAGTGAAGAAGACGAATTTTAATATTTGACATGGCAAACTCGAATTTTGTTGATTACGTGAAGATTTTCTGTCGTTCTGGCAAGGGCGGCAACGGCGCTATGCACTTCAACCACGCCAAGTACGTGCCTAAGGGCGGTCCTGACGGCGGCGACGGCGGCAAAGGTGGCGACGTCATCATGAAAGGCAACGCCCAGCTGTGGACGCTGCTGCATCTGCGTTACACCAAGCACCTCTTTGCCGGCGACGGCGAGCCGGGCGGCGCCAACCAAAGGACAGGCGCTCAAGGCAACAACGTCATCATCGAGGTGCCGTTGGGCTCCATGGCATACGACGCTGAGACCAACGAGCCTCTCGGCGAGGTGACTGAAGACGGACAGGAGATCGTCATCATGAAAGGCGGACGCGGAGGCAAGGGCAACACCTTCTTCAAGACCGCTACCATGCAGGCACCGAAGTTCTCGCAGCCCGGCGAGCCGTCGGAGGAACGCTGGATCATCATCGAGTTGAAACTTCTGGCGGATGTCGGCCTCGTGGGCTTCCCGAATGCAGGAAAATCGACATTGCTGTCTGTCGTTTCAGCAGCAAAACCTGAGATTGCCGACTACCCGTTCACCACACTGACGCCAAACCTCGGCATCGTGCCATATTATGACTTCAAGTCGTTCATCATGGCCGACATCCCGGGCATCATCGAGGGCGCATCCGATGGCAAAGGCCTGGGTATCAGATTCTTACGCCATATCGAACGCAACTCGATCCTGCTGTTCCTCGTCGCCGCCGACAGTGAGGATGTGAAGGAAGCATACGATGTCTTGTTGAATGAGTTGAAGAAATATAATCCTGAATTGCTGGATAAGAAGCGCATCCTCGCCATCAGCAAGTGCGACCTGATTGATGAGGAGACGAAGAAAGAGATAAAGAAACACCTCCCGAAGAAGGTGCCGCATCTGTTTATCAGCTCGGCTACGGGAGAAGGCATCAAGGAGTTAAAGGATTTGATTTGGCTTTCATTAACTGAATAATGCTCAACGAGTTAGACCATCAGCTATTTCTGTTTCTCAACGGCTTGCACGTTGGGTGGCTTGACCATGTGATGACGTTCATCTCATCGACAGCAGGCTGGATCCCGTTTTATGCGGTGCTGGTGTTTCTCGTTTTTTATAAATACAAATGGAAAGGCTTGTGGGTTATTTTAGGCGTGGCAGTGCTCATCACCTGTTCCGACCAGATTGCTTCGTCGGTTTTTAAGCCTTTAGTCCACAGACTTCGTCCATGCCACGACCCTTTGATACAAGATTTGGTATATCTTCCAAACGGACATTGCGGTGGAATGTACAGTTTCATGTCGTCGCATGCCGCTAATACATTTGCTTTGGCGACATATATCTGGCTGATAATGAGGCAGTTCTATAAAAATATCGGCTGGGTGATGTTCCCTTGGGCGACGGTGGTGTCGTATAGCAGAATCTACATGGGAGCGCATTTCCCAGGAGATGTGATTTGTGGTGCGGTTCTAGGAATTTTACTTGGTTTCGGTATCGGTTACTTGGTTCGTTATATCGTCGGAAAATCAGACAAAGGTTCCAGTCGCCCCTCCTCCACTTTATAGCAAAACATCGTTTTCCCGTTGGTTAGCGTGAGATATTTCGCTTTTAGTCCTGAATAATATCTTATTGCTTGGTCAAGCACTTTTTCGGTTATTGGCACTGTTTCTGCCTTGCATTCAACTATCATCTGTGGCTCGCCGAGGTTGTTGAAAACCACTATGTCGGCACGTTTCGGGAGGTTATTCACCTTGATGGAATACTCCACAGCTATGAGTCCGGCGGCTAGTTTTCGTGTCTCTACGAGATAATACAGCATCTTTTGGCGCACCTGCTCCTCGGGCGTCAAAGAAACCCATTGTCTCCGAAGCGGGTCGAAGACAATGGATTTATTATCAACGATTTGTGTTTTGAACCAGTCCATATTATTAATTCGGTATCTGGAAATATTCCGAAACGCCGTCGCCATCACCGACTATGCGATATGAATTCTCTGGCGGGAGATTCGGATTGCCGTATGTCTTTACAAGGATTTCCGCGATTTTGAAATCTCTCACGCAACGGTTCGCGTCATCCCAAGTGCCGCTCAAAATTGTCGCTTTCTTAAAATAGCCTGACGAATAGGAAGTGTTTTCTTCAAGATAATAAGTCGTGAAATTATTACCCGAGCCTATAATATACAAGTCTCTGAACGCCACCGGACGATGTATCCACATTTGATTATCCCACACCCATTCAATAATATCAATTTTATCTTCTTTTATGACAAAATCGACATAAAGTTCATGATAGACCGTGTCGGCAGGCTCGTCGAATGTGGTATGTATCAGCGTGTGCGGATTTGAAACAAACATACTGTCAATCACCAAGGGGTCGTTGCCCGAATATATATTCATATACTGGCTAATTTCATCAGCAATTGCATCAGGCAAAACTTCAGACGGAATATGCCCATTGACAGGCTCCGGCGACCACGGATTGGGATGCGGCTCTTCGTTTTCAGCGACAAACTCAATCTCATTTCCATATCCTATTCCCTCTGGATTCTGACCGTATGCACGGACATAATATGTTGTTCCAGGTGTCAAATCTGTAAGAAAACCGACAAACTGACCACCCATAATAATTGTCGATTGTACATGATTGTCGTCGATAGTCGGATTATGAGTCGTGCTCCAGCAGCATCCCCATTCTGCCAAAGCCACAGAGTCCCAATTTATCATATTACAAACACATTCGGCTGCAGTGTCGGTTATATCTCTCATATACAATGTCTGCAACTGCGGCAACAGTGTGCTGTCGACAACTATTACAGGCGGCTCGGGATTATCATTTGCAGTTTTTTCTTTTTTGCACGATACAAAAAGCACCGTGAACAATAGGATTAGGATGGTTAATAGTTTTTTCATATAATCATTCTTTTTGAGTCATTCCAAGTTAAAAAGCACAAGCCCAACCGAACTTCTTGACAATTTCTAAAAGAAGATTTTTGTCATTAGCTGGAATTGTCAGTTTTACAGTTTCACTTTTATTATTGCGTTTTGCGATATTTGCAACATCAATATCATACTTTATCTGCATGTTCATCCAAACATCTGCTGGAATTCCAAACACTTTTTCCAAAGCTATAGCAAAATTAAGTGATAATGAACGTTTGCCATTAATTGTTTCACTAATGACTGATTGTTTGATGCCTGTCAGTTCTTCAAGCTGCTTTTGGGTCATTTTTCGCTCTTGCAATTCATCTTTAATCATCTCTCCGGGATGTGTCGCGGCTAATGGTGTCAGATTATTTGCAATCATATTATCCGGTTTTCCTTCAACGTGTATCATGGCTGTTATTTATAATGATTTGTCAATTCAACAATGTTACATATGGTAGCAATTTTTTGTCCATCCTCAAACTCCTCAGAAAACTCAACTCGATATTTATCATTAACTCTAACTGATGACAATCCTTTTTTATATCCTTCAAGATGCTCATAATGAAGACTGCCAATGCGTGCCAAATCATTAACACTATTGGCATTTATTATCATATTAATGACTTTCACATATCTTGAAACTGTCAGATGTTTTGCCATCAATATAGAGTTCTTTTAAATAATCTTTTTCAAAAATCACTACCATATCGACTGCAAAGATACAATATATTTTTGATAATATCACATTTTTGTGATAAATATTTAAAAAAAAGAGAAATCCCAAACAAATTATGAGATTTCTCCATTTCGCTTCGCTTCAGTCGAAATGACGGAATGAGTGTCTTAGAACGACATTATCGATTTCTTGATTCTCTCGATAGCGTCGCGGAGTTCGGCTTCGGTGATCACTAAAGGTGGAGCGAAGCGGATGATGTGCTGGTGTGTCGGCTTGGCGAGGATGCCGTTGTCGCGCATCTTCAAGCATACATCCCATGCCTCTTTGCCGTTCATAGGCTTGATAATCACTGCGTTCAAGAGACCTTTACCGCGGACCTTCTGAATCATCGGATGGTTGATTTTCATGATTTCCTCACGGAAGATCTTACCGAGACGCTCAGCGTTCTCCATCAGGTGTTCGTCTTTGATGACCTGCAATGCAGCGATAGAAACTCTTGCTGCAATAGGGTTGCCGCCGAATGTTGAGCCGTGCTCACCCGGTTTGATGTTCATCATGATGTAGTCGTCGCAGAGCACTGCTGACACTGGCACCACGCCGCCGCCGAGAGCCTTACCGAGGATAAGGATGTCAGGACGCACGCCTTCGTGGTCACAAGCAAGCATCTTACCTGTACGGGCGATACCGCACTGCACCTCGTCGGCCATGAACAAAACGTTGTATTTCTTGCAGATGTCGTAGCATTTCTTCAGATAACCTTCATCCGGGACGTAAACACCAGCTTCACCTTGGATAGGCTCCAACAGGAAACCTGCGATCTTCTTGCCGTCCTTTGCGAGAACCTTCTCCAATGCGTCAGGATCGTTGTAAGGGATACGGATGAAACCAGGTGTCAGAGGACCGTAGTTTGCGTATGAATCAGGGTCGTTCGACATGGTGATGATGGTGATGGTACGGCCGTGGAAGTTGCCTTCGCAGCACACGATGGTCACCTCGTCATTCGGGATGCCCTTGCAGACAGTACCCCAACGACGTGCGAGCTTCAGAGCTGTCTCGTCAGCCTCAGCGCCTGTGTTCATCGGCAGAACCTTGTCGTAACCAAAGTATTCTGTAACGTATTTCTCCCATGGACCGAGGGCGTCGTTGTAGAAAGCACGTGAGCTCAGAGTGAGTTTCTCAGCCTGCTCGTACATAGCCTTCAAAATTGCCGGATGGCAGTGGCCCTGGTTGACAGCCGAATAAGCTGACAAGAAGTCGTAATACTCTTTTCCTTCAACGTCCCAAACCTTTGCGCCTTTACCTTTGGCGAGGACTACCGGAAGCGGATGGTAGTTGTGAGCACCATAACGGGCTTCCATTTCCATGAAATCTTGAGAAGTCTTTTTTTCTGACATAAAATCCTAATTTTTACAGTTAATATTTTGTTGAATTACTAATTTTCTTAAAAGTCCACAAAGTTAAAGAAAATAATTTGAATAATCACAAAATGTGAAAAAAATTATTGTTTTATGTGAAAGACTGTCTTGATTACGCTCTTTTAAGCTATATGATCTCTGCCCAGAAATCCATTGGCAGGCTGATGTTGTCGACTTTGACAGCACCCACAAAGAATGGGGCAATTTCGGCAGGCGTGTAACCTGCTATGCCGCAGCCCACACGTGTCACAAAGAACTTCAGTTCAGGATGTTCCATCGCAAATCTGACAAACCTTGCGACTGCTGCTTCTGTCTCACCTAGTGTTCCCATTGTCGGGATGGCGTAGCTCTGGCCTTGAAGACCTTCGCCTTGGCCCCATACAGCACCGAAAAGTCTCATGGCAGTTGCTGCAGCACCTCCGCCATGCATACCTTGGGCATTGCTTCCGAAGACGAAAATCTCGTTGTCAGCCAGTCTTGTAATATGCTCAGGCGTGACGCGATGAGTGAACTCGCTCATCTCATGGTAGTTGCGGTTTTCTTTGTTCGATTTGGAACGGAACATCTTACGCAATCCGTTTGTTAACAAGGGCTATGATGGCGGCATTGGCAATACTGCTCATTGAACCGCTCTTGTCGAGAATGATGAGGTTGTAAACTTGTGTTTTCATGTTGTTAATTTTTAATTTGTTAATATTAATTAATGATTTATTCCTTATTATAGTCCTCAGAATTCCAGTCTGAAATTATGGTCTTCCTTGAACTTGTCGTATTGTTTCTTGTCAAACGAGAATTTCGAACCTTTCCTGCGGCGGCCATCCTCCTCGTGCGACGTCTTTCTTCCGCCAAAAAGTGCATCGATATCCTTCGTGCGCATCTCCTTGTTTTTTCCGAAAAACGACGGCTGTTCGACATCGTTGTCAGAGTCCTTGAGTATGCCTGTCTGCATCATCTTCTTGTAGAAGTTGCGTCTGTCAAATAGTATACCCAAGACAGCCTCATAAAGCCTTTGCAGCTCCGGCATAGTAAACTCTTTGTCCAAAAGCTCGAATCCGATTGGCTCGAAATGGATGTCTGTCCTTATCTTATCCAACGCCTTACGTATTATCAGCTCATGGTCGAATGCCAATGGCGGAAGGTCGTTCAATGATATCCACTTGGCGCTTTTGGCATCATCGCCACCCTTTACCTCTGTTTTCTTAGCAAGAGCATAAAACGCTATTGAGACAACACGCTCGCGTGGGTCACGGTTCACCGCGCTGAAAGCTCCAATCTGTGTCAGATGGCTCAGCTTTAAACCAGTTTCCTCACTAAGTTCACGAATGGCGCATTCCTCTGCCGTCTCATCCATATTCATAAAACCGCCAGGCAGAGCCCACATTCCTTTATAAGGATCTATACCGCGCTCGATCAGAAGTATGCGCATTTCATGGCCGTCAAAGCCAAACACCACACAGTCAGTTGCCACTGCCGGGTGTGGGTATTTGTAGGTATATTTTTCGTTTTTCATATTGTGTAATTTTGACGCAAAAATACAACAAATTTTAATACGTGCAACAAAAATGTGTATTTTTTACACAATATTTTATAATTACTTGATTTACAACGTGTTATAAATGTAAAATTTTTTGAATTTTTCTAGCAATTGCTAAAAAATCGATTAAAAATGATGTAATTTTTTCCTAACTTTGAAAACTTTTTACTACTTTTGCCAAAAATAATTTAAAAATGATTCGTTCGATGACAGGCTACGGCAAGGCCGAGCAGATTTTTAAGACAAACAATATCTCTGTCGAGATTAAGACATTGAACAGCAAGCAGTTAGACCTTATCATGAAGCTTCCGCAGGAGCTCAAGGCCAACGAATTCGAATATCGTAACGAGATCGCTACCCGTCTCCAACGCGGTAAAGTCGATGTTATGCTCACCATCACCAACACCGACGTGGCGCAAAACACCCATATCGAAAAGGAGGTTGTAGCCTCATATCTCGAGCAAATCCAAGGCATTTCGAAGGAATATAACATCCCGGAGTCGAAAGATATAGCCGCGATTCTGTTCCGTATGCCAGGCATCTTCGCATCGCCACAGCAGGAATACGACGACGAGTTTTTGGCGAAAATCATGGAGACCATGGTGAAAGCCATCGAGATTACTGACGATTTCAGAGCCAAGGAAGGCGCCATCTTAAAGAAAGACCTGCTGCATCGCGTAGAGCTTATTTTAGGCTATCTCGGCGAGGTCGAGCCTTTCGAGAAAAACCGTCACGAGATCATTAAAGGCAAGCTACTCAAGAACTTACAGGAGCTGACATCAGGCGAATACGATGAAAACCGCTTCGAGCAGGAGCTCATTTTCTATCTTGAGAAACTCGATATCACTGAGGAAAAGGTGCGTCTGCGCAAGCACTGCGACTACTTCAAAGAGAGCATCGACGAGGAAGGCGCGGGCAAGAAACTCGGATTCATCGCTCAGGAGATGGGACGCGAGATCAACACCCTCGGCTCGAAGGCCAACGACGCTGATATTCAGCGACTTGTGGTGAAGATGAAGGATGAACTTGAAAAGATTAAGGAACAATTGTTTAATATTCTATAGTCTTTAGTCGCTAGTCGTTAGTCTTTAGTATTGATCGCTGACGACTAATGACTAAAAACTAAAGACTAAAAACTAAAGACTATGAAGGAAAAAGTCGGCTTGTTCTTCGGGTCATTCAACCCGATTCACAACGGGCATCTGATGCTCGCCAACTACTTGGCGGAGTACGGGGGCTTGGATGAGATCTGGTTTGTGGTGTCGCCGCAGAACCCGTTCAAGGACAAGAAGTCGCTGCTTGCCGACCGTCATCGCCTGTATATGGTGGAGATGGCGATAAAAGACGACGAGCGTTTCCATGTGTGCGACATCGAGTTTTACATGCCGCAGCCGTCGTATACCATCGACACGCTGACACGCCTGCAGGAGCGCCATCCGAACACCGATTTTTACCTCATCTGCGGAATGGACAACATCGAGAGCTTCAAGAAATGGAAGAACTACGAGGCCATTTTGCAGTATCATCACCTGATGGTCTATCCGCGTAAAGGCTACAGCAGCAATGAGTTAGTGGAGCATCCGTCGGTGACGGTCGTGGAGGCGCCCGAGATTGAGGTCTCCTCGACTTTCATCAGAAATGCCATAGGCGAAGGCAAGGATGTGCGATATTTCGTGCCGAAAGAGGTGTACAAATACATCGTCGACATGCACTTTTACGAGAAAAAAGAAAAATAATTATTTTTCCAAATAATATTTACGTTCGTTTTCTGGAAACTTTTCAATTGCGTACCGCAACATGGTACGAGGCATTGTTTTATAACGTGTTGAAAGATAATCTTTTAGACGTTTTTCATCACGTTTTCCAGCCTCACGTAGGAGCCAGCCAACAGCTTTTTGGAGCAAGTCATGAAGCGGTTCTGGTTTCTCCAAAAAGATTTCGGCAATATTGTATGTGTCGTCGAGCTCGCCATGACGCAGGAACTGCATTGTGCTCACCATCCCGATACGCTGTTCCCAGATGGTTTTGCCGTCACGTGCAAGGTCGTAAAGCAGCTTTCTATCACGGTTAAGCAGCCAGTTGCCAAGCAGCTCATAGCATGAAAGATCGACCAGGTCCCAGTTGTTAATATATTGAGTGTGAACGAGATAGAAGTCGACGCATTGTTTTTGCAGCCGCTCATCTTTCTTCGCGTGTTTGAAAACCTGCACCAGAGTGAGCAGTGCCGCCAGTCGCATCTCGTGATATTCCGATGTGACGCACTCCTCCAGGTCCTCGAAAGAAGCATTTTGCCATTGGTTTTTCACCACTTCCCTTACCGTCGGCACCTTGATGCCAAGGAACTTGTCGCCTTCGCCGTATTGGCCCGGGGCGGTTTTGAAGAAACGGGAGAGGCCAGGGACGAGAGCGGAGTTCTGTTTTGCAAAAATTTCAGAATATAAAGTGTTGGTTTTCATAATTTTACATAAATTTTATCATATCAGCAAGTTGCAAGAAATAGTCGTTGGACCAGATATCGAGTTCATGTTGGTTTGTGATAAAATCCACTACATCCAATTTCACCATATTTATGTCCGCCGTTGCCAATCTTTCCCGCAGCTGCTTCAAAAATGTTTCTTTGTCAACATCCTGACCACTAAACTCTTTGATTCGAGCCTGGAGATGATTGAAATCCAATAGTATACCATTGCGAACATACCATTCAAAATCGTACCAGTCACGACCCTTGATACGCCGTTGCCAAGCTCTATAGACAAGTGCGTGCATCTTGCCGGCATAAAGGTCAGGCAAGGTAAAACAGCGGGTCATAAAAGAATACGGTTGTAGCAACAATTTTTGTTCTGTGTTGAAGTGCAACGGAGGGTCTGTATCAAGTTCAATCTTGATTTTCACAGTCTTTTTTGTTTGAAACTTTATCTCGTAAGCTTCAGTATTTTCTTTCAAAAATGCAGATTCCACCCTGCCGAAAATCTTTTTTTCTTTCTTCGTAATAGTAACATCCAATCCAGAAATATTAAACTCCTCAACTATCGATGGAAAATAATTATCGAGATGAATATCATCACGCTTTTCAATCAATGAAAAGTCCAAATCCTCCGAAAAGCGAGGCAAACCATGGAAAATACGCAAACACGTTCCGCCATAAAAAGCCGCATGCTTGAAAAATCCTCCTCTATTCAAGCCGGCTAATACCAGTTGTTGCATCACTTCATGAGAGGCATTTGGTGTCGCAGTTCCGTACTCTTCATTATACTGAGCGAGCATTGTTTCATAAATAGTCATTGCTTCAAAATTTTTATCAAGTTATTAAATATCAATTTCTTACCGCCATATTCGGCACATTCTTCTATTATTTTCACATCAAAATCAGCAAGTGCATCCATATCAAAACGGATATCCTCTTCCAAATACTGCACCAATCGCTTAACTGATTGATTAGGAACGTGTTTATCAAGTAAAATCATATCACAAAGAGCCTTTTCTGGTGTCGCAATCAGGAAAGTGGTATCATTTTCCTGTTGCATTTTAATTCCGATTCCCAAATAATTTCCCGGCACTCTGTGATAATCGAAAACACCTAATGGAGTTTCAAACAGCCTTGCATGTCTCGTTGTCATCGAAGTCATCCTGAAAACACGCTCAGGAATCAATCCATACCATCTCAGCGCCCATCTTAGCGACACGTATGACGGACCATATAAATGATTGGCGCACAATGGTATACAGATTTCTTTCCCGCTAATTTCCTGACTGACAACATAAAGGTCACGCTTAAGGCGAATAATGTCGCCGTTCTTCTCCAAAGCCCGCACCTTCTTGTTTGGTGCATCCAACTCAGGAAAACACGATTCCAGCATCGCAGCAGACACCGGTACATTTCCAAATTGCAATAATGGATTTGTCTTTGCCATATAAAACTATACTTTTAGGTACAGATAAGGAATTTTTTCTTCCTTTTCTGTACCGCAAAAATAGTAAAATTTTGTATACCTAATTGAAAATTTTTCAATTTACTATGTAAAATTTTGCTGTTTTTATGATTTTTTCACTATCTTTGCACCTGATTGGCTCGCCAATCGAAATTAATTATAGAAGCGTTATGCTTTTTATGCATTCAGTTCCACGCTTTTTGTTGAATTAAATGTTTCTATGGAACTTGGAAACTATTTTCCTATTATGAAAAAAGCATTTGTTATCACATTGATTGCATTATTTGGTATATCTATGCTTGTAAATGCACAAACTCAAGTTTATCCAAAAGAAAGAGTCGTTACTAAATTTCTGGGTATTCCAGTTGATGGAACAAAAACTGAAATGATTCAAAAACTTAAAAACAAAGGTTTCAAATATAACTCAACTTATGATAATTTAGAAGGAGAGTTTAATGGCATGGATGTGTCTATTTTAATTGCAACAAACAATAACAAAGTATACAGAATTTGTGTCGTTGACAATCTTAAATGTGATGAAGGACAAATAAAAATAAGGTTTAATACATTGTGCAAACAATTTGAAAACAACTCCAAATACATATCCATTTCTGATTTCACATTGTCAGATAAAGAAGATATTTCTTATGAAATGTCTGTGCATAACAAAGTTTACCAAGCAATGTATTATCAATTTTATTCTGAAACTGACACAGATGAGGAAATTGAAAATAGAGCAGTATGGTTTACTATTTTTGAACAGTATGGTCAATACCAAATAGTGATTTATTACGATAATGGATATAATCAAGCAAACGGCGAAGATTTGTAAATAACTGCAGTTGTGTTTTAAATATTAAGGGACGCATTTCTGCGTCCCTTTTATAATCCCGTAGTTTATCTTTTATCTATTATCTTTTAGCCACTTCTTAACGTTGGTTTCAATCCTTGCCTTGATATCTTCTGTCTCGGCAGCCTTCTGGAACTTCTTGCCAGTAACCTTTTCGTACAGCTCGATATATCTTTCCGAAATACCTTTCACGATCTCTGGTGTCATCTCAGGCACTTTCTGGCCTTCCTTGCCCTGGAAACCGTTTGCCATCAGCCACTCGCGTACGAATTCTTTTGAGAGCTGCTTCACCGGCTCGCCTTTAGCGAAGCACTCCTCGTACTGATCAGCGATGAAATAACGCGATGAGTCAGGGGTATGGATCTCGTCCATCAGGTAGATCTGGTCGCCGATCTTGCCGAACTCGTATTTCGTGTCAACCAAAATCAAGCCGTGTTTGGCAGCGACTTCTGTACCGCGTTGGAACAGTTTGCGAGTGATTACCTCTATCTTCTCATAATCCTCTTTGCTGATAAGTCCTTGACGGATAATCTCTTCTTTCGAGATGTCCTCGTCGTGGCCTTCTTCTGCCTTGGTTGTAGGAGTGATGATTGGCTCAGCGAACTTCTGGTGTTCCTTCATGCCGTCAGGGATGTTCACGCCGCAGATGGTGTGCTGGCCGCTTTTGTAGGTGCGCCATGAGCTTCCTGTGAGGTAGCCACGGATAATCATCTCCACCGGGAACGGCTTGCAGAGCTTGCCCACGGTGACCATCGGGTCGGGAGTGGCAATCTTCCAGTTCGGCACGATGTCGGTGGTCATGTCGAGGAACTCAGCCGCTATCTGGTTGAGAATCTGACCTTTGTAAGGGATACCTTCCGGCAGGATGACGTCGAATGCCGAGATACGGTCGGTGGCGACCATCACCAGGTATTTGTTGTCGATGAAATAAACGTCACGGACCTTGCCATGATACACTTTTGTCTGACCTTCGAAATTGAAATCGGTTCTTGTTAAAGCTTTCATATTTTAATTATATTATTATTCAATTGTTTGAGATTTCTCCATTCCGCTCCGCTTCAGTCGAAATGACGGCGTCGCTATCATCATTATCATGATAATACTTCTTGTATGCATTGACGATTTCTGTCACCAGCTTGTGGCGGACCACGTCTTTTTCATCCAAGAAGATGAACTCTATGCCTTTCACGTCGCCGAGGATGTCGACAGCCTGCGGCAAGCCCGAGGGCTGGTTCTTCGGCAAGTCGATCTGCGTCACGTCTCCAGTGATGACGAACTTAGCGTCGCGGCCCATACGGGTTAAAAACATCTTCAGCTGGGCGCGAGTGGCGTTCTGTGCCTCGTCCAAGATCACGAAAGCATGGTCCAAAGTACGGCCTCTCATGAATGCCAGCGGCGCTATCTCGATGGTGCCGTCTTCCATGTATGTGGTGAGCTTCGCCTGCGGAATCATGTCGCGCAAGGCATCGTAGAGCGGCTGCAGATACGGGTCGAGCTTGTCTTTCAGGTCGCCTGGCAGAAAACCGAGGTTCTCCCCTGCCTCCACGGCCGGACGGGTCAAGATGATGCGTCGCACCTCCCTGTTTTTCAACGCCCTGACAGCCAAAGCCACCGCGGTGTAGGTCTTTCCAGTACCAGCAGGACCGATGGCGAAGATCATGTCTTTCTTGCCTATCGCCTCCACCATGCGTTTCTGATTGACCGTTATCGCCTTGATTTGCAATCCGTTACGACCATACACCAGCACATCGCCGTCGTTCATCGCCTGCACGTAGGCGGTCTGTCCGTTCGAGACCATCACATCCTCAATCACCTGCGGGTTGATGCTGCCGTAACGTTCCAGATGGTTCACGAGCATATTGAGTCTGTCGAGGAAATAATTCACCTCGTCGTCGCCTCCTATCACCTTCACAAAATCGCCGCGCGCGATAATCTTCAACTTCGGGAAAAAGTTTTTAATTATCGTAAGATGTTGATCCTTAGCGCCATACAAATCGCTCGGGTTGACATTTTCTATCTGGACTATCTGCTCCGCCATCTGATTTTTTGACTAGTTTTTAAACAATTTTCAATATGCAAAGATAAAAAATAAAAATTGTTCATAACTTTTTTATTTCAATAAAAATTTTTCAAGAGAAAAATGTATTTTTGCACTATCAAAATGACAGTTGAGACGCAAAGCGGAAAATTATGGCAATCATAACACTGACAAGCGATTGGGGGCAGGCCGACTACTATGTGGCGGCTGTAAAAGGCGCGATTTTTTCGGCGCTTCCCGACGCAACTGTCATCGACATAACCCATAACATCGAGCCGTGGGACATCGCATCGGCGGCGTTTATCATCCGAAACTGCTATAAAAACTTTCCGGAAGGCACCATTCACATCATCGCGGTGGAGACCGAGGAGTCGGCCGACAAGCCGCATATAGCTCTGAAAGCCGACGGACATTATTTCATCGGCACCGACAACGACATCTTCTCGCTGATATTGGGCGATTTGCCGTACGAAGCCGTTACCATCGAGGTGATCCAGGACAGCGACTACTTCACCTTCACCACGCGCGACCGTTTCGTGAAGGTGGCAGCGATGATTGCCAACGGCGCTCCATTCAGCGAGATAGGCAAGCCTTACCCGGCAATCCGCAAGTGCATCACCTTCCAGCCGACCATCGACGCCAACTCCATCCATGGCATCATCACCTTCATCGACTCTTACGAGAACGCTGTGACAAACATCAGCCGCGAGCTATTTGAGAGAATCAGAAACGGCAGGTCATTCACCATCAAATTCGGTAAGTATTCGATCGAAAAAATTAGTCTCAGCTACACCGAGGTAACTCTCGCCGAGAAGCTCGCCCTCTTTGGCACTCACGGATACCTAGAGATAGCAATGAATCACGGGAAAGCCGCGTCATTGCTCGGACTCTCCCGTGATTACTCTGTTGATATTTCCTTTACGTAAAATTATTTGTCGCCGTACGACGAACCGTCGAAGCAGTGCGTGCAGACCTTGCATTTCGGCAGGGTGATGGCACCGCAGATGTCTTCCAACGTGTTGAATTTCAAGGTGTCCACACCTATCTTCTTGCGCAGGAGCTCCACCAAGTTGGCATACTGTTTTGTGCTTGCATCGCAATAAAGCTCGAGGTTCTTGTGACTGTCGCCCTCCAACTCCTCTATACAACGGCGTGTGATGAGCTCAAGTTCATTTTTAGAAGCGCTGAAGTTCAGGAAGTTACAGCCATACACCAATGGCGGGCAGCTGATGCGGATGTGCACCTCTTTCGCGCCGTAGTCGTAGAGCATCTTCACGTTGTCGCGCAGCTGAGTGCCGCGGACGATAGAGTCGTCGCAGAAGACGACGCGTTTGTCTTTCAGAAGGGCATGGTTCGGGATGAGTTTCATCTTCGCCACATGCTCACGCTGTGACTGGTTGACAGGCATGAAGCTGCGCGACCATGTCGGAGTATATTTCACCACGCTGCGGGTGTAAGGGATGCCGCTGGCGTGCGAGTAACCGATAGCCATTCCGATGCCTGAATCAGGGATTGGAGCCACGTAGTCGGCCTCCACGTCGTCGCGTTTGCCCATGGCGAAGCCGCCACGATAACGCATCTCCTCCACATTGATGTTTTCATAGTCGGATGCCGGGAAACCATAGTAAATCCACAAGAAAGAACAAATCTGCATCTTGTCGTTAGGTGCCAGCAGCTGCGTCACGCCGTCAGCGGTTATCTTAACAATCTCGCCCGGACCGACATAACGCTCGGTGGCGTAGTCGAGGTTGATGTAGCTGTGGCTCTCGAAAGCGGCGGCATATCCCTCATGGTTTTTGCCGATGACGATAGGCGTACGGCCGTAGTAGTCGCGTGCCGCTATGATGCCTTCGTCGGTGAGAAGAAGCATAGATACCGAGCCTCTCACCTTCTTGTACACGTTCTGGATGCCTTCAACGAAGTCCTTGCCTTGTGTGATGAGCAGCGCCACAAGCTCTGTCGGGTTGGTGTCGCCATGGCTCAGCTCGGCGAAGTGTTGTTTGTTTGCCAGACATTCCTGCTCCAGCTCCTTGATGTTGGTGATCTTAGCCACTGTGACGATGGCGAACTTGCCAAGATGCGAGTTCACCACGATAGGCTGTGCGTCGGTGTCGCTGATGACGCCTATGCCGCTGTTACCTTCGAATTTCTGAATTTCGTCTTCGAATTTCGTTCTGAAATACGAGCCTTTTAGGCTGTGGATCGAACGGTAGAAGGTGTTGCCGTCGTAGGTGCAGATACCGCCCACCGAAGTTCCTAGATGTGAATGATAATCAATGCCGTAGAAAAGGTCCGTGACACACGGCCTTTTAGTAATTATGCCAAAAAATCCACTCATTTTATAGGTTAATTTGAAGGCACAAAGATAATAAAAAGTTTACAGTTTATAGTTTACTGTTTACTGTTTTTTTTAATTTTTTTTGCGTAACAAATACGCTCCACCTAACGCAGTGAGTATCAATAATCCTGAGCCGAGAGGTGCGTTTGTGTCCGGTATCGTACCAGTAGGGCCACCAGGCACAAGCGGGGTAGCGGAACCCGAACCATCACGGTATCCGGCATCGCCACCGTCTCTGAAAAATCCATCCGATTGGGCATTTACACTAAATGCCATTGTCATTATTATCGTAAAAACTAATATAATCTTTTTCATGTCCAAAATCTTTAAAATGTTATTTAACAACAATCTTCTGCGTCTTTCCTTCCAACCTCAAAATATATACTCCGTTTTGTAGAGATGCACGTCCAAATGTCTCTATGCCATGAATTTGGTGTGTCAGGACCAGACGGCCTGTCACATCGAACACCTGCAACTCGCCGTCACCACTCACGATGATGTCGTCACCGTTGAGATAAGCAAAGGCTTCGCTGTCGTCGGCATTGCCCAAACGCACAATGAAACGGTCGGCATTGTCAACAGACGAACCAACAAACTGATATTCATGCTCTTTAAGCATATCTATATCCTTACCTGCCAGCTTGTCGATGAGGTGAACATACTTGAAATCGCCTGTAAGGTTCATCTTCAAAGTATAGCTGCCGGTGGTTTTTGCCTTGAAATTAAGATTTACCGACTTGATATCATTGTCTATTGTCGCAATGGCATAATCCTCGTCATTCTGACGGATGTAAATCATCGGGATATCCACATTTATATGTTCGATCTTGTTCAAACCCAAGCAATCGCCAAGAACGACATACGCATTGTCCTCATACTTGTTGTTTGAAACAGAAAACATTATCAGTTTCTTTTCTGCCTTAGATGGAGTTCTCGGTGTCTTTGAGAATCTCACCTTCTTGGCATCAGACGGGACCTGTACGAGAAAACCTTCGGCCAATGCAAATGTTTCTGTAGTATCCACTATTTTTGCCGTCCAGGCGCTGCCACCGCTTAACTTATAGAAACCTGACAGTTGTTTGTTGTCTGCCAGAGGCGTATCACCTGTGCCCAACAATGTCGTGTTCAGAATAGTGATCTCTTCTGTATATGGGTTTCCAATAAGATTGACTCCCGAAAGTGGTGCTGCCGAAGATGTATATGTCACAGCACAATCGACATCACCAACGTTCATCGTTCCGTAGAACTCCAACGACATGTCGTTATTATTACGATAGAGATAACCAAGTCCTTTCTTCAGATTTTTAAAATCATCGGAAAACGATACCGTGTGGTCATTATAGCTGTCCCAATAATGTTTAGGCTCATCATATCGCAACAGATCAAAATCGAATGGTGATGACTTCTTTGTTATAATGTTAGTGTTATAAACATAATCGTCGACCAAGATAGCATTATCAATAGGTATTGACACGATGGTCCAACTGTATTGATCGCCTGACGGTACCGCTGTGATGCTCTTTTGGAACAACAGGTCAAGTTGCGTGCTGCTGCTATGATCTTTTATTATCAGTTGTCCGCCTTCTTTAATGATCACTGTACCGTCCAAAAAGCTCACACTCTCGGCATACGCGATGTAATTCTCGGGTATCACAAGAGCTCTTTTAATCACTAGCGGATCATCTATCGTCGGGATTCTCGGACTGCTTTCATCCCACCATGCCTGATCGAACCATGCACCAGGGTTATCCCATTCATACGGGACCAGTCTGAATTCGCCTGTCGTCTCATCCAATACTGCCTGATATTGGTCGTCGGTGACAAAATTCGCAGATGTGGCATAACCAGGCAAACCGCTTGTGTAAACGCCTCCCAAACCATGTCCGGTAATATGTATTCTGGCATCAGGATCAAGCTGACCAACAATATTGATGACCGCAGAACCTGCCATATACGCGTTGTTTGAAGTTGTATCGGCAACTCCATCAATTGTTCTGACTCTGAAATTGTCGTTAATCAGAATATTGCCCAACACATTGAATGTTGCGCCCTGCATAACATATATTCCGCCACCGTCCTGGAAACTGGAGTTGTTTTCTATGGTTCCGCCGTTCATGGTATAAACGCTCGGACTATGCAAACAAATGCCGCCGCCATACATGTTTTCATGCTCGGTAAACGCTGAATTATTAGTGATTGTACAGTTTGTAGCGTATGTTGTTCCGCCTAATGAGAAGAAACCTGCTCCGGCAAAGGCCGATTTGTTATTTGTGATCAAGCACGAATCCATTCTCAGCTTGCCTTCCTGCATATAAACGCCACCGCCTTCCGACGCACGATTCGAACCGGTCTCAGTTGCATAGTTATATTCAATAGTACAGTTTCTCAATAACGCTTCGACTGGAGATTTCGTCCTGATACGCAAGCCTCCGCCTTTACTCTCGCTTTCATTATGACTGATTAAAACTCCTATCATGCTGAACGATGTCGGCTGTTCACAATAAACTGCACCGCCACCACCTCTTGCAACGTTATAACTCACCTCGCCTCCGGTCATGCTGAATGAGCTACCTATGCCGTTATAGATTCCGCCGCCTCTAGCAGTAGCTTTGTCTGTGCCCTCAAGCCTCTTTAAACATGTGTTATGAGTTACGACGACATCGGTTAAAACAAGATTTCCCATGTTGTAGATTCCGCCACCGTCATTATTCACACCATACGTCTCATCTGTTTCCGCCTTATTGTAGCCACCCGTGATTGTACCTGGGCCGACAATATTAACATTAACACCAGCGGCTATTCTCACAACCTGACCAGCGACAACCGGATCACTCAAACTACGGTTAATAGAATATCCATTCAGTTTGATTGTCAGATTTTTTGTAATATTCAAAGCTTGGTCACTAGTCGAAGAAGCATAGAAATCGTTTTGCAAATCAATTGTGTCGCCAGCTGATGCTGCAGAAATCATGTCTTCCAAGTTATACCATTTTTCAGATTCTGTTATAAACTTGAACTCGTAAACGTTTTCTCCTTCAAACGCACTCCCTGTTACAGCAGTAATAGTCACTCTATAAGCACCATCAGGATCATTTATCGAGCCGTCAGGAACAACCACATAAACGCCCTGATTGTCTTTCTTTTCAACAACTATGGTATAATCGGTATTTTTTACAAGAGGTTTGCCATAAAAATCTACATCAACTGTTACAGGAGCTACGTAAACAGTGTTTTTCAATTCAGTGATTTGCACCGGAACGTAATAATCGACTGAATCAACTGTATATTTCTTCGAAAGTCCTTCAAGTTCGTACGAAGCCTGCAAACAATTGTTTTGAGGGACGTTGCCATAATTGCATATATAAAGACATTGTCCTTCGTATGTAATTTTTTTATTGTTTTGATCTCTTGTGAATGTTGACAATGTCGCAGCATTCGGCAATAATGCCAAATCAATGGTACCTGCCATCAAACAATTGTTACATATAATATTAGGACCATTGTTATAACTCACAAATCCTGCGCCTCTGTTGGCATTTGCATTATCCCCTTTGTAAATCGAACCATCAAAGACACAGTTTTCAAATCTCAGTGTTTTGCTGTTTGTTTGGTTTTGAGCTACAAAACCTGCTGAAGAGCAGTCCCATTTTTTATAATCACTAGCAGTACCCGATCCATTAAGCACTTGCGAGCAATCAATCTCTATACTGCTTGTACAGTTTTTGATATTATTTTCCCGACTTGTCTTGTCGCTATATGCGTAACCGACCAAACCAGTATTGTATTTTTTTATTGGATATTATTGTGCCGTCAACAGTAAGGTTTTTAATTGTCGCGCCATCAATTACACGGAAAGGTGCTGTTGGTGAGTTGGTAACAGGTGGCGTAAAAGATGTCACCGTATCACCCACATTGAAAGTCAATGTATGCCAGTCGCCATCAAATGTGCCGCTGAACCATTTGGACTCGACGACAGTGCTACCGCTCATACTTATAGCACCGACTATCTTGTCGGAACCGCTGGTATTGTTGATAGTTACAGTGATGTCGGCTGTTAGTTTGAGAAATTCTCCGTTGTAGCTGGTTCCGCCGTTTACAGCGTCTGCAAAGGCATTCCAATCGGTTGTGCTTGTGATAAGATAAGGGTCTTCTTCTGATCCGTCACCCGATTGTGGCCAACTTTGTGCCAAAATGTTTGTGCTAATGAGCACTGCAAGAAGGGTTAAAGTAAGACTTCTTGTAAGAATTAATTTAAGCTTCTTCATAAAAAAGTATTTCAAAAAACAATCCGCAAAAATACTAATAAAATCAATACGTGAGTCAGTTTTTTAGTAAATTTTTGATAAACTGTAAACGGTAAACAAAAAAAGGAGCCTTTCGGGCTCCTTTCTATGGGGTTGGCGACGACCTACTTTCCCACAAGCTAATGCAGTATCATCGGCGCGACGGGGCTTAACTTCTCTG
>CAJOCJ010000026.1 GCA_905236635.1 uncultured Bacteroidales bacterium
TGACACCACAGAAGCACGTAAGGCTGCTTTGGCAGAACTCGAGCCATACATCCTCGAGTCAGTGAAGGCCACAATGAAGGTTTTGGACGGCAAACCTGTCACCTTCCGTTTGATGGACCCGCCATTACACGAGTTCGTGCCTCATACACTCGACAAGCAGAAGGCTGTCGCTGCAGATCCTGAGTACAACATCACTCTCAAGAAGCTCCAGAAACGTATCGAAGAGCTTAAGGAAGTCAACCCGATGATGGGTCTCCGCGGCGTACGTCTCGGCATCGTTTATCCAGAGATTTCAGAGACACAGTTCCGTGCTTTGTTTGAGGCTACAGCACAGTTGATGAAGGAGAAGAAGCACCCTCATCTCGAGATCATGGTTCCTCTCACGATCAACGTGAAAGAGCTTGAAAACCAGAAAGCTATCGCAGAACGCGTCAAGGCTGAGATGGAAAAGAAATACAAAGTCAACATTGAGTACATGTACGGCACAATGATTGAGATCCCACGCGCAACATTAGTGGCCGACAAGATCGCTGAGGTTGCACAGTTCTTCTCATTCGGTACCAACGACTTGACTCAGATGACATTCGGCTTCTCACGCGACGACGTCAACTCTATCGTTCACGCATACATCGACCAGAAGATCATCCCTGCCGATCCATTCAACACATTGGATCAGGAAGGCGTTGGCCAGCTGGTGAAGCTCGGTGTTGAACGTGGACGTTCGACAAGAGACAACCTGAAGTGCGGTGTCTGCGGCGAGCACGGTGGTGACCCGGCATCAGTAGAGTTCTTCTACAGCTGCGGTTTGAACTACGTTTCATGCTCACCGTTCCGCGTGCCGGTTGCAAGACTGGCTGCGGCCCAGGCTGCGATTAAAGCTAGCAGGAAGTAATTAAAAAAGGCGCCGCGAATGCGGCGCCTTTTTTAATTATCAATCAAACTTATGCTTCCACCTCCGATGGCTCCACAGCCAGTAGTATGGGTGGTTCTTTATCGTCTGTTCCAGTAATTCCACGTATTTCTGCATTACGGCGCCTTCGGGGAGGTCGTTTGGATGCTCGCAGATCTCGTGGACATCGAGGCGGTATTTGCCTATGCGTTCTTTTATCACTTCGTAATATAAAACCGGCAGATCATATTTCCTGGCAAAGCCCTCTGCACCGCGGATAAAACCGGTGCGACGATGCAGGAAATCAGTGACATAGCAACGCTCGGGATTGCTCGGGTTCTGGTCGGAGAGAATCATATAAGCCGCAGGGATATGGTTCTCCTCGTGATATGCCATCACCTCGCGGACGTTGTCGTGGAAGACCACCTGGTCGCCGTAACGTGTTCTGGCTCTGTTGATTAGCTTTTCGAAGACCTTGTTGGTGTTGTGCGCCCCCACCCCTATTCCATGATGCTTGAACTGCATGTCGACACTCAAAACCATCCATTCCCAGTTGTTGTGATGACTCGACATCAGAACGACACTCTTGCCCTGATCGAAATATTTGTTTACCACCTCAGGATTCGAGCAATGATAGCGGCGCATCACGTTTTTGCGACTCATCGTCAACATCTTAAGCATCTCAGCGGCAAGCTGCGCAAAGTGGATGTAATAACGCTGTCGGGCTTTCCATACCTCCCACCTACTCCATTCGGGAAACGATTTTGCAAAATTATCGTCGATAATCCTCCTTCTATACCTTATTATATATGCCATTATCAGGTAAAACGGAAAACAAATCAGATAAAGCAGACAAAGCGGCAATATCGAAAGCGGATATAATATGAAATAGTAAGTCATTTCAGAATATTTAGGCTGTAAAATTACACAATTTCCCGTTTTCAAAGGTCAAAAAAATTTATTTTTTCAAAATGTTTGTTTTTTAAATATTTTATTACGAACTTTGCAGTTTAATAAGACAACAATTTAATTTTTTATAGGAATATGGCTAAAAACATCAACGAAATCAGAGAGGCTTTGGCTTCTTACGGCATCAAGGATGTCAAGGAAATTTATTATAACCCATCATACGAAGAGCTTTATAAAGCTGAGATGAACCCAGCCCTGACAGGCTACGAGAAAGGCGTCGAGACCGAGCTTAAGGCAGTCAACGTGATGACCGGTATCTACACAGGCCGCTCGCCAAAGGACAAATACATCGTGATGGACAAGAACTCGAAGGACACTGTTTGGTGGAACACTCCTGTTTATCCTAACGACAACCACGAGATGAGCGAGAAAGTGTGGAACGAAGTGAGAGACCTCGCGAAGAAACAGCTTTCCGGCAAGAATCTTTACGTCGTTGACGCTTTTTGCGGCGCTAACAAAGACACCCGCATGGCCGTCCGTTTCATCATGGAGGTGGCATGGCAGGCACATTTCGTGCTCAACATGTTCATCAAGCCTACTGAAGAAGAACTGAAGACTTTCAAGCCGAACTTCACAGTTTACACAGCATCGAAGGCTAAAGTCGAGAATTACAAGGAGTTAGGTCTGAACAGCGACACCTGCGTAGCATTCAACGTGACATCACGCGAGCAGGTAATCTTGAACACCTGGTACGGCGGCGAGATGAAGAAAGGTATGTTCTCAATGATGAACTACTACCTGCCGTTGAAGGGCATAGCATCAATGCACTGCTCAGCAAACACTGATATGAAGGGCGAAAACACCGCTATCTTCTTTGGTCTGTCAGGCACAGGAAAGACCACCCTTTCGACCGACCCGAAACGTCTCCTCATCGGTGACGACGAGCACGGCTGGGATGACGAGGGCGTGTTCAACTTCGAAGGCGGCTGCTATGCCAAGGTCATCAACCTCGACAAAGACAGCGAGCCGGACATCTACAACGCCATCAAACGCAACGCATTGCTCGAAAACGTCACTGTCGACGCTAAGGGCAAGATCGACTTCAAAGACAAGAGCGTGACCGAAAACACACGTGTCAGCTATCCTATCGAGCACATTGAGAAGATCGTGAAGAACGTGCGTCCGGTGTCATCAGGTCCTGCAGCAAAGAACGTCATCTTCCTTTCAGCCGACGCTTTCGGAGTGTTGCCTCCAGTTTCAATCCTGACTCCAGACCAGTGCAAATACTACTTCTTGAGCGGTTTCACTGCAAAACTGGCAGGTACAGAACGCGGTATCACCGAGCCTACCCCAACTTTCAGCGCATGTTTCGGCCAGGCATTCCTCGAGCTGCATCCAACGAAATATGCTGAGGAACTCGTGAAACGCATGGAGAAGAGCAACGCCAAGGCTTACTTAGTCAACACAGGCTGGAACGGCACAGGCAAGCGCATCTCGATTCGTGACACACGTGGCATCATCGACGCCATCTTAGACGGCTCAATCGAGAAGGCTCCAACCAAGAAGATACCGTACTTCGATTTCGAGGTTCCAACAGCATTGCCAGGCGTCGACCCGAAGATCCTCGACCCACGCGACACCTACGCCAAGGTAGAAGAATGGAACAAGAAAGCTGAAGACCTGGCTGGCAGATTCATCAAGAACTTCGGTAAGTTCACTACAAACGAAGCTGGCAAGGCTTTGGTGAAAGCTGGTCCACAACTTTAATAATTTAGAAGTTAAATCATTTATTAACTAAATTCAAATAACATGAAAAGATTAGTTTTATTAGCGGTTACAATGCTTTTTGCATTGACAATCAGCGCTCAGACCTACTATGTGTCGAAGAGCACAGGAAGCAACAGAGGTGACGGCAGCAAGGAAAAGCCGTACAAGAACCTCCAGAAAGCTATTGATGTGGCTGAAGAAGGTGCCACCATTTATGTTGCTGAAGGAAACTATTTCGGCACTTTGGACATTGGCAACATCAACGTAACAAAATGCGTGAAAATCTACGGTGGTTACAACACCGACTTCTCAACACGTGACATCTTGAAGTACAGGACATTGGTCCAGCCGGATGCAGCATCAAACGGCACTTCGAAAGGTCGCGGTACTATGAACATTACAGGCATTAACAACCCGGCAGGCGAAATCGTCATCGATGGTCTTCTGTTTGACCGTGGTAACTCAATTTCCTACAATGTCAAAGGTGAAGGCAAGCCTGATGGCGTGGAATGCCCTATGATGAACGCTATCGGAACAGCAGGTAAAGGCGGTGCCAACTTGGATGAGGCTTCTGTCTTGACAACAGAGACAAGAGAGTTGCATTTGGACAACCCTAACTGCAAGCAGGTAACCATTAAGAACTGTGCTTTCGTCAACGCACCTAACTACGGCGTCGGCGGACAGATCCACTGCAAACTCGTTATCGAAAACAACCTCTTCATCAACTGCCGTATGATGGCATGCGATGTCTGGGGCGGCGATGCAAAAGAAAACATGACAGTAGAATTTAAGTACAACACAGTCCTCTTTGTGTGGACAAGACTTAAAGACTTCGGCGATATGGGTTACGGATTCCGTTACAACAACGGCACCAACTGCTATGTTGACCACAACATCCTCGGATGCTGCACATTCAGCGCTCTCGACCGTTGCCGTATTGAAGGCGACAAGAGCAGAGAGGCCAAAAAAGTCGCTGAATCGACCAACAACATGTTCTTCCTGAACAAACGCGGTGATGTGGCTATCCCTGGCGGTGGCTTGTTCAAGTTTGTGAATGTTGAAGAGTTTGAAGACTGCGAACAGCTCACAGAAATCGACGGCTGCGTGCGTCTCAACGATCCAAGTGTTTTGAAAGGCAAGATCAACGAGGCTTATCTCAACGGCTTTATCGGTGCTTCTTACAAGGAAAAGACAGACTACGACCCTAACTCATCAGCCAATCAGTTCCGTGCAGCTATGGGAATGAATCAGGTCGGCACGATGACATCATCGGCAACAATGTTTGCTAACCGCTATCCTTTTGAGGATGCTTTGAAGATGTTCGGAGCAATTAAGGGATACGGCGCACAGATGCCGAAATAAAGTTTAAAGTTTAGAGTTTAAAGTTTAAAGAAAAAAAGACCGAGTGGAAACTCGGTCTTTTTTATTGAGTTGTCGATTATATCTAATTAGTTCAGCATCACCGGCATAAGAAGCATCAGGATATCCTCGTCGGCGTTCTGGTTGTCGACTGGAGTGATGATACCTGCGCGGTTTGGTGCCGACATCTCAAGCTGAATCTCATTCTGGCTAAGGTTTGCCAGCATCTCCTGGAAGAACTTCGAGCTGAAGCCGATTTCCATATCTTCGCCAGAGTAGTTGCAAGTGAGGCGTTCCTTAGCTTCATTCGAGTAGTCGAGGTCTTCGGCTGTGAGCACGAGTTCCTGACCAGTGATCTTGAAACGGATCTGGTGTGTTGCCTTGCTTGAGAAGATAGCCACACGCTTGATGGCGGCGTTAAGCAGCTGACGGTCAACAATAAGCTTGTTAGGATTTGTTGTCGGGATGACAGCCTCGTAGTTAGGATAACGACCTTCGATGAGGCGGCAAATCAGCTTATATTCTCCGAATGTGAACGATGCGTTGGTATTGTTGAACTCGACATGCACCGGCTCGTCGGCACGGCCTGCCAAGATATTCTTCAGCTGGTTGATAGGCTTCTTAGGCACTATGAACGAAGCGGCAGTGTCTGACTTGACATCCATTCTTCTGTAGCGCACCAGCTTGTGAGCGTCGGTTGCCACGAATGTGAGGCAGGTGTCGCTCATCGCCATGAACACGCCCGTCATGATTGGACGAATCTCGTCGCTGCCTGTCGCAAAGATGGTCTTCTCGAAGCCACATGCGAGCACGTCGGCTGGGACGTCCCACACTGATGGGTCATTGATGACTGGCACTTGCGGGAATTCGTCGCTCTTATGGCCGACCATTTTATAACGACCCTCACCTGTCGTGATCTCAATGGCGAGAGTAGCTTCGTCAATATTGAATGACACCGGGATGTCAGGGAAATTCTTCATCACGTCGATGAGAAGACGTGCCGGAATGGTGACCTGTCCCTTACCTTCTGCCATGTCAGGTTTAATGGAGACAGTCATCGTAGTCTCAAGGTCAGATGCAGTAATCTTGAGTTCGTCTTCAGCAATGTCAAAGAGGAAATCATCGAGAATCTGCAACGTGTTGCTTGAATTTATAACGCCGCTGAGGGCCTGGATTGCTTTTAAAAGCTTTAAACTCGAAAGAATAAACTTCATAACTCACTATAATTTTTCAAACTGCTAAATTACAACTTTTTCTTGAATTGCAGCTCATTTTTTTAAAAAATTTTTATTTATTGATAAAAACAGCAGCCGTCCAATCGTTTTCCTTAATATGATTAAGGTATGAAAGACCAAGACTTTCGGCTTCTTTTCTAATCAACTGTAAATCAGCCTCGTAGAATCCGCTGAAGAATATTTTGCCGCCTTTTTTCAGACATTTGACATATTCGTGCATGTCACGCAAAAGGATATTGCGGTTGATGTTGGCAATAATGATATCGAATTGTCTGTTGTTCAATGAGTTAGCATCGCCAAGTTCTACAACAATCTCATTCTCGCTGTTGAGTTTTACGTTGTCAAGAGCGTTGCGGTAAGCCCACTCGTCGTTGTCGATGGCGACAGTCTTCGCTGAGCCGAGTTTCTTTGCCAAGATAGCCAAAACGCCTGTTCCCGAACCCATGTCGAGCACGTCTTTGCCTTTGAAATCTTCGGAAAGCATCAACTTTATGATCTGCGCCGTCGTCTCATGATGCGCAGTGCCAAACGACATCTTCGGTTCTATGCAGAGGTCGAATTTGTAGTTGTTGTCGGCCTCATGGAAAGGCGCGCGGATACGGCAGATGCCGTCGATGACGACAGGCTCATATGATGACTCCCAGGTGGCGTTCCAGTCCTGGTCGGGGATAATCTCACGTTTAACTATTTGAACATCAGCGAGTTGCTCCATCGCAAGAATACCATCGAGAGCATCTTTGTTGAAGGCGTTTTCGGTGCAATAGGCGGTGAAGCCCTCGTCAACATCCATGAAACTGTCGAAGCCAACATTGCCGAGCAGCTCGGTGAACATATCCTTCAGAGCCTCGTTCTGCGGATTCGAGAATGTATAAGCTATATAGTTCATTGTCAGTTACTTGGATGCCTGTTCGCAGATACTTGCAAAATCCTCGGCTTTGAGAGAAGCACCGCCGATGAGACCGCCATCGACGTCAGGCTGGGCAAAGAGTTCCGATGCGTTCTTGGCGTTGCAGCTGCCGCCGTAAAGGATATGTATCTGACTTGCAATGTCGTCGCCGTATTTCTCTTTCACGAGACCGCGGATGAAGGCGTGTACCTCCTGAGCCTGCGCTGGTGTTGCGGTTTTGCCTGTTCCGATAGCCCAGACAGGTTCGTAGGCTATAATAACATTCTCAATATCAGCAACATCGAGATGGAACAGTCCATCCTCCACTTGTTTACGAATGACGTCGAAATGCTTGTTGGCTTCACGTTCTTCGAGCACCTCGCCCACACATAAAATCGGGACGATTTCATATTTCAGAGCCTGATTGACCTTTGCGGCAAGCGTTTTGTTGTCCTCACCGAAATACTTACGACGCTCGCTATGGCCAATGATGCAGCAGCTCACTCCTATCGAGTCGAGCATCTTGGCCGACACCTCGCCAGTGTAAGCTCCTGATTCCCATGCAGATAGGTTCTGTGCACCCACTTCGAAGAGCTCATGTTCGGTAGCCTCGTCAGTGGCGAGTTCGAGGTATGGGAACGGAGGACAGATTATCACTTCACACGACGGTTGTTTCTCGTCGAGGAGTTTTTCAAGGTCTTCAATAAGGCATTGGGCTTCCTCAAAATCGAGGTTCATTTTCCAGTTGCCAGCAACGATTTTATTTCTTTTCATGATATTGTGATTTTAATATTTTCCATTAAAGTGCAAATATAGAAAATTTTTCTTCTTGTTACTTTTTTCTTGACAAAAAAGTATCCAAAAAGTCAAGGACAAAAATAAGCCACGCAAACTACACTAACTATTCTATTCTTACTTCGTAAAGACGACTATTTCTAGTGTTGTCATTTTTGTATAGGAAATATGCCTTGCCGTTGTAAATCCTGAGGTTTTCGATGAATGCGAAGCCGCCTATGACAAAGGTTTTATCGGTAGTGCCGGTCTCGATATTGATTCGTTTAATAGTAGTAACACCGCCATCTTCAAAAATGGTATAGAACTCGCCGGTAGCCCAGTCCATAATTACCTTCTTACCCCATTTTTTGATAACCCGCATCTCACCGTTCCAATGACGATATTTGTGGAAAGTAAGTGGATATTCATTTACGACCTCACCTGAGTTATTGTAAACAAACGTCTTATCTTCATCAAAAGAGAAGAGATAAAGTTTGTTGTCGTATGCAAATATCGGGTCGTAAGTCGGTTTGAGAAACAGCGCCAACTTACCGAGACCCCATTTATATTTTATCGAATAATAGATCAGGTCTCTCGTTTCCTCATTCACACAATGGTGAAACTCATATGGTTGCTGGTCTCCGCCAATTTTGAAATAATAATAGTATATCTCTTGATCAAAGTAAAAATACCTTCCTCCAACCAGAACGCTGTCGGTGACACAGGCAATATTGGAAAACGCTGACAAGAATTCAGTCAATGAATAATGATACAGCAGTTCCATATCGAACACCTTGTCTTTCAATGTCTTATGTCCGATTTGCCATACATCTTTATCGGAAACGATATGCATTTCGCCATAAACATCCTTAAAAATGTTGTAATAATCAGGGCTGATTTTCATTTCGGTAAGGGTATCACAGGCAAAGTTCAGGTGCAGCAAAGCGTTATTGCGACGGCGTTGCGCAAGGAGATAGATGCCTTTTTCGTTGATTTCGAAATCCTTGACGGTGACGACTTTGTTATCATAAGCCACATGCGGAAGGTTTTCAACAAACTCGACCTCAGGCAACTGCAGACGGGTCGGCGTCATCTTCAGCACAATTTTCTTACTAACATCAAGACTATCAATAATATAGGTTATATTGTCAAATGATAGATGGCTGGCGTAAATAGTGTCGCCAGGAAGCGAATGATTTAGCGTAAATTGTCCGTCTTTATTAGTAATAGCAAGGATTGTGGAGTCGATTGTATAAATACCCACATCTCGAATCGGCTTGTTACGGTTGTCGAGGCACACGCCGTTGATGACAATGTTTTGGGCAGAAACGGTGAATGGTGACAAGGCGCATAAGACCAATAAAACGGATAGATGGTATAAAACAAATGACTTTTTCATAGGATTATTTGTTAATTAAGTTTTGTCTTTTCGATATAGGAAACCTCAATATTTCCAGAATCTCTTTTCTTTTTCAGAGAATAGAGGTTGCCTTTGTATATTATCAATTTCTGACTTAAAAAACTATTTGCTTGGGTCTTCGGGATTGTTTTTCCTGTTTTTGTGTTTATTTCGTTTAAAACAGTTCCAAAAATAGTGTAAAACTTGCCAGATACGCGATCTTGATACATGGTATGATGCCAAAACGTCTCCTTGTCGGGATATGTTATGTCGCAGCTGCGTAGCATATTCAAATCCTCGTCATAGGTGACAATTTTACGGTTTTTATGGTCAAAATAATACAATGTATCGTTCGAACATCCGAGATATGCTTGGTTTGGACGCATCCAGACGTGGCGGAGGAACACCTCCCAGTCTTCAGGACTAGGGCCGAACCACAAACCGCCCGACTTAGGTTGATGGGCTTCATGCCATGCCACTTCATCTGGAATCTCGCTAAGAGTTTGTAAATCGTTGTTATTGAAAATGACTTCAAGGCTCTTATCTTGAGGGGCGACACGATAGAAAGACATAAGATATCCGTCGGCTTTGATGTTGCAGAAATACACATAGCGGTCGGTCATGAAGAGGCAATTATGCATCACCTCGCGATAGTGTTTTTTCTCGACGGGGAAGCCGTAACAATGCTTTCCATCAATCTCAAGTATCTGATACAGAGAGTCTTGCGTGACAATCTGGACATTTTTTGCTATGTCGAATTCAAGATGTGTAGGTTTAAGTCTTGTCGGCAATTGTATTGTGTCAACAGGATCGTATAGCATATTTGTCACGAGGACTCTATGGTTTTTCATCGATTTCTTTTCTCTTTGAAGAATGAAAAACTTGTCGTTGACCAATTCGAAGTCCATCATCACGTAGTCGTATTCACTAAATCTCGTGACTTTTTCTGCGGTCACTGTAGCTTCAGGCAGTGTCAGGCTTTTCGCCACATCGGATTGTGCGAAGGCGCTATTAGGGTATATGACTAATAGGATTGGCGAAAACAATAGCACCAACAAGACCGATATAATCGATTTGTTTTTCATAGGGTTAATTTGACGCAAAGATAAAAAAAATCCCATTAGTCGCAGTAGGATTAATGAGATTTTTTAGGTCTTTAGGATAAATCAGTTGTTTATCAGTTCTTTATCAGTTCTTTACAGAATTTTTTAAACTCCCTTTTTGATGACCAATGTTTCATGATGAAAAACGAGCCGCCAGGTATTCCACACATGACTTTCCAGTCCTGATAGACAATTCCGTCGTAGCTTAACACGCATCTGAATGGGCCTGTTTGTTCTGCTTTTTTGGTCAGATCTAACCATAGTTTGGCCGCTTCAGGCGTCATCTGCACTGACATAGGAGTGGCTTCTCTATATGATTCATGCACCACTTTTTGGATGACGGGTTTGCCTCCGATGACTGCCGAGCTGATGGCAGGACCTTCGGGCGTGGTCTTTTTCAAAGCATAAATTCTCTGCTGTCCATCTTCAACCCAGTTTTCTTTCATAACAACGAGAGAATCATTATGTTGCCACCAATTCATAACTGAAGAAACATCGTTAATTGGAACCAATGTATCGGAATAATACTCCCAAATTGCCAATTTGCCTTTTGTTGACATGTCGTCTGCGGCACGTTCATAGATTGAAGGATGTACGAGGGCATAGAAAAGATAGAAACATACGCCGAACGCAGCCACCATCGTATAAATGAAGATTTTAAACGGCTTGTCCATGCGTGACGGTATTTTACCTTCGACGGCATCGATATGCTGAATAACATTGTTGCAATGAGCGACAAAATTCTTGTAAACCATAGCAAATATAACCAAAAGCAACACCCCCACTGCTACGAAATACCAAATGGCATTATAATATTGCTGCGTATTGATATCCGCAATATTTTGAGTCATATCATCCCTATTGATCAACACCAGACTGACAAGCAAGTAGCTGATCAGGAAGAGGAAACCGATATATATGGCGTAGCCGGTCTTGAGTTTCTGCATATTTTTCGAAAGCGTAAGCAGGTCGGAGTTTTCCATAACCTTACGTTTCACATTGCGTGTAAGCCATAGTTCGTAAAATACGGCCAAAATCAGCAACAAGGCAAGTCCGCCGAACCAAAGCAGGCTGAGATTTGGTGCCAGTAAAAATGCGAGTCCGAAAGGCCATGTCAGACCTTGCCAGGCGTAGATTCCTATTAGCAGTGCCGCCATAATCGGATAAGTTATCATGACGGACTTCCTGTATCTTGCGAAGAAATCGACTTCGTTTTTGATTGCCGACTTCATCAGACGGTCGTTGACGATTTCCTGCTGGTCGAACTGCTGCTTGAGCGTTTCGTATTGAGCTTTAAGTTGTTCGAGCTCGTTAAGATTGTTTTTTTCGTTGTTTTCCATGACGATTCCTTTCATTTTTTGTTTGACATTTTCACCAATTTGTCCTTGATGCGGAGCAGTCGCACCCCCACGTTGTTGGGCGTTATTCCGATGATGGCGCCTATTTCATCGTAGTTCACGCCTTCGAGCCATAGCAAGATTAGGCTTCGGTCTATAATGTCGAGCTGGTTGATGCGGTCGTAGAGCTGCTTGATTTGCTGTGTCGACGGGTCGTCGGCCTCATACGGGTCGATGTCGATTGTCAGCGGCACGGTGCTGATACGACGGCGTTCCTTGCGGTCGTTGTTGATGGCTGCGTTGAGTGCCACACGATAGATCCATGTGCGTGCACTGCTGCGTTCGGCGAAACTATCGAAGCCTTGCCACAGCCGGATGAGGATCTCCTGGAACAGGTCGTCGACCTCGTCGGAGTTCTTCGAGAACATATAGCATACCGTGTAAATTGTGCGTTTGTGCTCCCTCACCAAAAGTTCAAATTGTCGTTCTTTTTCAGTCATAATCTAATTAAATTACGCCTTTTTAGACAACTAAATCGTCATTTTATTACAATCCAGAATTAATTTTTTAGGATTATTAGGATTGGTAGGATTATTAGGATTAAATTTTTGCAAAGATAGGGAAAATTATTTTATCCTAACTCTAGGATCTAAAACTCCGTAAATAATATCCACCACGATGTTGATGATGATTAGCATCACTCCTATTAGTAAAACGGAGCCCATCACGACGGGGAAGTCAAATTTGTCGAGAGCGTCAACGACGACCACGCCGATGCCTTTCCAGTCGAAGACATATTCGACAAAGACGGCTCCTGCTAAAAGGGAAGCAAACCATCCTGAAACAGCAGTAACTACTGGTGTCATGGCGTTCCTTAATGCGTGCACCCCGATGACTCGGAACCGTTTCAAGCCCTTGGCTTTTGCGGTGCGTATGTAATCCATAGACATCACGTCGAGCAAGGTGGTTCGGGTAAGCTCGGTGATGACCGCCAAAGGCCTCAAACCTAGCGTCAACGCTGGCAAAATCAGGTTTTTAATGTCGAGATACGAGCCGTTGCCGTAGTCATCGACGGAGAAGAGGCTACCTGTCATGCTCAAGCCAGTCCATGACTCTAGGACAAAGCCGAAGAGCCACGCGATGAGAATTGCTGCGAAAAACGAGGGCAACGACATACCTATTGTGGTGATAAACAACGTCAAACGGTTCAAAAAGTTGGAGTTCACGACGGCAGTGAGCACGCCGAGAAGCACGCCAATCACAAAAGCGAACAAAATCGACACGAAAGCGAGTATCAAAGTGTTGGGGAAAGCTTCGGAAAGTATAGTCCCCACTGGCCTTTTGCTCTGGTACGAATAGCGCAGATACGGCGTTTTGAAGATGATTTTAGTGCTGCCGACAGTCACTATTTTCGCGTACGATGCGTATTTTTCAAGATTCTTTTCTTTATTATAAAATGAGATAATCGAGAGGTCGTTGAGATAGTCAAGGTATTGTTTCCCAATGCTTTGGTCTAGACCGAGCTCGTGACGAATAGCTTGAACGTCCTGTTCATCGGCACGCTGACCGAGCATCATGCGCACTGGGTCGCCTGGCACTATGGTGAATAGGAAAAACACCAAGGTCGCCACGCCCCACAGGACGAGGATTCCGTAAAGTATTTTTCTTATGATGTAGGCAAACATACTATTTTACCAGCGGAAAATCGATTTTCGACCACTTGTTTTTAATGACCCCGTTATCAATCAGCATCAACCCTGGGTTGGAGCGCACCATGGTCTTCAACTCCAGCTCGTCGCCATAGTAAACATCGTTGAAAATCAGATATTCTTTGTTTAATTCCTCGACATAATCAGGCAATGATGCGGTCAGCCAGATATAGTCAAAGCCTTGATTATAAACCACTTCCGTCATCTTGATGCAATTCTCGAAGTCTTTCTCGGTCAGTTCTTCAAGATGGGTCGAGACAAAGACGTACAAATTCTCTGTTTCAAACAATATATGCGTAAAGTCCTCGCCTTCCGCGTCAGTTATCTCGAATCCGAGAGCATCAGAACCGCCTTCGGTGCGTTGCGACACGAAGGTCCACTGGCTCATCCACACGCTGTCGTTCCAAGGGTAGTTCGGAGACTCAAACTCTTGAGTATCACCAGTTTCGTTGTTACGATATGTCACATAAATCTTACCAGCGTCGTAACCTTTAGGGCTCATGTCCTTCCCCACTTTCCAGTCCATGAAATCGATAACAGGCAGGTGGCGGATGTTGTAAACCTCAAATCCAGTGAATAACGCCATGTAAATGATTGCCAAAATCCACTGTCCAAGCAGAGTTATTCGCTTGTTTTTCAATGATTTATTGTTAATAATCACAGGCAACAGCACCAGGTCGATGACGATATTTTTGCCAAACGTCTGCCAGTTGGTTAGTTTTATCGCCGTTCCGAAGCAGCCACAGTCTGGCACAAGGTCGTAAATGGCGTCGAAGAACGTGGTGATGGTAAAAAAGAGCATGAGAAGGGTCGCGCCGAGCGCAGCGAGGCGCGGCAAGACGTTGGTAATCAGGCAGATACCTACTATAAACTCCGCCAGAATCATCACCACGGCAAGCACCAGAGCGGCGTCGTTCATCCACTCGATGCCATAAGCACTGAAATACTCGAGCATCTTGTACTTAGTTCCAAGCGGATCGACACCCTTAGTGAAACTGCTGAAAATAAACAGCGCTCCGACAAGCAGCCGGCAAATCGTAACTATAAGATTCTTAAGGGATTTAGTCATTATTCTTTCTTGCCTTCGTTAATCAATATCATGCAGAAGACAGCATAGTTTATCATGTCGAAATAGTTGGCGTCGAGACCTTCTGATATCAAGGTCTTACCGTTGTTATCCTCTATCTCCTTGACTCTCAATATCTTCATCAAAATCAAGTCAGTCATCGAGCTGATTCTCATGCTACGCCAAGCCTCGTCATAGTCATGGTTTTTCTTCATCATGAGGTCGAATGCGTCGTCCAAGACCTTTTTATAGAGATTTGAGGCTGTCGGAAAGTCCAGATCCGGCTTTTCCACCACGCCAAGCTGCAGCTGTATTATCGCCATTGCGGAATAGTTGATGATACCGATAAATTCAGGCTCAATGCCTTCATTTACAAGGTGTTCCTTTTTACGCTGCAATGTTCGGATGCGGTTTGCCTTGATATAGATCTGGTCGGTGAGCGACTCTGTGCGTAAAATACGCCATGCCGCGCCATAATCCTGCATCTTTTTATCAAAAATATCACGGCATTGCGCCACAACCTGCTGATATTCTGCTGTAGTATCCCTCTTCATTGAAAAAATTTTTATAATTTTGCGATTGTAAAAATACACATTTTTATGTTACGATTGACTAGTAGAGGACATTTTTTTTCATTCGACCGTCCAGTTGTGATGGGAATCATGAATGTGACACCCGATTCATTCTACGATGGCGGTAAGTATCAAGGACTTACAGCGATTTTGGAGCACTGCCACAAGATGGTTTTAGAGGGCGCCGACATCTTAGATATCGGGGCTTTCTCCACCAGGCCAGGCAGCGAACAGATCTCCGACAAGGAAGAAATTGACAGGAGTATTCCGGCTTTGAGAGCTATCAGAAAAGAGTTTCCAGATATTTTGATTTCTATTGACACATTTCGCCAAAGCGTTGCTAATCAATGCATTGAAGAAGGTGCTGACATCATCAACGACATATCCGGCGGACTCTTTGACGAAAAAATGATTCCTTATATAGGCAAAAACCACATTCCTTATATCTTGATGCACATCACAGGAACGCTTGAAGGGATGCACAAAGAGGAGATTATCAGCGAGAACGTCCATGAAAAAGTGAGAGAATTCTTTGAAAAACAGGTAAATAAACTCTTGGAATTTGGCGAACAACAGATTATTTTAGACCCTGGAATCGGATTCAACAAGACCATCGAATGCAACTTCGGACTTCTTAAAGACATAGACAAATATCGCATCAATAACTGGCCTGTTTTGATAGGAATTTCAAGAAAATCATTGATTTATAAGACATTGAATATCAGTCCAAAAGAAGCGCTCAACGGAACTAATACTTTAAATACAATCGCTTTGCTAAACGGAGCAGATATTTTGCGAGTTCATGACGTTAAAGAAGCAGTTGAAACAGTGAGATTATGGTTAAAAGTTAAAAGATCATAGTTAAAAGAACGCAAAGCGACAACAATTCAAGACTCTTTTAACCTTTAACTATTTATCTTTTAACAAAAAATCATTGGTATTTGATTTTTTTTGTATTTTTGTGAGTTATTTCGAACGTTATGGTTGATTTGATGATAAGCGCCTTCATTCAGATTCGTTTTCTGGATATCCTGGACATAATCCTGGTGGGATTATTGCTGTATTTCCTTTACACGCTGGTGAAAGGAAGCACGGCGATAAACATTTTCATCGGCATCGTGGCGGTGATTATCGGTCTGAAAATCGTTACTTTGCTGCACATGGAGCTCCTCACCTACATCCTCGGCGCCTTCGTCAACGTCGGTTTTATCGCGTTGATTATCATATTCCAACCTGAGATCCGACGGTTTTTGCTGAGCATCGGAACATCCAAGTTTGCCATCGGATTCCGCAAGTTTTTCGCACGTTTCGGCGTGAAATACAAAGAAGCTGACGACACCGACCTCGACCCTATCTGCGAGGCGTGCATCTCCATGAGCAACGACAAGGTCGGTGCACTGATTCTTCTCACGCAAGAGAATGATTTACAAGACATTATCGACACTGGCGTAGTCATCGACGCTGTTGTCAGCAAGCCTTTGATTGAGAATATCTTCTTCAAAAACAGTCCGTTGCACGATGGCGCCATGGTTATCACCAACAACAAAATAGTTGCTGCGCGCTGCATCCTTCCTATCACGCAGCAGACTCGACTTCCCGGCAGCTACGGTCTCAGGCACCGCGCTGGTATTGGTGTTTCCGAGACTCACGACTGTATCGTGTTGGTCGTATCCGAAGAGACCGGCAGCATCCGCATCGTCTTCGACGGCAAAGTCCATGACGTAAAGCCGAGCGAAATGAAGGCAAAAATCAAGGAGATTCAGGGTCGCAAAAGCCTGAAATAACTACATCACTTCTTCAAACATCTTACTGTATGCTTCCACTTTCTTGTCAAATGGTAGTGGATAAGCTCGTGATGAGGATGGCAATCGGTATAGTTTAAGGTTTTCTCTCAACAATATTTGTTCGTTCGGAGATGGTATTTCGCTGATATTGAAATAGTTACAAACTTCCACTGTGGCTTTTTCGCCCGTGGTGGCAATGGCTTTACATTGAGGTATTTGCTTTAACAAAGCATCAATATCGGTGCGTTCGACTATTTCCAGAAAAGCATCTGAAGCGTTGTCTTTCAAGCGGTTAACAGCTGAAGCTGTATCATACAGAGCTATTCCTTTTTCGTTTAAAAATTCAATTATCTCATTCATTTTGAAGCATTTATGCTCCAAATCGACGAAATGGTTCTTGTCATCAAACCATATCGCGCCCTCGATGCGCCAGTGGTCGTTGATGAAATTCGGGTAGAAAAAGTCCATGCACCAACGTTTCTTCGGCGGCGGGAAGCTGCCAAGAAACAACACCTTCGCATTAGCAGGAAGAAATGGCTTAAGTGGATGGTACTCAATCATTTTATCTCAATAAGATAATCACGTTGAGTCTGGTAGAAATAGCGTTCGTACGGGTCGTAACGGTAACGATAGACGGCATCGGCTGGTGTATTCTGCTGACTGTCAATGTATTTGTTCATCATAAAATCGTAGCAGTAACCGGCATAGAGCTTGCCTAAAATAGTGGCAAACCTATAAAAACCATCGATATTTATAGTGTCGCAAGATACTTTTGCAACCACGTTATTCTTATAATCGACATCAAAAGCGACATCGGTGTCATTGAAATAGTTCTGCTCGGTGAACGTCATCGTGAAGGTGGTGTCGTTGGCGAGGTTGAACCAAGCGGCCACATTCACAATATCCACGGGCACATCCATACAGTATCTGCTATAGTCTATCCAGCCGCAAAACTGTTGAGGGTCGCACGCTTCAGTCACCTCAATTCGAGGAATTTCAATCACCCAATGCGTGGAGTCAGGCTGTGTGGATTCGCCCTCCCAATACTCCACTTTCAAGCCGTAGTCTTTCAATGTTGATTGCATTGTTAAATAAATGATATCCAAAAACTTATCATCATTTATTTTATCAATTACTTTAACTTGTTTCTCAAGGTATGCGATCTGTTTTTGGAGCGACGAATCAGCCAGTTCGGCAGGTATGGAATCGTTACGTAGGTTGCTCTTAACCAGGCGCTCCGGCATATACAAGGCAACGACGGTCTTGCGGTTGTTTTTCACAAAACGGCGTGCGATGCTGTGCTGTTCGGAACATGCCGCAAGCAGCAGAAGCAACGCCGAAGCAAGGATTATGAGCTTGTTTTTCATACTAGAATAACGTTAGCTGGCCATCTTTATTGTCACTGTCATCGGCGACACCTGAATCCTTAGAGTTTTCAGAGTTCTCGGCAGGTTTCACTTCTTCTTGACTATTAACGACTTCTGTGTTTTCAGGGGTTCCACCTTGAGGTTCATCCGGTTCGTCATTCGCCGGAGGCTCTGGCACTTCGAATGGCTCGAGGAACTCGTAATAGTTCACGTCATGGACCGAGAGGCGCTTGCCTTTAGCCTTGTAGCTCTTCACGCCAATGTATTCGTCAACGTTAACTTCCTCATCCTCAAAGTGTTTGCCGCTCACTCCGTCGTTGAATTTCAGCAATAGGCGCGGCAAAACATCCTTGTTCATAATCAAGAACTTGGCATCTTCGCCCTCTCCGATGAACGAGATTCTCTTATTCAGAGGAGTGTCTTCCTCAACAGTGAACCTCTTGATATACATCAACTTAGTCTCAGATTCGATGTACAAAACGGTGAATATCGTCTCGGGCTCGAACTTGAAAATCATCGTCATATCGTCGTCGAAATGCGTCGAGAGGTCGAAGTTCGTTAGACGGAACTCGCCGTTAGCGTGTATCTGCATTATCCTGTCGTTGCCCGAATAACGGCCAATCGAGATACCGCGACCGTCAGCATTGAGGCGTTTCACGGTATCGTCGTACCAAATCTCGCGTGCCGAGAGCGTCGAAACGCCTTCCTCGCGCTTGAAAATACGGCTGACCGAGTGATTTGTAAGCTTGTTACCCCTACTCGCACGTCCTTTGATGTCCAAAGTGGCGAAATCGTAGTCGAACGACAGCTTTTTAAGCTTCGGAGCGGGACGTAGCTGCACTTTGATGACTTCCGCCTCTCCGTTAGGATTTGCTGAGAAATACGCCACTTTCGAGCCTGCCTCGCCCATCGTCAGGTCGTAAATCTTGTCGTGCGTGATGCCATCGACATAGAAACGCTTGACATAGTAAGGATTTCCTGGCTTTCCGTTGCGATACGCCATGTTATAGATTGTGCGCTTGTCGCCTTTATGATAGATGTTTGCGTAGATAATCTTCTCCGGACCGACGAAGAGCTTCTGCTGCAGCTTGACCACCGAGAACGTACCATTTTCGCGGAACACGATGACGTCGTCAATGTCGGAGCAGTCGCAGACATAGCCGTAAGCGTCCTTGTTTTGCTCTTTCTTGAGACCCGCGCCAGTGCAGATGAAACCTTCCTCTTTGTTGACGTACAGTTTCTCGTTGTTAGCCGCCACTGCCACCGCCGAGATGTTGTCGAAGTTGCGGATTTCGGTCTTACGCTCGCGTCCTTTGCCGTATTTACGTTTGATTTCCTCGAAATAATGAATGGTGTAATCCACGATATGGTCGAGGTCGTATTTCACCTGCTCAATCTGTTTCTCGATGTCAAGTAATTGATCCTCAGCCTTTTTGATATCGAATTTTGAAATCTTACGAACCGGCTTCTCGCAAAGCTTGAGCACGTCATCGCGCGTTATTTCTTTCTTCAGCTGCTCGCGATACGGATCGAACGCCTTCTCGATGGCATCCACCTGAGCGTCAAAACTCGGAGCGTCTTTTTCCAAAATCTTATAAAGACGTTTCTCAAAGAATATCTTCTCCAGCGAAATCCAGTGCCATTGGCCTTCCAGCTCGTCTAAGGTGTTTTGAAGCTCCCAGCTCAACAAATCCAGTGTATGGTCGGTATTGTGCCTTAAAATGGCTGAAATGGTCGTAAATTCGGGTTTATCGTTGTGAATGACGCATGTGCATAGGCTGTTCAGCTTGACCTGGCACTTCGTGAAGGCATAAAGTGCGTCGATCGTCTGGTCAGGTGACACGCCTGGAGCCAGATGTATGACGATTTCTGCAGTTTTCGAAGTGTTATCATCAACTCGACGGATTTTTATCTTACCCTTCTCGCCCGCCTGTGTAATTGACTGGATAAGTGTTTCTGTCGTTGTTCCGTATGGTATCTCAGTGATTACCAATGTCTTTTTGTCGATTTGCGAGATCTTAGCCCTCACCTGCACTCTAGAGCCGCGACCACCGTCATTGTAGCCGCGAACGTCAATCAGACCACCTGTTTGGAAGTCAGGATAGAGTTCAAAAGGCTCATCTTTAAGGTAAGCGATAGACGCATCGAGTAGTTCGTTGAAGTTATGCGGCAGAATCTCTGATTTCAGACCTACTGCTATACCCATAGCGCCTTGGAAAAGCAGCAATGGGAACTTTATAGGCAGCGAAATCGGTTCTTTGTTACGGCCGTCGTATGAGAACGTCCAATCCGTCGTTTTCGGGTTAAAAACAACGTCCAGAGCGAATTTCGACAGACGTGCCTCGATGTAACGAGGAGCCGCCGCGCCGTCGCCGGTGAGGATATTACCCCAGTTACCTTGGCAGTCGATAAGCAGGTCTTTCTGGCCCAGATTCACAAGAGCGTCGCCGATAGAAGCGTCGCCGTGAGGGTGGTATTTCATGGTGTTTCCCACGATATTCGCCACCTTGTTGTAGCGTCCGTCGTCTATCTCCTTCATGGAATGCAGGATACGGCGCTGCACAGGCTTCAGACCGTCGTCGATCTCAGGCACGGCGCGGTCGAGGATGACATACGAGGAGTAGTCCAAGAACCAGTTCTCGAACATGCCCTTCAGCGGCACCACACGGTAGCCGTCGCCCGACTGCACAAGCATTCCCGACTCTTCTTCCGCCGTCGGATCGAAGCCGTCAAGCACCTGCGTGACATCGTCTCCAATCTCAGTTATCTCTTCAAGTTCCTGATTATCAATATTTTCGTCGTCAAAATCTGCCATTTTCCTCTAGTTTTCAATATAAAATCATCAATCTACAAAATTACAAAAATTCCTTATTTCCAAAACCTTAAAATCAAAATTTCTATCAACAAAGTTATCAACGCCAAAATGATGAACGATTTCCACATCATTGAGCGGCGCACCATCATCTCCATTACGTCGCTGGAACGGATTTCATCGGACTTCATCACGGCGAGAACATTTAATCCTTTGTCTTTCAATGTTTTATCGACTTCTTCCCTATCCAAAAACTTCATTTTAGACTCTTTACGGCTGTCGTTCCATGCAGTTGTTTCAATGATTTCATCACCTTTGTTGATGGT
>CAJOCJ010000027.1 GCA_905236635.1 uncultured Bacteroidales bacterium
TAAACGGGCGCATTCGAGCACTTCCTCATCGCTCAGCGTATAACGCTCAACCTTGGTGTTTTTGCAACGGACACCGCAATAGAGGCAATATTTCGCGCATTTATTGCTATACTCTATCAGTCCACGCAAATGAACGTAGTTGTCAAGGTATTTGAGCTTCGTCTTCAGTGCCTTGTCGAAAAGACGTGACATCTCCTCGCCTTCTGCAGCGAGAAGAACTTTCAGATCGTCTTTTGTAAAATCGTGTTTATGAAGTATTTCGTCAAAGGTTGACATCTTAGCTAATATTTTCAGAATTACGTTTCTCCCAGTAATCAGCACCTTTGATACCGATTTCATTAGGATCGAATACAGGTTCTTTACCTTGTTTTTTCTGGCGTTCGTATGATTTCAGCGCTTTAAATGCCTTAGGCGAGAGCAGCAAGATAGCGATAACATTAACCCACGCCATGGCCCCCACACCAGTGTCGCCCATATCCCATATCATACGTGCCTCATAGAGAGAGCCGACAAACACCATTGCCACCGTTCCGAGGCGGAGCACCCATATCAGGACCTGCTCCATCTTACCTTTGCCGAAGAGATACACGAGGTTTGTCTCAGCGTAGTAGTAATATGCCATAATTGTTGTGAAGGCAAAGAAAAACAGGGCAAACGACACCACTATGCCGCCCCAGTTTGCACCCAGAAGCGTCCCTAAGGCCGCTGAGGTGTAACTCACATCAGGAGCACCCAGTTTCACACCTTCAGCAGCAATTAACACGTTGCCTGATGCGTCGAAAACATTGTATGTCTTGCATGCCAGAATCATCACGGCGGTGGCAGTGCACACCAACAAGGTGTCGATATACACCGAAAACGCCTGCACCATACCTTGTTTCACAGGATGCGACACCTTGGCGGCACCCGCCACAATCGCTCCAGTGCCTTGTCCGGCCTCGTTGGAATAGATTCCTCTCTTCACGCCCCATGCTATTGTCGAGCCGAGGATGCCGCCAAGGGCCTGATTCATGCCGAAGGCGCTGTGAATCATATCCATAAACACCGCAGGCACATCATGAATGTGAAATGCCAGTACGACAAGGGAAAGGATTATATACAGTATGGCCATAAACGGAGCTACTATCTGCGCTACGTTGGCGATACGTTTCACTCCGCCCATCACCACGAGTCCTATGAGCACTGCTACCAAGGCACCCGCCCATGCCGAACTGATATGGAAGGTGTTGGCAAACGATATAGCGATGCCGTTCGACTGTACAGGCGGCAGGAACCAACCACATGCCAGCACCGAGATGGCAGCAAAAAATATCGCTAACCACTTGCATTTCAAGCCTTTTTCGATATAATAAGCCGGTCCGCCACGGAACTGTCCTTTATGTTCCTCTTTGTATATCTGCGCCAAGGTCGCTTCAGAGAATGCTGATCCGGCGCCCAAGAAAGCGATGATCCACATCCAGACGATGGAACCCGGGCCGCCGTAGCCGATGGCGGTGGCGACACCCACGATGTTACCCGTGCCTACACGTCCCGACAGCGCCATGGAGAATGCCTGAAATGATGTAATGCCGGTCTTCTGACTCTTATCGGTCGAAAACAACAGCTTCGCCATCTCACCGATACGGCGTACCTGCACGAAACGTGTTCCTATTGAGAAATAAAGGCCTGCCAGCAGACAGATGGCGACCAGCGCAGGGCTCCACACCCATGCAGACATCGTTTGAATGAATTGTTCCATATCGCTATCAGAATATTTTTGCAAATATAAGAATTTTAGATAAAAGATAAGAGATAAAAGATAAAAGAAAAAGGACGTCCTTTCGAACGTCCTTTAATTCTGTCTTCTGACTTCTGTCTTCCGACTTCTCAGATTAGATGATACCCTGAGCTAACATAGCTTTTGCAACACGCATGAAGCCGGCGATGTTGGCGCCCTTCACGTAGTTGATAGTACCGTCTTTCTGAGTACCATACTCAACGCACATGTCATAAATGTCGTTCATGATCTTGTGGAGTTTCTGGTCAACCTCAGGAGCAGTCCAGTTGATGTGTGCTGCGTTCTGGCAGATCTCGAGACCTGATGTAGCAACACCACCAGCGTTGACAGCCTTACCTGGAGCAAATGGGATACCCTTCTTCTGGAATGCCTCGATAGCACCTGGCTGGCAACCCATGTTAGAAACTTCAGCGACATACTGTACGCCATTCTTGATCAATTCTTTAGCATCCTCTGCTGCCATCTCGTTCTGGAAAGCGCATGGGCATGCGATATCGCATTTCACGCTCCAAGCTTTCTTACCAGGTGTGAACACAGCTTTCTTCGGGAATTTGTCGGCCATATCCTGAACCTTGTTGCGGTTAGAAGCACGCATATCAAGCATATAGTCGATCATTTCCTTGGTGATACCAGCTTTGATTTCGCAAACGCCGTCTGGGCCAGAGATAGCGACGACCTTAGCGCCGAGTTCTGTAGCCTTGATAGCAGCGCCCCATGCCACGTTACCGAAGCCTGAGAGAGCGACTTTCTTACCCTTCATTGTCTCACCTTTCTGGTGAACCATGCGGTCAACATAGTACATTGCGCCGAAGCCTGTAGCCTCTGGACGGATCAATGAACCACCCCAGCCATAGCTCTTGCCTGTAAGAGCGCCTGTGCTGTGCTCGCGAGCGAGTTTCTTGTAAGCACCATAGAGGTAACCGATTTCACGGCCGCCGACACCGACGTCACCAGCTGGTGAATCCTGGTCATCCTGGTCAGCACCGATGTTTCTCCACAGCTCATACATGAAAGCCTGGCAGAAACGCATGATTTCAGCGTCTGATTTGCCTGTTGGGTCGAAATCAGCACCACCTTTACCACCACCGAGTGGGAGGTTTGTCAATGAGTTCTTGAAAATCTGCTCGAAGCCCAAGAACTTAAGCATTGAAACGTTGACAGCTGGGTGGAAACGGAGACCGCCTTTGTATGCGCCGAGAGCGGCGTTGTACTGAACGCGGTAACCCAAGTTCACCTGGACCTGACCTTTATCGTCAACCCATGTCACACGGAATGTGAAGATACGATCCGGTTCAACTAAACGTTCAACGATCTTTGCAGCCTCAAACTCAGGATGCTTGTTGTAAACTTCTTCGATTGATTCGAGCACTTCGCGAACTGCTTGTAAATACTCTTTTTCGCCTGGATGTTTCTTTTCCAGGTTCTCCATGATAGTTTTTACTTTCATTACTTTTTTTATTTAAAGTTTGTTAATACGTCTTTAAAATTTTCTGCAAAATTATAACTTTATTTTATAATTAACAATTATTTTCAAAAATATTTTTTATCGTCTCGTTTCCACGTAATTACCTTCATCCCAAATCAAGATTTCACTGACACTTCCGTCAATATTGAAGTGCTTCTCCTCCCCATCTTTCACGTTGTTTTTGTAATGAATCTCGGCGTTTTGATATGTCCCGCCTTCCGAATAGCCCTTCTGGACACCTGTCCCCTTGTCGTAAACCGCATTGCTGCCTATGCTTCCGTCCTGATAATACATCAGCCAGCTGCCATGCATCATGCCGTCAAGATATTCCCCCTCTATAAACGGTTTCCCATTATCATAATATTGATAAAACAAGCCATTCAGAACGCCATTTTTATAAGTCGATTTTTTAACTAAAACACCAAAAACATTATACTCCTCCACCACTCCATCATATTGATTGTCAACATAATACGCCTTTTCTTCGAGATTTCCGTTCTCATACCAACGGGTCGCCTCGCCATTAAGGACATTCATCGTGTAAACCACCTCCATCGACGGTTTGCCATTGCTGTGATACCACTTGCACAGACCATCCAACTTGCCGTCAGTGTAACGCAGCTCCGACTTTACATTACCATCGGGCCAATATGCGACAACGGCATTGTCTTTTTCTCCGCAAGAAGGAATTAAAATATTGATTATCAGTAATATAAATAAGAAAAACTTATTTTTCATAATTCGCTTTCAAAACGACTTTGTTGTAGCCTTTAAGCTGATAAACATTCCAATAGACGTTCTCATATCCCGAATTTTCCCCATTTTTCCGGAAATTGAATCGGGTCTGAAGCAGTGGAATATCATAATTGGGCAGATTTTCAACCATATCTTTGCCATACACATCCAAGGCATTGAGGAAATACCAACCGATATCAAAGCCCTGATAGGCATAGTCATTAGGCTCGGTTTCGTAAGTATTTCTGAATTTACAAATAAAACTTTCAGTCCTAATGTTCTGACAGTCAAGGTAATTATCGTCAAAATAGATGGCATGCATCTTCATAAGGTTGTCGATAAAGAGGCGGTCGAACTTACTCCATTCAGGCAGCAGGATAACGGTCAACGGATAGTTCACGGTCAGCTTCGTCACCTTGTTGACAATCTCGTTGGCAAAAACTTTGTCGTTACCATAAACGATGAACAGGTTGTTACGCATCGAGGAGGCGAAATTCTTCACATGCTTCAAGCTGTCGCGCTTGTAATTGATGTTTACAATCTGATTTCTGAAGGCGGTGCTGTCGTTGATTCTCTGCTTTAAAATATTGACATTCAAGCTGATATTATCGGTCAGATAATCCGATTGTTCAAACTCCACCCTCAGATATTTCCATCTCTTCTGATGTGTCTTGATGGTCTTTACGATATGCCTGTTGTTGACATAAGAATACGCGTCGATACTGCGTTTCACAACCTCATTAATGCTGTCGATAATCGCAGGATCCGTATCTTCGTTTTCTCTGATAATGAACACATTATTCGCATGATAATACCTCTTGATAACGCTTTCCAGAAATGCCATCTGGCTGTCAAGAGCCGGCTTCACCTTTATCACATTCGGCTGATTATCAACGATTTCGGAGCGTTGTGTGATAGGATTGACAAGCGGGATGTTGTGTTTCGACGCAAACTCCTTCACCACGGTAAACGGCTTGATGTAGAACGGTCCCACTATCATGTCGGCTGTGGCGAGCCATGGGTCGGTGACGGCTTTCCACGCCTTGCGCACGTCGTTGTCGACATCGAAAACCCTCAGCTCCAGCTTCATGTTACGGGTGTTGACCACCGAGTCGGCGGCTATCATGAGACCCTCGTAGAAATGCAGGAACGAGAACGGCTTGGTAAGCAACGTCTTGTTTGACGGTGCTGCGGCCAAATACTGGGCATCGACCTGCTCAAGGTAGAGCGGTACCATCAGCGCCACACGATAGGTATCCTGCGCCTTGACTTCTGCAGAAGCCAGCAAACACAGGCAAATCAGAATATTGAACAGTTTTTTTAACATTACTTTTCGTTATGCGGGAGCGGCACAAAGCCGTTGCCCATGACTTCAGCACTCTCAATCACGTTGACGAATGCGTTCGGGTCGAGGACACGCAGGTTCATCTTCAGCTTCACCAAGTCGGCGCGGTTGAGGTTGGTGTAAATCATCTTACGCTCCTGACCTTTAAACAAGCCTGTACCCACGAAACACGTTCCACCTCTCTCCAAGTCGTTGATAATGAACGCTCTGACCTCTTCCACCTTGTCAGTGACGATAAATGCCGTCTTGTAGCTCTTGATACCGTCAACCACCAAATCGATGATCTTGCTCTCAACGACAATCAGCAGTATCGAGTAGATCGGGAGACGAATCTCGCCGAGCAACAACGATGACAACGTGATGATCGAGTCAACTATCATTACTAACGTACCAAGAGAAACTTTAGTATATTTGTGCAGAATCATCGAGATGATATCGCTGCCGCCTGATGTGGCTCCCGATTTGAACACGAAGCCGATGGCGAGACCGTAGATGCCGCCAGAGACGAGGGTGTTGAGGAAGTAGTCGGGCTTGAAATACATGTCAGTGCCAAGGACTTCGAGCATCGACTTATCAATCGGCTGTCCTTCTTCGATGGTATGCATGAATTCAAATATCACAGGTTTGTAGCCCCATGTCGACTCTAACACGAATGTGGCTCCGAAGATAAGGATTGTCGATAAGATGGTCTTAAAACCGAATTTCGGACCTAGAATCCACGTGCCGATGACGAGCAGCGGGATATCCATGCAGATGGCGTACAATGACACCTTCCAAGGATACAATGCGTTGAGCACGTTTGACAGACCGTAGGTGCCACCAGGCGCGAGGTGGTAAGGGTTCACAAACATCACGTCGCCCACAGCGAACAAGACGCTTCCTAAGATGAGGAAGGCGTAGGAGATAATCTCCTGTTTCCAGTTTATTTTTTTACCTAAACTCATTTTTATATCTCTTTTAACTTTTCTCTTTCAACCTTTAACCCGATGGACGAACTCGGTCCGTCCCTGCTTTATTCCCATTCGATTGTCGCTGGCGGTTTCGACGAGATGTCGTAACAAACTCTGTTGACGCCTTTAACCTTATTAATTATGTCGTTCGAAACTTTCGCCATAAATTCGTATGGCAGATGCACCCAGTCGGCGGTCATGCCGTCGGTGGATATCACTGCGCGGAGAGCGATGGTGTATTCGTAGCTGCGCTCATCCCCCATCACGCCGACGCTCTTCACTGGAAGTAACATCGTGCCTGCCTGCCAGATGCTGTCGTAGAGGTTATCCGCCATCTCGTTAGGATACGACGCGCTCGGCAATTCGCATTTCCACTCGCGTAAGCCCTTGATGAAAATGTCGTCGGCATCGCGGAGGATACGGAGCTTCTCTTCGGTCACCTCGCCAAGAATACGGATTCCGAGACTCGGTCCGGGGAACGGATGACGGCCCACAAGCTCACGCTTGATGCCGAGCGCGCGGCCCACGCGACGCACCTCGTCCTTGAACAACGAACGCAGCGGCTCCACAATCTTGAGGTTCATCTTCTCAGGAAGTCCGCCCACGTTGTGGTGCGACTTGATCTTACAGCTCGGTCCGTTGACGCTCACGCTCTCGATGACATCAGGATAGATGGTGCCTTGAGCGAGCCATTTAGCGCCTTCAATCTTCTTAGCTTCAGCCTCAAACACGTCGATAAACGTCGATCCGATAGCTTTACGTTTTGCCTCGGGGTCAGTGACGCCGGCGAGTTTCTTCAGGAACAGATCGCCTGCATGAACGCCTATCACATTGAGTCCCAAGTCTTTATATGAATCAAGGACGTCTTCAAACTCGTTTTTGCGAAGAAGTCCGTTATCTACAAATATACAGGTCAGGTTTTTGCCTATTGCCTTGTTAAGCAACACTGCAGCCACGGTGCTGTCGACGCCACCCGAAAGTCCCAGTATTACCTTATCATCACCGAGTTTGGCACGCATCGCCTCGACGGTGGTGTCGATAAACGAGTCGGGAGTCCAGTTGCCGTGGCATCCGCAGATGTTCATCGCGAAGTTTTCGAGCATCTTCGGGCCTTCCTTGCTGTGAAACACCTCCGGGTGGAACTGTACCGCCCAGGTGTCCTCGCCGTCGATTTTGTAAGCGGCGTTCTCCACGTCGTCGGTCTTGGCGATGACATGAGCGTTCTTAGGCAGCCGCGCGATGGTGTCACCATGCGACATCCACACCTGGCTGGTCTTCGACACACCCTTGAACAGAGGGTTATCCTCCTCCACCACCGTCAGCATCGCGCGGCCGTATTCACGAGCCAGAGATGAGTTGACCTCGCCTCCGAAATGATGTGCTATAAACTGCGCTCCATAGCATATTCCAAGCAACGGCAGACGGCCTTTGATGTTCGACAAGTCGGCGAAAGGAGCCTTGGCATCACGCACCGACGAAGGACTTCCACTGAGGATGACGCCTTTGATATCACTAGTAATTTCTGGGATTTTGTTGAATGGATGTATCTCGCAATAGACATTCAGTTCGCGCAGACGGCGTCCGATGAGCTGTGTCACCTGTGAGCCGAAATCCAGAATCAGAATTGTTTCCTGCATGTTCGTTAAATTTTCGGTGCAAAAGTACAAAATTTATGGCGATATTTTACGTTATTTTATAAAAAAATATTATCTTTGCAAATCGTCATTTCGACTGAAGCGAAGCGGAATGGAGAAATCCTCAATAACATAAAGCTTTCGTTAATGGAGGATTTCTCGACTACACTTCTCTTCGTTACGTTTCGCTCGAAATGACGAGTCACAACATAAATATTTAATTATATGGCTAAAAAAACTAAGAAAAAAAGCGGTTCGAAAAAGAAAACCGGCAACGTCTTCACCACGGTGATTGTCGTTATTCTAGTAATAATCCTGGCATTTTTTGTGATATACAAATTCTTGATTTCAAACAATAACAACACTGATAATCAAGAAGTTAAACCTGTCGTCACCACTACAGAGGTGAAGCCGGTGGCCGATGTCAACGTCAACGGTGCATGGATGAGCATCTATGACCAGTCGACGCTGATTATTAAAGACGGGAAATATGCCATTTATCTGAGCGGCATCGAGAGAGACCACCCTATCATCGGCAGATACAGCGTCAAAGGTAACGAGGTCACTTTTGTAAATAAAAAAGACCCCTGCGAAGGTGCAAAGGGTCTTTATGAAGTGAGTTTTAAAAATAAAAACATCGTTTTCAAGTGCAAGGATGACGGCTGCTCGAAGCGTAAGTCGATATTCCTTCACGACTGGGAGCGGCTCGACACCGACATGAGTGACATCACTATCGAGTGATCACTTTATCCAGAGTTTCGATTTCACGAAAGTGTTGTAGCAATACATTATTATCGCGATAAATATCAGAGCTGCCCTCGTGAGGCGGAAATTGCTTTCCATATCAAACACGCAGAACTCGTAAATGATATACCCAATCAAGAGTATCGTTATTATTAAATAAATGATATTCAATACCTTAACAACTTTAATACGTCTGTCAAGATTGTCAACATTTCTGGCAATAATTGGCATTGTGAAGTACATTCCGAATGTCAGAATGATTAAAACCCATTCGATAATTGTTGCTGTGTCAACCATAGTTTAAATTCTTTTATTTTTCTTAAGTGATTCAGTAATAATCCATTGCAGCTGTCCGTTGACGGAACGGAACTCGTCGGCCGCCCATTTCTCGACAGCCTCCATCGTCTTGGCGTCGAGGCGCAAAACGAAATTCTTGGTATTTTCCTTTTCCTTAGACATCTTTAAATCATTACAGGAAGCAAGCCAATCACCATTGTAATTGCAATAAATACAACCACGATCGCCCAACTTCTTATGTCCGTAATCACCCTACAATCAACGAGTTCTGTTTCGTTTAAAATCTTAACATTCCTTGTCATCTCGTCGTAAAGCTGATGGGTTTGCTCCCTATCTTTGAAGTTAATGTAAACGCTTTCTCTTACAGTCTCAATCTTGATAATCGGACCTTTGTTGTGGTCTTCGACATAGAGCAGAACGCGTTTGCCGCCAATAATCCTGAATATTCCTTTCCATGTCTTTAATCCGCTATAGCCGTTGCTTCTCATCAAAACTCTTGGCATCTTTTCTATCAAAGTAATAGATTTTATTGCATAATTCGGAATATTGGCCGGATATGCAAAATCGCGTGCCATTATGAGATCGGGGAAAATCTCGAATCTAGTGCGTTTTTTGAACAAAACCAGCAAGATTATCGTCAGCACGAAAATCAGCCCCATCATCAGCCAATATAGTGTCATATCATTCATAATCAATTATTTTTAAATTATTGATACAATGTTCCGGTGTTTACTACAGGCTGGGCAGCATCGTCGGCGCAGAGCACGACCATAAGGTTGCTGACCATTGCGGCTTTCTTGTCGTCGTCTAGTTCCACCACTTCTTCGTCTTTGAGCTTGTCGAGAGCCATTTTCACCATCGAGACGGCGCCTTCCACAATCTTTTCACGTGCTGCGATGATGGCCGCTGCCTGTTGGCGACGCAGCATTACGGCGGCAATCTCCGGTGAATAAGCCAAGTAGTTGATGCGCGCTTCGATGACCTCAAGACCCGACATCGCCAGACGGTCGTTGAGCTTGCCGAGAAGTATTTCGTTTATCTCTGTGCCACCGGCGCGCAGCGTCAAATCGCCCTTGGTGATGTCACCGTTCTCATCGTAGGCGAACATTCCGGCCACCTCGCGTAATGCTGCGTCGCTCTGCACTCTCACAAAACTCTCGAAAGCACGCATACGGCTCATAACGGCCACCCCATTGCCAACACCATTTGTCGCAGCCATTGTTTCAGAATCAATCTCAAACATTGCCTTGTAGGTATCCTTCAACTTCCAAACCAAAATCTGACCGATCATAATCGGGTTGCCGGTCTTGTCGTTAACTTTAATCGGGTCGACGTTGAGGTTACGTGCACGAAGCGACACTTTCTTTGAGGAATAAAACGGATTCACCCAATGGAAGCCGACTTTCGTCATGGTACCTTGATACGTTCCAAAGAACACCATCACCATTGCTTCATTCGGCTCGATTTTCTTGAAACCGACGCATAAAATGAAATCGACTACAATCATAGCGATTCCGCCGAAGAGCAGCCACAACGGCTCACCTTCTGTCAATGTTGTAAATCCGTAAATTATCAACGCAAGAATTGCAATGATAACAAACAGCATCAAGAATCCATTGATTCTCAATCCATTAAATTCAAATTCTTTCTTTTCCATAGTTGTATTTTTTAAGATGATTATTTATTTTTAGTAATATCATTTTGATATCATTTTCACATCGCAAAAATACAACATATTTTTAAATATGCAACTTTTTTAAAAAAATTTTTTGATTGTCATTTCGAGCGCAACGAAGTGAAGTCGAGACCTGAGCTTTGCGAAAGCATTCACCTTGGTGAATAAATCCTTTTTATTCAGAAGTTAACGGGAAAGGAGGATTTCTCCATTACACTCCATTATATTACGCTTCAGTCGAAATGACGGGAAGGAGTTTCGCGAAAGCAATCTTGAACCAGGCGGTATAATTTTCAGGATTTTTTTCAATATCTTTGGCGATATTCTCGACTGTCTCGTACTTATACGACTCCACTTCTTCCCTATTAATAATAGGTGTCGCGTCGGTGGTTCCAATAAAGACATGGTCGAACTCATGCTCGGTGAGTCCCTGCATCACGTCGGCTTTGTAGATGAAGCTGAACACCTCCTTGAGGTCACATTCCATCCCCATCTCCTCCATCAAGCGGCGTTTCGTGGCTTGTTCGAGTGTCTCACCGTCACGCGGATGGCTGCAGCAGGTGTTGGTCCACAATCCCGGAGTGTGGTACTTCGTGAGCGCACGTTGTTGGAGCAGCATCTCCCCTTTGCTGTTGAAGATGAAGATCGAGAAGGCACGGTGCAACGTCGGGTTGATGTGAGCCTCTTGCTTCTCCATCAATCCGATTTGGTTATCGTTATTGTCAACTAAAACGACGTATTCCGGCATAATTACACGTTAAATCTAATGTTAATTATGTCACCATCTTTAACGACGTAGTTTTTGCCTTCGACAGCGAATTTACCGGCTTCTTTGACGGCCTGTTCGGAGCCGTAGTGCAGGAAGTCTTCGCAGCTCATCACCTCGGCGCGGATGAAGCCACGCTGAAGGTCGCTATGGATTACGCCGGCAGCCTCAGGAGCGGTGTCGCCGATATGAATTGTCCACGCACGTGTCTCGTCAGGACCGGTGGTGAAGAACGACTGCAGCTTCAAGGTGCTGTATGCGAGGCGCACCAGCTTGTTCACGCCAGGCTCAGTCAGTCCTGCATCTTCCATGAAGATAGCACGGTCAGCCTCGTCGAGTTCAGCAATCTCCGACTCGAGTTTTCCGGCAAGGATAATCATGTCTTCGCCATGGAGAGCGGCTTTCACAGCCTCGGTGTATTTGTTTCCGGTGAGAGCCGAGGCGTCATCGACGTTGCAGACGTACATTATCGGCTTGACCGTAAGCAGTTGAATATCTTGGATATACTTCTTGTCTTCCTCAGGCACGTTGGCGGTGCGGGCATTCTGCATGTTCTCGAGGCATTCCTTGTAAATTGTCAGCACCTCGAAGGCACGTTTGTTGTCTTTGTCGCCGTTTTTGAGCAGCTTCTCGACACGTTGCAGTTTACGTGTGACGAGGTCGAGGTCGCGCACCTGAAGCTCAAGGTCGACGAGTTCCATATCGCGTACAGGGTCGATGCTGCCTTCGCTATGCGGCACATTCGGGTCATCGAAACAACGCAACACATGGATAAGCGCATCGACGGTCTGCACCTCGGCGAGGAGCTTGTTACCGACACCCTGTCCGCCCTTGCTCAGTCCCGGAAGGTCGACGATTTCGACGGTGGCGGGCACGATACGCTTCGAATGTGAGATATTGTCGATGAGTTTGAGGCGTTCGTCGCGCACCTCGCACATTCCGATGTTCGACTTCGTGGCAAAGCCTATCTCCGCCTTAGTGTTTGATATACAATTGAATATGGTTGTTTTTCCAGTGTTGGAAAGTCCGATAATTCCGCAATTCAGTGCCATAGCAATTAAATTTTTTGCAAAAATACATATTTTAGTTAAAAGTTAAATGAGAAAAGTTAAAAGATTTTAGCTATTAGCCATTAGCTTTTTTTGTCATTTTTACTTAAAAACTTTAAACTTTTATACTGACTCTAAACTTTAAACTCTACACTCTACACTTTTTTGTAATTTTGCGCCATAAATTATCATTGAAAAGGCAGAAATGTTTCTCGGTGAATTGATATCGCTTTTTGTAGCAATCTCATGGACTGCCACTGCGCTTTTTGCGGAGATCGGCTCGAAGCGTATGGGTTCGTTGCCGTTCAACACTATCAGGATGACGATGTCGTTGATGTTCCTAGTCGTCACCCTCTGGCTGGTGATGGGAGTCCCCTACCCTCGTTACGCTGACGGCGGCACCTGGACGTGGCTGCTTCTTTCGGGCGTTGTCGGCTACGTCATCGGCGACTATTGTCTGATGCAGGGATACATCCACATCGGCTCGCGTTTCGGACAGCTTTTCATGACGCTCTCCGCTCCGACGGCGGCACTCACCGGACTGCTGTTTCTCGGCGAGCATCTGCGCCCGACAGCCATACTCGGTATGATTATCACTTTGAGCGGCATCGCGCTATCGATATTATCTAAGAATGATGATTCTCAGAAACATGGCATAAAATTCAAGCTGCCGGCAAAAGGCATCTTTTATGCGGCGATGGCTGGCATCTGCCAAGGATTCGGGCTCGTGCTCAGCAAAGTGGGCTTAAAGCATTACGACACCGCATTGACGGCTCTCGGCATCTCGCAAGACACCGTTTTTGACGGCGCAGTGTTTCAGTTGCCAGTCAGTGTGAGCATATCGTTTGCCTCCACCACCATCCGCGCATATATCGGGCTTGTCGGCTTTTTCCTGGCGTTGGTGATATTCAATAAAGACGGCTTGGAACAGCTCCGTCATGCCGTGAGCGACAGGAAAGCGATGTGGTGTGTGCTCGCCTCCACCATCTTCGGACCGTTCATAGGCGTCAGTGCCTCGTTGCTTGCCACACAGTTCACCTCCGCCGGCATCGCACAGACGCTCTTTGCGCTCACACCGATACTCATCATTGCTCCGGCAGCAATACTATTCCATCAAAAGGTAACGATACGAGAGGTTATCGGAGCGGTAGTGAGCGTGGGTGGAGTGTGCTTGTTTTTTGTGTGATTCTTGTTATCCATAATGGGTTTTATGGGGCTAATGGGTTTAATGGGCGATATGGGTTCATCCCGAAACAGACCCACAGCACCCCATTAGATACAAATCGCACAAATTGCCCACATATTTAATTCTTCCGTTGCCAATCTTTTCTAGCTTTATACATTTCTTCCTTAATTCCTCCTTTTTCTTTGAAATCGCGTTTCATCCATTCAATTAGGCCGCGAATAAGCACGTCACATTGATGAATCAGGGTGATGGCAATGTTAGCAATCGTTTCATCCGAGCGTTCCTTTATCTTCTCGCGATAAACTGCCGAATCCAAATGTTTCTTGCAAAAAGCACGTGTTTTGATACATTTCGGATCATAATAGTTCCATTTTTCCAATCCTCGAACACGTAGATAGTCTTCATAATCAAGCAGCAATTCGTGGAGCGATGCGCGATTGACATTTGTAAGTTTCAGTTCCATTTCACGTGAAGTGATGCCATCGATATTACCTTCTGCAATATTTTGTTTACCCGAACGTGCCGCCTGAATCATCTGGTCGCGAGTTCTATCGCCTGTTTTTATAAATCTATGTGCAAAATAATATGTTACATCGTAGATACACTCTGCCTTTTGGAATGCTATCAGTGTCCGATAGTTGTGGTCTTGCCTGATAAAGTCTTTATCCTCATCCATACGTCAAAAGATTAAAAATTTTGTCAAAGATAACAACAAAAACAATATGATTATCAATTGTTAACAAAAATTAACACAATTTGCAGAAAAATGAAAAAATTGGGGGCAAATGTTAAAAAATGTTAACATTTACAAATGCAAATATAAAAAAATATAAGTCAATGGTTCAAGCACAATAATATCTTACCAAATCTCAATTCTTTCTATTCCTCTTGCTCGTAATAATACGAATAGTCGATGCCTTTCATAAAAATTTCACGGTCGGCGATGCGGTCAGTCAAGGCTGGTTTAAGTAATGATTTTATGCGAGAGGAATCTGTAACGCTTCGGCGCATCGCACTCAAATATTTCTTTTTGTCGATTTTGCTCCAATCGACGCACATTTTTAGCTGTTTCTTGAAAATCAGGTCAAGCCAGATGCGGGTTGAGCGGCCATTACCTTCCATGAAAGGATGAGCCACGTTCATCTCAACATATTTGTCAATTATCTCGTCGAAGGTAGTTTCAGGCATCTTCTCAATAGTTTCAAGATTCTGCATCAGATACTCGGCACGGCAAAAGATTGTTCCACCTTTAGATATGGTCTTTGTGCGAATCTTTCCAGCGAAGTCGTATAGTCCGCCAAATAAATAGGCGTGAATCTGTTGAAGACATTCAACTGTTCCTGAATTCATTGATTTCAAAAAGCCATTATCAAAAATGGCATATGCTTTTTTGCGACTCTTCCCATCAATAGTATCATCACAATCTAATTGTAAATTTGAAAACTCGGATATTTCTTTCATAATAGTTGGTTCCTATTTTTAAATGAGTTACAAAGATACAAAAAATTTTCGAAACTACAGCCAAAATTTGAAACTTTTTGTTTGATTTTTATACTACAAAATCTCCCTCGCTATCCATGCACACGCCTCCGCATCGGCCAATGCGTGATGGTGGTTTTCGAGGTGGTAGCCACAGGCCTCAGCAGCGAAATTCAACATGACTTCAAAAACGCCTTGCAGCCTTCAATGAGGTCGTTATAAGTTGTCTCAAAATCGCCAGTGTACCAAGGGTCGGCAACGTCGCGGTGATAGCCGGCATATGACATCATCAAGGAGATTTTGCTGTCAACATCGTCGCCGAGAAGCCTTTTCAGATTTCTCAAATTATTTTCATCCATGGCGATGATGTAATCGTAGTATTCGTAGTCGTGACGCATGATTTGGCGGGCTTGGCGGCAACCATATTTTACGCCTTTTTGGAACAGGATACGTCGCGCCGGAGGATAGAGGTCGTTGCCGATCTCCTCGGTGGAGGTGGCGGCGGAGGCTATCTCAAAGTCCTCTGCCCTGCCGGCTTTTTCGACCATGTCCTTCAAAATATATTCCGCCATCGGGCTCCTGCAGATGTTCCCGTGACAGATGAAAAGCACCTTTATTTTATTCATACAAATTCTTTTTTGCAAAAATACAAAAAAAAGTTTGAAGTTTGGAGTTTAAAGTTTGAAGTTAAAAATTCGTGTTTTTCGAGTTTTTAGATGTTAAAATTGATTGGTCATTAAGTGTTTGAGATTTCTCCACTCCGCTTCGCTTCGGTCGAAATGACAGGTGCTGAAAAATAATTATTAAAAAAGTTATTGTGTTTCAAAAAGTTTTGTATCTTTGCAGTCCATTTCGAGCCTTATTCCGAAATTGGTTTTTGTAATTGAAAATCAATGACTTGAAATGGAAAAATAAAGTTTAACAATCCTCGATTGCCCAATTCGGAAGAGCTGTCGGGTACAATTTTAAATAAAAATTATAATGAGCGAATTAGAAAACACCGTCAACGAAGAAATCCAGAACGTTGAACAGCCACAGGCTGAGGTGAAGAAAGAAACCAAGAAAACGAAACCAGTTCCGGCAGAAGATTTCGACTGGAGCAACGACGCTAAGAAACACGACAGCTACAAGGCTGAAGACCGCGCCCGCATGGAAGAAATGTACGAGAAGACCATGAGTCAGATCGGCGACCACGAAGTCATCGAAGGAACAGTTGTCGCAAAGACTTCACGCGAAGTCGTCGTCAACATCGGATTCAAGTCAGATGGTGTTATTCCGATTTCAGAATTCCGTCACAACCCAGACCTCAAAGTCGGTGACAAAATCGAAGTCTACGTTGAGAATCAGGAAGGCATCAACGGCCAGCTCGTCCTTTCACACAAGAAGGCTCGCCTTCTCAAGTCATGGGACCGCGTCAACGAGGCATTCGACAGCCAGGAGATC
>CAJOCJ010000028.1 GCA_905236635.1 uncultured Bacteroidales bacterium
GTCTGATGGCTTGCCTTCGCGTTTGAAGAAACCGCCAGGGAATTTGCCTGTGGCGGCGTATTTTTCTTTATAATCGACTGAAAGAGGCAGGAAATCGACATCGTCTTTCGCTTCTTTTGCTGCAACCACTGTTGCGAGCAACACTGTCTTACCGCATGTCACTACCGCTGCACCGTCGGCCTGCTTGGCCAGACGTCCTGTCTCGATGGTAATAATGTCCTTACCAGTTTGTATGGTCTGTTTAATACCTTCTGGACCCATAATAAATACTTTTTAATAAATTAAATAATAAACCGCTTTTGATTAGGCATACAACAATGCGAAAAAAGGCAATCGAGTTGCCTTTTTTCGCAAGCACATTAATAATAATGCGTTTATTTTCTGATACCTAATTCCTTGATGATAGTACGATATCTCTCGATATCATTCTTCTTGAGGTAGGCGAGGAGCTTTCTTCTCTTACCTACGAGGGCGACCAGTGAACGCTTTGTTGCGATGTCTTTCTTGCTGGTCTTCATGTGCTCTGTCAAATTCTTGATTCTGAATGTGAACAATGCAATCTGTCCTTCTGCTGAGCCGGTATCCTGTGCATTCTTACCGTACTTTGTGAAAATCTCTTGTTTCTTTTCTGCAGTTAAATACATATCTATTCTTTTTCTCTAAATTTTTCGGACTGCAAAAATACAACATTTTTACATACGCGTAACAAAAATTTTCAAAAAAAAATTAAAACGAAAATTGAGGTTTTTTTAAACTAATATTCAAATAATTTTTATTTTTGTAGTTTCAAAGGAAAATAATAATCAAAAATTTATAAAAATGAGGAAAATATTTAAAGACTCCATTATGGCGGTTCTCCTTATTCTTATGGTGCTGGCGACGGCTTCATGTAAGAAGGAGGGGATTAAGAAAATTGCCGTCGATAATCAGTTTGCCATCTTGATTTATAACGACACCATATCGTTGAAACAGATTCTCAACGACATGGACAGCACCACAAACTCGTGGATTCGCGTCCGTAATGACTCGATTTTTGCTTATTATGCCGACTCTGTAAACGGCGTTCTGAAGGCAAGCGATCTGTTGGGTGGTCTTGATGATGTCGATTTTACTACAAATACTATGTTTACCATGCCTGAATTTGTGGCTTCGGGGACTCAGGATACGGTGATAGCAGTCGACAAATTCATGACAATACCATTCCATTACGACGGTTTCAGTATTCAAGAAGTTGAACTGCGCAAAGGTATTCTGAGTTTCGGTATCGAACTGCAACCAGCATTCCCAGAGCTTAGAAAGGTCGAGATTTATTCCAACCAGCTGCTGTCGCCTTCCGGAGAGCCTCTTTCACTGGAAGTTGAATGTAACAAAGGCAGTCAAAGTGTCGACCTGGCAAATTACTCAGTCATTCCAGAAGACGACACGGTGGCTTTCGGCGCGCGTATCACAATGCATATAACTGGTTCGTCATATCAGGGAGGCGATTATCAATGTATCTCGACAGGTGGACTGACAGGAGTGGGGTTCAAAACGGTGTATGCCATCGTGACGAAGACTCTCGACTCGCTGTTCTACAACGAGAATCCTATCGATTTCGGCGTCAAAGGTCTTAGTGGCAGCGCCTTACTCCCAGTGCCTAAGATCAACATCACTTATCGCAACACATTTGGTTTGACAGCCGACGGCGACATTACAAAACTACAGTTCCTCAACGAACATTCGGGCTATGTCACCGACTTGCTCGCCGCCGACCATGTGGATGTCGATATCTATCCGACAAATGGCTTATATCGCAACTTTACAGTTACAGGTTTCACCGATCAGATTGAAGCTCTTGCAGGCTACACACGCCTTGATTTTGGCGGAAGAGTTACGATGGCGTTGCCGGGTGATAGAATCTCTATCTCCGACACCTCGACAGTCGATGTGATAGGCGATATCGAAATGCCATTGTCGTTCAAACTCACCGACTTGAGATATATCGACACGTTTGATGTGACTTTTGGCAATGATGTCAGTATTCAAAATTATTTTGATGAAATTGATTTCTTTATCGATTATGATAATAAGATTCCTATTCAACTGGTGATGCAAGGCTTGTTCTTGAGGCATGGTCATGTCATCGACTCACTGTTTGACGACGGGGGGTCAATATTATATAATGAACCTGCAACTTTGGAATGTGTCATTACAGACGATAAAGTCAAAAACGTGATGCGAGCCAATCAGATGGTGATGCGTCTGGGAGTTTCAACGGAATTCCAGAACGATCCTGTGATGATATTGGAATCTGAGCATCTTGCCCTGCGCATGAAAATGCTGACAAAGACAACGGAAATTGATCTTAATTAATTAAGGAGGGCAAGTCATGAAGAAACTATATAGAATATTGATTGTCGCAGCACTGGTCTGCATATCATTAGTAACAAAAGCTCAGAACGACGGTATCGGCTTCACCTTGCTTCCGCAGATGCCATTTGCCAACTACTACAACCCTGGCATCAGGATGGAACAACGCGGCATGATAGGGCTGATGTTCTCGAATGTCAACTATTCCCTCTATAACTCGAGCGTAAAATACAAAAATCTCTTTGGAAATGATGAGACTGTCGTTGATGCGGTAAAATTTGTGAACAGTCTTAAAGATGACAACGTCATTAACAGCAACATCTCGTTGGATTTCTTGAATGTCGGTTTCAGAGTCCAGAAACTGTTTTTCAACATCGACTGGAGGCTGAGGATGACGGGGCAGTTTAATTATTCGAAAGATTTCGTCGGATTCTTCGTCTATGGCAACGGTCATTATATGGGTGCCGACAATCCTTGTGATTTCAGCCTGGGTTTGGAGGCTAGCGTGTTTCATGAATTTGGTATTGCCGCTCAATATGAGGTTAACGACAAACTCACCGTGGGTATTCGTCCGAAAATATTAAGCGGTATCGTCAATGTCTCTTTTGACAATGAGGAAACGAAAATTTATACTGATCCTAACAGCTACGCCATCACCGCCGATGTCTATCTGAACATTAAGATGGCAAGTCTTTTGGAAGGCACATGCAGAAAAATCGGCGATATGCCAAAGATGGTCGATTCGGTTGCGGCCAGGGATATGATGGATTTTGGTGAAAACATTGGTTTTGGCGTTGACCTCGGCGCGTCGTACATCATCAACGATCATTTTGGCGTCGCAGCGGGAATCTACGACCTCGGATATATCAAATGGACTAAGGCGACGACTAAAACCGTCGATAAGAAAAATGTCACTCTGAATGACGGTTTGTTTGGGAGTCTGTCGGAAATCAGGGACATGGAACTCGATTATGAATCAATGCTTGGCGATATCATTAGAGAGGTGTGGGGCGACTCGCTGATGGAGAATGGCAAGGACTATAAGACATATCTCAAGAGCAGATTTATGGTTCAGGGATATTATGAGTACAACCCGATGCTTCGTGCCACGGCCATAGGACAGTTGTATTTTGCCAAAGGCAAGGTCCATCCGGCTTTGACACTGGCTTACAGCGGCAAGTTCTGGAATCACATGGATCTTACGCTTAACTGCACGTTGTCGAAATACACTGGAACTACAGTCGGCTTTGGTATCGGCGGTCATTTCGGACCATTCAATATCTTTGCTGTTACTGACAACATCTTGAGTGTTGCCACGATTGGCTCTCCTGCGATAGAGTTCGCGTCGTCGTTCCGACAAGCCAATGCGCGATTTGGTATAGTGTGGTACTGGTAAAAAAAAAGGCGGCTGCGAAAGCAGCCGCCTTTTTTTTATTGACTTGAATTAACCTTTGTAGAAAGGTAATTTCACGACTTCAGCGGAGATGAGTTTATCTCTCACCTTTATGAAGATCTCGCTTCCCACCTTTGAGAAGTCTTTCTTCACGTAGCCCATGCCGATGGCTTTCTTCACTGATGGAGCCATGGTGCCTGAAGTCACCTCACCGATGTGGTTGCCTTCAGCGTCGCAGATCTCATATTCGTGACGTGCGATGCCTTTGCCTGTCACCTCGAAAGCGACGAGCTTGCGTGTTACGCCTTCTGCTTTCTGTTTCTCAAGGAACGGACGGTCGATGAAGTCGTTGCCGTCAACGAACTTGGTGATCCAGCCGAGACCAGCCTCGATAGGAGAGGTGGTGTCGCAGATGTCATTGCCATAGAGGCAGAATCCCATCTCGAGACGGAGAGTGTCGCGTGCGCCTAGGCCGATAGGCTTGATACCGAACTCTTTGCCTGCTTCGAGGACCTTCTTGTAAACGTTCACTGCCTCTGCGTTAGGGATGTAGATCTCGCATCCGCCAGCGCCAGTGTAACCTGTCGTTGAGAAAATGATGTCTTTCACGCCTGCAAATTCGATGATCTTGAAGGTGTAGTATTCCATATCTTCCACAGAAGCCTTGGTGAGTTTCTGCATTGCCTTGAGTGCGAGAGGACCCTGCACTGCGAGCTGTGACCACTGGTTGCTCTCGTTGATGAAGTCGACGCCGAGCTTCATGCCCATCTCTTCAGCGACTTTATCGATGTTGGCTGCATTAGGAACCATGAAATATTCGTCAGCAGATACACGGTAAACGAGCATATCGTCAACGATGCCGCCTTTGCCGTTCGGGAGGCAGGTGTACTGTACCTTGCCATCGACCAATGCTGCCACGTCGTTAGAGGTGCAGCGCTGTACCAATGCGAAAGCCTTAGGACCTTTTGCACGGAACTCGCCCATGTGAGAGACGTCGAAAACACCAACGCCCTTGCGGACTGTCTCGTGTTCAACGTTCACGCCTTCAAACTGAACCGGCATGTCGAAAAACCATCTTGGCGCCCATTTCATAGTGCATTGCGTTCAATGCAGTCTTTTTCAATGTTGTGTTTTCCATATTATGTGTATTTTAGATTATTTTCCGAGTGCAAAATTAGAAAATTTTTTATTATCTTTGCATTAAATTTTTATAAAGATGAAAATTCTGAAAAAATATATTATCCTATTGATAATCATGATGTTGGCTATGCCAAAGATTTTTGCTGCCTACATCTTGATACCGATGGATGAGACGCAGACCAACCACCTGAAGGCGTACGGCGTGGCGTATTGGATTTTGGAAAGAGAAGTGGAGATAAGCTGGCTGCTGAACTATAAAGGAGGAAGCTACCTGGTGCCATATCACGACATGTTTGAACGCGAATGCAAACTCCGTAACGTGTCGTATCAAGTGATTGCTGACGTTCAGGCACAAGGCATTCTGGCTGAAATAGCAGACCCTGGCGTGAATATGGACGAGATGAAACTCCAGAAGGTGCCTCGTCTGGCGGTCTATGCCCCGAAAAACATTCTCCCATGGGATGACGCAGTGACACTGGTGCTCACATACGCTGAGATTCCATACGATATTATCTACGACGACGAGGTCTTGGACGGCGTTTTGCCAACCTATGACTGGCTTCACATGCATCACGAGGATTTTACGGGTCAATATGGCAAGTTTTGGGCGCGTTACCGCAATTATCCTTGGTATCAGGAAGACGTGAAAAATCAGGAGGAGACGGCGAGAAGGCATGGTTTTGCCAAGGTCTCCCAACTGAAACTCGCTGTCGCGAAAAAAATTCGTGACTTTGTGGCGGGCGGCGGCTATCTCTTCGCTATGTGCTCGGCTCCCGACAGCTTCGATATCGCTCTGGCAGCGGAAGGACTCGATATCTGTGATGTGATGTTTGATGGCGATGGCATTCGTTCAGGCGACCCTAACCGCCTAAACTACGATAACTGCTTCGCCTTTACCGACTTTACCGTCTCGACAAACCCTCAGGAATATGAGGTTTCTAATATCGACGTGACTCTGCACCGGCCTAAATCGGTAAAAGAAGGCAATGACTTTTTCTTGTTATTTGATTTCTCCGCAAAATGGGACCCTGTTCCGACTATGCTTACGCAAGACCATGAAAAATTGATAAAAGGCTTCATGGGGCAGACCACGGCTTTTGATAAAAGATATGTAAAGCCCACCGTCGTTGTTCTTGGCGATAATGCTGCTCTTGAGGAAGACCGTTATATCCATGGCGACTACGGTAATGGTTTCTGGACTTTCCTCGGCGGTCATGACCCGGAAGATTACCAGCATTTGGTGGGAGACCCTCCGACAGAATTAGATATGCATCCGAACTCGCCAGGATATCGATTAATATTAAATAATGTGTTGTTTCCTGCCGCGAAGAAGAAAAAACAGAAAACCTAATGCTCTTGTTAATCGCATCTGAAGTTTAGAGTTGAGAGTTGAAAGTTTAGAGTAGTTGATAGTTTTAAGTTTAAAGGTGTATAGAAACTTTCGACTTTAAACTTTAAAACTACTTTAAACCCTACACCCTACACTCTACACTAAAATTTTTTCATTAAATAAAAACCAAATAAAATTTTTACTATTTTTGCAGCTTGAATTAAAAAAATAATAAAATGGGAAGAGCATTTGAATACCGCAAGGCGGCTAAGATGAAAAGATGGGGCCACATGTCAAGAGTGTTCCCGAAACTTGGGAAAATTATCACTATCGCAGCAAAAGAAGGCGGTCCGGATCCAGATATGAACCCTAAACTCCGTCAGGCCATCTTGAACGCCAAGGCGGAAAACATGCCAAAGGATAACATCGATGCAGCTATCAAACGTGCTACCGATAAGAGCACGGCTGATATGGTTGAAATCGTTTATGAAGGCAAGGGCCCTCACGGCGTCCTCTGCGTCGTGGAATGCGCTACAGATAACACCACACGTACAGTTGCCAACGTCCGCTCATATTTCAACAAGGCTGGCGGCGAGCTTCTGAAGACTGGTCAGCTTGAATATATGTTTACACGTAAGGCTGTGTTCCAGATCGAAATCCCTGCCGGAATGAGCAAGGACGACCTCGAACTCGAGCTTATCGACGCTGGTCTCGAAGAGATCGAAGAGACAGAAGACGGCACCTTCGCATACAGCGACTGGACATCATACGGCACCATGCACGAGGCATTGGAGAAGATGAAAGTCAATATTGTGAAGGCTAACCTCCAGCGTTTCGCCAACAACCCTGTGGCATTCAATGATGAGCAGATTGAGAGCATCATGAACTTCCTCGATAAAGTCGAAGACGACGAGGACGTACAGGCTGTCTATACCAATATGGAGTAAAGATAATAGATAACAGATAATAGAGAATAGAAAATAGAGAGCGCGAAGCGACGTTAGTACGCTTCGCGCTTTTTTATCTTTTATCAATTATCTTTTATCAATTATCTTTTATCTAGATTATTCCGCAGAGGTGATATAAAACTCTCGCCCCGACATTGCCGTCCCACTCATCATCTTCACCTGGTGATACTTCACACAAATCAAAACCAATGACTTCTTTCCCTGATTCCTTGATCCTGTTGAGTAAATACATCAATTCCTCATATTCCATGCCACCTGGGACCGGAGTGCCTGTATTGGGGCAAAGTTTCGGATCCAAACCGTCGATATCCACTGAGATATATACCTTTTCAGGCAATGCGTCAACGATCTCGTCGCAGATCTGCTTCCAGTTGGCGCCTTCGTACATCCTGCGGCGGTTGTCACGGTCATAAAACACTTGCACACGGCCGTTGGAGTCTTTTATCAGCTGCTTCTCCTGATGGCAGTAATCGCGGATTGCTACCTGGACGAGTTTCTCGACCTTTTCAAGCTTCAAAACATTGTAAAATATCGAAGCATGCGAGTATTTGAAACCTTCGAAGCACTCGCGGAGGTCGCTATGTGCATCGACGTGCAAGATGCCGTAGTTGACACCTATATTATTAAGGTATTGATGATAGGGCAGGGGCGTGCTGTGATCGCCGCCAAGTAGTCCGACCTTCTTGCCTTGTTTCTTCCAATAGGCGATGCGCTCGCGCAGCCAGCTGAACATCTTCTCGAAGCCGTCTTCTATGGCTTTGTATTGTTGCTCGTATTTCCATGGATGCTCATCGACAGCGCCGTTTTCGATCGCCTCGATGATTTCCTCGCTTGCAGGCACGAGCTTGTCGTGAAGTTTTCTTAGTTCTTTTGGAAACTCATCCATCCAGATGCCGCGTTGCCACAAATCAGGGTAGTCGTGATGGCACAGGTCCACCTGCATGGAACCATCGAAAACGGCGCTTGGTCCGTCGACAGTGCCACGGTTGTAACTCGTGGTAAGCTCCCATTCCACAGGGATGATGATGATTTCGGCATCCTCAGCCGAGCAAGGCAGTCCGTAGATTCCCGAACCTAAAGCCGCCGCCGCATTGGGGTCAAAACTTTTTTCCATATTTATAATTTTTGGCAAAAATACAAAAAATAGTTAAAAGATATAAGATAAAAGTTAATTGAGATTCCTCACCCCTACGGGTTTCGGAATGACAAACACAATTAAAAATATCGAGGCGCGGCTTGATAGTCTCTTCTGAATTGGTTGCTTCTTACATGCCGCGCCACAATGGTTAATTAATGATTGGTCTATCATTCCGAGTGAAGCGAGGAATCTAATAAAAAATCAAAAATAACTTGTTTATGTATGAAAAAAAGTATAATTTTGTATCGTCAAACTTTAACAAATTATTAAAAAACAGACACTAATTAAAGTATAAAGACATAAAAAGGCGTTTTCGCTTTTCTTAGTAAGCTCGAAATCTGCAAGTTTCAAATTACTACACGAGAAAAGAGAGAAACGCTCGCGGATATGACCGTGGGCTTTCTTGTTGTAGTAATGGTTTTGCAGAACCTCGAGCTTAACAAAAAGTTCGCGGTTTTTTATTGTCAATTTTGAAAACAAACAAGCTTTAAATCTATACAATATGAAAAGTACAATTATTACATTTATCGTGGGATTATTCATCCTATCAACAGTATGCGCAAATGCACAAGATGTGATTGTCAAGAAAGACAATTCTACCATTTTAAGTAAAGTAACCAAGATTTCTTCAACTGAAATCGAATACAAGAAATGGACAAATCTGGATGGCCCGACGTACATCATTAACAAATCAGACGTTGTAAGTATTAATTATCAAAATGGTGAAATTGAAAAATTTACTGCAGACATTTCTGAAGAAGAAAAACCACAGGAACCGGTAGTAATACAACAACAAGTCCAACAACAATCAAATCAATCACATAATGATAATAATGATGGTGGCTATATGGAACGTGATGGTAACGGATTGACGTTAAATGGTCGCGATTTATCAGATGATGAAGTCCTTGAACTTGTCGGTTATGAAAACTACCAAACATATCTTAGTGCTAAAAAACAGATAAATACAGGCAGAGCTTTTACAGTTATAACGCTTGTGTCGCTTGGAGCTTCAGTCGGACTTATTGCATTGGGAGCAATGGATGAAGATGAAGGCTTAATGCTGGTGGGAGTTGGTGTGGAAGTCATTGCGGATGTTGCCCTTATAACAACAATAATACTTAAAGGTTCTGGTAAAGGCAGAATGAATTGGGTGGCTGATGAATACAATAGGCAACATCGTGGATATTCATTGAATCTTTCACCGTCGGTTATTAAATGCAAAACGCCTCAATTGCAAAACAATTATGGCGTTGGTTTGACATTGAGTCTGAATTTCTAATAAAAAAGAGCCCCGTCCGACGGGGCTCTTTTTCTAATAACCAACAGCCTATTCAAGTGTGTGAATCACCAATCCTGATCTCAGTTTAGGCTCAAACCATGTGGTCTTAGGTGGCATGATGTTGCCGGTGTCAGCAATGTCGATGATCTGCTTCATTGAGACAGGATACATTGCAAATGCGACTTTCATCTCACCATTGTCAACACGACGTTTCAACTCGCCGAGACCACGGATACCGCCGACGAAGTCGATGCGCTTGTCGGTGCGGAGGTCCTTGATACCGAGGATGTTGTCCAACACGTTGTTGCTCAAAATTGTCACATCGAGGACGCCGATTGGGTCGTTGTCGTCGTATGTGCCAGGTTTTGCTGACATCTTGTACCAGTGACCGTCGAGGTACATGCTATGCTCATGCAGTTTGGCTGGCTTGTAGATCTCTGTTCCCATGTCGGTGACATCGTATGTCTTGCCGAGAGCCTTGATGAACTCGTCCTTGCTCAAGCCGTTCAAGTCCTTGACAACGCGGTTGTAGTCGATGACGTTCAGCTGGTTGTCAGGGAAGATAACTGTCATGAAGAAGTTGTATTCCTCTTTGCCTGTGTGGTGCGGGTTGTGCTCTTTCTTCTCCTGTCCGACCAATGCTGCTGCTGCGCTGCGGTGGTGACCGTCGGCGATGTACATAGCAGGGACCTTCTTGTCGAAGAGTTCAACTAACTTGGCGATAGTGGCCTTGTCATCGATGATCCAGAAACGGTGTCCGAAACCGTCTTCCTTGGCAATGAAGTCGTAGATCGGCTTATCGTGGCGAACGATGTTGTTGACGATGGCGTCAATCTCGTTCACTGCAGGATATGCGAAGAACACCGGCTCCACGTTGGCGTTAGTGATGCGGACGTGTTTCATACGGTCCTCTTCCTTGTCCTTACGCGTCAACTCATGTTTCTTGATGACTTTGTTGATATAGTCCTCGCTCCATGCGCATGCCACGATACCATACTGCCAGTGTGCGTTGGCGTCTTTCGGGTTCATGCTCTGAGCGTAGATGTACAGCTTCTCGTCTTTGTCCTGGACGAGCCATCCGTAATCCTTGAACATGTTGAAGTTCTCAACGACTTTGATGTAAGTCTCGAGGTCGCTGTCCTTGTGTCCTGCTGGAAGGTCGATTTCTGCCTTGGTAACGTGGAGAAGGCTGTAAGGATTGCCTTTGCATTCCTCGCGTGCTTCCTCTGTGTTCAAAACGTCGTATGGTCTTGAAGCTAATTTCTCAACGATATCAACCGGTGGACGATATCCTTTAAATGGCTTTATAACTGACATTTTTTTACTTTTTAACTTTAATACTCTAAACTTAAAAACTACTCTAAACTCTACACTCTAAACTCTCAACTATTTGTTGACTTGGAATTTTGTGCAGCCGTCCTTGAAGAAGCCCACGATCTGGCGAGCTGCTGCAAGACCTGCGTTCATGTTAGCCTCAGCTGTCTCAGCACCCTGTTTCTTAGGTGTTGCGAAGAAACGTGGAGCGAACTGTGCCAATACCTCTGCGTTTGCCGGAGCGATGTCGGTCACATACTTGAAGTCTGCTCTTTCAGCGAGCATCTTCTCCATGTCAGCCTCGTTGATGACTTCCTTACGGGCTGTGTTGACTAAGCAGCCACCCTTTGGCATCTTCGAAAGAAGAGCGTAGTTGATGCTGTTCTTTGTCTGGTCGTTTGCAGGGATGTGCAATGAGATGTAGTCGCAGTGTGCGTAGAGCTCCTCGAGAGTGTTCGGGACGTGCACGCCTTCAGCTTCCATCTTCTCTGTCGGGACGAATGGGTCGAATGCCCAGACCTCCATGCCGAGAGCTTTGGCTTTCTCAGCGACGAGACGGCCGACGTTACCGTAAGCCTGGATACCGACTCTCTTGCCTTTCAATTCGCAACCTGTGCCAGGTTTGAATGTGTTACGGGCCATGTAGATCATCATGCCGATTGCCAATTCAGCGACTGCGTTTGAGTTCTGACCTGGTGTGTTCATTGCCACGATGCCTCTTGCTGTGCATGCAGCGAGGTCGAGGTTATCGAAACCTGCGCCGGCGCGAACCACGATCTTGAGGTTCTTGGCGTGGTCGATGACTTCCTTGGTCACTTTGTCTGAACGCACGATGAGAGCGTCAGCGTCGGCGACTGCATCGTAAAACTGCTGGACGTCAGTGTATTTCTCGAGCTTTGCGAAGTTATAACCAGCTTCTTCAACTATTTTCTGGATACCATTGACAGCTGCTGCTGAGAATGGCTTTTCTGTTGCAACTAATACTTTCATTTCAATATTTTTTAATTGTCAATTATCAATTATCAATTGTCAATTATTTGTTAGCTTTTTCGAAATCTTGCATGCACTGTACCAATGCCTCAACTGACTCGATTGGGCAGGCGTTGTATAATGAAGCGCGGAAGCCGCCGACTGAACGGTGACCCTTGATACCGACCATGCCGCGTTCTTTTGCGAATGCCATGAAAGCGTCCTGGAGGTCCTCACGACCTGGAGCCATCACCCAGCAGTGGTTCATGATAGAACGTGAGTCTTTCTCAGCTGTTCCGACGAACATGCTGTTGCGGTCGATCTCTTCATAAAGCATATTTGACTTCTTGACAGCGAGTTTGTTCATTGCCTCGACGCCACCGATGGTGTTCTTCAACCATGTCAATGTCTCGTGCATGACGAAGATAGGAAGTACCGGAGGAGTGTTGAACATACTGATGTTCTTGGCTTCTTCTGCAGCATGTGTCTTATAGTCGACCATTGTTGGAAGTGGGTTCATATAAGCGCGGTCGCCGATGTTGCCAAGGAGGTCTTTACGGACGATGACGAATGTCACGCCGGCAGGACCGACGTTCTTCTGGGCGCCACCGTAGATGAGACCGTATTTCTTCACATCGACTGGACGGCTCATGATATCTGATGACATATCAGCAACGAGTGTCACCGGGCAATCCATATCTTTGCGGATCTCTGTACCGTAGATGGTGTTGTTTGTTGTGATGTGGAAGTAGTCAGCATCTGTAGGGATGGTGTAGCCCTTCGGGATGTATGTGTAATTTTTGTCTTCTGATGATGCCACGATCTCGACTTTACCGAACAACTTAGCTTCTTTAGCGGCTTTCTTTGCCCAAACACCTGTCTGGAGGTAAGCTGCCTTTGTCTTAAGAAGGTTAGCCGGCACTGTGAAGAACTGTGTGCTTGCGCCGCCACCGAGGAAGAGGACCTCATATTCTGCAGGAATATTGAGGATGTCGCGCCACAACTGACGTGTTTCTTCCATGATGCGCTCCCAACCTGGAGTACGGTGTGAGATCTCCATCAAACCGATGCCAGTGTTGTCAAAATTGCGAATTGCGTTGATTGTTGATTCAACGGCTTCTTTTGGAAGGACGCATGGTCCCGCATTGAAATTGTGTTTCATTACGTTTTATATTTTAAGTTATTATTATTTGAAATTTCTAAAAAATTCGCGCTTTTTCTGCGTTGCAAAGTTAGTAAATATATTAATATGGTGCACAAAAGTGGAAAATTATTTTTAAGATGTCATTTGTTGGATGAAAAGCATTGAAAATCAATGAAAATAAAGTTTTTTGAAAAAATTTTAAGAAAATTATTTTTCGTATTAAAAAATGTTGTAATTTTGCAGCCCGAATTGAAGGAAAATTATACAGCAATGAAAAAAGACATACATCCAAAGAATTACAGACTGGTCGTGTTCAAAGACATGTCAAACGACCACGCTTTTATGTCACGTTCCACCATCAACACAAAGGAAACTATTGTTTGGGAAGACGGTAATGAATATCCGTTGGTGAAACTTGAGATTTCAAACACATCACACCCATTCTACACTGGTAAGATGAAACTCGTCGACACAGCAGGTCGCGTCGATAAGTTCAACAACAAGTACAAAAAATTCCAGGAAGCTAAGAAAAAATAATCCGAGAATAGGTTTGTTAAATTTTTCATAATGAAGTTTTGCCCTTGCCAGAAATGACAAGGGCTTTTTCATGACAAAATGTCTTGGCACGATTTTTGATGGAAAAAAACGTTTTTATGGATAAAAAACTTAACCCAGACATAATACTCAGCGACATCATTGAAGCTGATACTGAATATATTCCGCTGTTTTCGCCAGAGGACGAGAAACGCATGAATGACGCGCAGCTGCCTGATGAACTGCCAATTATGGCACTGCGTAATGCTGTCTTGTTCCCGGGCGTTGTCATACCTATCACCGTCGGCAGAAACAAGACCATACGTCTCGTGAAAGACGCGTATAAGAAAGGTATGGACATAGGCGTCATCACACAACGCGACGCCAACGTGGAAGACCCTGGCCAGGCAGACCTCTTCGAGATCGGCACCATCGCTCAGGTGATGAAAACACTGCAGATGCCGGATGGAAACACCACTGTCATCATTCAGGGAAAACGCCGTTTCAAACTTGAGGAAATCACCGAGACGGAGCCTTATTTGAGAGGCCGAATCGCGCCTTTTGGAAATAACCCCGTCGTGCCACGCGACCGCCAGTTTAAGGCGTTGATACACAGCGTCAAAGACATGGCGATGCAGATAGTGCAGAAGTCGGGAACAGTGCCGTTTGAGGCCACTTTTGCTATCCGCAACATCGAGAGCCCGTGGTTTATGGTCAACTTTATCGGCAGCAACCTCGTGGCGAACATGGAAGACCGTCAGAAACTGCTTGAGATTGAAGACATCACGAAGTTTGCGACGGCATTGCTTGAACTGCTCACCAACGAGCTTCAGATGGTCGACTTGAAACAGCAGATCCAAAGCAAAGTCAAGACAGACCTCGACAAGCAGCAGCGCGAATACCTCCTTAATCAACAGCTTAGGACTATCCAGGAGGAGCTGGGTGGTACGCCTAATGAGCAGGATGTGAAGGATTTGAAGGCTAAAGCAGCGAAGAAGAAATGGAGCAAAGAGGTGGCAGAGGTGTTCGAGAAAGAGCTGCAGAAACTGCAGCGCATGAATCCGCAACAGGCCGACTATGGTGTTCAGCATAATTATCTGGAATACCTAGTGGAATTGCCGTGGAACGAATATACAAAAGACAATTTCGACCTCGAACACGCCCAGAAAGTCTTGGATAAAGACCATTTTGGACTTGAGAAAATCAAGGACAGGATAGTGGAGCATCTGGCGGTTTTGAAGTTGAAAAACGACATGAAAGCCCCGATTTTGTGCCTCGTTGGACCTCCTGGCGTGGGTAAGACCTCGCTGGGTAAGTCAATAGCTAAGGCATTGGGACGCAAGTACATACGTATGTCGCTAGGTGGCGTCAGAGACGAGTCCGAGTTGCGCGGACATCGTAAGACATACATCGGTGCGATGCCGGGTCGTATCATCCAAAACTTGAAGAAAGCCAAGTCGTCGAACCCTGTGTTTGTGCTCGACGAGATTGACAAGGTGAGCGGCAACAACATCAACGGCGACCCGCAGGCAGCCTTGCTCGAAATCCTTGACCCTGAACAGAATAACACCTTCAACGACAACTTCATCGAACTCGATTTCGACCTCTCGAAGGTGATGTTCATCGCTACGGCCAACAACCTGCAGACCATACATCCAGCCTTGCGCGACCGTATGGAAATCATCGACCTGAACGGATACTTGCGCGAGGAGAAATATGAGATTGCAAAACGACATCTCATTCCGAAGCAGCTCAAAGAGCACGGCTTGAAGTCGAAAGACGTAGTGTTTTCTGAGGAAATCATTTATAAAATCATCGACGACTACACCCGTGAGGCTGGCGTGCGTTCGCTGGAGCGCAAAATCGCCGACATCATCCGCAAGAAGGCGAAAGCTATAGTGATTGGTGGCGATTACGAGAAAAAAGTCACCGTTGACGACCTGAAAAATGCCCTTGGAGTGCCTATGCATCACGACGAGGACGAGGTGAAGCACACAATGCCTGGCGTTGCCATCGGACTTGCGTGGACACCTGTCGGCGGCGAGATTCTGTCTATTGAAGTCAGCTTGAGCCGTGGCCACGGACATCTGAACATGACAGGCAACCTCGGTGATGTGATGAAGGAGTCGGCGACGATAGCATACGAATTTATTAAGGCACACGCTAACCAGCTGAATATCAATCCGATAGTGTTTGAAGAGTGGAATGTCCACATCCACGTGCCGGAGGGTGCTACACCAAAGGACGGACCATCGGCGGGCATCACCATGCTGACAGCCCTGACATCGGCGTTCACGCAGCGCAGGGTGAAGGACAAGCTCGCGATGACGGGCGAAATCACGCTTCGTGGCAGGGTGTTGCCGGTGGGGGGCATTCAGGAGAAGATGCTGGCTGCCAAGCGCAACGACGTGACAGATGTCATTTTGTCACGTGACAACGAGCGCGATTTCATGGACATCAAGAAGGAGTACGTCGAAGGCCTGCAGTTCCATTTCGTCGAGAACATGCTCGAAGTTCTGGACCTCGCACTTGAGAAGGAGCAGGAAGTCAATTCATTGGATTACAACAAGTTCCTAGTTGATTCGCACAAGAAAGTTGCTGGATTTAAATCGTAATTGAAAGTTAACCAAATCAAAACCATACAAATATCAGTCTGGATAAGCTAATCGCTTACCGCAAGGCCTGATATTTTGCATGGTTTTGATTTTTATAAAACAATGTTTCTTACAAATATATTATCTGAAGTATAAACTTCTCCAGCGGTTGTTTGAATCACTGCTTCCATAGTTAAATCTGGGATTTCTTTGACGAGATATTCCAGATTTTCCATTATCTCATCAAGGCGGTAGCGGCGGGCGTGGGCACCACGGTATTTGCCGTTAGGCTCGAAGTCACTTTCGATCTCTTCGTATTCGAGGCGGAAGAAGTCGGTGCCGTCGTCGAAAGGGTGGGAGATCTTGAAAAACGGCTCCTCGAAGGAGATGTCATAACTCTTTGAGTATCTGAAGTTTAAGTCGATGACAAAATAAGGCCACTCGGGGAGGATTTTCTTCGCCTCCATCTTGATTTGGACCTTATGAGAAGCTGCATTGGCAAGACTGTCAATCACTTCCATCGGGAAGAGCGGCACGTTGGTGGCGTTGGAGCGCATGAAACTCAGTAGCTTGTCGCGGTTGCTCAATGGCACGGTGAGGGTGTTGTCGCCATAGTCGGTGATAACGAGGACTCCGCGGTCGCTTCGAATACTTTTAATGCGCATTTCTTCAAAAATTTTTTTGCAAAAGTACAAAAAAATCAAGCAAAATTATTTTAAAACGTTAATTACCGTTAATTTGACGTTAATTATCATTAATTCTATTCTTCTCAAAATTCGATTGAAAAAGAATTAATGAGAAATTATATGGATAATTAATGGAAATTAATGTTACTAAAAATGTGTTGGATTGAAGATAATTGATTATTTTTGCAAGGATGAAAAGATTGTTATTTTTTGTATTTTCGGTATTGATTTTCGCTTCGTGCGGAAGAAAAGACCCAGACGCTAACTTGAAGATTTTCAAGTACAATGAGTCGGCAGGGATATTGTCGTTGGACCCGATTTATGCCAAGGACCAGCCGCATATCTGGGCTTGTAACCAATTGTATAACAGCCTCGTAGCGTTTGACGACGACATGAACGTGGTGCCGAGTGTGGCAAAGAGCTGGAATATATCCGAAGATGGCAAAACATACACTTTTTTGCTTCGTGACGACGTGTTGTTCCACAATGACAGCTGTTTCAACGGGAAGAGCAGAAGGGTAGTGGCATCGGATTTTGAATATTCGTTTAACCGATTGTTAGACAGGAAGTTAAGCTCACCAGGAACGTGGATTTTTGGAAATGTCGAAAGCTTTAAGGCGTTGAACGACAGCGTTTTCCAAGTCGAGTTGAAAGAGGCTTTTCCGGCATTTTTAGGAATATTGTCAATGCAATATGCATCCGTGGTGCCTCATGAAGCGGTCGAGTTTTATGGTGAGGATTTTGGTCGGCATCCAGTGGGTACGGGACCGTTCAAATTTCAGTATTGGAAAGAAGGCGTGCGTCTCGTGATGCGCAAAAATCCTGATTATTTCGAGGAGATCGTCGGGGTGAAGCTGCCATATATAGATGCTGTTTCAATCAGCTTTTTGGTTGATAAACAGGTGGCGTTTATGGAGTTTGTGAAGGGCAAAACCGATTTCATGTCGGGTGTCGATGCGCGATATAAGGACGAACTTCTGACTCGTGACGGCTTTTTGAGAAGCAAATACGAAGACAAGTTTTATCTCATCCGTGAGCCTTATCTGAATACTGAATATCTGACGTTTTTCATTGATACTCAAGAGGAAAAGACCGACAAAGAACGTCAGGTGGCGTTGCGTCAGGCGGTGAATTATTCCATCGACAGGGAGAAGATGCTGCGTTATCTGAGAAACGGCATCGGGACACCAGGCAACGGTGGAATCATCCCGGCTGGACTGCCAGGATACGACAGCTTGGGCAAGATAGGATACGCTTTCAACCAGCAGAAATCGTTCGAGTTGATTGAGAAATATCATCTGCAAGGAACTGAGATAAAGCTTTATACCACAAAGGATTACATCGACTTGGCGAAGTTTGTGCAGTCGTCGGTGAGCGACGTGGGCTTGGCATGTAAGGTGGAGGAGATGATGCCGGCGGCGTTGCGTGAGAAGCGCGCCCAATGCAGTCTGCCGTTCTTCCGCAGCTCGTGGGTGGCCGATTATCCTGATGCGGAGAACTATCTCTCGTTGTTTGCGACTGGAAATTTCGCGCCGCAAGGTCCGAATTATTCGCATTATTCCAACCCGCAATTTGATGCGCTTTACGAGAAGGCTATCGCCACTAACAGCTTGAGCGACAGGGCTTTAATCTATCATGAAATGGACTCCTTGATGATGACCGAGGCACCGGTGGTGATACTGTTTTACGACGAGGTGCTGAGATTCGTCAACAAAAGGGTGTCGGGATTCAACGGAAACCCCGTGAATTTGCTGAATTTGAAGACCGTAAAAATTGATTGAAAAATTTTTGATAATCAGTGCATTTCGTGTTAAAAAATTTTGTACTTTTGCAGCGCTTTTTTGCGAAATAAATTTTATATGATAAATATTACATTTCCTGACGGTAGTGTCAGACAGTTTGAAGCGGGCGTAACCCCAATGGATATTGCCAAAAGCATTAGTGAAGGCTTGGCTCGCAACGTGTTGTCGGCAAAGGTGAACGACAAGATGTGGGACGCTCTTCGTCCGATAAACGAGGACGCTAATGTGCAACTTTTCACATGGAACGACCCTGAAGGAAAGGCTACAGTGTGGCATTCTTCGGCTCACCTCATGGCAGAGGCCATCGAACAACTCTACAAAGGCGTGAAGTTCGGCATCGGTCCGGCCATCGAGAACGGTTTCTATTATGACATCGACACTGGCGACATCACACTGACAGAGGACGACCTCGTGAAGATCGAGAACAAGATGCTCGAGCTTGCCAAGGAAAAACAGGCATTTGAGCGTGTTGACGTGTGCAAGGCCGATGCCCTCAAATATTTCACAGAGAAAGGCGATGAGTACAAAGTAGAGCTTATCAACGAGCTTGAAGATGGTACCATAACATATTATAAATCAGGAAGTTTCACTGATTTGTGCCGCGGACCACACATCCCTGACACATCATGCATCAAGGCGGTGAAGCTGACATCTATCGCTGGCGCTTATTGGCGTGGCGACGAGAACCGCAAGCAGCTGACACGTATCTACGGCATCACATTCCCGAAGAAGAAAGACCTCGAGGATTACCTCGTCCTACTTGAGGAAGCCAAGAAACGCGACCACCGCAAACTCGGTCGTGAGCTCGAGCTGTTTATGTTCACCGACATGGTGGGCAAGGGTCTCCCGATGTGGCTCCCGAAAGGCACCGCATTGCGCAACCGCCTTCAGGAATACCTCACAAAGATTCAGAAACACTATGGTTATGAGCAGGTTATAACCCCTCATATCGGAAATAAGAACCTCTATGTGACATCAGGTCACTGGGATCACTACGGCAAAGACAGCTTCCAGCCAATCACTACACCTGAGGAAGGCGAGATTTACTTGCTGAAGCCTATGAACTGCCCTCATCACTGCATGATTTACAAGTGGCAGCCACGTTCTTACAAGGACCTCCCGCTGCGTCTGGCAGAGTTCGGTACAGTGTACCGTTACGAGCAGAGCGGCGAGTTGCACGGATTGACACGTGTGCGTTCGTTTACACAAGACGACGCCCACATCTTCTGCCGTCCTGACCAGGTGAAAGACGAGTTCCTCCGCGTGATGAACATCATCGAAATCATCTTCAAAGCCTTGAAATTCGAGAACTTTGAGGCACAGATTTCATTGCGTGATCCAAGCAACACAACAAAATATGTGGGAACCGACGAGAACTGGGCAAGAGCAGAACAGGCTATCAAAGAGGCATGCGCTGAGAAGAACCTTCCTGCAAAAGAAGAGCTCGGTGAGGCTGCATTCTATGGTCCTAAACTTGACTTCATGGTGAAAGATGCCCTCGGCCGTCGTTGGCAGCTCGGCACAATCCAGGTTGACTACAACCTGCCAGAGCGTTTCGACCTGACATACATCGGTTCGGACAACGAGAAACATCGTCCAGTGATGATTCACAGAGCACCGTTCGGCTCTATGGAGCGTTTCGTGGCCGTGTTGCTCGAGCACTGCGCTGGCGACTTCCCGTTGTGGCTTGCTCCAGACCAGGCTATCATCCTGCCTATCTCTGAGAAATATCAGGAATATGCTGAGAAGGTGCGCGACATGCTTAACGCCGCTGACGTGAGATGCTTGCTCGACGACAGAAGCGAGAAGATCGGTCGTAAGATCCGTGACGCTGAATTGAAGAAGATACCTTATATGCTCATCGTGGGCGAGAAGGAAGAGGGCGAAGGCCTCGTGTCGGTGCGTAAGCGCGGCACTGGTGACCTCGGCTCGATGCCAATTGCCGACTTCGCCAAGTTGGTCAACGACCAGGTTGCCGAAGAGCAGAAAGTGGAATATTAATAGATTGTTTAACTAATATAGGAGATAATTAACATAGCACCGTTTATCCCAGGAGGCAACAATAACAACACTAACAGACCTCCAAGAAAACAACAGAACGATGATCCGCACAGAATAAACAACAGGATCACTGCACCAATGGTAAGAGTCGTCGGCGAGGCCGGTGACAACGAGATTCACCCGATTCGCGAGGCCATCAGAATGGCTGACGAGGCAGGTCTCGACCTTGTGGAGATTTCACCGAGCGCCAACCCGCCGGTCTGCAAAATCATGGACTACAAGAAGTTCTTGTTTGACCAGAAGAAGAAGCAGAAAGAGATTAAAGCCAAGGCTACCAAAGTGGTTATCAAAGAGTTACGTCTGGGAGCACAGATTGGCGACAGCGATTTCGAGTTCAAGTTGAATCACGCCAAGAAGTTCCTCGAGGACGGTGCAAAGGTGAAGGTCGATGTGTTCTTCCACGGACGAAGCATCGCTTACAAGGAGCAGGGAGAGCTGGTATTGCTGAAGTTCGCCCAGGCTTTGGAGGATGTGGGCAAGGTCGAGTCATTGCCGAAGTTAGAGGGAAAGCGCATGTTGATGATCATCGCTCCTAAGAAATAAGATAGAATACACTCATTTGTAAATTTAAAATAGTATTTAAAATGCCTAAAATGAAAACAAAATCCGCTGCCAAGAAACGTTTCAGAATTACTGGCACCGGTTTAGTGAAGAGAAAACACGCTTATCACAGCCACATTTTGACCAAGAAGACCAACAAACGCAAACGCGCTCTCGGTCATCAGACAATCGTCGAGCAGGCCAACATGACAGCCGTGAGAGAGATGCTTCTCATGTAATCAACAAAATTGTTTAACTCTTGTAAGAGCGGAAGAAAGTTCCCGGACAGATGCGGGGCGCTCTTACGGAATAAAATTAGAAAAATATGCCAAGATCAGTAAATGCAGTCGCTTCAAGAGCAAGACGCAAAAAAGTATTAAAACAGACGAAAGGCCAGTTCAGCGCTCGTAAGAACGTGTGGACAGTGGCGAAGAACTCATGGGAAAAGGGTTTGACCTACGCCTATCGTGACAGAAAGGCCAAGAAACGTGATTTCAGAAGCCTTTGGATTGTACGTATCAATGCAGCCGCACACGAGTACGGAATGACATACAGTACGTTCATGGGTAAGATTCATGCAGCCAACATCGACCTGAACCGCAAGGTTTTAGCCGACCTGGCTCTCAACAACCCAGAAGCTTTCAAAGCTATTGTTGAAAAAATAAAATAATGTTTTCAAAAGAATGAGTGTATAAAGAGAGCCGCCGTACGGCGGCTCTCTTATTTTTTACTGATGCGTCTCCCTTAACAAATCATTTACCGTCTTCACGGGGTTGAAGGTCAGGATCGGGACCTCGACGAAGATGGTGATCCAGTCGGCCATGGCACCGTTCCAGAGGCCGGGGAGTTCCATGGCTTTCAGGTCTTTGCCGTCTTTCGATTTCAACGAGATGAAGCCTGTCTCCGGGTCGACGTAATCCGGCAGATTGAACGAGTTGCCTTTGAAATCCTGGGTGGCGCAGACCAGATCGACGGGGTTGAAGTGGGTGGAGGAACGGAACATCGCTTCCTGCTTCTCGTTTTTGTGGTCGATCTGTGACGACTCTACAATCTGGAGCGAGATCTCGTCGCTGCTGTTGCGGGTGAAATAAGGACCTCCGCCAGGCTCGCCCTCGTTTTTCACCATGCCGCATACGCGCATCGGGCGGTTGAGCTTGCTATATAGGAAATCAATTTTTTCGATTTCGTTGTAGGTGCTGAAGAAATCGGGGATGTCGATCATCAACTTGTCTTTCGCGAAAGCGGTGATCTCGTCAAGCTCGGCGTTGGTGACGTCGCCGGCATCGAGCATCTCGAGGTACTCGAACTGCTGCTGCTGGAGGCGGAAAAGATAGCCGCCCAACACCTTTTTATATTTATATGTGGTCGGTTTGAGCTTGTCGGGAACTACGTTGTCAATATTCTTGATGAAGATGATTTCCTTGTGTAAGTCGTTGAGGTTCTGTATCAAAGCACCGTGACCGCCCGGACGGAACACCAGCTTGCCGTTCTTGTCGCGGAATGGCTCGTTGTCCATGGTGGCAGCGATGGTATCGGTGGAAGGCTTTTGCACCGAGAAGGTGATAACATATTGAATGCCAAATAGTTTCTCGTATTTCGAAATCACAACTTCGACCATCTTCTTGAAGATGTCTAGATGCTCCTGCGACACCGTGAAATGCAGCTGGGCGGTCTTTCCGTCGGCTGATTTGCTGTATTCGGCTGCCTCCACGAGATGCTCTTCCATTGCGAGACGAGCGTCGTCGCCGTATTTGTGGAACTTCAGCAATGCCTTTGGTAGGCTACCGTAGTTCATGCCGTCGGCGTTGAGCAATGCCTCTGCAATCTCCACTAACTCGTTGTTTTTCAACATCTTCTCGATGTCTTTGCCTTTCGCTTCAAGCGTATTTTTTAAGTCTTCAAAGAAGGCAAAATCGTGGATTCCCATGAAGAAATTCTCAACAGAATCGGGTTTTATCTTCTCTTTTCTGAGGAAATCGGCAGGAATCGTCTGATTTTTATATTCCTCGACGAAAGAGTAGAGATTCTTGAACATACGGCTTGCGGCGCCTGAAGCTGGCACAAATTTGATGATGTCGTAGTATTTTTTGTCCTCATCAAACTGCCTGACCAGCCCTTCAATCTCGTTTTCGTCGAAACGGACGATGCCTTTTCCGATGGTGGCAGGCGCGATCAGGTCGCTGAAAGCAAATCCTTTTTTAAACTGATTTAATTGATTATCAACCTGTTCAGCTGAGATTCCCAAAGATTCGAGTTGCTGTTTGTCGGCAGTTGTGAGAGTCGTCATAGTTCTTTTATTTTTTAGCCTTACAAAGTTAAATCATTTTTTATTAAGAAAAAATATTTTTTAAAAATTGTTGATAAAGTTTAAAAATAGGTGTAATTTTGCAAGTGAGAATTGATTTTATAATTTAAAATAAAGGAGAAAAACTATGAACAAGAAAATTGCAGACGCTATCAATGCGCAGATCAATGCTGAACTATGGTCGGCATATCTTTATTTGTCAATGGGAACAAACTTCCGCGCCAAGGGTTTGGACGGTGTGGCGAACTGGTTTGAGGTGCAGTTCAAGGAGGAGCAGGCTCACGCCATGATTTTCTATCAATTCATGCAGTCACGTGGTGCACGCGTAGTTTTGAAGCCTATCGCGAAGGTTGAGACAGAATGGAAGACTGTTGCTGATGCCTTTGCCGACACTCTCGCTCACGAGAAGAAAGTTACCGATTTGATTCACAAAATCAACGATCTGGCTATCAAGGAAAAAGACTATGCGACACAGAACCGCATGACATGGTTCATCGACGAGCAGATTGAGGAAGAGGAGGAGGCCGCAAAGCTTCTTGAGACAGCGAAGATGATAGGCGACAACAACGTCGGAATGTACATGTTCGACAAGGAACTGGCAGCTAGGACGTATGTGCAGCCGTCAGTGCTCAAGTAAGACTTAGACTACAGAACAGTCACCTGCTGCGTTTCTACGCCATTGCCTGTTTCCACTTTGATGAAATACACACCGGCCTTATGGCTGGAGAAGTCATATTCACAAGCGTCACCATTGAATGTGGTCTCAAAGACCACTTGTCCAAAAGCATTGAAGATGCTGATGTTTTGGATATCTTCAGCTTCGATTTTTACGATGCCGTTTGTGGGGTTGGGATAAACTGCCGAAATCAGGTTCCCAACTTCAGAAGCGGCACCGCAATCTTCAATAAACTCATAGAAACCGACCATTCCGTATGGGTCATACCAAGCTGAGCTTTGATATGCTTCTATGCAACCGCAAGGCACAGTAAGGGTTAAGACGCCAAAATTGTTAAACACCATTCCTCCAAATTCAACTCCAAGTTGAGGAGGTGTGGTCGCCAGTGACACTGCGTGTGTAAAATTGGGGCAATTTCTGAATGCATAGTCACCGATATATGAGACATTTTCTCCGATTGTCAGTGTCCCATCGAAAGCTTGACAATCGAAAAACGCACTTGCTCCGATTGTTGTAACTGAATTAGGAATAGTCAAATCGCCAGTCAAATCGTAGCAAAACGCAAATGCATTCTCGCCAATGGAAGTCACTGAATTCGGAATGTCGATCGATGTCAATCCGGTGACACCTCTGAAGGCGCAATAACCTATTGCCGTTACATCATCAGGTATTACGCTGTTTTTGCATCCTGTTATAAGCTCGTTTGTACTTGTTGTTATTATGGCATTGCAATTTTCTCTTGAATCGTAAACGCTGTTTTCGGGATCAACTACGATGCCGCTGAATGCGTCATATCCGAAAGTGTTTCCGCCAATCGATTCCACGTTGCTCGGGATGTTTAACACTCCTGTCAAGGCAGAGCAATCATTAAAAGCATAGTCGCCAATAGTGGTTACAGAGTTTCCTATTAAAAGGTCGCCATCAAAGCCATAGCAATACTGGAATGCACAAGGCTTGATGATGATGACAGTGCGTATGCGAAGCCGGAAAACACTAAGAATAATAGTATTAATAGGTGCTTTTTCATGATAAAATAGTTTTTTGCATAGATAGTTAAACTATTTCATTATACAACAAACTTGTTGAAATCAAACATGGTCGTGATGTCGGTCGGTCATGTATTTGCTAAATCCAGGGAAGTATTTGTTCACTTTTTTGCAATAGTCGGGATATTCAGGATATTTACTGCTGCTGATTTCCTCGGCGAGGCTGGTGCTTGCTATGAACAGCACTATCAGAAGTAGCGCGCCTATCATGCTCCAGTTGATGATGCCTATACCTGCTCCGATAGAGAAGATATAAAGGCTCACCCAGATGCTTTGCTCTGCCAGGTAGTTTGGATGACGGCTCACATTCCATAGTCCGATGGTGTTGAAACCTTTGTTGTAAGGTTCCGGAAGGTCTTCGAGCTTTTGTCCGGCGTTGAGCATCTTCCATTTCTTTGAATGGAACGCCCACTGTTGCTCGTCGGCGACAGTCTCATAGACGATGAAACCGAACATCAAGACGGCCGCCACGGCGTCAATCCAACCGAAAGGTGCTGTCGAGCCCATACACACCAAGGCGGGGAATGTCAGCATGAGGACGATGGCATTTTGATAGCCAGAGATAAATATGAGGTCGAAAAGCATCCATACCACTCTGTTTTTAAGCATAGGGTTAGCACGCAGTATCTTCCATCGGTAGTCTTCCTCTCCTTCCCAGAATTTGAGACGGTAAGCGCCTTTTCTGGCAAAGTTGAATGACAGACGCAGGCCCCAAAGTGTCGCTAACACAGCCATCACCACCAATCGCGGATGCATCCCGCCCTTTACGGCGATGATCCAGCAATACACGAACGGAAGGATGCTCCACACTTTGTCAACCTGGCTGTTGTTGCCACTGAGTTCACCCACAATGAAGCAAAACAAAGCGCTGCATCCTGCTATGATGCCGATAAGTTTGAAAACTTCAAGCTGTGATTCGTTGAGCGCAGGGCCCATGTGGAAATACAGGATAGGGCATACTACCAGCGAGAGTACCATCAAAGTCCCGACGAGGGGAATATTCATCTTTTTCATATAGTATATAATTTATCTCCGCAAAGATAAAAATTATATCAATAATAAACAAATTTCTATCAAAACAATAGCATTTTATCCCACATATTATAATCCGACAATAGAAAGAATCAATGTTGTCAGAAAGAATATCCAAAACGTTGTTTTCAAGGATACAAAAAATCTCCAAATCCGAATTTTGGGCTGAGATGAGGATTTCTATCCTAAAATCTGTTGATAAATCTCTTTGTCAACATCTTTAAACACATTGAAAACCAATTGTTTAATACTGCTATCGTAGTGTGTAGTCAAGTAGTCTTTAATAGTTTGCACGGCAATTTCGGCGGCCAACTGATTCGGGAAGCGGAACTCGCCCGTGGAAATACAGCAGCAGGCGATGCTTTCAAGATGGTTTTCATCGGCACAAGCCATGATGCTTCGGTAACATGAGGCCAATTGTTCCTTTTGGAACTCCGTCGGGATGCCGTTGGGGATGATAGGTCCGACCGTGTGGATGACATATTTGCAGGGCAGATTATAGGCCTTCGTGATTTTAGCCTGGCCCGTCGACTCCTCGTGACCTTGTTGGAGCATCAGTCGGTGGCACTCCTCGCGCAATTGCACACCGGCTGCGGAATGGATGGCATTGTCGATGCACTTATGCAAAGGATGGAAGCAGCCTAACATCTGGCTGTTGGCCGCATTGACGATGGCGTCAACCTTTAATCGGGTAATATCCCCTTGCCAAATTGTAAGGTTTAGAGTTGAGGGTTTAGAGTTTAGAGTAGTTGAAAGTTTAGAGTTGAAAGTTGATAGTTTAGTTAGGTCAACAATTCCTTTTTCCTGTAATTGCGCCTGCAGTTCTTCGTCCTGCAAATGCAGAAATTCCTCACCGACAGGTTTTGGCCAGCGCACATTGCGCAAGGCACGAAACAGGTCACGCTTGCCTTGCAACTCCGATGGAATCTCCATCTCGGAATATTGCGGCTCTTCGTCCAGAAGATATTGAATCAAAAAACCTAACCGATCCATTTCACTTTTATCTTTTATCTCTTATCTCTTATCTTTTATCTTATCAATCACCTCTCCGATATCTCCATCAATCACAATCGACCTGTCTTTGATTTGTTCCACCGTGAACGCCTCGCCGAGGTTGATGGTGGCGTAGGTCGCCTCTGGGTTTTTGTAGGTCATCTGCATAAAAGGCAGTTTGATGAT
>CAJOCJ010000029.1 GCA_905236635.1 uncultured Bacteroidales bacterium
ACCTGAGCCTCTCCGACTTCTTCGGAAGCGCTCCAAAGACCGTCTTGACAGATAAGACAAAAGATTATCATTTCCAAGATATCGATTATAAACAAGATAAGTTTGAGGATTACCTCAAGAGCGTGCTTCAGCTCGAAGGCGTGGCATGTAAGGACTGGCTCACCAACAAGGTGGACCGTTCTGTGACAGGCCGTGTGGCGTTGCAGCAGTGCGCAGGTGCCATCCAGCTGCCACTCACCGACCTCGGTATAATGGCACTTGACTATCAAGGTGTTAGAGGTATAGGAACAGCCCTCGGACACGCTCCGGCAGCGGCTCTGATAAGCCCTGAAGCAGGCTCGAGATTGTCGGTAGCAGAGTCACTCACCAACCTCGTGTGGGCTCCTATAGAGGAGAACCTCAAAGGCGTCTCATTGAGCGCCAACTGGATGTGGCCAGCCAAGAACGAAGGCGAGAACGCACGACTCTACCGCGCCGTCAAGGCATTGAGCGACTTCGTGTTAGCCCTAGGCATCAACGTGCCGACAGGCAAAGACAGCCTCTCGATGACACAGAAATACAAGAACGGTCAGAAGGTACTCGCTCCTGGCACCGTCATCGTGACGGCAGCTGGCGAGGTGAAAGACATCAGAAAGGCCGTCAAGCCAGTGGTTGTCAACGATAAAGACTCAGAAATCGTCTATATCGACTTCTCGAAAGACGGCTTCAACCTCGGTGGCAGCAGCTTCGCCCAGATATTGAGCAAGATTGGTCAGAAGACTCCAGATATCGCTGATACTGAATACTTTAAGAAGTGCTTCAACACTTTGCAGAAACTCATCGAGCAGGGTCTCGTGATGGCAGGTCATGATGTGTCGGCAGGTGGCTTGATCACCACCTTATTGGAGATGTGCTTCGCCAACGTGAACGGCGGCATGGACATAGACCTCAGCACGTTTACAAAGAACGACCTCATCAGCGTGGCGTTTAGCGAGCAGCCAGGTGTTGTGATTCAGGTTAAAGACAAGAAAGTCAAAGAGTTACTCGACAAAGAAGGTATAAAATATGCCGTCATCGGCAAGGTTTCAGACAAGAGAGCTCTCGCTTTGAAGAAAGGCAACGAGTCTTACACCCTGGATATCAACGCATTACGCGACCTCTGGTACAAGAGCTCATATCTCCTCGACCGCCGTCAGAGTGGCGAAGAGAAGGCCTTAGAGCGTTATCAAAACTATAAGAATCAGGCACTTAGCTACGACTTCGGCAGCTTCACCGGCAAGGCCAAAGACCTGGGCATCGACATGCACCGTCGCACTCCGTCGGGCGTGAAGGCCGCCATCATCCGTGAAAAAGGATGCCAATGTGACCGCGAGATGGCTTACGCGCTCTACACTGCCGGATTCGATGTAAAGGATGTTCACATGACCGACCTCGTAAGCGGACGCGAAGACCTCAGCGACGTGAATATGATAGTGTTTGTGGGCGGCTTCAGCAACTCCGACGTTCTCGGTTCTGCGAAAGGCTGGGCAGGAGCGTTCCTCTTCAACGAGAAGGCACGCACCGCTCTCGAGAACTTCTACAAACGTCCGGATACCATGAGTCTCGGCGTGTGCAACGGCTGCCAGCTCATGACGGAGCTCAACCTCATTTATCCTGAGCACGACAAGCATCCACGCATGATTCATAACGACTCGCACAAGTTCGAGTCGGGATTTATTAACGTGGACATCACCGACAGCAAGAGCATCATGCTCTCGACACTCAAAGGCCGTCGGCTCGGCGTATGGATTGCTCACGGCGAGGGCAAGTTCAACTTCCCTTATGGCGAAGACAGATACGACATCGCGATGCGTTACAGTTACAGCGGATACCCAGCAAATCCTAACGGTTCACCGTGGTCGGCAGCGGCAATCACATCGGCCGACGGCCGTCATCTCGCGATGATGCCTCACCTCGAAAGAGCGTTCCTCCCATGGCAGTGGGCCTACTACCCTGGCGACCGCAAAAACGACGAAGTCGCGCCTTGGATTGAGGCATTCGTGAATGCGTTAAACTGGATCAAGAAAAACAAGAGATAACAATGAAAAGGTGGTTTCAAGACCACCTTTTTTTATTTCATAAGTTTGTAAATCATCTCGCGATAAAGGTCTTTCTGACTGACATCGCCGACGTTATAGCCTTTTGATTTCAAGTCGAACTCGCGCAGGATAGCGATGTTATCGACACATTTTTTGATGTTGTAACGGCGGGCGGCCTCAAAGTAGTCTTCGACGAAGAACGGATTCACTCCGAGCACGCTGGCGACATTGTTTTTGCTCTTGTCGGTGGCGTAATGCAACTTCAAAACCTTGCAATAATAAGAGTAAAGCATTATCACTGTAGCGATAAGCGGATTTTCCCTGGTGTTATCGCCAAAATAATTGATGATCTGCACCGCCTTAGGGAAGTCGCCGTTGCTGATGGCTTTCTGAAGCTCGAAAATGTTGAAATCCTTGGAGATTCCGATGTTATATTCAATGTCGAAGTCGGTGATTTCCTTGTTTTTAGGTACCGCGACCGTGAGCTTTTCCAACTCGTTACGCACCTTCAACAAGTCTGTGCCGAGGTAATCGGCAAGCATCTGGCAAGCTTTCTGCTGAATCTTGTAGTTTTTGTTGCCCAGATAGTTGACAATCCACTTCGGGATGTCGCGGTCGTAGAGCTTCTTCGACTCGAACAGAACGTAGTCTTTGTCGAGTGTTTTCGCGAACTTCAGACGTTTGTCAAGCTTCTTGTATTTGTAATTCAAGACGAGTATGGTCGTCTCGGGAATCATCTCCAAAAACGGCTCCATCGTCTCGATATTCTTTATCTCTTGAGCTTCTTTCACTATGATTACCAAGTAGTTACCCATCATCGGGAAATTACGTGCCTGTGTCACGATATCGTGCACGTTGACGTCTTTTCCGTAAAGGATGATCTGGTTGAAAGCCTTGTCGGCCTCATCCAGCACGGTGCTTTCTATGGCGTCGCTGATGGAATCGATGAAATACGGTTCCTCGCCCATCAGGAAATACACCGGATGGTAAATCTTGTTTTTAATCTCTGAAAGAATCTGCTCGTAGGTCATTAGAAACGCAAGTGTTTGACTGTCAACTTGTTGTCGATAATCTGATGCAGGGCGTCGATGCCTATTTTGATATGTTCATCGACGAACATGCTGCTCACTTTCTTGTCACTCTCTTCCGTCTTAACACCTTCCGGAATCATAGGCTGGTCAGACACTAGCAGCAGTGCGCCTGTCGGAATCTCATTGGCGAAGCCAGCGGCGAAGATAGTGGCTGTCTCCATATCCACTGCCATACAGCGTGTCCTGTGGAGATATTCCTTAAACTCCTCATCGTGTTCCCACACACGGCGGTTGGTGGTATAAACCGTACCAGTCCAGTAGTCGTGACCATGGTCGCGGATGGCCGTCGAAATAGCTTTCTGCATCGAGAACGCCGGCAAGGCAGGCACCTCAGGCAAGAGGTAGTTGTTCGATGTGCCCTCTCCGCGGATGGCAGCTATAGGAAGGATGAGGTCTCCGACCTGGTTTTTCTTCTTCACACCACCGCATTTCCCGAGGAAAAGCACAGCCTTCGGGTGTATTGCAGTCAGCAGGTCCATGATGGTGGCCGCGTTAGCGCTTCCCATTCCGAAGTTGATCATGGTGATGTCGCCAGAGGTGGCACAAGGCATCGAGCGGTCTTCGCCGATAATCCTGACATTGTTATACTCCGAGAAGAAATCCAAATAATGCTTGAAATTGGTCAGTATGATGTATTCCCCGAACTTGTTCAGTGCCATTCCAGTGTAACGTGGCAGCCAGTTTTCCGTGATTTCCTGTTTAGTCTTCATAAAAGTAAATTTTTGCAAAAATAATAATTTTTTACGTTATCTTTGCAAAAAATTTTGGAAATGGCATTTTTATCAGAAGATTTGGTGTTCGGACCGATACACAGTCGCAGACTGGGCAACTCTTTGGGAGTCAATTTGTTACCTAAAGTTGGAAAGATCTGCACTTTTAACTGTGTGTATTGCGAATGTGGTTGGAATCCTGTGAAAAGAGACGAGCATCCGCATCTGGCGACACCTCAGGAATACGAGCAGACACTGGAGAATGCGCTGAAAGAGCTGGTGGGGACACCCAAGGAACCCGACAGCATCACGTTTTCAGGAAATGGAGAACCCACATTACACCCCAACTTCCCGGAAATCATTGATATCACTATAAAATTGAGAGACAGATACGTACCGAAAGCCGTCATCAGCGTGTTGACCAACGGGACGAGGATTCACGACGAGAAGGTATTCAAGGCATTGCAGAGGATTGATAACAACATCTGCAAACTCGACGGAGGCACTGTCGGGACTATTAATAAGGTGAATCTGCCTAACGTAAAAATAGATTTGGACCAGTATATCAAAGATCTGCAACGCTTTGAGGGTCAGGTGATTGTCCAGACACTGTTCCTTCGCGGAGAGCATACCAGCGAGAAAATCGACAACACGACAGAAGAAGAAATCAACCTCTGGCTGGGTCATCTGAAGAAGATAAATCCGAGAAAGACAATGATTTACGTCATCGACAGAGAGACACCCGAAAAGAACCTTGAGAAACTTTCATCGGAAGAAATGAGCCGTATCGCTGATAAAGTCAAGGCATTAGGACTAAATGTGGAGTATTATTCTTAAAATATTTTTTAAAAATTTCATTTTTATTAAAAAAAATAAGTAAATTTGCAACGCAAAAAATTGGAATTTAATTTTTAAAATCATGAATAATAAAAAACTGACATGGATTAACATCGGATTAGCACTCGTAGCTATCCTTTTGGCTTATTTGGTATTCGACAGCATCAGACAACCTGTGGTATTTGCAGACAAATGCAGAGAAAGAGAAGTGCAGGTGGTCCAGAGCCTGAAAGACATCAGAAGCACACAGGTTCTGTTCAAGCAGACCTACAACAGATACACTGCCGACTTTGACTCGCTCATCGAGTATGTGAAGACAGGCACACTTCCTGTTGTGAACATGGTGGCTGACCCTAACGATACCACATTCACAAAGACCATCAACGATACAGTCGGTTATATTTCGGTTTACGACTCGTTGTTTGCAAAACGCGAAAACTTCGACCTCAACAGCATGCGTATCGTGCCGTTCTCACAGGATGAGAAATTCGAGATGGAAGCCGGCTACATCATGCGTGGCGGTTTGAAAGTGGCTGTCTTCGAGGCAAAGACCCCTTACAAAGTGTATCTTTGGGACCTCGACCAGCAGCGCGTCAACAACAGAAGAGCCGAGATGGAAGACCTCAACAAATATGCCGGTCTGAAAGTCGGTTCTATGGACGAGCCTTCATTGAGTGGTAACTGGGAGTCATTGTAATATGCTTCCTACAGCCGAAAAAATGAACGAAAACGTATTAACCATCCAGCATCCGTTGGATGGTTTTTCGTATGTCGTCAACAACGACAGGCATACCTTCGTGCCTGCCGCTCTCTATCAGGAAAAAAACAAGGAGAAATATCTCGAAATTCTCGGACTCTCGAAGAAAAAAGGCGTGGTTTGCGTCGACTACATCAGCAATGCCAAGGTTTATAACGTTTATCAGATCTCGGAAAAGACATTTCAGTATCTGAACAAATTGCCCGAGAAAGCGGCATTCCGCCATGCGTCGAGTCTGCTTGTAGAGGATCTCATAAAGCAAAACAGCGAGCGTACCGGCGAGGCAAGAGTGTATCTCAACATCAAGGACCAAAGTTTCGAGATGATTGTCATAAAAGGAACTAACTTGTTGTTTGACAACACCTTCCGTTTCAAGACAAAAGAAGATTTTCTCTATTTCTTGCTATTTGCATTAGAACAGCTGCATCTTGAAACAGAGTCAGTGCCGGTGTATTTCCTCGGCATGATAACGGAAGACTCAAAGCTGGTGGAGCTGACATCGAGATATATCCGCGACATCCGGTTTTTAAGAAAAGAAAACAACATTTTATTTAACTTGATAAAATGCGAATAATAAGAGGCAAACACCAGCGGCGACAGATTGTGGCACCCGACAACCTCCCGACTCGCCCTACCACCGACATGGCGAAGGAGAGCCTGTTCAACATCCTCGAAAACCAGATAGACTTTGAGGAGACGACGGCTTTGGACCTCTTCGCCGGCACGGGAAACATCTCTTATGAGCTCGTCTCGAGAGGCTGCCCGAGCGTGACCTCCGTTGATGAAAACAACAACTGCGTGAGATTCATCCGTGAGACAGCTAACAAGCTGAACATGAATGAGTTGTCGGTGGTGAAATCGGATGTGTTCCGTTTCCTGCCGATGCATAAGGCCAAATACGACCTCATCTTCGCCGACCCGCCATACGACTGCAAACACTATGATTTGCTTGTCGACCTGGTGTTTCAAAACGAGCTCCTGAACGAAGGCGGCATCTTTGTGGTGGAACACGACAGGACCATCGACTTCAGCGAGCATCCGCACTGTTACGACCATAGAAAATACGGAAAAGTCAACTTCACGTTTTTTTCGGCTTCGCCTCAAAAAACGGTTAAAAGTTAAAAGATAAAAGTTAAAAGATATGAAAACAACCATTAAAATCTTAATCGCACTAGTAATAATAACAATGACTTTGTGCTTGAATGCACAGGTCAACGTCGACGAATATGAATTTGACGGCGCCAACTGCACCAGCATCATGGTGGGCAAGGACGCCTCCACCGACGGCTCTGTGATGACGTCGCACACCTGCGACAGCTGGTACCGCACCTGGATGCGCTGGGAGAAGGCCGCCGACTATGAGAAAGGTACCACCATGAAGATATACCATGGTGCCATGCATACCTTCAGCGCTCGTGAGGTGGCAGGTCTCGAGGTGGCAGGCGAGATACCGCAGGCAACACACACCTATGCCTTCCTCAACACCGCATATCCATGCTTCAACGAGAAACAGCTCGCCATCGGTGAGACCACCTTCTCAGGTCCTGACACGCTCCGCAACAAAAACGGCATGTTCATGATCGAAGAGCTGGAGCGCGTGGCACTGCAACGCTGCGACAACGCCCGTGACGCCATAAAGCTCATAGGCGAGCTCATCAAAGAATATGGCTACGGCGACAGCGGCGAGGCTATCACCATCGCCGACACCAAAGAGGTGTGGCTCATGGAGATCATGGGAGAAGGCCCGAAGAAGATTGGCGGCATCTGGGCGGCACAGCGCGTGCCTGACGGCGAGGTCGGCGTGTCAGCCAACATCCCTAGAATCAAATACTTAGACAGAGATAACAAAGACTATTTCATGTGCTCCGACAACGTCGAGAAGGTCGCCAAGAAATACGGCCTCTGGGACGGCAAGGAAGAGTTCATCTGGTATAAGGCTTTCGCCAGCAACTACTCCAACGGCAAGAACTTCCGTGAGCGCGAGTGGTTCATCTTCAACGAGTTGGCGCCGTCGCTCAAACTCGACAGAGACGCACAAGACATCCCGTTCTCGGTGAAGCCGGAGAACAAAGTCGACGTGCGTGACGTGATGCGTCTGCTCCGCAGCTACTACGAAGGCACCGACATGGACATCACACGCAACCTCAAGATTGTGAACCGCGACGGCGACACCATCGTCTCCCCTACCGCCAACCCTTGGATGGGCGGCAACGAGCAAAAGGTGTATAACATGCTGAAACCTGGCACCATCGATTTCAAACGTGGCGTGGCGATGTCATGGTGCTCCTACTCTTTCGTGGCACAGCTCCGTGGCTGGATGCCCGACGAGATCGGCGGCATCTGCTGGATCGGCGTCGAGAACCCCGGACAGAGTCCGAGAATCCCTGTATATAGCGGCAGCACCAAGATGCCTGCATGCTTCGACAGATGTGGCCACGGCGGCTACGACGAGTCGACAGCCTTGTGGCGTTACAGAAAAGCCAACAAACTCGCACAGGTCAACTGGGGATTCTGCAAAGACTTAATGTACAGCAACATACAACGCTTGGAAGACAAGGCGTTCACCGAGATGCCAGAGCTCGAGAAGAGAGTGCAGAAGCTCCTCGACGAAGGCAAGAAAGAAGAGGCGGCTAACGAACTTAACCGCTACACCTCCGACTTCGAGGCAGCTGCCGCCGAGGTATGGAAAGACATGGAACACAAGTTCTGGGAGAGATTCTGGACAGGATTCTAATTACCATCATATTAATAAACAAATACTCTAAACTATGAAAAAAGTTATCACAATCGTGGCTTTATGTCTTATCGGCATTACAGCCTACTCACAAAACAAACCGGAGAAATTCTTCTCCTTTGAAGGATTCTATGCTCCATCGCATTACATCTACACAGGCGATGACCCGACCATCGACGATAATGAGCCTTTCCGGCAGATAGGTCTGGGCATTACAGACAACGACCCTCTGTCAGATAAAATCAACCTTTACCTTAGCTGGGGTGTGGATTTGATTTTCTCTGACTATGAATGGAAATCAGAACCATACGATTTTATGGGTTATCAGAAAACCACTGAAGTCAGCTACCTGTATTTCTCATGGGCTGTAAGAGGCGATGTGGGCTATCTGTTTGAGATTCCGAACACATCAGTTGCAATCTTCCCATACGCCGGAGTGTTCGGCCGTTTTCACATCGGAGGCAAAAGCTATGTGAAGGCTCCTACTTATGACCCGGATGACAACACCATTTATGACAAGACCACCAAGACATCGCTGTTCACCAAATCGGAAGCTAATCCTGAACCTTTCAACCGTTTTGAGTTCGGCGGCAACATCGGTGCGAGAGTTTTTCTTAGTAAGTTTATGTTAGGCGTATCTTACGGCAAGACATTCACCGAACTAACCAAAGACACTCGTGTTTCGGAGCTTCGTCTCACTGTAGGTATAAAATTCTAAATAACACCTTCTTGTAGATTACAAAAGTCTTCCAATCGTCATTTTTGATGATAGAAACATTGAAATTTCATTAAAAATGATGATAACCACACATTCCAAAATGCTATAGTTTTGCATTGTCAAAATTGATTTGGTTATGCATGAAATTTGGAATTTGATAAATGAGATGTCGCCATACCTGTTGCTGGGTTTTGGCTTTGCAGGACTGTTGCACGCTTTCGTACCGGCACAGATATATCACAGATACCTCTCGAAGAACGACTTCCGCTCGGTGTTATGGGCTGCTATGATAGGTGTGCCGCTGCCGTTATGCTCGTGCGGTGTCATACCCACTGCGATGTCGTTGAGAAAAGAAGGCGCCTCGAAAGGGGCTACGACCTCGTTTTTGATTGCCACTCCGCAGACTGGCGTCGATTCGATCCTTGCCACCGCATCACTTTTAGGAATACCTTTTGCTATAATAAGACCTATCGCAGCCTTGGTGACGGCGCTGTTCGGCGGGCAGTTGGTGAATATCGCCACGAGGACCGAGCACAACGAAACTTCTGGAAGCGCCAGTAAATCCTCGAATGAGCGACCACAAGGCCTCTGGAACAGACTCAAGGAAGCCTTCAGATATGGCTATTTCGAGATGATGCAAGACATCGGCAAGTGGCTCATGATCGGCCTTGTGGTCGCCGGGCTCATCACAGTGTTTGTGCCAGATGACTTCTTCTTGTATTTCAACGACAAGCCGCTGTTGACCATGCTGATGGTTCTCGCAGTGTCGGTGCCTATGTATGTGTGCGCCACAGGTTCCATCCCTATCGCAGCGGCCTTGATGCTCAAGGGCATCTCTCCCGGCGCCGCCCTGGTGCTCCTGATGGCGGGACCAGCATGTAACATGGCGTCGATCATGGTGATTCGCAAGGTTTTGGAGAAGAAGACGATGTGGGTTTATTTGTTCTCTATCATCCTCGGCGCAATAACTTTCGGACTGTTGATCGACCTCGTTCTGCCGACAGAATGGTTCACCTCGAGCATCCAGGCCACAAAGGACTGCTGCCACGAGGCACCCGCCGTTTTCAATGTGATATGCAGCGTAGTATTGGGAATATTGCTGATTTTCGCCTTGATAAAGCGGCATGACCATCACTGTGACTGTTGCGATGATGACCATTGCGAATGCTGTGATGAGCATCATCACTCTCACGAGCATCATGCAGATGAAAATATCGAAAATCAAAAAGTTATGAATAAGAGACAATACAAAGTCGATGGCATGATGTGCAGCCATTGCCGTGCCAATGTGGAGAAAAACCTCAAAAATCTTCAAGGCGTCACCATGGTCGATGTTGACCTCGCCTCAGGAATCGCCATCGTTGAAGGCGATATCACCGACGAAGAGGTGCTCAAGACAATAGAAGGCCTAGGCTACCGAGGAAAGAAGATTGATTGAGTTATTTGTTTTTGTCCCCCGAGTGAAAAAATTCAAATATTAACCTCGACTTCAGTTGTTAGTATACAAACACCGCCGAGAAGTTCAGGCGATAATCACACTTGTTTGCCTAATTCGTACGCCTCCTGCAGCTTGGCGTTGCCCTCAATTTCTTTTGGGCTTCACTCTCAACGAGCATTTTCTTGAAAACCTCGACCTTCTCACCGATACTGGAGAATACAACTACGTCGCTTATTTACTTGCTGACGAAAACAGCATGTCTATCAAAGTCGCAAAATATGCCGATACCGACAGAGATATTCTTGTTTCCAACAACGAATATGGTTTCTGTTCATTGCTAAAAGCAACCGACCAGGTACTCGACAAACTTAAGGTTGAAAACAA
>CAJOCJ010000030.1:0-8848 GCA_905236635.1 uncultured Bacteroidales bacterium
GAATGAGGGCGGCTCTATCAGCAGCATAAGTGCCGAATCCGGCCTGTTCTGCAGCAAGGTGTCAATCTGCAGAAGCGTGTCGGAGATGGTGAAAGGCAAAGGCGTGGGCTCCACCACAACAGACTCGGGTTGCTTCTCCACACAAGAGAAAAGCAGCACCGAAACAATCGACAATATGCCCAGAAGCCGTTTCACTCTGCAAAGATAAATAAAAATATGAGAAAAATCAAAATCTTTTTAATCTAATTTTCGCTCGAAATGACGAACCAACTCCACAAACTCGGCTACTGAAAGCTGTTCCGGGCGTTTGTTAAAGATTTCATTATCAATGATTTCCGTTGGGATGAGCGAGCGTAGTGAGTTTCTCAATGTCTTGCGGCGCTGGTTGAACGCCTGCTTCACCACCGTCACAAAAAGCTTCTCATCGCATCCCAACTCCTTTACGTTGTTACGTTTAAGTCTTATCACCGCCGACTTCACCTTTGGCGGCGGGTTGAACACGTTTTCATGCACCGTGAACAGGTATTCGATGTCGTACCACGCCTGCAGAAGCACACTCAAAATGCCGTAGGTCTTGCTGCCCGGACCCGCCGCAAGACGCTCCGCCACCTCCTTCTGTATCATGCCGACACACTCCGAGACGTTGTTGCGGTATTTCAAAATCTGGAAAAAGATCTGTGAGCTGATGTTATACGGGAAGTTGCCGATGACGGCTGTGTCACCGGTCGTCATTTCATATTTCAAGAAGTCGCCGTGAATTAGATGCCCTTCAAGCATCGGAAATTTATTTTTCAAAAACTCCACTGACTCCGAGTCGATCTCAACCACCTGAAGTTTATCTAACTGATTTTCAATAAGATACTGCGTCAAAACTCCCATGCCGGCTCCCACTTCTATCACCACGTCATGGTCGGTGCCCAAAGCATCGACGATGTTTCTTGCTATGTTCAAATCGACCAGGAAATGCTGTCCGAGCGCCTTCTTAGGCCTCACCAAACCGTTGTCTCTATAATTTTTCATAATCATTTGTTTAATTCGTCACGCAGTCGGCGGTAGCTCTTACGGGCCTGCGCCACATAGACGCTGGCAGTGTAATAATCGAAAAGCTTCGAGTAGCACTCCATCGCCTCTTCTTTTCTATTTAATTGATTTTCAAGCAGTAACGCGTCTTCAACCAGAGCCTCATCGGCAATAAAGCTGTCGGCATAGCCATTGTAAACACGTTTGTAAAGACTGTCGGCCGTCGCATAATCGCCTTCATTCATGGCAATCTTCGCTTTTCTGTAGAAAACGCTCGGCAGGCTCACCTCATTGGGGTTATACGCCGCCACCGAGTCGAGGGTCTTGTTGGCAAGCTCATAGCGATGCTGATAGATGTAATAATCCGCCCTTGCTATGCGTCTCAATGCTATCGTGTCATATTCCAAGTTGTCGCTAATCGTCAATGACAGCGTCATCGCGTCGTTGGCAACGAGTTTCGAGGTGGCGGCTGTAAGGATCTTCAGGGCGGCGTTAGCCCATTCGAATTCGCCAATAAAATAACGCAGCTGCGCGTTTTTATACCTCGCCTCGTGTGCTATCGGCTCGTTCTTCATCGACTTCTCAATCTGCGAATATAGTAATGTCGCCTCCCACACCTCGTCGGTCAGGAGATAGATGTCGGCGAGTTTCATCTTCAGCTCGGCCTTGTTTTTCGGCGACAGGCTCATCTCCAAGGCATTGTTCAGCAACGTCTCGGCCTCATCGTAACGTCCCATCTCAAACGCCAGGATATCGGCTTGAATCAGCACCAGCGGCAGCGTCTCTTTCGAATAGCCAATCTTCGCGAAAGCATCATCGATTTCTTTCGACAGCTTCTCATAGTAACCTTTCTTATACTTCGCCTGCAGCATCCCGACAGTCGCCTCGACGTAAAAAACTCCGCTGTCCGACTTCTTCAAAAGGTATTCATAGGCGTCGATGGCTATGTCGTATTGCTTGTTGTCGTATGCAATCTGCGCCACATTCAAGATGTCGCGCTCATAGTCGCCCTTGCCTCTCTTGTCCAACGCCTTGAGTTGCATCAGTGCCAGCTCGTAGTCCTGCTGCTGCAACGAATACCACATCAGCAGCGATGAGAACTCTTCATTTTCGGGTTCGGCCTGTGTTTTCCTCAGCAACGCCATACGAATCACGTCATCCACATTGCCGTTAAGGTCGTACATCAGCATCACGCGAAGACGGCTCTTCACCATCTCATACTGATCCGGTTTTTCCTTTAAATACTGAAGATAACACTCGGTGGCATTCTCAAAGTCGAGCATCGAGTTATAGGTATATGCCTTCTCAAGGTTAAAGCTGTAATCGATATTAGGATTCTTGGCCCCTTTTTCAAACACAGAGATGGCGACATCATTGAAGCCTCTGTTTCTCATTAAGTTAGTGACATCCAGATAAGCATTTCGCGTTTCGGGAACATCTTTCACCATCTTGTTGAGATACTTCACCGCCTTGTCGTTCTCGCCCTGCTTCTGATAGACATACGCCAGATCGACATGCGACTTCCAGTTTTTCGGATTTTTCTTCAAAAACGACTTGTAAGCCTTCTCCGCCTCCTCGTAATCGCCTGTAAGTATCAGACAATCGGCGTATTGGTTGAAATAGCCGACCTGATTGTAATTTTCGTAAAGGTTTTTGTAAATGTCGCGCGCCTTCTCGTAGTCTTTCTTATAATAAAACTCCCGCGCCAGCTGCTCATCAAGTTGTCGCTGACTGCTAACACCTTGAGCTTCAATGTTTTTTGAAAAACAAAATGTTAAAATGCAGATAAAAATCGCAAATAACCAAGAAACACGCAGCGACCTCATGGCGTCACTCCTTTCTCAGTTGTTTCACGACTTTCTTCTGTGCGTCAAACTTTTCCTGGAAATACTTGACCTGAGCCTCCATCCGACGAAGAGCCTTCTCCTCGTCATTGATGTATTTCGACGTCGTCTCACCATCAAAACGATTAGCTTTTACGTCATCTTGCAGATCTGTGAGCTGTTTTCTTGAAAATGCCACATCTTCAAGCATCACATCGTGTTGGTCTTCAAACTGCTGCAGATAGGCCTGCAGGAGCTCCATCTCGTTATGGATGTCTTTAGCTCTTGCCACTGTGGTGTCGAGTGCCTGATATTCGCCAACGAGATAGCTGAAGTCTTGGGTATAAAGCACTTCCACCTGCTTTTCCACCGCATCCACACGTTTCTGCATAGACATGATTTGTCCTGACGGTGACTTGTCATTGCAAGCCACCATCAGAATCAAACCACTGATTATCAATATTTTACTTAATAATTTCAAAGCCTGTATATGGTTGTAATGCCTTAGGAATCAAAATGCCGTCTTCTGTCTGGTTGTTCTCGAGCAAGGCTGCCACTATTCTCGGGAGTGCCAAGGCGCTGCCGTTCAGGGTATGAGCCAGCTTGATGTTACCGTCTTTGTCTTTGAATCTCAGCTTCATACGGTTCGACTGGAATGTCTCGAAGCACGACACTGAGCTCACCTCGAGCCACAGCTGCTGTGCTGCCGACCACACCTCGTAGTCGTATGTCATTGCTGATGTCCAGCTCATGTCGCCGCCGCAAAGACGCAACACGTGGAATGGCAGCTCGAGCTTACGGAGCAGTCCTGCCACATGTTCCTTCATCGCCTCGAGACGTTCGTATGAGTTGTCGGGGTGTGCTATCTCGACAATCTCCACCTTGTCGAACTGGTGCAGACGGTTGAGTCCGCGCACGTTCTTGCCCCATGAGCCAGCCTCACGACGGAAGCAGTTGGAATAAGCCACGCGTTTGATAGGCAGCTCGTTTTCCTGCACTATGACGTCGCGGAACAGGTTGGTCACCGGCACCTCGGCGGTAGGGATGAGATACATCTTGTCGAGCGGCACCGCGTACATCTGGGCTTCCTTGTCAGGCAGCTGGCCTGTGGCGTATGCCGAGGCCTCGTTGACCACGACAGGTGGCTGCACCTCGTAGTAGCCGTCTTTCACAGCCTCATCGAGGAAGAAGTTGATGAGAGCGCGCTGTAGACGTGCGCCTTTGCCGGTGTAGAACGGGAATCCCGCACCTGTCACCTTGTTTCCAAGCTCAAAGTCGGCGAGTTTGTATTTGTTGAGCAGCTCCCAGTGTGGAAGGGCGTTCTTCGGGAGGTCGGGCATCTTGCCTTCCTCACTCACCACGAGGTTGTCGGCGGCAGTCTTGCCTCTCGGCACCATCGGGTGCGGGGTGTTAGGGATCTCCACTAACTTGCTCTGAATCAAGCCTTTAAGCTCTTCCAGACGCTCGCTCTTCACCTTGGTGAATTCTTTCAGCTCGGCCACGCGTGCCTTCAGCGGTGCCGCCTCGGCTGCCTTGCCTTGCTTACAGAGGTCGCCCACCTGGCGTGCTATGCTGTTGGCTTCCGCCAATGCCTCGTCGTTTTCCTGCTGTGTCTTACGGCGCTCATCGTCGAGCGCTAAAATCTCGTCAAGGAGCTCAAACCTCGTGAAGTTCTTGATACTCAGACGGTTGATACACTCCTCTTTATGCTCTCTAATATAAGGAATCGTTAACATTTTATTAAAAATTTACCCTGCAAAAATATAAAAAAACTTAAAACTTTCAACTTAAAACTTAAAAACTACTCTCAACTCTACACTCTCAACTCTACACTAATTAAATCTCACATCACTCATTGTCATTAATTTCTCCAGATCGACTTTATCCGGCTGCCATGCACGGACGTGGATAAGAGGCATCGTTCCACGGAGGTCGACGAGCAGGAACAGATAGCCCACGTCGCCATACGACGATGAGAAATACTCCTGGCGCACACGCACTCCGTAGACGTCTTTGGTGTTGTTGGCCTTGGTAAACACCGTCTCGGTGAAGCGCAACCTTATGTAATCGTTGTTTTTGAAGCACATCGAGAGGTTCTTCATATAGGTGTCCTTGTCGTATTTCTTCAGCTCCACGTCTTCTGCCGACAGCTTCAATGTCATACGGTCCGGTATCTCGGTCTTTTTCACTATGCGGCCCACTATGATGAGGGCGTCGTCGGAGTAGATGCTCTCGAGATATCTGTGACGTTTCAAGGCGTATGCCGTCTGGTAGTCTTCGAGGAAATTCACCAATATCAGCCTCGACTCTTCAGGCCATTTCGTCTTCGAGATGATGTCCGACTCGGCTTGGTCGGAGAGGCGGAATGCCAGCGATGTCACCACTTTATTGATGGTGTCGAAGCGGAACACCACGTCTTGCGAGAATCCCACGGTGTTGCGGAACTCGAACTGCATGGTGATGCTGCGGCATATCACCTCGTCTTTATATGCCAGGAACTTATAATCCGGCTTGCCCACCACCGTCATCTTGCCGTAACGCGACAGGGTGTCGAGCATGTTATATCCTTCCGTCGAGAAGCATTCGCGTGCCTCGGCTATGTTTCTGTGGCGCAAAGCGTTCTCTATCAGCAGCATCTTGCTCAGATACTCGTTCTCATCCACTGCACGGTTACGCTCCACCTTGTTCCATCCGCGCACCTCCTGGTCCTGGTCTTTCTCTTCGTCGTCCTTCTGGGCGTTTTTAACTTTCTCAATATCAACGGTATAGACATTATTGGAGAAGCGGGGCACTTTTATTAACTCGATGGCGTTCGACACCGCGATGTTCATTTTCTTGGCGTCTTCTTTAAACTCGTAGTTGATTTTTATCTTGAAGCTGTTGATGTTTTTGTCGTGAAGCTGCACCATCAGCTTGCCGTCGCGCACGGTGTTAGGCATGAAACGTCGTCCGTCGTGGCAGTCGCAGCGGAGGTTTACGACCATCTTGCCGCTCTTGTTTTTCACTCTCAGCTTCACCATCATGCCGTCGGATGTCTCTTCTATCCCGTTCTCTTTCGGGACGATAAAGTTAAACGACTTCAGGATGCCGTCGTTGCCGCCGATACGCTCCGCAATCCATTCATAGTCAACGGTTTCGGTGTCACCATGGAACAGCAGCTTGCCACCTTGCGGGTGGGCGTAGCATAGCATCAGAGCCCAGTAGTACGACTTCAGGGCGTCTTCGTAGCAGGCGTCCATCTCCATTTTTGTGCCTTTTGTGATATAACGCTGTATGTCGTTGCGGCGGTCGTTGCACATCTCGCGGAAGTCGCTGCGTTTCACCGACACTATGTATTGGTATTCTTCCTTGTCGTCGTCTTCAATAATGGCGCGTTCCATCGACTTCTCGTCAATCTGTTCCTTGAAGGTGCGGATTATGGTTTCCAGCTGTTTGTTGACGTCGCCGTTACCTGGGATATAGATGGCGTTGGCGTTGCAGTTTTTGCCGATGTTACAGTAAAGCTCTGTCATGGCGTTGCTCATCGCTTCGTCGGAGGAGCTGCACACTTTACTAATTCCGCAAAACAAGGTGGTGTCGTTTTTTATCGCATCCACCTCTTTCTGTTTCATCTGGGCAAAGCAGACATTAGCTAACGCTGTGATTATCAATAATATATAAAATTTTTTCATAAAAAATGAACTTTTCCCCATTTTAACAATCTGCAAAGATAGGAAAATTAGTTGAAAGTTAAAAGATTATAGTTAAAAGATTTTAAATTTTGGTTTGATTTCTTGTAATAAAAAAATGGAGACATGCTGTATGTCCCCATTTTATTTTCTGTTCGTTTCCAAACAACGCTTACTCTGTCACCTCGCCTTTGACAGGGATGACATTCACGTATGAACGATCTTCTCTTTTCTTTGTGAATTCCACGATGCCGTCTGTAAGTGCGAACAAAGTGTGATCTTTGCCCATGCCTACATTGTCACCAGGATAATGCTGTGTGCCACGCTGACGAACGATGATGTTGCCTGCGATGACTGCCTGTCCACCGAAAACCTTAACTCCGAGTCGTTTGCTATGTGATTCACGACCGTTTTCGGAACTACCAACGCCTTTCTTGTGTGCCATAATTCTTTAATTTTTTTCGGTTTATTATCCAATAATGTCTTCAATGCGGATTTTGCTGAGATCCTGACGGTGACCGTTGAGGGTCTGATAGCCTTTTCTGCGTTTTTTCTTGAAAACAAGAACTTTATCTGCTCTGAGATGCTTGATAATCTTGGCATCTACCTTAGCACCTTCGAGGACGGGGGTGCCAACCCTTGTGCTGCCGTCATTGTCGATCAACAACACCTTGTCGAAGCTGATAGCGCTGTCGACATCGCCATTCAAGCGGTTGCAGAAGATTTCGTCTCCCTTGCTCACCTTGAACTGCTGCCCTGCTATTTCTACGATTGCGTACATTAATTTGTATTTATATTTTTTCAAATTTTTCGGACTGCAAAAATACAACAAATATTAATACGCCCGACATTTTTATGAAAATTAATTTTTGTTGCAATTTTTCTGTAAAAATCTGTATAATCTGCGAGAGAATTTTTTATTTTTGCACTTGAAAAATTTAATACCATGATACTCTTTTTCGAGACCCTTCAGAGAAACATCATCGCTGTGGAAAGCGCTGATAATCACAATGATAACGATATTAAAAAGTTCGTCTGGCTCTTCGGCGACGCAAAACAAATCAAAGCAGATTCGGTGAAAGGATTCTTCTTCGGACCGCGTCGCGAGATGATAACACCTTGGAGCACCAACGCCGTCGAAATAACTCAAAACATGGGCATTCGCGGCGTTTCTCGTATAGAGGAATTTCATCCCGTCGAGGAAAACGACAACAGCTTCGACCCAATGCTGCAAAACAAATACCACGACCTCGACCAAAACGTGTTTTTCGTCGACCGCAAGCCTGAGCCGCTGAAATATATCACCGACATCGATACCTACAACAACGAGGAAGGTCTCGCCCTCAGCCCAGAAGAGGTGGAGTATTTGAAAGGTATAAGCAAGAAGATTGGCCGCGGCCTCACCGACAGCGAGGTGTACGGTTTCGCGCAAGTAAACTCGGAGCACTGCCGCCATAAGATCTTCAACGGCACCTTCATCATCGATGGCAAGGAGATGCCCGACACTCTCTTCGCGCTCATCAAGAAGACCTCAAAAACAAACACCAACCGCCTCGTTTCGGCTTACAAAGACAACGTCGCCTTCATCCTCGGTCCGAAGGTCGAGCAGTTCGCTCCAGCCACCCAGCACAAGGCCGACTTCTTCAAAATCAAAGACATTGACACCGTCATCTCTGTCAAGGCAGAGACACATAACTTCCCGACCACAGTGGAGCCGTTCAACGGCGCCGCGACAGGCACCGGCGGCGAGATCCGTGACCGTCTGGCAGGCGGCAGGGGCTCTATCCCGTTGGCAGGAACAGCCGTCTATATGACACCATATCCTCGCAACAACGAAGACTCGAAATGGGAAGACAACTTCAAGGCTCGTCCGTGGCTCTATCAGACCCCGGAAGAGCTGCTCATCAAGGCATCAAACGGCGCCTCGGACTTCGGAAACAAGTTTGGACAGCCGCTCATCAACGGCTCGCTCCTCACCTTCGAACATACTGAAGGCGCTGATAAAGGCGAAGACTTCGGCTATGACAAGGTCATCATGCTTGCTGGCGGCATCGGCTTTGCCCCTGCCGACGACAGCATGAAGGAAGACCCTGAGCCGGGCGACCTCATCATAGTACTTGGCGGCGACAACTACCGCATCGGAATGGGCGGCGCCGCGGTCTCAAGCGTCGGTACAGGCCAATATTCCAACGCCATAGAGCTCAACGCGGTGCAACGTGCCAACCCTGAGATGCAGAAACGTGTGGCCAACGTCATCCGCGCCATGGTGGAGAACGACAGCAACCCTGTGCGTTCCATCCACGACCACGGCGCCGGCGGTCACCTCAACTGCCTCAG
>CAJOCJ010000030.1:8869-9776 GCA_905236635.1 uncultured Bacteroidales bacterium
ACCTGAGCCTCTCCGACTTCTTCGGAAGCGCTCCAAAGACCGTCTTGACAGATAAGACAAAAGATTATCATTTCCAAGATATCGATTATAAACAAGATACCGAGATTATCCGCCAGACAGCCGAACGCGAACGCGCACCTTATTATATGGTTGGTGAGTCGACCGACGACCAGCGTCTGCGCTTCGTCCGTAAAAACGGCGTGAATCCTATCGACTTGAGCCTCTCCGACTTCTTCGGAAGCGCCCCAAAGACCGTCTTGACCGACAACGACGTCGATTATAACTTCAAGAAAGTAGAATATCAGAATAATAAATTCGAAGATTACCTCAAGAAAGTGCTTCAGCTCGAAGGCGTGGCATGTAAAGACTGGCTCACCAACAAGGTTGACCGCTCTGTGACGGGTCGCGTCGCCTTGCAGCAGTGCGCCGGCGAGGTGCAGCTCCCACTCACCGACCTCGGCATAATGGCACTTGACTATCAAGGTGTCAGAGGCATCGGAACAGCCCTCGGTCACGCTCCGGCAGCGGCATTGGTAAGCCCTGAAGCAGGCTCGAGACTGTCAGTGGCTGAGTCACTTACAAACTTGGTTTGGGCGCCTATCGAAGAGAACCTCAAAGGCGTGTCATTGAGCGCCAACTGGATGTGGCCAGCCAAGAACCCGGGCGAGAACGCACGACTCTACCGCGCCGTCAAAGCGTTGAGCGACTTCGTGTTAGCTCTCGGCATCAACGTCCCGACAGGTAAAGACTCATTGTCGATGACGCAGAAATACAAGAACGGTCAGAAGGTCCTTGCACCTGGCACCGTCATCGTGACGGCAGCAGGCGAAGTCACCGACATCAGAAAAGCCGTTAAGCCAGTGGTTGTCAACGACAAAGACACTGAGATTCTGTACATCGACTTCTC
>CAJOCJ010000031.1 GCA_905236635.1 uncultured Bacteroidales bacterium
TGACGACGGCATCGGAGTGGCTGCTGCATTGGCAGTAATCACTGACAAGGACGTGAAACACGGTCCACTCGAGTGCATCTTCACGGTGGACGAAGAGACAGGTCTCACCGGCGCCGAGAAACTCGACCCGAAAGACTTCAAGGGCCGTATCCTCCTCAACCTCGACTCAGAAGACGAAGGCGAGATATTCATCGGATGCGCAGGCGGCATGGACACCATCGTCAAGATTTTCTACCAACTCGAGAACGCCCCTGAAGGCTATATCCCTTACGACATCAAGGTCAGCGGACTGAAAGGCGGTCACTCAGGCGACGACATCAACAAGAACCTCGCCAACGCCAACAAGCTGTTAACCAGAATCTTATGGCAGGCCACCAACGACTACGACCTCCGCATCTATGACATCCAAGGCGGTAACCTCCGCAACGCCATCGCCCGCGAGGCAACAGCAGTGGTCTTCATCCCGAAAGACTGCGCAAAGAAATTCGAGGCAATGGTAAAGAAGTTTGAGAAGAGTTTCAAGAACGAATATCAAGTCACTGAGCCGAACATCAGCGTAAAGGCAAAGAAATCAGAGCTTACACCTGATGTCGTCATCGACGAGATGACACAGTTCGACCTCTTGAACGGCCTCCTCACCTGCCCTCACGGCGTCATCGAGTGGTCACAGACCATCCCGAACTTCGTGGAGACATCGACAAACCTCGCTTCTGTGAAGAAAAAAGAAGGTTATTTCTTCATCCAGACATCACAACGCAGCTCCATCGAGTCAGCTAAAGAATACGCAGCAGCTATGGTCGAGGCTTGCTTCAACTTGGCAAATGCCGAGGTAAAACACACCGACGGCTACCCTGGCTGGACACCAAACCCGAATTCGAAAATCTGCGCCATCGCTGAGAAAGTCTATAAGAAACGTTTCGGCAAAGACCCGAAGGTGAAAGCTATCCACGCTGGTCTCGAATGCGGCCTCATCGGTGACAAGATCGCCGGCATGGATATGATTTCATTCGGCCCGACACTCCGCGGCGTGCACTCACCTGACGAGAGAATCGAGATCAAGACAGTCCAGATGTTCTGGGATCTGCTGTGCGACATTCTCTTGGAAGCTCCGAAGAAATAGTGTAGAGTTTAGAGTGTAAAGTTTAGAGTAGTTCTAAAGTTTAAAGTTAAAAGTGTATAGTTTGTAGGGATGATGAAACATTGTCCCTACATTTTTTTATTTTTTTCTTGCTTTTTTCAAAAATTATTCGTTACTTTGTAGATTATTTGCATCATTTTAAAAAAATTATGAAAAAATTGTTTTTGACGGTCTTGATGGTTCTAGGCATAATGTGTCCGATAATGGCGCAAAATGTCACCTTTACCATCGTAAAGACTGACGGCACATCAGACAGTTATGTCATGAATGCCGACGCAAAGATCTACTACTCCGACACGCAGCTTTTCCTCGACAGCAACGGGGAAACGGTGTCCTACGACTTATCTGGTCTCAGAAAAGCCTATTTTTCACAGATAGACAACGACGAAGAAATTGAAAATCAGCAATTTGCGATTTATCCAAATCCTGCAAAAGACCAAATACATGTAGTGACACCACACAGCACAACAGTACAGATTTATTCGATTGACGGCAAAATCGTTAAACACATTGAGGTTTCCGAAGATGCCACAATCGACATCAGCGATTTGAATGCCGGCTTATATATTATAGGTGTAGGTAACGAGTTTTCCAAATTTATAAAAATGTAAGCCATGAAGAGAATATTTTTAGTTATATCGTTGATAATCATCGGATTATCAGTCAAAGCGCAAGACGGCGAATACCATGTGCGCATTCATGGCAACGAAAGAGGCATCGTCCTTGACGCCCCAGTATCGTCAATCGACAGCATGTACGTGAATCTGGATGCTACAAGCCCGATTAAGGTTCGTACTATCAACAACCTATACTCGTTTGGTTTTAATGAAGTCGATAGTTTGACATTCCCGTGGATACCAGCAAGTACTGGCGATATCGTTTACATCAACTATAACGGCACGACAGCGGAAGTCATCAACCCCTACCCTGTCACCGAAGTCATCGTGACTATCAGCGAGGCGAAAGTCTCCATCACATCACTCAGCTCACAGAACATCACCTATTGTCTGTCAGGTACAGCAAATCCTGGACGTTTCGCCATTGAGAGCACCACAACTCCAACTATTAAATTAAATGGCGTGAATTTGACCAACCCTACAGGAAAGGCGATGGATCTGACCTGCGATATGGGTGTTATCCTTGAATTTGCCGATGGCACCACGAACTCGCTCAGCGACGGCAGTGAAAGCGACAAGAAAGCTGCCCTGATGAGCAACAGCGACTTATTGGTACAAGGCAACGGCACATTGAATGTGACAAGTTTGGTAAAACATCCTATCAAGGTAAAAGGCATCTGCACAATTAACTCAGGTAACTTCGTGATTACAAGCAATGTAGATGACGTTAACGGACTATCAGCCGACAGCACACTGGTCATCAACGGCGGCTCATTCAACATCACCATGACAGGCGCTGACGACAACTGCATCAAGGCAGACAGGGAGTTGACCATCAACGGCGGAACATTTGTCATCAACAATTCTGGCAACACCTCTAAAGGTATTAAGTCAGACAGCGATATCACCATCACCGGTGGCGACATCTCTATCACCTCAAGCGGTGCTACCGTGATAACCGACTACGACCCATCATACTGCACTGCCATCAAAGGTGACGCCAACGTCATCATCAGCGGTGGCAATATCGACATCAACCTTCCAACATCAAATAATGGTGGCAAGGGAATCTCTTGTGAAGGCGACATGACTATCAGCGGTGACAACACCATCCATATCGAGACCCATGGTGATGGCGCCACATACACTGCCTCATCGGGTACCGACACCTATTCAAGTTCATGCCTCCGCGCTGAAGGCAACATGCAGATACTGAGTGGAAACATCACGCTCAGCAGCACAGGCAAAGCAGGCAAAGGCATCAAGGTAGGCAAAAAGAATGGCAACACATACACAGGCACTTATACGCAAGGCAACCCCGACGGCACCGGTCCGACACTTACTATCTCCACCACAGGAGCTCAAGTGGGTTCAGGTGGCGGCGGCTGGCCTCCAGGACCTGGCGGCGGCGGCTCTTCGACAAGGTCATCTGCAAAAGCCATAAAAGTTGGAGGTATTGCAACCGTTTACGGCGGCACCACCACTGTCACGACAACACAAAGTGGCGCTGAAGGTCTGGAATCGAAAACGCAAATCAACATTGAAGGAGGACAACATTACTTCAAATGTTACGATGACTGTATCAACTCGTCAGGAAAGATCTTCTTCAACGGCGGCGTGACAGTGTGCTTCAGCAACGGCAACGATGCTGTCGACTCGAATGCAGGACAGGCAGGTGCCATCACCATTGGTAACGGCGTCGCTTTTGCCTACACCACAAAAGGCAGTCCCGAGGAAGGTTTCGACTGCGACAATAACAATTATATTAGGATTACAGGCACTGGCATCGGCATCAGCGCAGGTGGCTCACAAGGTGGCGGCGGCTGGCCAGGCGGAGGTGGTGGCAGCGGAGGCACTATCACCAACCCGGCTCAAGGATACAAATTCTATACCAGCAGCTATAGCTTCCAAGCAGGGAGATACTACACACTGTCGAACACCAGCGGCGCAGGCGGCACCAATATGGTGACGTTCAGCTTTGAGTCCAACTGCAGCAGCACCCTCGCCCTCATCACGGCGACGGGCATGGTAAGCGGAAGCACCTATTATGTGAAATATGGAACGGCGGCTCCGACTGACGCGACAACAGCATTCCATGGCCTATATCTGGGCGGAACATCATCGGCATCGACGCAAGCCTTCAGCTTTACAGCACAGTAACGGATTTCTAAAAAATATACGGAAATATGATGTAGTGGCAAATGATTATTCGCCACTACATTTTTTCATCGGATAATTTCTCCATAACAGTCAAAATAATCAGCCTGGATAATTTTGACATTGACGAAGGTTCCTATCTCTAACTGATTGTCTTTCATCGAGATAAGCACCTCATCGTCGACTTCGGGCGAGTCGTATTGGGTGCGACCGACATAATAACCGCCTTCGGTGCGGTCGATAAGCACTTTTTCAGTCCTTCCGAGACGCTTTGAGTTGATCTCCAATGAGATATCCTGCTGCACGTCCATAAATTTACTGACGCGCGCCTGCTTCACCTCCTCTGGAACGTCATCGTCAAGTTCAAATGCCGGCGTTCCTTCTTCTGCCGAGTACGCGAATACACCGGCGCGCTCAAAACGCATCTCCTTGATGAAGTCCAGAAGCTCGTTGAACTGTTCCTCTGTCTCGCCAGGGAATCCGACAATGAAAGTGCTCCTGAAAGCGATATCAGGTACGTAGCTCCTCACCTTCTTAACGAACTCTACCGTCTGATCATGATCCACGCCACGACGCATAGCCTTCAAGATAGGCGTGCTGACATGCTGCAAAGGCAAATCGATATAATGGCAAATCTTCGGATTGTCACGCATAAGCTCGAGCAACTCAACAGGAAATCCCAGTGGATAGCCGTAATGCAGACGAATCCACTCGATGCCGTCAATTTCGGTGAGTTTCTGCACCAGCTCCACGATATGCGATTTTTCGTCGATGTCGTATCCGTAATATGTGAGGTCTTGTGCAATGAGTATCAGCTCTTTAACGCCTTTCTTCGCCAGGATTTCAGCCTCTTCCAGAAGGTCAGCCATCGGCACTGACTTATGGTCACCACGAATGAGCGGTATCGCACAGAAAGCACAGTGACGGTTACACCCCTCCGAAATCTTCAGATAGGCATAATGCGACGGTGTTGAAAGCACTCGCTCGCAACAGTATTCAGCATGGTAATCAGATTTCAAGATATCCGCTGCCACATGCTGCACTGGCTCCACCCCGAAGAAAGCGTCAACCTCATGAATCTCTGCACTAAGCTCTTTCTTATAACGCTCAGAGAGACAGCCCATCACATATAACTTCTTGATTTTATTGGCTTTACGCAACTCGGCATATTCCAATATGGTGTCAATCGATTCTTCTTTAGCGTCGCCGATAAAGCCGCAGGTGTTTATAATCACCACATCCGACTTCTCGTCAGAGTCGTGTACAATCTTATATGTGTTGTTCAGCAAAGCCGCCAGATGCTCCGAATCGACTTTGTTTTTGGAGCAACCCAAAGTGACTATATTAAGTATTTGTTTCTTCATAAGCAAATGCATGCATTTGCCTTACGGGATACAAAAAAATATGTTATGGATTCTTTTAATATCCCGTCGGGACAAGGCATGCCTTGTCCTTAATTAAATAATGAATCCACGAATTCCATTCGATCGAAGATCTGCAGATTCTCCATCTTCTCTCCCACTCCTATGTATTTCACCGGAATTTTGAACTGGTCGGAGATGCCTATCACCACGCCGCCTTTGGCAGTGCCGTCAAGTTTGGTGAGTGCCAATGCGTTGACCTCTGTAGCAGCGATAAACTGACGAGCCTGTTCTATGGCGTTTTGGCCCGTCGAGGCATCCAAAACGAGCAACACCTCATGCGGTGCGTCAGGGATGACCTTCTGGCACACTTTCTTTATCTTCGAGAGCTCGTTCATCAAGCCAACTTTGTTGTGCAGACGGCCAGCGGTGTCGATCAACACCACGTCGGCGCCTTGTGCCACTGCCGATTTCACGGTGTCGAATGCCACAGAAGCTGGGTCAGCGCCCATACCTTGAGACACAATCGGAACGTCAACACGCTCTGCCCAGATCTTTAGCTGATCGACGGCAGCAGCGCGGAAAGTATCGGAAGCACCGAGAACCACTTTCTTGCCTGCCATCTTGAAGTTATACGCCAGCTTTCCGATGGTGGTGGTCTTGCCAACGCCGTTCACGCCCACAACCATGATGACGTAAGGTTTCTTATCCTCTGGGAGGTCGAAGCTGCTGCCGTCGCCAGAGTTGTTCTCCTGCAACAACGCCGCGATTTCTTCCTTCAGAATCTTATTCAACTCACTGGTTCCCAGATACTTATCACGTGCCACACGTTTCTGGATGCGGTCGATAATCTTCAAGGTGGTGTCGACACCCACGTCGGATGTCACCAGAATCTCCTCAAGGTTATCGAGCACCTCGTCGTCGACCGTCGATTTGCCTATTATAGCCTTCGAGATACGGTCAAACACGCTGCTTCTCGTCTTCTCCAGACCCTTGTCAAGGTCTTCTTTGGCTTCCTTATCTTTTTTAAAAAATGAAAATAATCCCATAATTCTATTTTAACCTCAAAAAGCTTTCTCGCCGAGACGGGAAAGCTATTTTAAATCACTTCAAAAAACTATTTATTAGTTCTTTGCGATGAATTCCTGTGCCTGATCAATCGGGACGATGGTCTCTTCAAAATAGTAAGCACCAGTCTTCTCTGATCTCTTCATTTTGATGACCTTCGTGAATTCCTTACCAGCTGTGTGCAATGATGCAACTACCTTCTTTGCCATATCCTAAATCTTATTTAATTTCTTTGTGTAAGGTCATTTTCTTGAGGATTGGGTTGTACTTCATGAGTTCCAATCTCTCTGGGGTGTTCTTCTTGTTCTTTGTTGTAACGTAACGAGAAGTTCCCGGGATGCCTGTTGCCTTTTGCTCTGTGCACTCCAAAATCACTTGTACGCGTGCGTCTTTAACTTTCTTTGACATA
>CAJOCJ010000032.1 GCA_905236635.1 uncultured Bacteroidales bacterium
GAGCATATCCGGGAAGTTGTGCTCGAAGAAGTTGACCCAACCTGGGCAGCATGATGTCAAGATAGGGAGACGCACTGATTTGTCGCCTGCCATGAACTTTTTGATTCTGCCGAGGAGCTCTGTACCTTCTTCCATGATGGTAAGGTCAGCGGTGAAGTCTGTATCGAACACATAGTCGAAGCCGAGGCGGCGCAATGCTGCTGCCATCTGGCCCGTGACGATGGTACCTGGTTCCATACCGAACTCTTCGCCGAGGGCGACACGTGTTGCAGGAGCTGTGTTGACGATGACAGTCTTCTTAGGATTGTTGATGGCTGCCATGACAGCGCGTGTGTCGTCAACCTCGCTGAGAGCGCCGACTGGGCACACCTGGACGCACTGACCGCACATGACGCATGGTGAATCAACCATATCCTGCTCGAAAGCTGGAGCGACGACGGCTGTAAAGCCACGGTTGACTGCGCTCAGTGCACCAACTGACTGAATGTTGTTACACATATTCTCGCAGCGGCGGCACATGATACATTTGTCCATGTCGCGTACGATTGAAGGTGACATATCCTTGCGGTATGTTGACTGTGCACCCTGGAATGGGATGTCACGGATACCGAGGTTCTGGGCGAGCTTCTGGAGTTCGCACTGACCTGACTTCGAGCATGTCAAGCAGTCTGTCGGGTGGTCAGAGAGGATGAGCTCGACGACAGTGCGGCGGGCGTTGATAACGCGGGCGCTGTGTGTCAAGATCTCCATGCCTTCGACGCAGTCGGTAGCACATGCCGGAGCAAGGTTACGACGTGGTTTGCCGTTGAAATCCTTTGTGATCTCGACAACGCAAACACGGCATCCACCTGGTTTGTTCTCAAAGTTCATTCCTGCCAACTCAAAATAGCAGAGGGTAGGAATATGAATACCGGCCTGACGGGCAGCTTTCAATACTGTTGTGCCTTCTGCGACCTGAATCTGTTTGTTATCTATTGTTACGTTAATCATATCTTTCTCCTCCTCTATTTTATTTGATAGAAATAGCATCAAATTTACAACCGCTCATACATGCACCGCACTTGATACACTTCGTAGTGTCGATTTCCATCGAAGGAAGCTTGTGACCTTCAGCGATGTAGTTAGTCTTCGAGATAGCTTCTGCAGGGCAGTTCTTGGCGCACTTGCCACAGCCGATACATTTATCTTTGTCGATGACGTAGTTCATGAGTTTCTTGCAGACACCAGCGCGGCACTTCTTGTCGACGACGTGCTCGACGTATTCATCCCAGAAGTTGTCGAGTGTTGACAACACAGGGTTTGGTGATGTCTGACCGAGACCGCACAATGCAGTGTCTTTGATGACTGCTGCGAGGTTGCGGAGCTCCTGGAGGTCGTCCATTGTTCCGTTGCCCTCGGTGATCTTGGTGAGGATTTCGAGCATTCTCTTGTTACCGATACGGCATGGTGAGCATTTACCGCAGCTCTCTTCGCATGTGAACTCGAGGTAGAACTTAGCGATAGCCACCATACATGATGTGTCGTCCATGACGACCATACCGCCAGAACCCATCATTGAGCCTGCTGCCATCAATGAGTCGTAGTCGATAGCTGTGTCGAGGTGTTTCTCTGTCAAGCAGCCGCCTGAAGGACCACCAGTCTGAACGGCTTTGAACTTACGGCCGCCCTTGATACCACCACCGATTTCGTAGATGATGTCGCGGAGGGTTGTTCCCATAGGCACCTCGATAAGACCGACGTTGTTGATCTGACCTGCCAAAGCGAACACCTTTGTACCTTTTGACTTCTCTGAACCGATTGATGCGAACCAGTCGGCACCTTTGGTGATGATGATCGGGATATTTGCGAATGTCTCAACGTTGTTAACGTTAGATGGTTTTGCCATATAACCTGAAACTGCCGGGAATGGTGGTTTCAAAGTAGGCTCACCACGTTTGCCTTCCATTGAGTGGATAAGAGCTGTCTCTTCACCGCAGACGAATGCGCCAGCACCGTAGCGGAGCTCGATATCGAAGTTGAAACCGCTTCCGAGGATATCGTCGCCGAGGAGACCGTAGTCACGGGCTTGTGCGATAGCCACTTGGAGACGGTGGATTGCCAATGGGTATTCAGCACGGATATAGACGAGACCTTTTGTTGCACCGATGGCGTAGCCGCAGATGGCCATAGCCTCGATGATTGAGTTCGGGTCGCCTTCCATGATTGAACGGTCCATGAACGCGCCCGGGTCGCCTTCGTCAGCGTTGCAGATGACGTATTTCTGGTCGGCCTGGTTCTTTGCGCAGAGACCCCATTTCACACCTGTCGGGAAGCCCGCGCCGCCACGGCCACGGAGACCTGACTTGGTGATCTCGTCGATGACCTGCTGAGGTGTCATCTCGCCGAGAACTTTGGCGATAGCCTCATAGCCACCGCGTGAGATGTATTCGTCGATGTCTTCTGGGTTGATGAAACCGCAGTTACGCAAAGCGATACGGAGCTGTTTCTTGTAGAAACCCATGTGCTTTGAGTCGGAGACGTGCTGTTTGTTCTCCGGGTCAAGATAAAGAAGGTCGGTGACCTTACGGCCTTTGATGATGTGCTCATTCACGATCTTCTCGACATCTGTAGGTTTGACTTGAGTGTAGAATGTGTTGTCAGGAAGCATCTTTACGATAGGGCCCTTCTCGCAGAAACCGAAGCAGCCTGTTCTGATGACCTGAACCTCATCTTGCAAACCTTTCTCCTTCAGGATTCTTTCAAAGGTTGCAATGATCTCATCACTTGCAGATGCCTTACATCCGGTACCACCGCAGCAAAGCACGTGCGTTTTGATTTTTGTCATATAAAGTCCAGAATGAATGATTAATCGATTTTCTCATAGTTCACCGGGATGATGCCCTCGACGAGCTCGTTGTTCATGACGTACTTCTCGAGAATCTCATCGGCTCTCTTGTTGTCGACATGACCGAAAACGATAGGATCTTTGCCCGGAACCTTCACCTCGATGGTAGGTTCAGCGTGGCAGTAGCCCATGCAGCCTGTCTGGGTGAAGACAACGGCGAGTTTCAACTCGTCAGCCTTCTCCATCATGTGTTCCATGACCTGTTTTGCGCCTGCGGCAATACCGCAGGTAGCCATAGCAACTTTCACCTGTACCATAGCGTCAGGGTTGTTGCTCTTCTCACGAAGGTCGAGATTCGACTGTAATTTCTCTCTCATGGCCTTCAATTCTGCCAAAGATTTTACTTTTGCCATATTTCGTAAAATTATGTTAATGAATGATTTATGAATATTTTATCTTTAAAATCAACCTATTTTATCGTTTTGCAAATATACAAAATCTTTTACAATAAAAAAAATATTGAATTAATTTATTTTTAAATAAAAAAAGGGAGCGGGAACGCCCCCTTTTTTAACTTTGGCCGTTGGCTTTTGGCTATTGGCCAATGTCTTATCTCACGACGATCTTCTGTGTTTTCGGATGGTCGCCGAGTAACCTTAAGATATAGATTCCGGCAGGGATATTTCTCAATGTTTCCACACCATTAATCTCATATTCATTCACAAAACGTCCCATCACATCATAAACCTGAAGTGTACCCTCGCCACTCAGCACGATGTCACCATCATACTGGTAAGCGAACACTTCTTCGCATGAGTTGTAGCCGCTCTGCTTGAAACGCAGCAAGAAGCGGTCTGCCATATCGCTTGAAAGACCAATAAACTTGTAGTTGCCTTCAAGCAACAGGTCGACGTCTTCGCCTGTCATCCTGTCGATGAGATGCAGATAATCCACATCGGCATTCTCCAGTCTGGCCGAGAGCATGTACTCACCCATCCTATCAGCTCTGAAGTTGACAGGCACCACCTCGGTGTCGCCGCCGTTCACCACAGAGTATTCTTCACCATCCTGTGGAATGCTGACGTTGGCATGACTCTCGTCGAACATATACTTCGGAAGCATACCTACATCGTTCAAGTCAATCATCACGCGGTCGATAGTTCCTCCTACCCCACGGCTCAAGTCAAGTGCTATGATCGATTCAGTGTCACCCGATTTGGTGTTTTGCGAGAATGTCACAGTCTCCTCGGCGTTTTCGGTATATACAAACACGCCTTCCATTCCAGCAATGTCTCCACTGGCAGCAATCAAATCTTCACGGTTTTCGTTCATTCTATAAAATGCTCTGCCTATTCTTGCTGTCGATGTAAACGGATTACCAATAAGGTTCCAGCCTCTTGAAGGCCACGACCCTCCAGCATTGGTCACCGTCACTTCTCCATTGCCATCATATTTTGCACCTTTAAAAATCAGATCAACTTGCTCAACATTGGCATAAAGATAGCCTCTGCATGGCTCGAGGTTGAAATGATAATGCTCGCCAGCCTGTTTCCAGTTCTCCCATTCCAAATCAGCAGCCTGATTAAATCGATAGAGGTCATAATCACCGTCTGCACGTATCATATTAGTCACATTCTCCGGATTAGTCGGCTCTGCCAACGGTGATGCGATAAGATACCAACCACCAGTTGCTGTATAGGCACCAATCGTTAGATTGCAAGTATTTAGCGAGACACCAACATTGTCGATATACCAAGTACAGCCACTGGTGCCCAAACCCGTAAACTTAAACGCGATATAGATATCTTCGCCATCGAAGTCTGAAAGTGAAACTATTGCGTTGGCAACGCCGGAATTACTGCCTGCTGCCTCCCAAATCGTATTAGTGAAATCAGCATAAGTCATTGTTCCTGTTGACACGACCACCGAGCAGCTCTCATTGTAGGTTCCCGAGCCTATGAGATAGTCGAATGACAAAGAAGCTTCGCCATCAATATGCATCTGCGGCATCACTAGGAAAGCATCACCTTCGCTCCAATAGCTATATGCTGCGCTTGAACCCAAGCCGTTGTTTGAATTCAGATACCAATAGGTATAACCCGACATCTCATGGCTGAATTTATCCCAACAGATTGGTGGAAAATCATCTACATTCTCAAAGTCTTCAAAGAAACTGTTTTGTGCGTCAATAGGCCATATTCCGCAATCCGTCGTGAAGCTTGTCTCCGCCCAGTCGCTTTGGTCATCGACACTGCAAACAGTCTGCACCCTTGCTTCATAAACAGTGGCACGCTGCAAACCTGTCAAAGTGCAACTTGCCTCATTAACTGGAATCAGTTCACTCCATTCGCTATCAGAAGCTCTCTTATACTGCACATTCCATGTCACTCTTTGTGTACCCTCTGTCCATGTCAACAATGCTTCACTTTCGCTTTCCACTGTGGCTTCAAAGCCTGTCGGGATACGGCATCCAGGAGCTTCATCAACTGTGACATCATCAACAAAGATATAGCCGGTCGAACTGGAGTTATATCTGATTGCAATATATCGTCCGTCGCCATCATAACGGTCAAAGAAAACCGTGTATTCACGGAAAGTGCCGTCTTCAACCGTCACTGTACCCACTTCTGTAAATGTTGTAATATCTGTATTATCGGTCATAACACCAACAGAGAGCACTTTATTCGTCTGACTTGATTCAAGACGTGCCCAGAAACTGATTTGAAGATCGGAGATAGCATATTGTTCATCAATTTCCGGCAATATGGCTGCCTCGTCAGTCGAAGCGTAAGGCTTGTAGAAATGCATACTCTTTCCTGATGTGACACTTTCTCCATTACCGCCATGTGCGTATGGATAAGAATAAGAAGCTTCTCTCACCGATGGATAATAAGTGTAACTGCCGCTATAACCACCGCGATATTCTTTGCGTTCCCAGCATTTTGGCATAGGATAGCTCGATGACTGTGAAGTCTCCAAAGCACCTTCAAAATCGCAAGTGTATGGCATAGTCAATGCGCCACATTCTGTTGTGACAGAGAGGTCGGAGTTTTGGTTGTAGGAACTGTAACCCCATTTACTCTGATCTTCTTCGCTACAATAAGCACGAACATTTACACTATATGTTGTAACAGGGCTTAAACCAGTGATGGTATAACTTGTTGAAGCATGATTGTCGAGGTGAATGTAGGTATAATCATTTGAACCAGTCTTATAACGGATGTCCCAAGCGTCTTGACCGGCCTCTCCTTCTGTCCAGCTAAGGGTGATGGTAACGGATGTCTTAGTAGCCGATAATCCTGATGGCGCGACACAAGTGGCTGTAGTAGAGAAACTAATTTGGTTGCTCCATTGGCTGTAGCCGTCGTCCGCACCACAGTTGGCACGCACCTTTACTCTGTATGTCGTCTCAGGTGTCAAATCCTGCAATGTATATGTGTTGACATCGCCCAGGTTGACTTGAATAACGCCTTCATCACCTGGTTCAAAGCTGGTCTTTGTGGAATAAATCAATTCGTAATTGTCGGCGTCTCCTGTCCAGCTAACGCTACCTGTAAATGCTGTATTTGAATTTGTGACATAGCTCAGCTGAGGTTTCTCGCAAGTGGCTGTTGTAGTGAAATCTTTGACATCGCTCCATGAGCTTTCATCGCTTCCATTGATGGATTTTACGCGGGCATAATACTTTGTTTCAGGTGTCAGACCCGTCAAATCCTTTGATGCTGTGCCGCTGACATTAGCTTCCGCCAGGTTTTCCGTAAAGCTGCTATCGGTGGCATATTGCAGTACCCATGTGGTTGCAGTGCCGTTCTCAGTCCATGTGAGAGTCGCAGTACGACCAGTTACATTGCTTGCTGCCAAGTTGGTAGGTCTCGGGCAATTCATCAAGCTGATGCTGATATTGTCGATGGCCGCAGGTGGCTGATCTCCTGTTCCGCTGTCGTTACGCCAAACGAAAACCATTGTATATGTGCCCGAAACCGCGGCTTCAGCTGTTTGAGACTGCCAATCCGCACTCTTATTGAGCTGATGTCCTCCATCAAGGGCGATCCATGAAGATGGAAGAGAACTCGCATTGAGACCTGAAGGGAGGCTTGTACCTGCAGTAAAATCAATGTCACCTGGGACCAAAGCCACACGCAGATAATCATAATGCGAAGTTCCAGCGCTATTGCTTTCTCCATCAGCTTTCCAGTCGTATACAAAAGTATATGTTCCTTGAGCGAAGGCAAACAACTTAGACGCATAAACGACCGTTGTGCTGTTGATGGTATAAGCATTGCTTGTACCATTGTCGTTCGACACATATATAGCTTTCTCTCCACCGTTGTTTGTTGCGCTACCCCAGCACCATTGGTTGGTGAGGTTGCCATTGGTGAATCCCCAATCGTTGCTCGTCTCAAAGTTTTGCGAATATGGATGAGTTGCATCCACTTCCAATGCCTCACGGGTAGTGGTAAAGACCTTTTTCGTCCACTTGCTCATGTCGCCGTCACCACAGTTAGCACGAACGTAGGCATAATATGTAGTCTGAGCAGTGAGTCCGCTCAAAGCTTTGGAACATGCTGTAACCTGATATGTAGGTTCGGTGGCATCATCAGGCTCAGTAGCGGATGTCGTCAAATAAACATCCCAGTCAGTTTGGCCTTCTCCACCAGCAGTCCATGTCAAAGTAGCCGTATGCGCTGTAATGCCGTCAGCATTGAAGTTTTTTGGTTTTGCGCAGGTTACACCAACTGTTTCAATATCCAAAATAATTTGGTTTTTGTTTGTCGTTATAGTGCCAGATATTGTTGGATTTGTCGGATCAGGATTCGTGTAGTCGTATCTGTAATAAATTGATTGGGTGGCTGATGCGGTAAAAATACGACACGCCATGCCACTGACATCGCTTCCTGTATTGTCGTCAACAATCACTGCCAAATTGCCGCCATCATACGAAAATGGATTGTCCAACGTTATTGTTGTCCAAGCACTTGCTGTAACTTCCACATTACCGGTAAAGACCAAATCGCTGGCACTTACTGTAATCCAGTCAGAGGCACCAGAGAAAGACTCCTTGTCGGTATTTACCATATAAATACTAAAATTACGGGTTTTAGTGGAACCGCCATTGTAAAAAGCAATGCTGTTGATGGTGCCGGCTCCCCCACCAGCATCTTCAATCTCCGCAGCAGTATAAATCTGCTGTGTCAATGAATACTTGTAATACGAGTGTGTTGGCAGGTTCGCATCGGTTTGTGAGCCTGAACCAATTTGAATCTCTTCGGCTCGCATCGGAACCGAAATCATTCCAATCATCCCAATAAAAAGGAACAATCGTGTGAAAAATTTTAAATACATAATACAAAAGTTTAAAAGTTTGATAATTATTCAATACCTTAAAACTTCTGGAAAAATGTTGGAACACCTAAAAATGAAGATAAAACCCGAATATGGGTATACCTTATAAAATATAGAATTCCAGCCTCTATCCCGGAAGCGTTGTTTCACGATTTGAGGCAGGTCTTCTGACTGAGGCCTCGCTTTGCCGCCTTCCCGTCTCGACTAGCGTCGTTGACAGTGGCACAGTGGCAGGCGATTAGCCATCACAGCAGCGGGAACTGTCCGGGATTCACACCCGATTCCCTATTGAGTCCGCAGAGGGACACCACAAATCGGCTGCAAAGATACAACTTTTTCTTATTAATTACGAAATATTATTTTAAAATAAAAGAGGGAGCGTTTCCGCTCCCTCTTTTAACTTTGGCCGTTGGCTTTTGGCTGTTGGCCAATGTCTCTTATCTCACGACGATTTTCTGTGTCCTCGGGTGGTCACCCACGATCCTGAACACATAGACGCCCGCAGGGATGTCCCTCAAGGTCTCCACGCCGT
>CAJOCJ010000033.1 GCA_905236635.1 uncultured Bacteroidales bacterium
GGCCTGTAGCAACTGTACCACGACCTGTGATTGAGAACACGTCCTCGATAGGCATCAAGAATGGTTTATCAACAGCTCTTTCAGGCTCTGGAATCCATGTATCGCAAGCGTCCATGAGTTCGTCAATCTTTGCTTCCCACTGTGGCTCACCGTTCAATGCGCCAAGTGCTGAACCGCGGATGATAGGTGTGTTGTCACCATCGAATTCATACTTGCTGAGGAGGTCACGAACTTCCATCTCAACGAGTTCAAGAAGCTCTTCGTCATCAACGAGGTCGCATTTGTTCAAGAACACAACGAGGCGTGGCACACCAACCTGACGGGCGAGCAAGATGTGCTCACGGGTCTGTGGCATAGGACCGTCTGTTGCAGCGACGACGATGATAGCACCGTCCATCTGAGCAGCACCAGTAACCATGTTCTTAACGTAGTCAGCGTGACCAGGGCAGTCAACGTGTGCATAGTGACGTTTCTCTGTCTGATACTCGACGTGAGCAGTGTTAATGGTGATACCTCTTTCTTTCTCTTCTGGGGCTGAGTCGATAGCATCAAATGTCTTGATTTCCGACAAACCCTTCTTTGACAGGTGAAGTGTGATAGCAGCCGTCAAAGTTGTCTTACCATGGTCAACGTGGCCAATTGTACCAATGTTAACGTGTGGTTTAGATCTTTCGAATTTTTCTTTTGCCATACTATTTTTGTTTACTTAAGGTTAATATTCTATTTAATTTACCTATTTAATATTCATACCAAATGAGCCAGCGACGAGAGTTGAACTCGTGACCCCTTCCTTACCAAGGAAGTGCTCTACCACTGAGCTACGCCGGCTTTCGAGCGGAAGACGGGGCTCGAACCCGCTACCTAAAGCTTGGAAGGCTTTCGCTCTGCCAAATGAGCTACTTCCGCCTCTGTGGGGGAGGGTGGACTCGAACCACCGAACTCATCCGAGGACAGATTTACAGTCTGTTGCAATTGCCGCTATGCGACTCCCCCTCGTTCTCTTAACACTCTTGTTCAACTTTGAGCCGGCAGAGGGATTTGGACCCCCGACCCCGAGATTACAAATCACGTGCTCTACCGCTGAGCTATGCCGGCAATCGTGTTAAGATGCCTTGAGCCGGCAGAGGGATTTGGACCCCCGACCCCGAGATTACAAATCACGTGCTCTACCGCTGAGCTATGCCGGCCTTATTTCAAAGAACTGTACTCAAAAAAGCACACCACTTCCGTTCAGCGAAAATGGTGTGCAAAATTACAACTTTTTTATATACCGACAACCTTTTTTTATAAAATTTTTGAAAAATTTTTCGAAAAGACCGTCAAAGTACTGTGTATCAATAGCTTAAAGCTTATTTATCGAAGCGATTCTTGTACTTTTCAACCTGGTTTTTCAACGCGTCGATGGCCTTGTCAACAGCCTCCTCAAACGTCTTGCACTGCTTGCTCGAATATAAATCGTTGCCTTTTAACAAAATTCTGATGTCAGCAATCTTGTTCTCAGGCGCGTCTGTATTGTCCAACTTCAATGTCACCTCCGTGCCGATGGCATCATCTAACTTGCCGCATAATTTCTCAATCTTGTTCGTAATGAACTCTTCCAACTTGCTGTCTGCCTTGAAATGGACCGCGTTAATCGTAACTTTCATAATTACCTCCTATTTTAAAATAAGTTTTAAAAATATTTTTAATCATTCGTCACCCAACGGATGGGCCGACTGATATATCTCTTTCAACTGCTCTATGGTGTTGTGGGTGTAGATCTGCGTCGAACTCAAACTGCTGTGCCCCAAAATCTTCTGTATCGCCCTGATGTCGGCGCCCTCGTTCAGCATGTGCGTCGCGAAAGTGTGCCTCAACACATGCGGACTCTTCTGCTCCAAAGTCGTAACACTTCCCAATATCCTATGAACCACCCGATAGACAAAAGTCGGACTCATCGCCAATCCTCTGTCATCGACTATCAATATAACGTTGTCGCGTGCGGGAAATTGTTCGTCGCGCACTTTTTTGTAATTGTCTATCATCTCTAACAGCGGCTTGCTTATCGGGATGATGCGTTCCTTGTTTCTCTTGCCCCTCACCTTCAGCTGCATCGCCACCTCATCCACGTCGTTGTCATTCAAACCCCGAAGCTCCGCCTGACGCATACCCGTCTGGTACAGCATCTCAAACAACAGCTCATCACGCACCACCTTGAAGTCACCGTCGCCCTCAAAACTAACCTTCTCCATGTCGTGCTCCGGCACAAACTTCGCCAACTCCTTCGGCTGCTTCAGCGACTTTATGCCTTGCATAGGCGACACCTCGATGGCTTCCTCACGCAGGCAGAACTTGTAAAACGAACGCAGAGACGACATTTTACGGTTTATCGAACGACTCTCCTCCCCTTCTTCATTTTTCAAATAAACAATATATGAACGCACCATAACGGTGGTCGCCTTTGTGATGTCGTTAAGCTCATATATATTAATAAGGTATTTCCCGAATTGCTCCAAGTCTCTCTTATACGCTGAAACAGTGTGAGTTGAGTATCTTTTCTCCGTTTTGATATACCTTATAAACCGCTCAAGCATAGCCGCCTTCAAATTACGCTTCAAAGTTACAAATAGTTTTTTAAAATGTCAAGGGAATTTTTTAAATTTTTGTACAAAAAAGTAGAGACGCCATATTATGACGTCTCTACTTTTCTTGATTCTATTCTTGGGCGAATCAAAACAACTATTAGTTGTTCTCTTCAGCCTGACGAAGCTTCTGAACGTAGATAGCCTTCTGCAACGCTTCACGTTTGATGACTGATGGTTTTGTGAATTTTTGGCGGTTGCGTAATTCTTTAACAACACCAGTTTTCTCATACTTTCTCTTGTAGCGTTTCAAAGCGCGATCGATGCTTTCACCGTCTTTTACAGGAATAATAATCATGTTAATACTCTCTCTTTCTTTTAATTGTTAAACTAAAAAACTTAATTCAAAAGTGGCTGCAAAAGTACAACTTATTTTAATACGTCCAACAAAAATTTTCAAATTTTTATTCTCCCAACAAGTGTCTAAACAAGAAATTATCTATCTTTGTGAACAGATGCATTCTGCATTCGCCGTCACCATATTCCTCGTAGCCGCCGTAGATGCCATGGTTTTTGTTAGGATAAATCATCAGGTCGAACTGCACTCCGTTGGCAATCATCGACTTGATGAGCTCCATAGCATTCTGATAATGCACATTGTCGTCGCCCGAACCGTGACAAAGCAGGTAATTACCCTTTATCATAGCAGTGTTGCTCACCGGTGAGTTGGCGTCGTAACCCTCAGGATTCTCTTGTGGAGTGCGCATGTAACGCTCGGTGTAGATGTTGTCGTAGTATCTCCAGTTGGTGACAGGTGCAACCGACACAGCAGTGCTGATATAATCTGCTCCCTTGGTGATGCCATTAGCCGCCATGAATCCGCCGTAGCTCCAACCGTAGATGGCTATCTTCTCAGCATCGACATATGGCTGGGCCGCCATATATTTTGCCAAGGTTATCATGTCTTCGGTCTCGTATTTTCCGAGTTCGAGATATGTCATCTTCTTGAACATCTCGCCTTGTGCGCCGCTACCTCTGTTATTGATAGAGACCGAGATTATGCCGTGCTGCGCCAACAGCTGCATCCAGTCCCAGTCGCTGTGATCCCACTGGTTCAAAACCGTCTGATGACCCGGACCACCGTAAACGTAAATCAACACAGGGTATTTCTTGTTTGGGTCGAAGTCAGGTGGTAGAATCTGCCAACCATCGATGTCAACAGTAGAGCCGTCGGGCATCACGAAAGCCGGGTCGCTGATTTTAATCATCTGTTTCTCACTGAGGTTGTAATCTTTGAGGCGCTCCACAAGTTCGTGGTTATCCTCCAACACTCTCACAACTTTTCCTTTATTATTATATAAGGTGTATTCGTGAGGCTTTGTAACTGTTGAGTTTATATTTATAAAATACTTATAGTTTTTACTGAAACGAGCATTACTAACTCCTTCATTACCAATAAGTTCTCTCATTTTACCTTTCAGATTCACAGCATAGATCTGACGTTCGGTCGGTGAGTTTTTGGCAGCTTGGAAATAAATCTCCTTGCCGTCGAAACCGTAAATCCTGGTTACATCCCAGTCGCCTGAGGTGAGAGCCTTGCCCTCTGAGCCGTCGAGGTTACAGAGATAGATATGGTTGTATCCCGATTTCTCGCTTGTCATCAGGAACTGTTTGCCGTTTTCGAGGAAAGTCCAGTCGTCGGTTATGTCAATATAATATTGGTTTTCCTCATCGTAAAACACCTTTGTCTTGCCTGTCGTGGCATCGGCAGCCAATATCTCAAGATGGTTCTGATGGCGGTTAAGTCGTTGAATAGCAAGCACATTGGCGTCTTTAGTCCATTTCATTCTTGGAAGATAGATATCTGTCTCCTCCCCTGTGTCCATTTTCCTTGTGGTGTCATCCTCGAGGTTATAGACATACACCTCTACCACGGAGTTATCTTCGCCTGCCTTAGGATATTTGAAGCTGTACCATTCGGGATATAGACCCTGGAACTCCTCCATCTGGAACTCTCTGACATTTGACTCGTCAAACTTGTAGAAAGCGATTTTTTTGCTGTCGGGCGACCAGAAATAACCTTGCGAGAAACTGAATTCCTCTTCGTAAACCCAGTCGGGGGCACCATTTATAATATTATTGTACAGGCCGTCAAATGTGAATTGCGATTCTTCGTCCTTATCTAAATCTTTGATAAACAAGTTGTTATCGCGCATGAAAGCCACTTTGGCACCATCGGGCGAGAATGTAGCGAGACGTTGTCCGCCGTTTTCCGAAAGAGGCTTCAGGCTCTTGGTTTTGATATCGTAAACGAAATAATCGGCGGTGAACGAGTGGCGGTAGATATAGTTGACATTAGTCAGGAACAGCGCTTTCGTCTCGTCGTCGCTGAGGATATAGCTATAGGCGCGAATCGGCAGGGTGTCGCCCTCCGGGATGAGTTCCGAGAATTTGAACAATGTCTTAACCTTCTTGCCTGTTTTATAGTTATAAATGTTAAACTCGCCTCTCTCGATGGTGCCGTAAGTCTCGCCGTCGCGCATCGGGTTCATGCCTCTGACGCCTTTTGTCTGGAATGTCGGGCGCTGGTAGAGGTCAGAAAGATCGAGGTTTTTCTTTTCCTGTGCGTAGGATGTGACGTTAATAACGAAAGCTAACGCAATGATTAACAGATACTTAACTTTTTTCATTTTGATATAGATTTGAAATTTCAAAGATATGTAAAAATTTTTTACAAAAAAAGTTTGTGGGAATAAAAATTTGTTGTACTTTTGCACCCGCAAATGGGACGGTAGCTCAGTTGGTTTAGAGCGCATGCTTG
>CAJOCJ010000034.1 GCA_905236635.1 uncultured Bacteroidales bacterium
ACGGATGGGTCAAAAAACTGAACGAGGGTTACGAAAAGGTGGAGAAAGACCTTAACGGGGAAGATGATTTAATTGACGACATTATATGAAAAAAGTAGCAGTGATTCTTGCCGGTTGCGGCTCTTTGGACGGCTCGGAAATCAACGAGGCAGTATTGTTGTTGTTGGCTTTGGACCAGCATGATATTGAGTATCAGGCATTTGCGCCAGATGCATATCAAGCCGAGGTGTGCAATCATGCCAGCAAACAGCGCGCTATGGAACGCAGAAACATGCTCGTTGAGGCGGCTCGTATCGTGCGAGGCAACATCTTGCCATTGACTAAATTCAACGCTGATGAATTTGATGCCTTGTTGTTTCCTGGTGGCAGCGGCGCTGCGAAAAACTTGTTTACCTACGCCTATGACGGCATAAATTTCAGGGTTTTGAAAGATGTTGAGAAGGCGATAAAAGACATCCACGCCCAAGGCAAGCCTATCGGAGCCATGTGCATCGCTCCTCTGATGGTGGCGAAGGTGCTCGGTGGTGTCAACGTCACCATGGGAAGCGGCGAGTGCCGTCAAGCCAAGGAACTTCCGATGATTGGCTGCAGACACACTGAGACAACTCACGGTGGCGTGGCAATCGACAAGGAAAACAAGGTATTCTCAACGCCATGCTTCATGCTCGACGCCAGTTTAAAAGACATCTATCAAGGTGCTTGGAATCTCGTGGAGGAGATGGTGAAGGCGTAAATCTATTTCCACTTTTTGCTTCTGAATAACCCGGCGAAGGCGGTGAAAACCACGTAAAACGGGTAGATGAACTCTAGAGGGAACACCCACCAGAGGAGCTTGCGTTGCTTCATAAACAGCGCGATTCTCTTGAGGATTGGGAAGTCTATGAGAGTTTTCAGGATGACATAAAGCACATAGAAAACCCAGAAGACTTTCATGAAGAAGCCTGCGGCAAAGAAGAAAACGATGCTGAGGTTGAACATCAACACGATGAGCGCCGTAGCTATGATTTTCCAGTTGGTGTAAGCCTTCGTCTTCGAGGTCCAACGAGTGCGCTGACGGAAAAACGCCTTCAGTGTCGGCATGGTGGCCGTCTTCACAATCGCCTGATTATCAAGGAGGAATCCAACAGATTTGCTGCCGTAATGTTTCAAAAACTGCTCCATCAGAAACATATCGTCGCCCGAGGCAATAAGCATGTCGGAACGGTATTTTGCTACTGCGAGGGCGGCGTCACGGCTATACATCATGTTGGCGCCATTGCACATCACCGGCATCCCAATGGCAGCGGAACCAGCGGTGCTAGCTATAAGACTCAGATGCTCAAGCACTTGCAGCTTCTCAAATAATGTGTTAGCGGGCGACAAAAGCACTGGACCAAGCAGCATTTTGAGGTCTTTTTCAATAAAATATCCGACCATAGACTCAATCCAGTGCTCTGGTAGCTCACAGTCGGCATCGGTGACCATAACTATCTCATTTTCAGCGCAATGCAACGCTTGCGAGATGGCTTGTTTCTTGCCATTATTTTCTGCGCTCAGCAGTTTCAGGTTCAAGTCAGGATGAGCGTCAATAAAACACTTTATCAGTTAGAATGGTCATCAACGATGATAACCTCAAATTTATCTTTGCTATACGATTGATTATAAAGCGATTGCAATAATTTCTCTATATTCTGACCTTCGTTTTTGGCTGCGATAAGAACCGACACACTACGACCATCGGACGTGTAACGGCGCGTCCTTGCCGAGGCATTACGAAACATTGTCATACCAATAGTAAACGCCCCGATGCAGATCAGATACAGGGCGGCGAATATCATGATGACATTCAATATGATATGTATGGTTTCAAGACTCATAACTGCTTCTGATGAATTTCAATTTTCTGATGAAAAACAATCCGATGATTGCCGGAATCGCCAGATTATACAGCCAAAGCATGGTGCTTGCCGAGAACACCATCATTGAAAACGCCGCACTAATGCCGAGACGCGTCAGCCATGCCTCAAAAACATAGATGCATACCGAACCGCGCACCGCAATCTCTGTTATCGTGATAAACGGAATAACCGTCATCAAAAGGTACGTCAGCATGATCGGAACCATCGCCTCGAGATAGTTCAAAGGCACATCGAAAGCCCATATCAAAATCACGAATTGCAGCGAATATACTGCATATTTCGCGAAAGCGATAAGCAAGATAACCGCAAGGTCTTTTTTCGAATAGCTTCCGAAAATCTCCATATATTTCTCGGCTCGCGGACGCCATTTTTTTGGAATAAGTCGCTGAAGATGTTTTAAAATATGGATGTTGAAATACAATAGATATCCTAAAACTATGATTATCAACGATAAAATTAGGACATACCAATAATACTTTTCATGAGTGAAGAAAATCCACGCAATACATCCAAGGCTCACGGTGACGAGCATCTGCGCGATATTTCCAACAAAAGTGAGCATTGCTGCCTTGAATCGGTTGCCTTTTTCGAGAATGAAAATACGTCCGAGGAAGTCGCCCGTCCTGTTTGGAAACATCATTCCTGCTGTTATCCCAGTAAAAATAGCGGTATATGCCTTCCAAAACGGCACCCGTTCAACAGGTTGGATAGATTTCTGCCATTTGCGAGTCTCCAACGCCATATTGAGCGGCATAAGGATAAACGCCAACGCCATCAGAAGCACGTTTCTAGTGGAGGAGAATGACGTTTTCACCGACTCCCACATCTCCGTAAGGTCCTGATTCTTAATGATTTTCACATAAAGAATCCAGCATCCGGCGAGTACAATAAGAATTTTTATCGCCGTTTCAGCGAATTTTCTTATTTTTGCGTTATGGGAAGTCGTGTTCATTTCGACTGCAAAGATAATAAATTTTGAAAAGTGAACGAATAATATTAGGTATCGACCCTGGAACGATGGTGATGGGTTACGGTCTGATTCTCCAGAAAGGCCGTGAGCTCAGCATGCTTCGTATGGGCGTTTTAAAGCTAGCAAAGCTTGATAATCAAGCACTTAAGTTAAAACGCATCTTTGAACGTGTGCTCGAAATCATCGATGAATATCATCCAGACGAACTCGCTATCGAGGCGCCGTTCTTTGGCAAAAACGTTCAGTCGATGCTGAAACTCGGTCGTGCCCAAGGTGTCGCTATGGCAGCGGCCCTGTATCGTGACATCCCGATTTTCGAGTATTCGCCAAGAAAAATCAAGCAGTCGATAACAGGAAACGGTGCCGCCTCAAAGGAACAAGTCGCTGCGATGGTGCAGAAACTCTGCAATTTCACTGAGCATCCCGACTATCTCGACGCTACCGACGCCATGGCTGCTGCGGTCTGCCACAGCTTCCAAAACCAACTCAACATCGTCGGCGGCACAGACGACCCAAAACTTCCAAAAATCCCAAAAGGAAAGAAAAAGTTCAATAGTTGGGAGATGTTTTTGGAACAAAACCCAGAAAAGAAGGTTTAATTACATCAATTTCTGATAAAACTGCCACCAGCGGTCGGGGAGTTCGTTGCGCATCGCCATGTCGTAATCGCTCTTTGAACACGGGATGAAATGCTCCGCAATCTCCATCCACCATTTACCTGTCGTTTTATGGCAAAGGAAAATCAACTCGTCGTAATTCTCAAGACGTACGATGTATTTCGTGAACTCGTCGCGATTTTCGGCCGTCGGGGTGTCGTTCTGCCTCAACGAAAAACCTTCCAAGAAGTACCAAATCATCTCAGCTAAGTTATTGGCACTCTGATAGTTAATATCATATTGAGGATTATAGTTGAATAATCCTATCGATGTCAGTTTCGTATTCAAACCGGCATAACGTGCCATCTTACAGCCGTCTTCACTGCTCAATCCGTTTGGCGAACTGCGTTTCACACCAGGCACATCTGCTGCACAAAAAGCAGCCGCATCAATAGTGATGATATCGGCATTTCTCAACAACGGCTCGGTCTGCTCAGGATAATTTTTTATAACGCCCAAACGATAAACGTCGAACAAAAGTTGTTTCATCAGGCTAATATTATCATTATCAATGTAATACGTCTGATAACCAATGTTTGTATAATTAAATAAATAGTTCGGCTGGTGCAATATAATATGACTCAGATACGACTCTGAATTAAGACTTTCGCCTTCCTCGCCAATGTCGAAGCGTGGGTCTATCGCAGTGATATTCACCAACTTACCAGTATTTTCATAAACCTGATAGATAGGATATGTCAAATCCTGGCTTCCGCCAATGAAAACCGGCACTATGTGATGCTTCAGAAGTGCCAGAAACACCTCGCTCAGCGCGTAATAGGTATCTTCGACACGCAAACCCGACTTCACATTGCCAAGGTCACAAATTTTCAGTTCCGGCCAATGGTTAAACAAAGGATATAAGGCATGGCGGATAGCATCCGGAGCAACCTTACATCCTTCATTATCAACGGCATAGCGGTCTTCTTCAACGCCTATCAAAGCGACCTGAAAACCTTCCAACTCGGGAAAATCTTCCTCATTTTTAAAGATTGTAATCGTGTTGCCAATCTGATTTTTATGTCTCAAATTGCATTTTTCAACAACTTCTTCCTTGACGGGATTGAGAAAAGCGCTAATTTCCATTTTTTAAAAATTTATTTCTTTGGAGAAATTTTCTTTCTGATAATCTCATGCAGCTGGTCGGCGTTGATACGGATTTGCTCCATGGTGTCGCGGTCACGCACTGTAACGGTGTTGTCTTCAAGTGTCTGATTATCAACGGTTACACACAGTGGAGTACCGATGGCATCCTGACGACGATAGCGTTTTCCGATGGAGTCTTTCTCCTCGTACTGGCACATGAAGTCGTACTGCAGGCTGTCCATGATTTCGCGTGCTTTCTCTGGTAGTCCGTCTTTCTTCACCAATGGCAGGATAGCCACTTTGTAAGGTGCGAGAATCGGAGGCAGCTTCATCACGACGCGCTCACTTCCGTCTTCGAGTTTCTCCTCTGTGTAGGCGTAGCTGAACATTGCGAGGAACATACGGTCCAGACCGATAGACGTCTCGATGACGTATGGAGTGTAGCTCTCGTTGGTCTCAGGGTCAAAATATTGCAGTTTCTTGCCCGAGAACTCAGCATGACGGCTGAGGTCGTAGTCGGTGCGGCTGTGAACGCCTTCCAACTCTTTGAAGCCGAATGGGAAGTTGAACTCAATATCTGTTGCAGCATTGGCATAGTGAGCGAGTTTCTCATGGTCGTGGAAACGGTAGTTTTCAGCTGGGATACCCAGTGATAGGTGCCATTTCAGACGTTCTTCCTTCCATTTCTTGAACCATTCTATCTCGGTGCCAGGGCGTACGAAGAACTGCATCTCCATCTGCTCGAACTCGCGCATACGGAAGATGAACTGACGTGCAACGATTTCATTTCTGAATGCCTTTCCTGTCTGTGCGATGCCAAACGGAATCTTCATGCGGCCCGTCTTCTGCACGTTGAGGTAGTTGACGAAGATACCTTGAGCTGTCTCTGGACGCAGATAGATAGTGTTTGCGCCTTCTGCCAGTGAGCCTATCTGTGTAGCGAACATCAGATTGAACTGACGCACGTCGGTCCAGTTGCGTGTTCCACTGATAGGGCACACTATTCCGAGGTCTTCGATGAGTTTCTTGATGTCGGCGAGGTCGTTCTTCTCCATGTCGCCATAAAGACGATGGCTGATGGTCTCGATTTCCTTCTTCCACTCAAGGACGCGAGGGTTTGTAGTCACAAACTGCTCCTCGTTGAAGGCGTCGCCGAAGCGTTTCTTGGCTTTTTCAACTTCCTTGTTGATTTTTTCCTCTATCTTGGCCATATAATCCTCGACCAAGACATCGGCGCGATAACGTTTCTTGCTGTCTTTGTTGTCGATCATCGGGTCGTTGAAAGCGTCAACGTGACCTGATGCCTTCCACACTGTCGGGTGCATGAAGATGGCGGCGTCGAGACCGACGATGTTCTCGTGCATCTGCACCATGGCTTTCCACCAATATTCTCTGATGTTTTTCTTCAGTTCGACACCATTCTGGCCGTAATCGTAAACGGCAGCCAGTCCGTCGTAAATGTCACTTGAAGGGAAAATGAAACCGTATTCCTTCGCGTGAGAAGTTATCTTTTTAAAAAACTCTTCCTGATTCATAACTCTTTATTTTAAATGAGATTTCTCCATTCCGTTTCACTCCAGTCGAAATGACGGCACAATCAATTCGTCATTTCGAGCGAAGTCGAGAAATCTCAAAATTTTATAAAATTAGCATTGCGTCGCCGTAGGTGAAGAAGTTGTATTTCTCCGCGACGGCTTCTTTATAGGCTTTCATTAAGAAATCATAGCCGGCGAAAGCGGCGACTTCCATCATCATCGGTGATTTCGGGAGGTGGAAGTTGGTGATGAGTGCGTCGGCGGTGTTGAAATCGTAAGGCGGGAAGATAAACTTGTTGGTCCAGCCTTTCAGCGGTTTCAGCTTGCCTGTGATGCTTACCACAGTCTCCATGACCTTCAAGGTGGTGGTTCCGACAGCAAACACTTTATGTTTGGCCTCTTTCGTTGCGTTTATCAAGTCGCAAGTTTCCTGTGAGATGTTGATCTCTTCGGAGTCGGTCTTGTGTTTTGTCAAGTCTTCGACTTCTATGTCGCGGAAGTTGCCCATTCCTGTGTGGAGTGTCACTTCGGCGAAGTTAACATCCTGAAGCTCCATACGTTTCATCAAGATCTTGCTGAAATGCATG
>CAJOCJ010000035.1 GCA_905236635.1 uncultured Bacteroidales bacterium
GCGGAATCAGAGTGTCGTCGTTTTCAGTCTCAAGCACATATTCCCAATAAGTCTTTCCCGACTCCTCGCACCATTTCATGATGTCGGTCATCTTCGTCATCGGATAGATGTCAGGGATTATTGAAGGCTTGCCTTCTTCTTCCAGAGCACCGCCGCCCACGCTGTAGACCGTCCATTCTTCAAGGATTTTGTCATTTTCATCTAAAGCCTTGAATGTCATTCCATTAGGATGATATGGCAGGAATATTTTCGGTTGCCACACGATGTTCACCTTGGCATGAGGCTGCAGAACTTCGAGGATGGCGACATCGGTGAAGTGGCCTTTGCCAGTGGCGGCGAGGCTTCCATAAAGCGTGACTTCAAACGAGGCGGCATCGGAATGACGCTCGAGGAACTGCTCGGCAGCGAAGCGAGGAGCCATTGTGTGAGAGGATGAAGGGCCGTGACCGATGCGGTAGATTTCTTTTATTGTTTTCATATTTTGGGAATTGCGTTTATTAACTTCTTTGTATATTCGTTTTTAGGGTTGTTAAAAATCTCGTCGGCATCGCCTAATTCCACTGGCTTTCCGTTGTACATCACGAGGATGCGGTCAGACATGAAGCGGACGACGCTGAGGTCGTGAGAGATAAAGATATACGTGAATCCGAAGTCTTTCTTGAGGCGGTTGAGAAGGTTCAGCACCTGCGCCTGCACCGACACGTCGAGAGCCGACACTGACTCGTCACAGATGATAAGCTTCGGATGCACTGCAAGGGCTCGCGCGATGCAGATTCGTTGCCTCTGACCGCCCGAGAACTCATGCGGATAATGTTGATAATGTTCAGGTTGCAATCCGACCTCGGTGAGCAACTCGCACACTTTGTCGCGGCGTTTCTTGGCGTCTGGTTCAAGTCCGTGCACCAACATCGGCTCCGCTATCGCGTCGCCGATGCGCATCTTCGGGTTCAGCGACGAATAAGGGTCCTGAAACACTATCTGCGCATGTTTGCGGTATTCACGTAAGTCGTTGCCGCTCAGCGACATCACATCTCTGCCTTCGAAGATAATCTTGCCATCGGAAGGCTCTACGAGACGTAAAATCGAGCGCCCGAGGGTCGTCTTTCCGCATCCCGACTCGCCAACGAGACCGAGTGTCTCGCCAGGATAAACATCCAAGCTCACGTCATCAACAGCTTTCACGTGGTCGTAGACACGGTTGAAAAGACCTTTTTTCAGAGGGAACCATGTTTTAAGATGCTCGACCTTCAACAATGGCTCGTGGCTGTATATTTCTTTCAGATTATTTTCTCTTTCTTGTTGAGTGACAATAAGTTGCTGTTTGAAATCAGCGTCATCACTCCAGGTGCCGTCAAGGAATTCCTTCACTATTGGGAGACGTTTCAGGCGGAAATCCATCGGCGGGCGGCATGCGAGGAGGCCTTTTGTGTATGGGTCTTTCGGATTGTTGAGGATTTCCTGGGCTTCGCCGTATTCAACGACGTTGCCGTTGTGCATCACCGCGATGTAATCGGACACCTCGGAGACGACGCCGAGGTCGTGCGAGATGAAAATTATCGAGAGGTTATCGCTCTTTTGCAGCTCCTGCAGCAGCTTCAGGATCTCTTTCTGCACTGTGACATCGAGGGCTGTTGTCGGCTCGTCGGCAATCAGGACCTCTGGGTTGCATGCCAGCGCCATGGCAATCATCACACGCTGTTTCTGACCGCCCGAGAGCTCATGAGGGTAGCTCTTATAGATGGCCTCCGGGCGTGGCAGCATCACTTTTTTAAATAAACTGATGACGCGTGACTTCGCCTCTTCTTCTGTCACATCTTCGTGGGCAAGGATGGCTTCGGTAACCTGAAAACCGCACTGGAACACGGGGTTGAGCGAGGTCATCGGCTCCTGAAATATCATGGCGATACGCTTGCCGCGGATGTCGTGCATCTCGTCTTCCGAAAGATGCAGTATATCTTTTCCGTCGAGGGTGATTTCGTCGGCTGTTATCTTTGACTGTTTCTCGTTGAGAAGCCGCATCACCGCAAGGTTACTCACCGACTTTCCGGAACCCGACTCGCCAACGATTCCAAGGGTTTTGCCCTTCGGCACCTCAAAACTGACACCATGCACCGCCTCGTTCCATTCGCCGTCGCGAAGGAAAGAAATTTTTAAATTTATGACGTTTAGCAATGACATTGTTTTCTTTTTTGGGGTCGCCTGCGGCGAGAAATCTTTCAAAATCTTTTTAAAAATCTTCTTCCAATTTAAATTCAACTCACAGTCATTTCATTCTTTTTTTGGGGTCGCCTGCGGCGAGAAATCCTAACAAAATATTTTTAAAAATCTTTCAAAATTTTCTACGAAGATTATTTTGTTAGATTTTATAATAGATTTTGTAAGATTTCTGCCCTTTAGGGCACCGAATTAAAAGCCTTCGAGCGGTATAAGAACCGTTGGAATCAGCAATATTCCTCCAATTATAATCATCATCAGAATGAATTTCCACACCCATTTGAACCATTTCTGGTACGGGATTTTCGCCACGCCCAGCGCTCCAATCAAAACGCCGGATGTTGGCGTTATCATGTTGGTGAAGCCGTCGCCGAACTGGAACGCCATCACGGTGGCTTGACGGCACACCCCGATGAGGTCGCTGAACGGCGCCATTATAGGCATCGTTATCGCCGCCTTCGCCGAGCCCGACGGTATGATGATGTTTATAAGCGTTTGAATACCATACATTATCTCCACCGACGCCACCTTGCCGAAGTCGGACATCGATTTCGACAAGCCGTACAAAATTGTGTCGATGATGCCGCCGTCTTGCAAGATTATCACGATGCCGCCAGCCAAACCGACGACCACCGCAGCCGACAAGATATCGCTCATTCCCTCAATGAACAGTCGTGCTATGTCGCTGGCGTTCTTGCCGATAGCCAAGCCGCTGCAGATGCCCATGGCGAGGAACAGCGACGCAATCTCCATCACATACCAACCGTAACCCATCACGCCGATTATCAAATAAACAATGGTGTAAAGCAGAAGCAGCAAGATGAAGTTATGCACTGTTTTCCTTAACGAAAACGCACCTAAAACGGCGAAAAGCACAGTCAAGACAGGGATTATCGGCATCACGAAGGCGCTCGAGCCGATGACTAAGGTCGTTTTCGGGTTCAGATACGAGAAAATCACCATCGCGACAAGCAGGAAAACGTACACGAACCATGCCGATTTCGGAACATAATGCTCGAACTCCTGACCTTGCGCCTCGGTGTGCTGGCGCCAATAAGCGTCATCGTCGTACATGATTGACGACTTCGGATTTTTCTTCACTTTGTGGGCATAATGAAGCACGAAAGCGATGCCGAAAATGTTGATAATCACCCAGCAGAAGATGCGGTAGCCGATGCCCGAAAACAGCGGCACGCCTGCGATGCCTTGCGCGATACCGATTGTAAACGGGTTCAGAATAGCTCCCGCGAAGCCGATATGCGCCGCCACATACACCATGCAGAGGCCAACGATGCTATCGTAACCCATTGATATTGCGAGCGGTATGACGATAATCACAAAGGCGATACACTCCTCGCTCATGCCGAAGATCGCTCCGAAGAGGCTGAACAGCAGCATTATCAGAACAATGATGATGTTATCTATGCCTAAAAACCGTATAAACTTATGATTTTCAAGTTGTTGCGTGAATTTCAGAAAGGAAAAAATTCCCATATCGATGGCTCGGCTTTTGTTCATAATCCAGAACGCGCCGCCAATCATCAGGATGAAGACGATGATTTTCGACTGCTGCACGAAGCCGTTGAAAAGCGCCGAAAACACTTGCCATGTCTGAGCTTCAGGATGGAAAACCTCCTGATATTCAGCAGGTAACTCGTTTTCATAATAAAACTGTCCGTCGACGTACATTCCCGGCTTGATGAACCAAGTCATGATGGCGGCGACCACTATTATGAAGGTATGCGGTACTTTTCGTTGAGCCATAAAATATTTTTTGCAAAGATAGCAAAAAGACCTTAGACTTTAGACATTAGACGTTAGTTTTTTTCTTCCCGTCTAAATCCTATCAATCTCCTATTAGCCAATGCATTGTTATCATTTTGTAATTCCGACAAAGCAATACTGATGGCATCAAGTTGAGCCTGATGGTCTTCATTTATATCATTTTGGTCTTCCAGAATTTCTTCGATATAAATTTTAATATCATTTATTTCTTTATGCAATACTTCATAATTATCAGAAACATATTTTGCCAAGTTTCGTAATTCGACAAAAGCTCGCATAATCTTAATGTTGATATCTATTGCCTTGTCGGAATTGAGAACAGAGCTAAGCATCGCCACTCCAAATTCAGTAAAAGCGAAAGATTTATAGCGACTTCCGCCCCATTTTGAGGTCGCAAATTGCGACCTCAAGATTGTAACATCTTCATTATCAGATATTTTTAATAGTTTTTGTTTTTCAATTACAGTTTTTCTTTCCTGCGGAGTCACTTCAAACATAAAATCATCAGGGAAGCGGCGGATGTTTCTTTTCACAGCTTCTTTTAGACGTTTTGTTTCTATTTCATAAAGCGAAGCCAGATCATCATCAAACATCACTTTTTTGCCATTTACTTCGTAAATCTTCTGTTGTATCTTTTCTATTTCATTCATAATTATTTTTTCAGGCAAAATTACAATAGGTGATTTGAATTAGTCGTATGAAAAATGACTAATTTTTGAATGGTTTTGTAAATTATTGATTGTCAATTTGTTACAATAGCAACAATGACAGTTTTAAGGCTTTTTAATTGTTAATAAATTTTAACAAATCGATGCAGATATTTTCAGATTATCTTACAACATCGCTTACGAGGCGCACCGAATAGCCATACCAGCGGTCATTGGTCGAAAATCCTCCAAAATAGATATCAAAATGCATGTAATAGGCAATATAGTTATAGTATTCGTAAGGTGTTGATGTCCAATATCCACCAAAAAGGCTATCGGTATAGTATTCCGATCGCATACGATAACCTGCGGCTGGGATGAAAACCGCTCCTTTCGACTCAAACCCATCCATCCACTCGGTGGCACCAATCACGTTATACGTATAACTCACTGATTCTGAATTAACTCCACACAAACCACCGTTCAAATCCCAATCATCGGGAAGCAAAATAATACCGCATACATTATCCACTTTGGCTTTCGCAAAACGCACGCCCGATGGCGTATTCCGCTGATAAAACAGATACCACCACTCGCTCGATGTCATTGTGCGCCATAGGTTATTGGTATTTCCGCCATTGATTATCGGATTATCGCCCCATTCGTTGTATTCACTGTAATCATCCGAATTTGAGTATTTGGTCGGATCCTGGCCAGTTCCCCATCCGAACAAGTCGATCCAACCGTCGTATGATGGAGAGATATTACTATTCGATTCTCCGACAAAATCTCTCTGACTTTCGGCAAAACGCCAAGTATCGGTCGAAGCCTGATATTGCAGATTACCTTTTGAGAAATAAACTTTTTGCGTCGCACTCACAGAAAACGCACTAACAATAGCGCCTTCAGGACCAGGCACATCGGTTGTGAAAACCACATCCTCACCATATGCGATGCCATAGTTGTTTGTCGCGTATGCCCTTGCATAATACGTCACGCCAGCAGTCAAGCCAGATATTTCAACTGAAAATTCCCACATGCCGGCATCTGTCGATTGATGAGCTCCGTCAATCGTAGGATTTGGAGAAGTACCCCAACATGCTCCATGGTCAATAATGCTGTCGCCACCCAAATCTTCAATATTTCCATAACATTTGGCGGTGGTTTCAGTGATATTTGTAACGTAAGATGTCCGCACAGTCGCAACACCAGGATTATCAAGAGTTGTGAACATCAACTGGTTACCATAAACCACACCAAAACGTGGGCTTTCAATATAAGCTCTTACATTATAATTAGTCGAAGCTTCTAATCCAGTAATCTCCAACGTGAAATCATTAGTATTTTCATTAGTAGACACATGGCTGTCTTCAATTGTAGGATAATAGTTTTCCTTGCTCCAACAAAAACCTCTTTTTTTAATGGTATTGTCCGCAAATTCGACAAATCCGTTAATCACAGCCGAAGTAGCAGTCACATCGGTGACAGAATACGTGTAAACATCTATTCCAAAACACCAATTATCCTGATATTCAATCTGTGCGCCTATTATCTCATTGTTTGCATCATAAATATAGTCAACAACATAAACTCGCGCATACTTTGTATATACATATCCATAATTGTCATATTCAACTTTTTTCAAAACGTAGCCATGTCCTGGGAAAACCGCCACCTGCTCGCTCCAGCCATCCTGTGGAATCCGGTAAGCATAGCCCAAAGAAGCCACTTCTCCAACATCATTAAAGGTAAGATATACACCGTTACCATAAATAGTATAAAAATTATTTGCAGTGCTAATCTTTATATAACGACCGAGAATGAGCACATAGCTTCCATCGTCATTCAACAGATTTACGGTGACCACATTTTCCGGTTCCTCATAATTTGTTGGGGTTTCCGGCTCATTTGGCTCTGGAGTTTTGTCTTTTTTGCAAGAATAACTGACAAAACTTAAAGTGATTAGCATTAGGACTATAGCTAAAATACGTTTTTTCATGGCTAATTATTTTAACATTTATGCAAAAATATATAAAATTTGAATATGAATCTTGTCTGGACAATTTTTTTTTACTTTTTTTGAATATTGAATGAAAAATTGTAATTTTGCGGAAAGAAATTTAGTAAAAACATCATATTATGGTAAACTACAAAGATTTAGGGCTGGTGAACACCCGTGAAATGTTCGCAAAAGCGGTCGATGGCGGCTATGCCATCCCGGCATTCAACTTCAACAATATGGAACAGTTGCAGGCTATCATCATGGCGGCTGTGGAGACGAAATCGCCAGTGATTCTGCAGATTTCAAAAGGCGCACGCCAGTATGCAAACCAGACTCTGCTCCGTTACATGGCAGAAGGCGCTGTGGCTTACGCCAAGGAACTCGGCTGCGAGCATCCTGAGATAGTGCTTCACCTCGACCACGGTGACTCGTTCGAGCTCTGCAAAAACTGCATCGAGATGGGCTTCTCATCAGTGATGATTGACGGCTCTGCATTGCCATACGACGAAAACGTGGCATTGACACGCAAAGTCGTGGATTTCGCTCACAAATACGACGTGACAGTCGAAGGCGAACTCGGTGTTTTGGCAGGCGTTGAAGACGAGGTGGCAGCTGAAGAGAGCCACTACACAAAACCTGAAGAAGTTATCGACTTCGTGACCAAGACCGGCGTCGATTCACTCGCAATCTCCATCGGAACATCACACGGAGCATATAAATTCACTCCTGAGCAGTGCACCGTCGATCCTAAGACAGGTCGCTTGGTTCCTCCACCGTTGGCATTCGACGTGCTCGAGGCCATCGAGAAGAAGCTCCCGGGCTTCCCAATCGTGCTTCACGGCTCATCATCGGTGCCACAAGACGATGTCGACACCATCAACAAATACGGCGGCGCATTGAAGGCAGCCGTCGGTATCCCAGAGGAGCAGCTCCGCAAGGCAGCGAAATCGGCAGTTTGCAAAATCAACATCGACTCAGACAGCCGTCTCGCCATGACAGCGGCAGTGCGCAAGGCTTTTGCCGAGAAACCGGCAGAGTTCGACCCTCGTAAGTACCTCGGACCAGCTCGCGACCACATGAAAGAGCTTTATATGCATAAGATTATCAATGTGTTGGGAAGCAACGGAAAATTAGCAGAATAATCATTATTCTCTCGCAAATTA
>CAJOCJ010000036.1 GCA_905236635.1 uncultured Bacteroidales bacterium
GATTGCCGGTTCTGAAATAATCAGTGTATGAACTTCTTTGATTTCGCCTAAAACCATGAGGAGCGCCGCTGCTTTACCGATAACTTTGTCGGCAACGGAAGCGCCTTTCAGAAAGCCTTTTTTCTCTGAAAGAAGATGCAAAAGCGGCTTTACACCACGTTCATGAGATGTAAAAACGTCATCAACTGAAACCACTGCAATAGTGGAATCAGTTGATTTTAATAATGATTTCGCGCGTTCTAACGGTTCGGTCATTTAATGTATTTCACAAAGAAATAACCGCCGAGCCATTGGATGAGCATTCCTGGGATGCCGAGGCGAAAATCATTGAATCCTGCTGCGAATGAGCCTTCGATGAGCCATTCGACCATGCAACCGAAGATCTGGTATGCCAAGACAACCAAAAGAATGGTCCAAAGTGACACTTTGTTGGTCTTTTCAGCAATCCAAGCCGCTGAAACAGCGAGGAAAATCGATTTGATGAGGATGCTCGGAACCACTGCCGCTGGAGGCATTCCGAAAAGCAAACTGTTGATGATTGGCGACAAAACCGCTGTCATCAATCCGACCTTCATGCCGTATTTGTAAGATGCAATCAGCGTGAAGAAATAGATTGGCAGGAAGATGTGACCGCCATTCGGGATGAGGTGGCACAATTGTGGCAAAATGATGTTGCCAGCCACGAACAATGTCGCGAACAAATATGTCTTAACCTGATCAAAATCAAGGTTATAGAGCTTTACTGTTGAGGTATTTTCCATATTTTGAATTTTTTATTTTTTTATGAGATTTCTCCATTCCGCTTCGCTCCAGTCGAAATGACGTGGTAGAACACGTTTCGCTCGAAATGACGGCTAGCGCTGAAGCCATTCTTTAATTTTATCCATTTTCATGTAATCGATGTTATCGACAATCCACTCGCGCATTGCTTTGCCCGGCTCGGTTTGCTGCGGATAGCTGATATAGTCGAGCTCGATGTTGAGCGCCTGCGACACCTTCAACGCCATAACAGACCAAAGAACGCCGATATCGCCCACGACAGGGATTGATTTCTCAAGACGTGAGAATGCCGACATCTCCATTCTGAATGGAATTTTCGACATTTTTGTCTTCGGCAAACCTTTATCGATGGCAGCCTGCACGTCGCCTGATTTCTTATCGAGATCCCAAGCTTTCTTGAGGTTCTCGTCGAGGTCGAAACGAATCAAAGTCTTATCCTTGAGGCTGTAGGTCGGATAGCCGTTCCAGCTTGCCCAGATACCGTGACCGGTATATGTCTCAAACGGACCGTCGTGGATTTCCTGTGTCAACGCCACTGCCGACTCAATGATAACATCAGCGCTTCCTAACATCTTTGAAATGCGGAACGTTCTGTCGCTCACCGGGATACTGTCGGCGATGCTGATACCGACCTGGCCGCCACCGATAAGCTGCGGAACACTCACGAGCACAGGGACGTTATTACGGACGCCTGCGCCAAGCATTGTACGCTCATCGCAACCCCAGCCGACGACTTCCTCAAACGGGACGTGCTTGGTATGCGCGATCTCCATGATGCTCGCTGCAAATGTCTCATTGCGCAAGCCCATAGGATATGCCATGTTAGCAGCCGCCTTGATAATGACAGTGCCTTCTTTTTCGTTGCAACGTTGCACCAAGGCGTCGTCGATAATCATCTCTTTTTTGAGGTCAGTCCATTGAGCATCAGTGAGTTCGGTAAGCTCGAAGATATCGCCACGAGGCATCTTCTCGAAGTCAAGAAACTCCTCGCCAATGTCGTGGATGTTGATACGTTTCACCTTATCGAGAACGCCACCCATCTCATGCGATACGACAGCCGAACTCGTTGTAACTCCGTCGATTAAACCCTTGTTGATGAACTCGGCAATCAAGGTGGTGACACCTTCGTGGATGTTTGGGCCGGAGCCTGTAACAACCACCACTTTGCCGCCTCTACGCTTGGCTTCTACTATCTTTTCGATGGCGATATCGAGGTAATGCCTTGTCTCTTCCGGCAAAGCCTCGTATAAACCTTCAATGAATTCTTTTTCGATTTTCATATTAATTCGTTTTTGACCAAGTATCTTTCAATCCAACTGTTCTGTTAAATACCAGATGATCTTTTGTGCTGTCTTTATCGACAGTGAAGTATCCTATTCTCTGGAACTGGAAATGGTCGAGAGGTTTTGCGTCGGCGAGATATTTCTCGACATAGCATTCTGTTCTGATTTCCAATGAGTTAGGATTCATCATCTTGCGCATTGCCTCGATTGGCGTGTTGCCTTCATCCTGCAATCTTGCCAGTTCGTCACGAGGATTTTCCACGTTCCAAAGGCGGTCGTAAAGTCTGACCTCCGCCTTGATGCAGTGTGCCTGACTGACCCAGTGGATGGTGCCTTTCACCTTACGGTTAGCCTCAAGCATGCCGCTGCGTGTCATCGGGTCGTATTCGGCATAAACCTCAACAACTTCGCCGTTTTCGTCTTTCTTGCAACCAGTGCATTTCACGATGTAGGCGTTCTTCAAGCGCACTTCTTTGCCTGGAGTGAGGCGGAAATATTTGTTTGGCGGGCATTCCATGAAGTCTTCCTTCTCAATCCACAACTCGCGACTGAACTCAATCTTATGGCTGCCTGCCGACTCATCTTCAGGATTGTTGATAGCCTCAAGTTCCTCAACTTGACCTTCAGGATAGTTGGTAATCACCAGCTTAACAGGATTTACAACTGCTGCCACACGTGTCGCACGGGCGTTCAAATCTTCGCGAATCGAGCTTTCGAGCAAAGCGAAGTCGTTCAATGCATCGTATGTTGTGTATCCAATCTTATCGATGAACTTGTGAATTGACTCAGGAGTGTAGCCACGACGACGGAAACCGCAAATCGTAGGCATTCGTGGGTCGTCCCAGCCGTTTACCACGCCTTCTTTCACCAAAATCAGCAGGTTACGCTTGCTCATCAAGGTGTAGTTGAGGTTCAGCTTGTTGAACTCTGTCTGACGTGGACGGTTGTCGTCCATATTGTCGCCTTCGCCACGGATTTCCTTGAGCCAGTCGACAAACAAATCATAAAGTGGACGGTGTACCACAAATTCAAGTGTGCAAAGTGAGTGTGTCACGCCCTCGAAGTAGTCACTCTGACCATGAGCGAAGTCATACATCGGGTAGGCGTTCCATTTTGTGCCGGTGCGATGATGCGGAGTTTTCACAACTCTATAAATGATCGGATCGCGGAAGTGCATGTTCGGGTTAGCCATATCGATTTTGGCGCGAAGCACCATCTTTCCTTCCTCAATCTCGCCAGAGTTCATCTTGTTGAAAAGTTCAAGCGACTCCTCAATCGGGCGGTTACGGTATGGGCTCTCAGTGCCAGGCTGTGTCGGAGTGCCTTTCTGTGCGGCGATTTCCTCCGACGACTGCTCGTCGATATATGCCTTGCCGCGTTTAATCAGTTCGATAGCAAAATCCCAAAGTTGCTGGAAATAATCTGAAGCGTAATATTCGTTACCCCACTGATAACCAAGCCATTGGATGTCTTCCTTGATGGCATCCACATACTCCATGTTCTCCTTGGTGGGGTTGGTGTCGTCGAAACGCAGGTTGCAAACGCCGTAGCCTTGGCGTGACCGATGTGGAGATAGCCGTTAGGCTCCGGGGGGAAACGTGTTTGGATTCGCTTGGCGTTCTTGCCGTTTCGTAAATCTTCCTCAACTTTCGCTTCAATGAAATTCAGCGATTTCTTTTCTTCTTTTTCAGCTTCTTCAGAATTCATTGTCTTAAAATTTGATATAAACCGCAAAAATAATTATTTTTATAAAAAAATCATTCATTTTTTTCAAAAATTTGTAATTTTACAGCCTAAAAACTTGAAAATCGTAAAAAAAATGAATTATTTAGACATAATCATCGGTATCATATTGGTACTCTTTGCAATTGGTGGATTCAGAAATGGCATTATCAGAGAGGCTTTTTCACTTTTGGCGTTCATTTTAGGAATTTATGGAGCCATTAAACTTTCCGATTACGTCGGAAAATGGCTTGGCAGCCTCATAAATATCAGCGCAGAATGGATATCAGTGATTTCATTTATCATTGTTTTTATCGCTTTAGCATTGTTAATCAATTGGTTAGGAAATTTATTAGCAGGTTTTGTCGAATCTATCAATCTTGGATTTTTCGACAAAATAGGTGGTGCTGTTTTTGGTGTCGCCAAAGGATTTCTGCTTGTGGGTGTTATTATCCTGCTGCTTGATTTCTTTGGAGTTAAAGATGTTTTAAATGAAAAAACTTGCGAAGAATCAAAGCTTTATAAAAATTCAGAGAAAGTTGCAACGTGGATTTATGAAAATAAAGAGGGCTGGATTGAAAAACTTGACAAAGAATACAAAAAAGTAGAGAAATTGTTTTAATTCGTCATTTCGACCGAAGTGAAGCGAAGTGGAGAAATCTCATAATACAAACTATGAAAAAAGTAGCGGTTATTCTTGCCGGATGCGGCACTATGGACGGATCGGAAATCAACGAGACAGTGACATTATTGTTGACATTAGACCAACATAATATTGAATATCAGGCATTTGCGCCAGATGAAAACCAATATGAGGTTTGTAACCATGTGACTGGACAGCGCACAAACGAAAAGCGCAACATGATGGTTGAAGCGGCTCGCATTGTACGCGGAAAGATTTTGCCTTTAAGCAAATTCAACGCCGATGACTTTGACGCTTTGTTATTCCCTGGAGGCTCTGGAGCGGCAAAAAACATCTTCACTTACGCCTACGACGGAATCAATTTCAAGGTAAACAAAGAAGTTGAGAAGGCAATTCGCGACATCCACGCCCAAGGCAAGCCAATCGGAGCTATGTGCATCGCTCCGCTGATGGTGGCGAAAGTGCTTGGTAATGTGAATGTTACAATGGGAAGCGGTGAGTGTCGCCAAGCGAAGGAACTCGAGCAGATTGGCTGTAAGCATACCGAGACAAAAAACGGCGGTGTTGCTATCGACAAGGAAAACAAGGTATTCACAACACCGTGTTTCATGCTCGATGCAAGTTTGAAAGACATTTATCAAGGGGCATGGAATTTGGTGGAGGAGATGGGGAAAGCGTAGCTTTTTGTGGGTAATGAATAGTAAATACAAGAGGGGGTACAAATTGTACCCCTCTTAATATATTGTTTTACAAGTTTT
>CAJOCJ010000037.1 GCA_905236635.1 uncultured Bacteroidales bacterium
GTTTGCAAGCTGTCGCGACAGAAGCATCACCTGCTCCTGATACACCGTCACCCCGTAGGTGTCCTTGAGATATTTCTCCATCTCAGGGAAGTCGTATTCAATCGGCTCCCTGCCCTGCTTACGAGCGATGAACTTTGGAATGTAATCCATCGGGCCCGGACGATAGAGTGCGTTCATAGCGATAAGGTCTTCAAACACAGAAGGTTGCAGCTCTTTCAGATATTTCTGCATGCCTGGAGATTCAAACTGGAACGTGCCGATTGTGTTGCCCGAACTGAACAAAGCGAACGTTTCTTTATCGTCAATCGGAATATGGTCGATATCGAGGTCGATGCCGTGCGTTTTCTTGATATTCGCCAGTGCGTCCTTGATTTGCGTCAAGGTTTTCAAGCCCAGAAAGTCCATCTTGATGAGACCGACGTTCTCCACGACGTGTCCATCATATTGAGTCACAAGCACATCCTCGCCGGTATCCTTATCTTTGATGGTGCAAACCGGCGCAAACTTCGTCAAATCGTCAGCACCGATAATGACACCGCAAGCATGTATGCCAATCTGGCGATTCGTATCTTCGAGTTCGCTAGCGTACGTTAGCATCGACGACACATTCTCATCCTGGCCGTTGAGCATCTCTTTCAGCTCTGGCACATATTTGTAGCAGTTTTTGAGGTTCACCTTCGGTGATTTACCCTTCTCATCCTTGATGTTATCCGGGAAACTGCGGTCAGGAATAAAACTCTTTATTGTGGCAACCTCCGAAAGCGGAATCTTCTGCACTCGGCTCACGTCCTGGATGGCCGATTTCGCAGCCATTGTGCCATAAGTGATGATATGAGCTACCTTTTCTTTGCCGTATTTGCGCGTAATCCAATCGAGAACCTTGCCACGACCGTCATCATCAAAGTCGACGTCGATATCAGGCAATGAGATACGATCAGGGTTAAGGAAACGCTCGAAAAGTAAGTCGTATTTCAGCGGGTCTACATCAGTGATTTTCAAGCAGTAAGCCACCACGGAACCAGCTGCCGAGCCACGTCCCGGACCGACTGAAACGCCAAGCTCTTCACGAGCACCACGGATATAATCCGCCACAATGAGGAAGTATCCCGGGAATCCCATGGATTTCATGGTGTGCAGCTCGAAGTTGATGCGTTCCTTCTGTTCGTCGGTGAGATTTTCGCCGTAACGCATCTTAGCGCCTTCCCAAGCCAGTTTCGCGAGATAGTCAGCCTCAAGTTTGATACGGTACAGCTTCTCGTAGCCGCCCATTTTCTTGATTTTCTTCTCGCCTGCCTCGCGGCTCATCACCTCGTTGCCATGCTCGTCGCGCGTGAATTCATTATATAAATCCTCCTCGGTAAATTTTTTCTTGTATTCCTCAACAGTTCCAAACTCCTTTGGGATGTCAAACTCCGGCATAATCGGGTCGGAATTGATGGAATAAGTATCGACCTTATCGGCGATTTCCATAGTGTTTGCTAGCGCTTCCGGAATATCTGAGAAGATCTTGTACATCTCTTCCGGCGTCTTTAGCCACTCCTGTTTGGTGTAATGCATTCGTGTCGGGTCGTCAAGGTCCTTGCCTGTGCTCAAGCAGATGAGTCGGTCGTGAGCTTCGCCATGATCTTCCTCAACGAAATGTGCGTCGTTAGTGCAGATAATCTTGGTGTTGGTCTTCTTAGCCAGTTCCAGAATCACCTTATTGACTTCCACCTGACGGGCATAAACCTCAGTGTCGCCACCAGGTTTGTCGGTCTTATGTCGTTGAAGCTCAAGGTAATAGTCGTCTCCAAACAGAGATTTGAACCACATTATCGTCTCTTCTGCGCCTTTGATGTCGCCGTTCATGATTTTTTGCGGCACCTCACCACCGAGACAAGCCGAACTTGCTATAATTCCTTCGTGATACTTCTCCAAAAGCGAGTGGTCGATACGCGGATTGTAGTAGAAACCGTCGGTATATGCTATTGATGCGAGTTTGCAAAGATTCTTGTAGCCGGTTTTATTCTTTGCCAATAAAATCAGGTGCCAGCCGCGGTCGGCACGACCATCGCGCTTTGCGATATTCACTGGAGCGCAATATGCTTCGGTACCGAAAATCGGCTTGAAAAACTGCCCTTTCAGCTTTTCAATCTCTTGATTAGCAGCTGCTTTCTCCTCTTCCGTCGCATCCTCTTTCTTCAGAATCGCCTCCTGCTCCTTGATTTTGTCTTTAACTTTGCCGTTAACCTTGTCGGAATAGTCTGCTAACTCTTTGATTCCAAACATATTACCATGGTCAGTAAGTGCCATGGAATACATCTTATATTTCAGACATTTATCAACCAAATCCGGAATCTTCGACATTCCGTCAAGGATTGAAAAATGCGAGTGGACGTGTAAATGTGTAAACTTGATTTCTTCAGGTTTTTCAGGTGTTTCCGCAGGTTTTTCTTCTTTAACCTCTTCTGCTTTGGGCTCTTTTTTAGCCTCATAATTCGGCTTAATCTCAATCCCTGCCGCCTTCATCACTTCAGGATTCGCCTCACGGAACTTTTTGAAGAACTCCTCTCCTTCCGGAATGTCAGTATTATCAAGCACTCCGAGACGGACGCATTCGAGAAACACTCGCGCTGTAGCCTCCACATCCGCGCAGGCGTTATGAGCCGAGCTGAAATCTTCGCCAAACAGAAGTTTGTGAAAATCAATCAGTTTTGGGAATTTGAACTTGCCATGACTTCCGCCCGGGAATTGGCAATAATTAGCGGTCTTATCGGTGCATGTATCAACGACCTTCCAATTCGTCAGCGGATTCTCGCCACGGTCGCGCAGGAACTCGCATCCGACGATGTTCAAGTCGAAGTTAATGTTATGCCCGACAAGGTATTTCGCCTTTTTGCAAGCCTCAAGAAACATTTCAAGGACATCATGCAGCGGTTCGCCATGTTCCGCAGCGTATTCCGTCGTAATTCCGTGCACCATCTGGGCATTTATCGGAATCGTATAACCATCAGGGCGCACTATATGGTTCTGAGCCTCAACGAAATTGCCGAGTTCGTCGTGCAGCTGCCATGCTATCTGGACCATTCGCGGCCAGTTTTCAAAGTTTGTCAGCGGAGCGTTTTTCAGTAGTGGCAAGCCTGTCGTTTCGGTGTCGAAAATCAGAAACATATTTTTATTTTTAGAAGACAGAAGACAGGAGACAGAAGTCAGAATTAACTTGACCAATATCAAGAGCCTTTCGTCTTAATTTTACAATTAAATATTGATTTTCAAGGGTATTTTTGCGATGAAATCAATTTTCAAAGATAAGGATTTTTTGTGAAATTTGTCATTATTTTTGAAAATTTTTAAATGGTTTGAAAATCAGAGATTTATGAAATATTTTTATGAAAATGTTGATGATGTTGAAAATTTTTGTACTTTTGCAGCCGCAAACCTCGGGTAGGTTTGAGTTAACTAATTATAAATCAATTAAAAAAGTAGTTTTATGCCAGCAAAAATCAGATTACA
>CAJOCJ010000038.1 GCA_905236635.1 uncultured Bacteroidales bacterium
ATCTATCCATCAAAATTGCCATCCAGAAACAACCTAATGCAACTGCGTCACAGCGTCACAGTGTCACAGCGACATGTCTATGTAGTGAAGATTATCCTTATCTCCAATTATTTTGAGGATTATTTGCAAATTTGAAGAATTCTTCGTATCTTTGCACTGTGAATTAACATAAATAATTATGAGAATAATAAAGTTTTGCCAAATAATCATGGCGTTTGTGCTGATTTGCAGCCTGAGCAGTATTGTGGTGTCATGTTCAAACGACGACAACCCTACTAGTATTTCCAAAAATGATGGCATGTCTGATCCAGATGGTGAATTGGCCGTTAATGGCGTTATCTTCGAAGTTGAGAATCAAAATGATCGTGCAGAATTGATAGTTACATACATTGCCCCAAATGGGCTATATATGCCCGATTTGATTACTATTGAGCCTGTAGTTGATGGAGACATCATCGATAAGAAATCAAAACATTTTTGGATTGGGATTGGAACATACACAGTTACGGCAGGTGGATTAAACCAGAAAGTTGAGGTGCGACAAGAGCGGAAATGACACAAGACGAAAGATGGCAAGCCCAATATGATCAGATGATGGCCCGAAATTCTTAAAAGATATTAAATCTTCAAGGGGTGTCCTGACTTTTGGGACACCCTCGCTTTTACTTTGCAAACGAATTCTTAAATGTTTCACTAAAAAGTAAAAGTTATGGCTGGATTATTTCTTTTATTCATCATGTTCCTCGCCTTCGCCACCCTCGCGAACGGCTATATTGTTTCACTTAATAAGTACACTGGGTGCCAGAAACATTGTGTATGAAATCGTCGCCCAGTGAATCGCTGTACCTCTGCAGTCGAAATAATACCTCAAATATTTGGCCGTTTCGAACATTTTTCCTAACTTTGCAACCGAAACGTATCACATAAATATTATAAGGTATGAAGAAACTGCTTTTATCCTTTGTGGCCATTGCGCTCGCCGTAATCAGTGTACGGGCGCAAGTGGAAATCAACTCCACGAACTTCCCTGACGACAATTTCCGTGCGCAGGTGAAAGAAGCCTTTGACAACATCGAGGAGGACGACATCATCAGTGACGAGGAGATGGAAGCCAACGGCGGACATCACACCTTCGACAGAGTCAGCAACCTGAAAGGCATCGAACTGCTGACTTCCATAACAGAACTGTATCTTGTCAATTACCCAGATGAGCCCTGCCTTAGGACATTCGACTACGCCCTGCCGAACCTAAACACGCTGGATATCCAAGACCAGGTCGGCGAATTGACAACAGTCGATGCTACGAAGTGTACCAATCTGGAAACTTTCTATGCAGGCGAGAATCCCGTCAACCTCTCGACGCTGAAACTGCCAAGCGGCCTCAAGTATCTCGTTCTGAATAACGCCCCGCTCATCAAAACCTTCGACCCGAAGCAGTTTGCTAACCTTCGGTCAGTCGCGTTTACGGGCACGACGGGTATCGCTGATTTGGACTTCAGCGACCACAAGTCGATACAGGAAATCGGTGTTGATGGCATACATGAATCCTATCAACTCAATTCGCTCAACATGGCTAACTGCCCGCTGCTGACGAACATTGATATCAAGAGCAGCACTATCAAGTCGCTCACGTTCAAGAGTCTGCCTGAGATGCTTGACATTCTTGTGTATGAGAGCGACATCACCAGCATGCTCGTAGATGACCTGGCGCAACTCGGCTCCATCGAGGCTCACGACAACGTGCTCGGCACGCTGACGCTGAACAACCTACCCGCCATCTACGGACTGGACTGCCACGACAACAAACTCCAAACGCTCATCATCGACAAGTGCCCGAACATGAACGGCGTCTGGGCAGAAAACAACAAACTGATGTGGCTTGACCTGACAGATGTGAAGAAGACGGATACGGATGAGAGCACGCTGAAACTCGACAACCAGCACCCTGGCGTCGTGGCTTGGAAGCTGTCGCCGACGGAGGTAGGCCTGAAGGTGCATGAGCGCTTCGACGTGAGCCGGGTGAAGAACCTCGTGGCCAACGGCAAGAGCGTGACGGCCAAATGGGCCACCTATGACGGCGTGAAGTATTTCGTGTTCTCCAATGATGGTGCCACAGCCGAGAGTCTCGTCGGAGCCGAGAATACCTACGAGTACGACACCAAGTGGCCCTACCCATGGATAGACGGGAACTCAAAGGACAACAACCTGCCCGTGTCGCTGAACGTGAGGTCGGTGGACAAGCCCGACTCCTGGATCAAGCTCGCCTCTACGGCCACGCTGACCTGCGAGGTGACAGGAACGATGGCACCTCTCACCGTCACCCGTTCCGACGGCTACGACGGAAAGCTGACATGGCAGTCGAGCGACGAGAGCGTGCTGAAGGTCAATGCCGAGACTGGTGCCATCACCATCGTCGGCATTGGTACCGCCACCATCACCGTCAGCGGTGCGGAGACGGCCTACCGCAAGGCTCCTACGAACGTCACCAATCAGGTACAGATCTACATGCGTGGCGATGCCAACGGCGACGGTAAGGTGGATGCTGCAGACATCGTCGAGACGGTGAACTTCAAGTTGGGTAAGCCCTCAGTCAAGTTTATCATGGCCGCCGCCGACATGAACGGTGATAATACCATCGACGAGACCGAGATCCTTCAGATCGTCAACATCATCCTAGGCGCCAAGTAGGTTAGTTGTCAAGTTTTCAGTTACAGAGGGACGGATCTTTTGTTACATACCAAGTGCGGAGGGCTGCGGCTGTCTGCACTTTTTTGATGGAATGTTTGGTGGTATCATGGGAATTGCTTATCTTTGCACTCAGTTATACTATTAAGTCTAGGATATGACGAACGATATAGCATCAGAACTATCACTTCTTCATATGCTGAAAGGGGCAGCGTATGTAAGTAAACTCATGGAAATTGCTGCCCGCAAGGAATTCCATCCGCTGGAGGATGATCCTTGTATCTTCAGTGTCGGAGGGGAAAAAGATGCCGATTATCCAAACCTATTGAATGCTGCAAGAAAGGCTGTTGAACATGGTTATCAAGTCTATATACTTCCTAATCCCCGTGGTACGAGGACTGCAGACTTCATCTTTGTGCGCAAGAATATCTATAAGCTCTTTGACTTGAAAACCATTTCAGGTAAAACTATTGTTGAGAGTCAGTTGTTTAGTTCAATCGGGCAGGCAAATCGTGCACTTCTGAATATGACGGCGGATTACAATCCCAGTCTGCTGGCCCGTAGCATCAAAAAGTACTTTGAGCGCAACGATGAGGCGT
>CAJOCJ010000039.1 GCA_905236635.1 uncultured Bacteroidales bacterium
TTTGGTCTATCTTTTCAATCATTTTCTGCAAACTTTAAACCTCGGCAACTTCGGTGAGAAGACGCTCATGCCGCTGATGTGGGGCTTCAACTTCCTGCTCGGCACTCTGTTCGGAATCATGATGAAAGGCATTATCAAAAGCTTACAAAAGGCGAAAATCATGAAGCGCGAATATATCAACAACTATCTCTTGAACCGCATCAGCGGATTCTTCTTCGACATCATGATTGTGGCAGGTACAGCCGCTATAAACTTCAGCGAATTCAAGGGTTTTGCACTGCCTTACATACTCGTTTGCGCATTGGGTGCCATAGCGACATTCTGGTTCGTTTTGAAAGTCTGCAAGCACCTGTATCCTAACTACACCTACGAAGGGTTTTTCAGCATGTTCGGCATGCTCACAGGCACCGCTTCCAACGGAATGATTCTACTTCGCGAGATTGACCCTAAGTTTGAGACACCAGCCGCCAACAACCTTGTGTTACAGTCACTTCCGGCCGTGGCACTCGGCTTCCCGGTGCTTCTTTTAGTCAGTCTGGCCCCGCAAGGATTCACCCAAGCACTTATCACATTGGGAATTTTGATTGTCGTTTTTGCAATTTTCACGCTGTTCATGTTCAGGAAAAAAATTTTTAAGAAAAAGAAGTAACGCCAAACTGTCATTTCGAGCTTGTCGAGAAATCCTTGTTAAACGTTAACAACCGAACGATTTCGAATAACAAAGATTTCTCCATTCCGTTCCATTTCATTACACTTCAGTCGAAATGACGAAAAAAAGATTTTTTTGTTTTTTATTTAAAAATATTTAATATATTTGCAGACATGATAAAGGTGAATTGGCTTTTATCATGTCTTGTATTGTAACTTATTGATAAAGAATAAATTATATTATATATGAGCGAAGGATTATATTCAATGGAAGCTAAGGATTTTGATAAAACCTTAGACTTGACGAAAATTAAGCCGTATGGCGACACGATGAACGATGGCAAGACCCAGCTGAGTTTCACATTACCGGTGCCATGCGGCGCAGAAGCTGTCGAGGCAGCGAAACAACTCCTCAAAACTATGGGTTTCGAGAATCCTATCGTGGTGTATTACAAAGAGTTGACACCCGGATTCACATTCTTTAACTGCTACGGAAGCTGCACACATACAGTCAACTACAGCACGATTTACGTTCCGAAGGTCGAGTCGAACACTATGGACATGTACGAGACCGATAAATATATCAAAGAGAATATCGGCCGTAAGATCGTCATCGTAGGAGCTAGTACAGGTACCGACGCTCATACCGTGGGTATCGACGCTATCATGAACATGAAGGGCTACGCAGGCCACTACGGACTTGAGCGTTACGAGATGATTGAGGCTTACAACCTAGGTTCGCAGGTGCCGAATGAGGAATTCATCGCAAAAGGCGTTGAGCTTCATGCCGATGCATTGCTCGTTTCGCAGACAGTTACACAAAAAGACGTTCATATCAAGAATATGACCAATTTCATTGAGCTGATGGAGGCTGAAGGCCTGCGCGACAAGATGATTTGCTGCTGCGGTGGCGCCCGTATCTCGCACGAGCTCGCTAAAGAACTCGGTTTCGATGCCGGCTTCGGAATGAACACCTACGCTGACGACGTGGCATCATTCGTGGTTCAGGAAATGGTTAAACGAGGAATGAAGTAGACCTTAGACCTTAGACTTTAGTCGTCATGACGAAAAAATTTTGAAAGATTTTTAAAAAGATTTTCTTAAGATTTTGAGCCGTAAGGCGACCAGAAAAAGAGAAATACAAATTAACAATTAAAATATTTCAGAATATGGATAAAAATGAAATGAGAGAAGTTATCGCCAAGAGAGCGGCAAAAGAGCTGCATGACGGCGATGTAGTGAACCTTGGTATCGGTATCCCGACATTGATCCCTAACTACCTTCCAAAAGGCGTTTCAGTGACGCTGCAGACCGAAAATGGTGCTATGGGCATGGGTCCAACACCTGAAGAAGGCAAGGAAGACAAGAACCTCATCAACGCCGGCGGCGGTTTCATCACCTTGACACCAGGTGCTTGCACATTCGATTCAGCCACATCATTCGCAATCATCCGCGGCGGTCACGTCAACGTGTCGTTCCTCGGCGCATTGCAGGTTGATGAGAAGGGCAACCTCGCCAACTGGATCATCCCGGGCAAGATGGCTCCTGGCATGGGCGGCGCTATGGACCTCGTGGTCGGTGCAAAACGAGTTATCCTCACCATGGAACACACACAGAAAGGTGCTCCGAAGATTTTGAAAGAATGCACACTGCCTCTCACAGCAGCAGGTCAAGTCAACATGATCATCACCGAGATGGGTGTGATGGAAATCACTAAAGAAGGCATCGTCCTCACCGAGATCCATCCAGAATTCACCGTCGAGCAGGTGCAGGCCGCAACAGAGGCTAAACTAATCATCAGCCCGAACCTCAAATCAATGGTTGACTAATCATGGAATATCAATATTTAAAAAGCGAAGTCAGAGAAGACGGCATCACCATCATGACGGTGTCGGCTCCTAAATCGTTGAATGCTTTGAATTCAACGGTTTTGAAGGAAATCGACGACTTCATCAGCAACCTCGACACCAAGAAGACTCGCGTTCTCATCATCACTGGTGACGGCGAGAAGTCGTTCGTGGCAGGCGCTGACATCTCGGAGATGGTGCATCTCTACGAGAAAGAAGGCTATGAGTTCAGTAAACTCGGTGCCATCGCTTTCCGTAAAATAGAGCTGCTCCCGATTCCTGTCATAGCTGCAGTCAACGGATTCTGCCTCGGTGGCGGATGCGAGCTGGCAATGGCTTGCGACTTCCGTTACGCCTCAAGCAACGCCCGATTCGGTCAGCCGGAGGTGGGACTGGGCATCACGCCTGGTTTCAGCGGCACTTACCGTCTCGCGAAGCTAATCGGACAAGGCTACGCCAAGGAGATGATTTACACTGGCAAGGCCATCAAAGCTGACGAAGCATTGCGCATCGGCTTGGTGAACGCCGTTTACGAACCTGAGGTTCTGATGGAGAAAGTCATCGAGACAGCACAGAAAATCGTCGCCAACGCACCTTTGGCTATCAAATATGCCAAGGAATGCATCAACGAGAGCTACGACATGGTTGCTGCCGACGCCATCGAACTGGAGAACCGCAACTTCGGAAAATGCTTCGCAACAGAAGATCAGAAAGAGGGAATGACAGCGTTTCTTAATAAAGGAAA
>CAJOCJ010000040.1 GCA_905236635.1 uncultured Bacteroidales bacterium
CAACCTCGCTTTGATGCTCGCCGAGTCACTCAACGATATGGAATCAATGATGGACGGCTCAAGCAGCAGCTCTTGCTCGAAACCTGGAAAATCCAAGGGGAAACAAGGAAAGCCTAAGACGATGAAGAACATGAAAGATCTTCAGAATCAATTGGGTGAACAGCTGAAGAAGATGCAACAGCAGATGCAGCAACAGCAAAAAGACAGCACTCCATCGGAAAAAATGAGCGAGGAACTGGCAAGAATGGCGGCTCAACAGGAACTCATCCGCGAAGGCATGCAACAGATACTCGATGAGATGAAAAAAGACGGCATGCTCGGTGACGACGGCATCAACCAGATCATCAAAGATATGGAAAAACTTGAGGAAGACATTGTAAATAAACGCATTACGAATCAAACAATCCGTCGCAATAAAGATATTATTTCGCGAATGTTGAAGGCTGAAAACGCACAGCAGGAACGCGAGAAAGAGGAAAAACGCAAGTCGGATGAGTACAAAGGACCCGAAAAAGGTCATAAAATAGATGAGATTCGATACGAGGAAAGCATCAAGAAGCAACAGGACTTCTTGCGCACGAATCCTATTGAGTATCAACCGTTTTATAAACAAAAGATTAACGAATATTTTATGAATAAAAACCGTCATTTCGACTGAAGCGAAGCGTAACGGAGACCTGAGCTTGCGAAAGCATTCACCGCTGGTGAATAAATCTCCTTCAATTTAATGAGATTCCTCCACTACGGTCGGAATGACGTATTGAAAGCAACGTTATGATAAAATTTGAAAACATCGACATTGAAATGCCTTCTTTAAACCAGCGATTGGCAAAGGAATGGATTGAAGAGTTTGTTGCTTCTTACGGCAAGAAAATCGGTGAGCTGTATTACCTTTTCTGCAGCGATGAATATCTTCTGGAGTTCAACCAAAAGCGTATGAACCACGATTTTTACACCGACATCGTAACGTTTCCGCTGAACGATTGTGAGGAGTATCTGTCGGGCGAGTTTTATATCAGCATCGACAGAATCCATGACAACGCCCAGCAGTTAAACAAACCCTTCAAAGACGAGTTTCATCGTGTTTTGGCGCACGGCGTACTGCATCTTATCGGCTTCAAAGACAAGACCGACGCCGATGCCGCAGTGATGAGAGCGCAAGAAGAAAAATGTCTTTTAATGCGACGTAACGAATTTTAAATCAATGAATTACAAAAAATGTTCCACGTGGAACAATTGAAGATATGATATTTGAAAATTACGATGTGATAGTGGTCGGAGCGGGCCACGCAGGATGTGAGGCGGCAGCGGCAGCGGCCAACCTTGGCAACAAGACTTTGCTCATTACCATGAACATGAGTTTCATGGCCGCAATGTCGTGCAACCCAGCCGTTGGAGGCATAGCCAAAGGACAGATAGTGCGCGAAATCGACGCGTTGGGCGGACAGATGGGCATCATCGCCGATAAGACCATGATACAGTTCAGGATGCTTAACAAGTCGAAAGGTCCTGCTGTGTGGAGTCCACGCGTGCAAAGCGACAAAGCAGCGTTTTCAGCCGAATGGCGCAACACGCTTGAACATACTAAAAACCTAGAGTTCTGGCAAGATCATGTCGACGGATTGCTGGTGGAAGGCGACCAGATTAAAGGCGTCCACACCATGATGGGCGGCGACGTGCATTCCAAGACTGTCATCCTCACCAACGGAACATTCCTCAACGGTAAAATTTTCATCGGCGAGAAGTCGTTCTCGGGCGGCAGAATAGGCGAATCAGCAAGCTATGGTATCACAGAACAGCTAGTGGAACTTGGCTTCGATGCCGACCGCATGAAGACAGGAACACCTGTCAGAATAGACGGAAGAACTATCGACTTCAGCAAGCTCGCAGAGCAAAAAGGCGACGAGGAGATCACAGGTTTCTCGTTCATGAATGTGGAAAAGCCACTGAAGCAACGCTCTTGCTACATCGCTTACACCTCATTGAAAGTGCACGAAATATTGCGCAAAGGGTTCGACAAATCACCGATGTTCACAGGTAGAATTCAAGGCATAGGCCCTCGTTACTGTCCAAGCATTGAAGACAAAATAGAGCGTTTTGCTGGCAAAGATTTCCATCAGTTGTTTGTGGAACCGGAAGGAGCAACTACATGCGAGTTTTACCTCAACGGTTTCAGCTCATCGTTGCCGGAGGACATCCAATATGAAGCTCTACGCAACATCGAAGGATTTGAAAACGCCAAGATTTTCCGTCCTGGTTACGCCATTGAGTACGACTTCTTCCCGCCGGAGCAACTTTATCATAGTCTGGAGACACGAAAGATTCATGGTTTGTTCTTTGCCGGACAAATCAACGGAACGACAGGCTACGAAGAAGCAGCCGCTCAAGGACTTATGGCCGGTATCAACGCTCATCGCCTCATTCACGACGAAGAGCCTGTGGTTTTACGTCGTGATGAAGGCTATATTGGCGTTCTTATCGACGACCTTATCACTAAGAGTGTCGACGAGCCTTATCGTATGTTCACGAGTCGCGCTGAATATCGTATTTTGCTACGTCAGGACAACGCCGACGCACGTCTGACGCCGCTCGGATACAAGCTCGGTCTTGCAACCCAAGAACGTTACGAGCGTTTCCAACAGAAACAACAAAAGGTACAGGATTTGATAACATTCTTGAAAGAAACCAATGTTTCTCCAGAGGAAATAAACACTCTTTTGGCAGCAAAAGAAACGCCTGAAATCACCGGAAAGACACGTTTTGCGCATGTGTTGACGCGTCCGCAGTTGAGCCTTATGGAGATGATGGAACATGTTGAGTCGCTGAAGGGTCAATATGATCTTGCCGACGAGATGACGCGAAGCGTCGTCGAGGAGGCGGAGATATTGGTGAAATATGAAGGATATATCGACAAGGAACGCGAAGTGGCCGACAAACTGAAACGCTTCGAAGACGTGAAACTGAGTCCGGATTTCGACTACAACGCCCTTCACTCGCTGACAATCGAAGCCCGACAGAAACTGACTAAACACAAACCCCAGACACTGGGACAAGCATCGCGCATCAGTGGTGTAAGCCCTGCTGATATT
>CAJOCJ010000041.1 GCA_905236635.1 uncultured Bacteroidales bacterium
AGGCCTTCACAAGAGCCCATTTCATGGTTTCTCGGTGGAGTTTGCAGAGCATCGGCTCTACAACACGGGCGAGCCGATTCGTCATATCGACTGGAAGCTTTATGGCCGTACCGAGAAGCTCTTCGTGAAACGTTACGAGGAGGAGACCAACCTCCGCTGCCAGTTGGTGATCGACAAGAGTTCCAGCATGTGTTTCCCAGTGCGGAACAAGATCGATTTTGAACACCCCAACAAATTGTTTTTCAGTGTGTATGCCGCGGCTTCGCTAATCGAGCTGATGCGCCGTCAGCGTGATGCCGTAGGACTGGATCTGTTCGATGAATCCATTACGTTTCACGAGCCAGCCAAGATGTCTGCGGTTCACAATAATTTGATTTATAGTGAGCTGGAGAAGCTGATCGACAATTACGACAAAGACCGAAAGAAGACCACTTCAACCGTTCAGTGCCTGCATCAGATTGCCGAAATGACCCACAAGCGTAGTCTGGTGGTGATCTTCACCGATATGCTCGACAATCTTGAAGACCACAACAAGCTTTTTGAGGCCTTGGAACACCTAAAATACAACAAACACGAGGTCATCCTGTTCCACGTTTACGACGGTCAGCTGGAACAAAACCTCGATTTCGAGAACCGCCCGTACCGTTTCGTCGATTTGGAGACGGGCGACACCCTTAAACTGAATCCCGTCGAGGTTCAGGAGCGCTATCGTCAGCTGATGGTCGAGCGCAAGGACAACATCCTGAAGCACTGCTACCAATACCAAATCGACTACGTCGAAGCCGACATTAATAAGAGTTACGATCAGATTTTGACAAGTTACCTGATCAAGCGGTCGAAGCTGTATTGATTTAGGCACTTGATTCTTCTTGTGTTATTTAAATCAATAATGTATTAATAATTTTTCTAAATAATACTTTATAATTAATATAAAACTGTTATTTTTGCAAAATAAAATGGATTGAGAAAACGATAAAAATTCGCAAAAAATCGAATTATTTAAAATCTTTTATTATTTTTGCTCCGTGATAGTAACATTTGACAAGGTTTATCTTCAAGAATTATATGAAAAAGGGAAGACCAGTGATAAAAAGCACCGTTATCAACCTGATATTGTGAAGCGATACCAACAGAGGATTAAGATTCTGGAGTCGGCTCCTCGGATTGAGACGTTATTTCAGTTGAATTCGTTGAATTATGAGGTGTTAGAAGGCGATAAGGCTGGGATTTCATCCATACGTGTCAATGACAAATATCGTATTGAGTTCACCGTAAGCTATCAAGAAGAACCTGTCGTGACTATTTGCAATATACTTGAGTTGTCAAACCATTATAAATGACGCTGAAATGATTAAGTTGAAAGATGTTGATCCTCGAATGATCGCGAACAACCTAAAGCCTTCAGAACCGGTTCATCCTGGGCTTTTACTAAAGGAAGAAATTGAATGTCGTGGTATCACACAGAAGAGTCTGGCAAAACAGATGGGTGTTTCCTATACGGTGCTGAATGAGATCCTCAACGGCAAACGTCCCATTTCGGTGGAATATGCTTTGTATCTTGAGGCAGTATTAGGAGTGGATGCTCAATTGTGGATTCAAATGCAGGCGGATTACAACCTTCAGGTCGCCAAAAGCGATAAAATCATCATGCGTCGCATCAAAGAAATCCGAAAGATGGCGGCGGTATTGTGATTCTCCAAATAATGGTGGGGTTAAGAAAATAGCGTGTCTTCGGTGAGTCTATAAAATAAAAAATCACGACTAAGAAAAAAAGTTCTATCTTTGCCGCCGATTTTGAAAACGAGATTTTTTATTTTATGACAAAAGCATTGAAAATCGTGGTGCTTGCCAAGCAAGTGCCCGATACAAGAAATGTGGGTAAAGACGCCATGACGCCTGAAGGCACCGTGAATCGCGCCGCCCTGCCCGCTATCTTCAACCCCGAGGACCTCAACGCCCTCGAACAGGCGCTTCGTCTGAAGGAACAAAACCCAGGCAGCACTGTCGGTCTGCTCACTATGGGACCTCCGCGCGCCGGTGAAATCATCCGCCAAGGACTCTTCCGTGGTGCCGACACTGGATGGCTGCTCACTGACAGACTTTTTGCTGGTGCTGATACCTTAGCAACTTCATACGCCCTCGCCACCGCCATCAAGAAGATTGGTGATGTGGACATTGTGATAGGTGGCCGTCAGGCTATCGACGGTGACACCGCCCAAGTGGGCCCTCAGGTGGCTCAGAAACTGGGCCTCAACCAAGTGACCTACGCCGAGGAAATCCTTAAGATCGAAAACAACATCGCTACCATCCGCCGTCATATCGATGGAGGAGTGGAGACTGTGGAAGTTCCGCTACCTTGCGTGATTACCGTGAATGGCAGTGCCGCTCCTTGCCGCCCCTGTAACGCCAAACTGGTGATGAAATACAAGTATGCCTTATGCCCACTGGAGGTGGATGCGAATACAGAAGCCGGAAGACGGAATGCAGAATTAAGCAAAGACAGACCTTATTTGACGCTGAACCAGTGGAGCGTGGCCGACGTGGATGGTGATCCCAACCAGTGCGGCCTCTCAGGTAGCCCCACCAAGGTGAAAACCGTGCAAAACATCGTGTTCCAGGCCAAGGAGAGCAAGACGCTCACCGCCAGCGATGCCGATGTGGAAGGCTTGATCAAAGAATTGTTGGACGAAAAGATTATCGGATAACCATGAACAACGTATTCGTATATATCGAGACCGAAGGCA
>CAJOCJ010000042.1 GCA_905236635.1 uncultured Bacteroidales bacterium
TTTAAGGAGATTTCTCCACTCCGCTTCGCTGCGGTCGAAATGACGAAATGACAACTACTCATTGATATTCCTAACCGATACCCCGTTTTTGAAGTTGTCAAGTCCTTCTTTTAGGAATTGGACAAAACCGTCTTTGTCGAGATTGTAGGCGCGAGGCTCGTGGAGGAGCTCACCGTTGTGACCCATCAGGCAGTAGTAAGGCTGAGCGTTGGTGCCAAATTTTGTGATTTGGAAGTCGGCATATTTGCGGCCGATGGTCTTCTTCATCTTGCCGTCACCACCCATAACCCATTCTTCCTCAGGGAGTTTGGTCTTGTCGTCGACATAAAGTGCAACGATGATAAAGTCTTCACGCAGCATCTTCAAAACGCGCGGATCACTCCATACGTTGGCCTCCATCTCACGACAGTTGACGCATCCGTGACCTGTGAAATCAACGTAAAGAGGCTTGTTTTGTGCCTTTGCGCATGCCAAAGCCTGCTCGTAATCGAAGTAACCTTTCAAGCCGTGAGGCAGATGGAAGATATCGTTGAAACGTGGTTCTTCGCAGAGAGCTGCTGTTGGTTTAGCCTGCTGTTGCTCGGTTTGACCGGCAGGAACAGCCTTCACATTTTGTTGTATAAACTCGATAACCTTATCGGCATTTTCCTGATTGATACGTTTGAGGTCGAAATCGAGGGTCTGTTGTGGCGGAAGATAGCCCGAGAGAGCCTTCAAAGGAGCGCCCCACATACCAGGAATCATGTAAACGACAAATGTAAAGGTAATGATACTCAATATCAAACGACCGACACCGATTGACTCGACAGGGTCATCGTTTTTGAATCTGATCTTGCCAAGAAGATAGAAACCAAGCATTGCGAAACAGACAATCCAAATGCCAAGATAAACCTCGCGATCGAGCAAGTGCCAGTGATATGTCTGGTCGGCAACACTTAAGAACTTGAAGCCAAGCGCGACCTCAATGAAGCCAAGGATTACCTTCACTGTGTTGAGCCAGCCGCCGCTCTTTGGCAAGTTTTTCAGCATTGACGGGAACAAGGTAATGCGAATGTGCAGGCGTAGCAGAACATTGTGAGAATAGGAGTCCAGAACTCACCTGATGTAGATTTAATCAACACTGTTCCGACGATGGGTCCTGTGCAGGCAAATGATACCAAAACCAGTGTCAAAGCCATGAAGAACACTCCGGCGAGACCTTTCTTCTCAGAATTGGCATCCGATTTGTTGACAAGGCTGCTTGGAAGCACGATCTCGAACGCTCCGAAGAACGATGCCGCAAACACCATAAACACCAGGAAGAAGATAATATTCGGGAGCCAATGTGTTGACAGCCAATTGAATATGTCGCCTGTGACGCTGTCGCCGCCGAAAATCCATGTCACCATGATGATGATTGCGATTGGCAAGGTGTAAAGCAACACTATGAAAATGAAGTACATAATGGCTTTAAAACGACCAGCCGCCTTATTTTCGCTTCCGTGCAGGAAGAACGACACCGTCATAGGAATCATCGGGAAGACGCATGGGGTGAGCAATGCAGCCAAGCCCCAAAGGATTGCCTGAAGTATCATCGATAGCAAGCTATCGCCTTCTTTAGCGTCAGCATTTGCTATTGTCCCGCCATCAAGGTTAATATCAAATTCAACGGCTGTCGGAGGCAGGCACATGCCATCGTTGCAAACCATGTATTCCAACTCGCCTTTCACCGCAACCGGTTCTTTTCCAAGGACTTTAACCTTTTGAGTAAAAATCGCCTCTTTTTCAAAATAGCGCAATTCCATATCGAAAACAGGGTCGTGAAGAACGATTGCCTCGCTTTCCATCACTTCTCCAACCATCTGATAATCAGACGATTCAGTGAAGTAAAAAGCAGTCGGGACAGGGCCGCCGTCAGCGATATGCTGCGAATAGACATGCCATCCGTGCTCAATATCAGCCTTGAAAATGACGTTGTATTCATTGTTGCCCAAATCTTCAGCCGAGAAGCTCCACTGCACCGGGTCATAAACCTGACCAAATGATGCCAATGGCACTATAAACGCAATAACTAAAGCGAAAAATAATTTAAGTTTTTTCATAGTTAATTGATTATCAATGATTTAATTTTTATACTCGTATTTCAAATACAAGGTACAAATATATGAAATTAATATTTAATCTCCAAATTTAATTTCATAAATTGTTTTTGTTTTATCGGTAATCTTGAATCTGTCGTCGATGCGATGACCCACAATCCACACGATTTCGCCTTCAGCATCGGTCAAAATAGCAGTCGTTTTCTTCTGGAAAGTGGTGAAGCCATTGTCATTGAAGAAGTCAGATACAAGTTTGGTTTCGCGCATCCCGAGAGGATGAAAACGGTCGCCATGCCACCAATGACGGACACGCAACGGGAACTTCAGTTTGTCAAAATCAAGCTGAGCGATGTTAGGATTGTCCGTTATCAGAAGGGACAACGCATGCGTTGTCCGTACTGGATATCTTGAATATGACAAACCTGGTGTAAGCAGGTTATCTGTCAATTCGACAGGGAAAATATCGATTGTCTCTTTTTCGATAACCAATTGATAATTAGCGGAATAGAATTCTTTTCCTGGTTCACCGTCCAAAGATGCGAGAATTGATTCGCATTGGGAGAAGGAGAAGCCGAAAGGACGTATCCACTCGAAGAGGAGCTGCTTTAAAGGATTTCTCGACTCCGCTTTGCTGCGCTCGAAATGACAGGTCGGTTGTTCGCTGCGCTCGAAATGACATTTTGGAATTGAATGAAGAGCACCGTCGACGGTCTCTATTTGGGAGAGCTTTTCCTTTATAAGCTCTCTATATAATTGATTTTCAGAAGCTAAGTGATTGACAGATTCAAGGATTTTCTCTCGTGCCTCAGGTTTGATACTGTCGAAAACAGGCATCAGGTCGTGACGGATTTTATTCCTTAAATAGACGGTGTCGTTGTTGGTGCTGTCTTCGCACCATTGGATGCCGTTCTCGATTGCAAATTGTCTGATTTCTTCACGTGAAGCCCAGAGTAATGGTCTGATATACAATCCATTACAAGGTTGCATGGCCTTCAGGCCTTTGATGCCAGCACCACGCAAAAGATTTATGAAGAATGTCTCGATTTGGTCGTCAGCGTGATGGGCCAATGCCAATTTGTATTGACCGGCATTGATCATATCATTAAACCAAGCGTAGCGCAGCTCACGAGCAGCCATCTCGACAGAAACCTTTTGTGTTTCAACGTATTCCAAAGTGTCGAACTGGCGGACAAAAAGCTTCACTCCTACCCTTTCGGAGTATTCACGGACAAACTGCTCGTCGCCGTCAGACTCCTTGCCACGCAGATGGAAATTGCAGTGTGCAAAGGTGATATCGTAGCCGCACCGCCTTAGAAGTTCCGCCAGCACCATCGAGTCGACGCCGCCACTCAAGGCAACGAGGATGCGGTCACCTTTATTAATAAGGTGTTGATTTTCGATATATTTACGGAATTTTTCAATCATTTATGTTATCGTTAATCATTATGAGATT
>CAJOCJ010000043.1 GCA_905236635.1 uncultured Bacteroidales bacterium
GATGATGATGTAAATCTGCTCGCCGCTGTTTGGGTTCACTGTCTTTACGAGGTTATACTCGATGCCGGGACCGACTGCCAATGCTGTATTTGACGGCAATGTCCAAGGTGTTGTTGTCCAAGCCACAATCTGTACGTCGTGGAAGTTCACGTCAACGCCGAATGGCAGTTTTTCGAACTTACGCTGCTCGGCTTTCAAGCGGAACATCGCCACGCAGGTGAGGTCTTTCACGTCGCGGTAGCAGCCAGGCATGTTCAACTCGTGTGAGCTTAAGCCTGTTCCTGCAGCTGGAGAATATGGCTGGATGGTATATCCTTTATAGAGTAAACCTTTGTTATACAAGTCTTTAAGTAAGAACCACAAAGTCTCAATATATTCGTTTGTGAAGGTGATATATGGGTTGTTGAGGTCGACCCAGTAGCCCATCTGACGGGTGAGGTCGTCCCAGCGGTCCTTGTATTTCATCACTTCTTCGCGGCAGGCGCGGTTGTAGTCGTCCACGCTGATTTTCTTGCCGATATCTTCCTTTGTGATGCCGAGTTTCTTCTCAACACCAAGCTCCACTGGCAGTCCGTGGGTGTCCCATCCTGCCTTGCGGCTAACGTATTTGCCTTTCAATGTCTGGAAGCGGCAGAAAGTGTCCTTAATGGTACGAGCCATCACGTGGTGGATGCCCGGCATGCCGTTTGCCGACGGTGGACCTTCGTAAAAAACATACGCCGTTCCGTTCTTGGTGTTTTCCAAACTCTTGTTGAAGATGTCGTTATCTTCCCAAAACTTACGAATCTCATCTGCTATATTTGTGAGATTCAAAAACTTATATTCGCGATATGCGTTCTTCATAAAACGTATTTAAATTTCTAAATAATCCGCAAAGATAAAAAAAAGAATTGATTTTAATTGATATTATTTAAAGTTTTTTTAATTTTGCGGTGAAAAATCTAATTTTGAATAAAAAAATCAACCAATATGAAGTTAAATTACTCTATCGGAATCGATATCGGAGGCACAAACACCGACATCGGAATCGTCAGTGCTGACGGAAAAATCATCGACAAGGAAAACCTGCCGACAAATGAGTATTATGATGCTGATCTTTATATGAAAGACGTGGCAGAAAAGATAAAAATCTTGCTTGAGCGCAACAAGATTAGCGAAATCGACGGCATAGGCATCGGTGCTCCAAATGGCAATACTTATACGGGTAGTATCGACAATGCGCCGAACCTAAACTTTAAAGGTCAGGTGAAGCTTGCCGAGATGATGAAGAAATATATTGACACTAAAGTTGTTGTGTCAAACGACGCCAATGCTGCGGCTTACGGCGAGATGATTTACGGTGGCGCGAAAAACCTCGACCATTTCATCACTTTCACACTCGGAACAGGTGTCGGAAGCGGCATCATCATCGACAGAAAGCTTATTTTGGGCTCGACAAGCACTGCTGGTGAACTCGGTCACTCGATTATCATCATCAACGGTCGCCAGTGCGGTTGCGGTCGAAAAGGCTGTTTGGAGACTTACACCTCGGCTGGTGGCATACGTCGCACAGCTCTCGAACTGATGGAACATAATCCTTATTACAGCGGCGTTTTGAAGGATATCGCGCCTGAAAATCTCACTTCCAAGATGGTTGGTGACGCTGCCAATGCAGGCGATCCGATAGGTATCCAGACTTTCGAAAATGTGGGTTATCTTCTCGGTATCGCTATGGCAAATGCAGTGACGTTCTCAGCCCCTCAGGCTATCTTCCTCATGGGCGGTCCTGTCCATGCCGGCGAAGTGCTGATGAAGCCTCTGCGCAAGTCATTCGACGAGCATCTTCTGAATATCTATCAAGGTACAGTGGATATTCGTGTATCGGAATTGAAAGACAATGAGGTGGCAATACTCGGTGCCGCCGCCTTGTGCCAACTATAAATACTGAATAGGCGAAAATACAAGACAACCGACCAGTGCGAACAGCGTCACCGTCAGCAGTGACAATGCGAACACTGGTTTGTTGTGTCTGAAGAATTTCCTGACCACTATTGCCATCACCGGAATCGACATGATGGGCAGCATCGGAACGAAAAGCCAAACAGGGTGTTTCCTTTTAAAATCGACTATTTTGCGCGCATTTTTCAGCTTTTTTGCTGACGGATGCGACTTTCTCTTTTTATAAAAACGGTTCAGGATGATGTCGCAGAAGAAGTAAAAAAACGAGAATCCCGCCATAGCACCCAAGGCTGTCGCCGCGAATGTTGTGCCAAACGACAACCCCGCCGCAAAACCAATAGATGGTGCGAAAAACGTCTTAATTATCGACGCCAAAACCACTGAAACAATCTTCCAAAACATTTTTATTGCATCAATTCAAAAATGTTGTATCTTTGCACCCGCAAAACAAGCCACTTTAGCTCAGTTGGTAGAGCAACGCATTCGTAATGCGTAGGTCGTTGGTTCGAGTCCGACACGTGGCTCTTTTTTTATTTGTCAAGTATCTGGTTATTTGACTTGAATTCCGGTACAATTTGCTTCATCTGTTTAACAATCTCAAAGTCATTGCATGTAGGGAGAACCTCAAGCAGTTTCCCGATCTCAGCGTTGACTTCTTCTTCGGTATATTCACGAACCTTTGCGCGCATAATCTTCGGATGCTCGGTCGGAATGGTGTTTTCCTTAGTGGCAAGAAGTTCCTCGTAGAGTTTCTCACCAGGTCTCAAACCTGTGATTTCGATCTGAACGTCAGGCATGTGCGACAGCTTTATCATCTTGCTTGCCAAGTCGTAAATCTTGACAGGCTTGCCCATGTCGAACACGAAGATATCGTCGTCATCGCCGATGGCGCCTGCTTCCAAAACCAAGCTACAAGCTTCAGGAATCGTCATGAAGTAACGTATGATGTTACGGTCGGTGACGGTAAGTGGTCCGCCATGAGATAACTGCTTCTTAAACAATGGGATAACAGAACCGTTTGAGCCCAAAACATTACCGAAACGAGTGGTAACAAACTTGGTCTTGCTGTTGCGGCTCTGAGTGTAGATTTCGGCAATACGTTTTGTGGCACCCATCACGTTGGTCGGGTTCACCGCCTTATCGGTTGAAATCATCACAAACTTCTCAACGCCGTATTTTATCGCGAGGTCGGCTACAATCTTAGTACCAAACACATTGACAAACACAGCTTCGTATGGGAAACTCTCCATCAGA
>CAJOCJ010000044.1 GCA_905236635.1 uncultured Bacteroidales bacterium
GGTGTTTTTCAAGAAACGTTTGGGTAAGTTTCTCTTTATGATTTTCACCATCTTACTCGTTGTGTGTCAATTCTATACGACATATCCACCGGCGATGGATGTCTATGTCATGGAACTCGTCATCGTGCTTATAATCGCACCGCTGAGGGTGATTTCGAAGTTTACCGACATTATTCAAACTGAAACACAAAAAATCAATCCTTTTAAAGATAAAAAATGAACCACATCACATTGTCGGGCGAGTTGGGTAGCGGAAAAAGCACCGTCGCCAATTATCTGATAAGCAAAATGCCTTTCAAAATCGTGTCAGCAGGTCTGCTGTTCCGTCAGCTGGCGGCAAAACACGGCATGTCGGCCAAGGAGTTCAACGAGTTCATCGAGAACGACCCGAAATACGACCACTATGTCGACGACACCATGGCTGAGCTTGGTCGCACCGACGAGAAAATCATCTTCGACTCGCGCATGGCATGGCATTTTGTGCCTTCTTCGTTCAAGATTTATCTCTATGTCGATGTGGACACCGCAACCGAACGAATCTTCAACGACACAGGCCGCGTGAGCGAGTCGTATTCCGATAAAGCCACGGCACGTCAGGAAATCATCGACCGACGCAAGAGTGAGCTGCTCCGTTACCAGAATTTCTACCACTGCAACCTCGACGATTATAGCAACTACGACCTTATCGTCGACACCAGCCACGCTACCAAAGATGAGGTTAACGAATTGATTTACAATAGTTTCAAAGCTTTTGAGGAAGGGAAAAAGTACACAAGAATCTGGCTCTCGCCAAAATCATTAATATTAAAAGGTGGCGTAGAAAACGACCCGTCAGATGAACTTGTAATCAACAAAAAAGACGGTCAATTCATCGTCGAAAAGGGTGGTTTGAGGGTGAAAAAAGCACTCGAAAATTGCAAAACCCTTGTGGCTGTTGATATTGTGAATTGTTGATAATTTTGTTAATAAAAACTTTTAAAATCACATTTTAGACTCCAAACTTTTATATAATTTTGTGAAGAAATAAAACGAGCATTCACAATTTAATATAGAATTGATTTTATGGAGTTTAACCAGGTTTTCATCATTAAGAGAAATGGTAAGCGCGAGCCATTTTCAGTAGATAAGATTAAAAACGCTATTCAGAAAGCCTTCTTGAGCGTCGGCAGTTTCGCCCCGCAGGAGGTCCTCACCAACATCATGAGCCGTGTCAGCATCCACGACGGAATTTCTGTGGAAGAGATTCAGAATCAAGTGGAAAACGCCCTCATGGCTGAGCGTTATTACAACGTCGCAAAGTCGTATATCCTTTACCGCCAACGTCATTACGAAGATCGTGAGGTCAAGGATAAACTCGATTTCCTCATCAATTACTGCAACGCCCAGAACGCGGCTTCAGGCAGCAAATACGACGCTAACGCCAACGTGGAGAAGAAAAACATCGCCACGCTCATCGGCGAGCTTCCTAAGTCAAACTTCATCCGTCTCAACCGTCGTATGCTCTGCGACCGCATCAAAGACATGTACGGCAAAGAGGTGGCTGACAAATACATCGACCTGCTCAACCATCACTTCATTTATAAAAATGATGAGACGAGCATCGCTAACTACTGCGCCTCTATCACCATGTATCCTTGGCTCCTCGAAGGCACCAAGTCGATAGGCGGCAACGCTACACGTCCGACAAACCTCAAGTCGTTCTGCGGCGGCTTCATCAACATGGTGTTCATGGTGTCGTCGATGCTGAGCGGCGCCTGCGCAACTCCGGAGTTCCTGATGTATCTCAACTACTTCATCGGGATGGAATACGGAAGAGACTACTACACTCGCGCTAACGAAGTCGTCGACCTCTCGACACGTAAACGTACGCTCGACAAGGTCATCACAGACTGCTTCGAACAGATAGTATACTCCATAAATCAACCTACTGGCGCACGTAACTACCAGTCGGTGTTCTGGAACATCTCCTACTACGATAAATATTATTTCAAGAGCCTCTTCGGTAACTTCTACTTCCCGGATGGCAGCCAGCCTGACTGGAATTCACTCAACTGGCTCCAGAAACGTTTCATGAAATGGTTCAACGCCGAACGTCTCAAGACCGTCTTGACATTCCCTGTTGAGACAATGGCTCTCCTTTCGGAAAATGGTGACATTGCCGACAAGGAATATGCCGACTTCACAGCTGAGATGTATGCCGAGGGCCATTCGTTCTTCACCTACGTCAGCGACAATGCCGACTCATTGAGTTCATGCTGCCGTCTCCGCAACGAGATCCAGGACAACGAGTTCAGCTACACCCTCGGCGCAGGCGGCGTGTCGACAGGCTCAAAGAGCGTGCTCACCATCAACATGAACCGTTGCATCCAGTACGAAGAGCAGAACCGCTTGCCGTTCCTTAGCTTCGTG
>CAJOCJ010000045.1:0-2311 GCA_905236635.1 uncultured Bacteroidales bacterium
AACCGTCGAGCAGCTTGCGGGACGCATCAGCGAGCAGATTGAAGCCGATTCCACATCAATCATCGAGGAGATTTACAACAACGAAGAAGTCGACGCAACTACCTTTATACCAAACACTTATGAGTTTTATTGGAACACCGACGCCGATGATTTTGTCGAGAAGATGGTTGCCGAACACAAACGTTTCTGGAATGCGACGAGGTTACAGAAGGCTCAGGATTTGAATCTTACACCGCGACAGGTAAGCATTTTGGCATCAATTATCGACAAGGAGACGACGAAAACCTCTGAAATGCCAAGGATTGCCGGTGTTTATCTGAACCGTCTGAGCAAGTGCTGGCCTCTTCAAGCCGACCCGACACTCGTTTTTGCTTTAGGCGACTACAATATTCGGCGTGTTCTCGACGTTCATAAGAATATTGATTCGCCGTATAACACTTACAAATACGCTGGTCTGCCGCCGGGACCGATTTGCATCCCTTCGATAGCAGCCATCGACGCCGTCCTGAACGCTGAGAAACACAAATATTTCTATTTCTGCGCCAAGGACGATCTCTCTGGATACCACGTATTTGCAAGGAATATCGAGGAACACAACAAAAACGCGGATAAATATAGAAGAGCATTAAACAAAAACAAGATATACAAATGAAAGCATTCAAAGCATATGATATCCGAGGCGTTTGGGGCACTGACCTCAACGAAGCAACAGCCTACAGAATCGGGTATTTTCTGCCTGATATATTGCCGGCCACGACATATTTGGTCGGTCGTGACATGCGTATCTCGTCGGACACCGTGTTCATGAACCTCGCCAACGGCTTGAGAGACAGAGGTGTCAACGTGGAAAGCGTAGGACTCTCCACCACCCCGATGATTTACTGGGCGACAGCAAGATACGGTTACGAAGCCTCTGTGATGATTACCGCGTCGCACAACCCGTCGAACCATAACGGCATGAAAATCAGCGCAAAAGACGCCAAACCGGTCGGATATGAAACAGGCTTGAACAAACTCGAGAAATTAGTGGAGTCGGACATCAAACCGCAACCGGTGGAGAAACCCGGCACACTCAGCGAAATCAATCTGTATGCGGAATATATTGAGTTTCAGCGTCAGTTCCTCGGCGACATCCGTGATTTGAGAGTCGCTGTCGACTGCAGCAACGGAGCGTCGAACATCTTTATCAAGAAGCTTCTCGGAGACACACCTTATTATATTAATGACACCCTCGACGGACGTTTTCCAGGACACGAGCCGAATCCGCTGGATGCCGAGAATCAAAAACAAATAAAGGAACTTGTACTGAAGAACAGATGCGACATCGGACTTCTCTTCGATGGTGACGCCGACCGTATCACTTTCATCGACGAAAGAGGCCAGTTCATCTCTCCCGACCTAATCATTGCCTTCCTTGGCAACTATTTCCTTGGCGAGAAAAAACAAAAAGGCATTGTGCTTCAGGACATCAGGTCGTCACGAGCCATTCAGGAATATCTTGGCAAACTCTATAACGCAAAAGTGGAGACGTGGCGTGTCGGTCGTGCCTACGCAGCCCTGAAACTCCGTGAACTCAACGGCTGCTTCGGCGGTGAACTCGCAGGACATTACTACTTCCGCGATTTCTACTATTCCGACTCAGGAATCATGGCAGCATTGCTGGTGCTCCGTCTGTTAGCACATTTTAAGACAGAAAGAAAGACTATGTCAATGATTATCAAGGAGATATCAGGTTATCACAACTCTGGCGAAATCAACTTCACCATCGAGAAGAAACAAGAAGCCATGGATGCAGTGCGTGACCATTTCATGAAAATAGAAAAACCTGAGCGTTTCCTCGACTTCGACGGCTATCGTCTTGACTATCACGACTGGTGGCTCAGCATCAGACCGTCAAACACCGAGCCATATCTGAGATTTCTGGCCGAAGCGAAAGATGAAAACAAGTTGAAAGAAATCATTGAAACTGTAACAAAGATAGTTAATCAGTTTGTCAGTTAACTGAATAACTAGTTATGAGAAGGGCAATTCTTGCGATATTATTGATTTTCACAACGTTATCAGCCTCTGCGCAGGACACGTTAAGAGATGACGTGAAAGTACGCCGCAATGTGAAAATCGTTCTTGGCACCGAGGCCGGACTTTATGCCGTCTCGATGACGGGATTATATTTCGCATGGTACGCCGGATATCCACAGTCAAGTTTTCATTTTTATGACGACAATGCCGAGTGGATGCGTATGGATAAATTCGGCCATTTTGCCACATCATATCTCGTTGGAAGCTTTGGCTATGAAGCACTTATAGCTGC
>CAJOCJ010000045.1:2347-3209 GCA_905236635.1 uncultured Bacteroidales bacterium
GTGGAGGTCTTCGACGGATTCTCAAGCGGATGGGGATTCTCGTGGGGCGACATGGCTGCCAACACCCTCGGCTCTGCGTTCTTCATCGGACAACAGCTGTTATGGCACGAACAACGTATCACATTCAAATACTCGTTTCACACCACAGAGTTTCCACAATATCGTCCGGATTTGTTAGGAGCAAATGTCTTACAACAGACTTTGAAAGACTACAACGGACAGACATATTGGGCATCGTTTAACATTAAGTCGTTGTTACTCAATCATGAAAGCAAGTTTCCGGCATGGCTCAACTTCGCGTTCGGATATGGCGCAACGGGCATGACGGGCGGTTTTTACAACGCTACGGAGCACAACGGCAAGCCCATTCCCCATTACGAACGCCAAAGGCAGTTCTATTTTTCGTTAGATGTTGATTTTACTAAGATTCCAACAAACAATAAATTTTTAAAATACACGTTTAAAGTATTGAACATTTTCAAATTGCCGTTCCCGACAGTCGAATACAACACCGGCAACGAATGGAAATGGCATTGGATTTATTTCTAATAGATTGAATATGAAAAAGACATTGATTTTTGCAGGTATTGCGTTAGCTTTTTTAATGGTCAGTTGCGGTTCTAACCCGGAGAAATCGAGGATGTATCTCGACAATGGCATTGATTATCTGTACACTTCGCAATATGACGAAGCCATCGAGTTGTTCAACAAAGCCATCAAATATGACGAAAACAATTACGAGGCTTACTACTACCGCGGATGCGCCTACAGCAACAATTTCAAGAAAGACAAGGCGATGAGAGATTGGAACAAAGCCATCGAATTAAAACCAGATTACGCTGATCCATACTTCAACATAGGG
>CAJOCJ010000046.1 GCA_905236635.1 uncultured Bacteroidales bacterium
GAAGAATCCAATAGAAGTCAACTTCGGATTCAAACCTGAATAACGTGTCATCTTACAGCCGTCTTCGCTACTGAAACCGTTAGGCGAGCTGCGTTTCACTCCTGGCATATCGGCTGCACAGAAAGCCGCCGCATCGATAGTGATGATATCGGCATTACGAAGCAATGGCTCAGAAAGCTCAGCGCGGTTCTTGATCGTCCCCAAACGATAGATGTCGAACAGCAGCTGCTTCATCAGGTTAATATTCTCATTATCAATGTAATACGTCTGATAACCGATGTTCGTATAGTTGAACAAATAATTCGGCTGATGCAGAATGATATGACTCAGATACGACTCCGAATTGATCCATTCGCCTTCTTCGCCAAGGTCGAAACGCGGGTCTATCGCAGTGATATTCACCAACTTACCAGTGTTTTCATAAACCTGATAAATCGGATATGTCAAATCCTGACTTCCGCCAAGAATTATCGGCACGATATGATACTTCAAAAGCGCCAGAAACACCTCGCTCAGCGCGTAATATGTGTCTTCGGTCCTCAAGCCGAGCTTCACGTTGCCGAGGTCGACAATCTTCAGCTCCGGCCAATGGTTAAACAAAGGATATAAGGCATGGCGGATAGCATCCGGACCATCCTTACATCCTTCATTATCAACGGCATAGCGTTCTTCTTCAACTCCAAGGATAGCCACCTGAAAACCATCCAGATTTGGAAATTCCTCCTCATTTTTGAAGATTGTTATGGTATTGCCAAGCTGTTTTTTATGCGTCAGATGGCGGTTATCAATGACTTCTTCCTTAACAGGATTGAGAAAAGCGCTGATGTCCATATTTATTTCTTTGGAGAGATTTTCTTTCTAATTATCTCATGCAACTCGCCGACGTTCACGCGGATCTGCTCCATGGTGTCACGGTCCCGGACGGTCACTGTATTGTCCTCAAGTGTCTGATTATCAACGGTTACGCAGAGAGGAGTACCGATGGCATCCTGTCTTCTGTAACGTTTTCCGATGGAGTCTTTCTCTTCGTACTGGCACATGAAGTCGTACTGCAGGCTGTCCATGATTTCGCGAGCTTTCTCCGGAAGTCCGTCTTTCTTAACGAGAGGCAGAATAGCGACTTTGTAAGGTGCGAGAATCGGTGGCAGCTTCATCACGACACGCTCGCTGCCGTCTTCGAGTTTCTCCTCGGTGTAGGCATAGCTGAACATCGCGAGGAACATACGGTCAAGGCCGATAGATGTCTCGATGACGTATGGAGTGTAGCTCTCGTTGGTCTCAGGATCGAAATATTGCAGCTTCTTGCCTGAGAATTCGGCATGACGGCCAAGGTCGTAATCGGTACGGCTGTGAACGCCTTCCAACTCTTTGAAACCAAATGGGAAATTAAACTCGATATCTGTTGCAGCATTGGCATAGTGAGCCAGCTTCTCATGGTCGTGGAAGCGATAGTTTTCAGCCGGGATACCCAGTGAGAGGTGCCATTTCAGACGTTCTTCCTTCCATTTCTTGAACCATTCCATCTCAGTGCCAGGACGTACGAAGAACTGCATCTCCATCTGCTCGAATTCACGCATACGGAAGATGAACTGACGGGCGACGATTTCGTTACGGAACGCCTTACCTGTCTGTGCAATACCAAACGGAATCTTCATGCGGCCGGTCTTCTGCACGTTGAGATAGTTTACGAAGATACCCTGTGCTGTCTCAGGACGCAGATAGATTGTGTTTGCGCCTTCTGCCAGCGAGCCGATCTGTGTAGCAAACATCAGATTGAACTGACGCACGTCGGTCCAGTTGCGTGTTCCGCTGATTGGGCACACTATTCCGAGGTCTTCGATGAGTTTCTTTATGTCGGCGAGGTCGTTTTTCTCCATCGCGCCATAAAGACGGTGGCTGATGGTCTCAATTTCTTTCTTCCACTCAAGGACGCGAGGGTTTGTAGTGACAAACTGCTCTTTGTTGAAAGCATCGCCGAAACGTTTCTGGGCTTTTTCAACTTCCTTGTTGATTTTTTCCTCGATTTTGGCCATATAATCCTCGACCAAGACGTCGGCACGATAACGTTTCTTGCTGTCTTTGTTGTCAATCATCGGGTCGTTGAAAGCGTCAACGTGACCTGATGCCTTCCACACTGTCGGGTGCATGAAGATTGCAGCGTCGAGACCTACGATGTTCTCGTGCATCTGCACCATGGCTTTCCACCAGTATTCTCTGATGTTTTTCCGACACCATTCTGGCCGTAATCGTAAACGGCAGCCAGTCCGTCGTAAATATCACTCGAAGGGAAGATAAAACCATATTCCTTCGCGTGAGAAGTTATCTTCTTAAAAAACTCTTCTTGATTCATGGTATTATAAAATTAGCATTGCGTCGCCGTAGGTGAAGAAGTTATATTTCTCTGCGACGGCTTCTTTATAAGCTTTCATTAAGAAATCGTAACCGGCGAAGGCGGCCACTTCCATCATCATCGGGGATTTCGGGAGATGGAAGTTGGTGATGAGCGCGTCGGCGGTATTGAAGTCGTAAGGCGGGAATATGAATTTGTTGGTCCAGCCTTTCATCGGCTTCAGCTTGCCCGTGATACTCACGACGGTCTCCATGACCTTCAAAGTGGTGGTTCCCACGGCAAAGACCTTATGTTTAGCCTCTTTCGTCTCATTTATCATGTCGCAAGTCTCCTGCGAGATGTTGATTTCTTCTGAGTCTGTTTTATGTTTTGTCAAGTCTTCGACTTCGATGTCGCGGAAGTTGCCCATTCCTGTGTGGAGTGTCACTTCGGCGAAGTTAACATCCTGAAGCTCCATACGTTTCATCAAGATCTTGCTGAAATGCATG
>CAJOCJ010000047.1 GCA_905236635.1 uncultured Bacteroidales bacterium
ACGGTCGGCCACCAGCTCGGCAAGCTGCTCGTGCAGACGTATCTTGTACAGCAACGACACCGGCACGTTGGAGTACGACGGGAACACAAACTGTATCAGACGCGCCAACGCCGTGTCTTTATTGATAAGATGCCCCAACTCATGCCCCACCACAAAACGCAACTCATCGTCCGACATCAAGTCGAACAAAGCGGAGTTCACATTCACTATATGTGGCTCGCCCTCGTCCTCGGCGGCAAGCGAGAAAGCATTCACCGTGGCATCGCCAGTGATATAAAAATCAACGTTTTCCGTGAAGTTAAGTTTGTTTTTCACCTCCTGACATAGCTCATAAAAATCAGGCAACAGCTCTGGCTGCACCTTCAGGCTGTGACCTTCCATGCTGCTGCGCCAATAGGCGTCATTGTTCGAAATCTTAGTCTTACGCAACACCTCTTCCACCACGGAGCCCTGCAAAGCCTCGTAAATCTGTGTGCCAATCTGCTTCTCCAGTTCTATTGTCGGGTTGAATTTCTTCATGTCTTTAAATTTTATGGCAAAATTACAATAAAGATTTCATTTTTCAAAATAAAAAAACGTATTTTTGCACCCATGAAAAAATTTCATCAACCCCAATATCTCGAAGACGTCGAAATCATCGACGCAGGCTCGGAGGGCATGAGCATCGCCAAACCCGAAAAGTGGTGTTCATTCCCTTCGGAGCACCTGGCGACATCGTTGACATTCAAGTATTTAAGAAGAAATCGAACTGCTTCGACGGCAAGATTCTCAATATTAAAAAGGAATCCGACAAACGCGTCAAGCCCGTCTGCCAACACTTCGGCCTCTGCGGCGGCTGCAAATGGCAACACCTTGACTATCAATGGCAACTGTTCTACAAGCAGAAACAAATAAAAGACAACTTCGACCGTATCGGGAAAATCGAATACCCAGAGATGATGCCTATCCTTGGCTGCGAGAAACAGTTCCACTATCGTAACAAGCTCGAATACAGCTTCTCAAACCGCAAATGGCTCACCGACGGCGCTCCAGCCGGCACCTACAGCGAAGAAGATTGCAAAGGCTTCGGCTACCATCTGCCAGGACTGTTCGACCGCGTCATCGACATCGAACATTGCTACCTACAAGCCGACCCGTCGAACGAAATACGCCTGTTTATCAAAGACTTTACCATGAAACGCCACCTTTCGTATCATAACGTGAGAGCCCACCAAGGCACCATGCGTAACGTCATCATACGCTGCAACGGCAAAGGTGAATTCATGGTCATAATAGTGATAAACGAGGAAAACGACATCGTCCGCAACGAGCTCATCCCTGCCCTATCCAAGCAGTTTCCGCAGATAATCTCGCTGATGCTCGTCATCAACAGCAAGTTCAACGACACCATCTCCGACCTGCCGTTCGAATGCCTCAAAGGCGAGCCTTATCTGGTGGAAACGATGAAGTCACCACGTCCGGGCTTCGACGACCTGAAGTTCCGCGTGGGACCTGTCTCATTCTTCCAGACCAACGTGTATCAGGCGGAACGGCTCTACAAAGCGGCGTTCGATCTCGCCAACGTGCAGGGCGACGAGCTGATGTACGACCTCTACACTGGCACAGGCACCATAGCCTTGTATTTCTCACGTTTCGTGAAACAGGTGGTCGGCATCGAATACGTCGAGGAGGCTATCGTCGATGCCAAGATAAACGAGCAGTTCAACAACATCACCAATGCGAGTTTCTTCGCCGGCGACACGGCAAAGGTGCTCACCGACGAGTTCATCGCCCGACTTCATCGTCACCGACCCGCCTCGTGCAGGCATGGCCGATAAGGTCATCGAACAACTCAAGAAGATTCAGGCCAAGAAGATAGTCTATGTAAGCTGCAACCCAGCCACACAAGCCCGTGACCTTCAGTTACTTGACGATATGTACGCAGTGAAAGCTGTGCAGCCTGTCGATATGTTCCCGCACACCCAGCATGTAGAGAACGTAGTGCTTTTAGAGCTGCGATAGGTAGTTCATTATCTCATCGATATCGAGATTCTCTCCTTTAACAGTGAAATCGGCCTGCTCATAAAACGGCAGACGCGAATTGTAATGGTTTTCAACATATTGGCGAAGCTCATCCTCCGATTTTCCGTACACCAACGGACGTTTGCGCTTGGCATTCATGATGCGGTGAAACGACGTCAGCGGACTCACCTTCACGAAGATGGTGCTGCCGTTTTCCTTCATCCACTGCATGTTGTCAAAAAAACAAGGCGTTCCGCCGCCAGTGGAAACGACCACATGGTGCATCTCGCCTGTCTTTTTCAATATCTCTGATTCAAATTTTCGGAAATAATCCTCACCATATTTCTCGAAGAAATCCTGCACGCAGATATGATATTTCTCTTCGAACAAGTCATCGGTGTCGTATGGCTCGTAACCCAGTCGTGCCGCCACTTTCCGCGAAATAGACGACTTCCCGGAACACATATAACCGATAATGTATATACGATCTGGTAACATTTCTTCAGTTGTTCAGTTGTCTTTTAACTGATTAACTGGTTAACTTAACGGCGTTGCATTTGTTGCTGCTGTTTCTGCATCTCTTCGAGTCGTTTCTGGAAGGCCGATTTTTTCACCGGACGCTGCTTCGCCAGCTCGATTTTCTTGCGCAACTTCTCATCATCCAAGAAGATTCTGAACAGATACATCTGCAGGAACGTGATGATGTTCACGAGCATGTAGTAATAGCTCAAGCCAGCGGAATAGCTGTTAAACAGGCCGAGGAACATAATCGGCATGAGGTACATCATAACTTTCATGCCCTTCATCCCCTGCTGGTTGGTCGAAGCCATCTGCTTGTTGTTGATGTAGGTGTAGAGTATCGTCGTGACAGTCATCAGCAATGTGAACAAACTGACGTGGTCACCGTAGAACGGGATGTTGAAGCCAAGGTCGAGGATGCTGTCGTATGTCGAGAGGTCGTCAGCCCAGAGGAACGACTGCTGACGGAGCTCGATACTCGACGGGAAGAACCTGAACACAGCCCATAAGATTGGCAGCTGAAGCAACATCGGCAAGCATCCTGATGTCGGGCTGGCTCCCGCTTTCTTATAGAGGTCCATCACAGCCTGCTGTTTCTTCATGTTGTCCTTCTCGTCAGGATATTTCGCGTTGATTTCGTCGATTTCAGGCTTCAAGACACGCATCTTCGCCGTCGACTGATACGATTTGTACGCAAACGGCATCAGACACAGCTTGATGATGATGGTCAGAACCAAAATCACGATACCGTAGTTCCAGCCGTAGCTGCCGAGCCAGTCGAACACGTTTACGACGATATATCTGTTAATCCAGCCGACAAGCTTACCGCCCAAAGGAATCTGCTTGTCGAGGTCAATGTCGTATGAATCCATGATTTTCAGGCTGTTGGGGCCGAAATAGAACTGCATCGGCATCACGTTGGTAGGCTCAAAACCTTGGAACGGCACCTCGACAGAGGCGTACATCGTCTTGAGATAGCGTGGATTTGACTTCTTATAGTCGGCCTTCATGCCGATACTGCCAGAGTTGAAGTTCTCCTTAGCAATCAGCGAATAGCTGAAGAAACGCTGTTTGAACGAGATCCAT
>CAJOCJ010000048.1:0-956 GCA_905236635.1 uncultured Bacteroidales bacterium
GAGCACGGTGGTGACCCTGCATCAGTGGAATTCTTCTACGGTGTCGGTTTGAACTATATTTCATGCTCACCATTCCGCGTGCCGGTTGCAAGACTGGCTGCTGCACAGGCTGCAATTAAGGCTGATCGCAAATAAATAAAAATAAGGCGCCGCGAAACGCGGCGCCTTATTTATTTACTCAAACTTATGCTTCCACCTCCGATGGCTCCAGAGCCAGTAGTATGGGTGGTTTTTAATCGTCTGTTCCAGTAATTCCACGTATTTCTGCATGATGGCTCCTTCAGGCAATTCGTTAGGATGTTCGCAGATTTCATGAACATCAAGACGATATTTGCCCATGCGTTCTTTGATTACTTCGTAATATAAAACCGGAAGGTCGTATTTACGGGCGAAGCCTTCAGAGCCACGGATAAACCCTGTCTTACGATGCAGGAAATCAGTGACATAGCAACGATTGACATTGCTTGGGCTCTGGTCTGAAAGAATCATATAAGCCGCAGGGATATGGTTTTCCTCATGATACGCCATCACTTCGCGAACATTGTCATGAAAAACCACTTGGTCACCGTAACGCGTTCTCGCTCTGTTAATCAGCTTCTCGAAAACCTTGTTTGTGTTATGCGCCCCCACTCCTATTCCGTGATGCTTGAACTGCATATCGACGCTTAAAACCATCCATTCCCAGTTGTTATGGTGGCTCGACATTAGAACGACACTCTTGCCTTGGTCGAAATACTTGTTTACAACTTCAGGATTCGAGCAATGATAACGTCTCAGCACGTTTTTGCGACTCATTGTCAGCATCTTAATCATCTCGGCGGCAAGCTGCATGAAATGCCAATAATACCTGTATCTCGCCTTTCTCACCTCTCTCCTGCTCCATTCCGGAAACGACTTTGCAAAATTGTCGTCAATAATCTTTCTCCTATACCTTATTATAAATGCCAAAACCAAAT
>CAJOCJ010000048.1:1042-2874 GCA_905236635.1 uncultured Bacteroidales bacterium
AGTCATTGTCAAAAAATTTAGGCCGTAAAATTACATAATTTCTCTGTTTTAACTGTCAAAAAAATTTATTTTTTCAAAACTGTTGCTTTTTTGAAATTTTATTTAGAACTTTGCACATTATTTAAGAAATTCTATCAATTTAAAAGTATATGGCTAAAAACATCAACGAATTGAGAGAGGCTTTGACCTCTTACGGCATCAAAGATGTCAAGGAAATTTATTATAATCCGTCATACGAAGATTTGTTCAAAGACGAGATGAACCCTGCTTTGACAGGTTTTGACAAGGGCGTTTTAACCGAACTCGGCGCTGTCAACGTGATGACAGGTATTTACACCGGCCGTTCGCCTAAGGACAAATACATCGTCATGGACAAGAACTCGAAGGACACCGTGTGGTGGAACACCCCTGTTTATCCTAACGACAACCACGAAATGAGCGAGAAAGTGTGGGAAGAAGTGAAAACTCTCGCCAAGAAACAGCTTTCAGGCAAGAATCTTTACGTTGTTGACGCTTTCTGCGGTGCAAACAAAGATACCCGCATGGCTGTGCGTTTCATCATGGAAGTGGCTTGGCAGGCTCACTTTGTGCTCAACATGTTCATCAAACCGACTGAAGAAGAGCTCAAAGAGTTCAAGCCAAACTTCACAGTTTACACAGCAAGTAAAGCTAAAGTCGAGAACTACAAAGAGTTAGGATTGAACAGCGACACCTGCGTGGCATTCAACGTGACATCACGTGAGCAGGTTATCTTGAACACCTGGTACGGCGGCGAGATGAAGAAAGGTATGTTCTCGATGATGAACTACTACCTACCGTTGAAGGGCATCGCATCAATGCACTGCTCAGCAAATACTGATATGAAGGGCGAAAACACCGCTATCTTCTTCGGTTTGTCAGGAACAGGAAAGACCACCCTTTCGACCGACCCGAAACGTTTGCTTATCGGTGACGACGAGCACGGTTGGGACGACGAGGGCGTGTTCAACTTCGAGGGCGGCTGCTACGCAAAGGTCATCAACCTCGACAAAGAGAGCGAGCCAGACATCTACAACGCCATCAAACGCGACGCTTTGCTTGAAAACGTCACAGTTGACGCTAATGGCAAGATCGACTTCAAAGACAAGAGCGTGACCGAAAACACACGTGTCTCCTATCCTATCGAGCACATCGAGAAGATTGTGAAGAACGTGCGTCCAGTGTCATCGGGACCTGCTGCAAAGAACGTGATTTTCCTTTCAGCGGACGCATTCGGCGTGTTGCCTCCAGTCTCAATCTTGACTCCAGATCAGTGCAAATACTACTTCTTGAGCGGTTTCACTGCAAAACTGGCAGGTACAGAACGTGGCATCACCGAGCCTACACCTACATTCAGCGCATGCTTCGGACAGGCATTCCTCGAGCTGCATCCAACAAAATATGCTGAGGAATTAGTGAAACGCATGGAACAGAGCAACGCCAAGGCTTACTTAGTAAACACTGGATGGAACGGCACAGGCAAGCGTATCTCGATCCGCGATACACGTGGTATCATCGACGCTATCCTCGACGGCTCAATCGAGAAGGCTCCAACCAAGAAGATCCCGTATTTCGACTTCGAGGTTCCTACAGCATTGCCAGGCGTTGACCCAAAGATTCTCGATCCACGCGACACTTACGCAAATGTTGAAGATTGGAACAAGAAAGCTGAAGATTTGTCTGGCAGATTCATCAAGAACTTCGCGAAGTTCACGACGAATGAAGCAGGTAAAGCGCTGGTTAAAGCTGGTCCACAGTTATAGACCTTAGACATTAGACTTTAGACGTTAGTAGAGACGCCATATTATGACGTC
>CAJOCJ010000049.1 GCA_905236635.1 uncultured Bacteroidales bacterium
TATAAAAGTCGGTTCCCATACTGGCGGTTATACTCCATTCACTTTTGAGATCACTAATGCTGTGAAGAAAAAAGGAAACAACATCTTGAGAGTGCGTGTCTGGGACCCGACCGACGAGGGCGAGCAGCCTTGCGGCAAACAGCATGTGAAACCTCATGGAATATGGTACACGCCTGTTACTGGTATCTGGCAGACGGTGTGGCTCGAAGTTGTCCAGGAGACTTATATTGTCGATATGAAAATAGTGCCTGATATTGATAATCATAAGGTTACAATAAATGCCGAGCTTTCTGATGCTTCGAAAAACAATATGTTTGAAGTGGTTGTTTATGATGGACATATCAATGGAGGCTTTAATACGATTATCGCAAAGGCAAAATCAATCAATGGAAATGATATTGAAGTCCCGATGCCGGAAAATGCAAGACTTTGGTCGCCGGATGATCCATTCCTTTATTACATGAGTATCAGCGTTTATCAAGGAAATAAGTGTGTTGATAAAGTGATAAGTTACTTTGCTATGCGTAAATTCAGCACTGCTAAAGATGAGAATGGCATTGTGCGTCTGATGCTCAACAACGAGCCGATTTTCATGTTCGGTCCGCTCGACCAAGGCTGGTGGTGCGACGGCCTCTACACAGCTCCGTGCGACGAGGCACTCGCTTACGATATCCAGAAAACCAAGGATTTCGGCTATAACATGATACGCAAGCATGTCAAGGTGGAGCCTGCAAGATGGTACTATCATTGCGACCGCCTTGGAGTTATCGTGTGGCAGGACATGCCGTCGGGCGGTCGCGGTCCAGGCTGGGTGACAGACCGTTATTTCGATGGCTCATTAAGCCGCAGAACGCCAGAGTCGGAGGCAACTTACAAGAAAGAATGGAAATTATCTCTATTCAGTGCCTTCGATTGGCGTTTGGGTGCCGTTCAATGAGTCGTGGGGACAGTTCAAAACCCCAGAAATCGTTGAGTGGACAAAGAGTTACGATCCTTCACGCTTAGTGAACCCTGCATCTGGCGGCAACCACTATCCTGTGGGCGACATCCTCGACATCCACAACTACCCTGATCCTGAGATGTATTTTTACGACGCGTCTCGCGCTAACGTTCTCGGTGAATATGGCGGCATCGGACGTAAAGTCGAAGGCCACACTTGGGTTCCTTCAACAGGCTGGGGCTATGTGGAATACGACTCGGAAGAAAAAGTCACCGACACCTACGTGGAATACGCCAACAAATTGCTGGATCTTATTCCGCGCGGCTTCTCGGCGGCGGTTTATACGCAAACCACCGACTGTGAGGTCGAGCTCAACGGCCTGATGACATACGATAGGGAAGTGGTTAAGCTCAACGAAGAGCGGATTCGTGAGATAAACCTCAAGATTTCAAATTATTTCAAGAAATAAAAAAATGTAGGGGCGAATATCATTCGCCCCTACGTTTTTTCGATAATCTGTGTGGATTCTATTAGTCCTCAACGATTGCTTCGTTAGGGCAAACGCTTGCGCATGTGCCGCATGAAACGCAGTTATCAGCGTTGATTGAATAGATGCTACCTTCTGAAATAGCGCCGACTGGGCACAGTACCGCAAGCTACACAGCTGTCTAAAATTTTGTATGCCATATTTTTTTTTGTTTAGAATTTGTCTTGCAAAGATAGGGGTTTTTCTAATACACAACACGTTTTTTGAAAAATATTTTTTTAATCAAAAAAAGTGAAAATTATTTTACATAATTATTTTTTTATATAAAATATATGCGTACCTTTGCAGAAAAATTTGAGCAATCATAAATAATTGTCAATAATTATCTAAGTAATTAAAATATAATAAATTAAATTCAATTTCTTATGGCTAACAGATCAAAAGTTGTAGAACTTGAACACGTTGTCATTCGCTTCGCGGGTGACTCTGGCGACGGTATGCAGCTGACAGGAAACCTGTTTTCGCTCTGGCAGGCAATGACTTTGCCACGTTCCCGGACTATCCTGGAGAAATCCGTCCACCACAAGGAACTGTGTCTGGCGTTTCAGGATTCCAGGTGCATTTTGGACACAAACCGGTTCACACCACAGGCGACCTCTGCGATGTGCTCGTCGCAATGAACCCTGCTTCAATCAAAGCTAACATGCGCTGGCTCAAACCTGGCACAACAATCATCTTCGATGTCGACTCGATGAACGACAAAGCTCTCGAGAAAGCCGGCTACACCACCGACCCGACACAGGATGACACCCTCAGCCAGTACAAAGTTGTCAAAGCCCCTATCACCTCAATGACACTCGAGGCTTTGAAAGACTTCGGTTGGGACCGCAAGGCAATGCTCAAGTCAAAGAATATGTTCGCTCTTGGCATCGTGATGTACCTCTTCAACCGCGACATCACCATGTTGAACGCATATTTCAACAACAAATTCAAGAACAAACCAGATGTTATCAAAGCTAACCAGACTGTTGTCGCAGCAGGTTACAGCTATGCTGACACCATGGAAATCTTCGCCAACACATATCGTATCGAGCCGGCAAACCTTGCTAAAGGCAAATACCGTGATATCACCGGTAACGTCGCTACAGCATGGGGTTTGATGGCAGCAGCAGAGCGCTCGGGCCGTCAGATTTTCTGCGGTTCTTATCCTATCACTCCTGCTACAGATATTCTTGCAGAGTTGGTGAAATATAAAAACTTAAAGGTAAAGGCTTTCCAGGCTGAAGACGAGATCGCGGGTATCTGCTCGTCACTCGGCGCTTCATTCGCTGGCTGCCTCGCAGTGACCACAACATCAGGTCCTGGTCTTTCATTGAAGTCAGAAGCCCTCGGCCTCGCAGTCATGACAGAGCTTCCACTCGTCGTCGTCGACGTACAGCGTGGCGGTCCTTCAACAGGTCTTCCAACCAAGTCAGAACAGAGCGACCTCATGCAGGCTCTCTACGGCCGTAACGGTGATGCTCCTCTTATCGTATTGGCAGCACGCAGCTCAGCCGACTGCTTCTATTCAGCTTACGAAGCCGCTAAGTTGGCAATGGAGCACATGACACCTGTCATCCTCCTCACAGAAGGCGCTCTCGGCAACGGTTCTGAGATCCTCCGCATCCCAAGAGTCGCTGACCTCCCGGCTATCGTTCCGCCAATCGCGAAAGATAACGAGCCTGGCTATCAGCCATACAAACGCGATGAGGAAAAACTCAGCAGAATGTGGGCTATCCCTGGAACAGAAGGTCTCCGTCACCGCATCAGCGGTCTTGAGAAGGCTAACGGCAGCGGTAACCTCTCACTCGACCCGAAGAACCACCAGCTCATGACAGAGCTTCGTGAAGAGAAAGTACAGCGCGTCGCCAACTTCATCCCTGAACAGGAGATCGTCGGTGACCCGAACGCTGACCTCCTCGTGGTGAGCTGGGGCGGCACATACGGCGTTGTCCTCTCAGTCGTCGAGAAGATGCTTGAAGAAGGCAAGTCAGTCGCTCACGCACACTTCCGCCACATCATGCCTCTGCCAAAGAACACAGCAAAGGTGAAGATCCTCGTTTGTGAGAACAACAACGGTCAGTTTGTGAACTACCTCAGAGAGAAGATGCCTGACTTCAAGTATGAGCAATACAACAAGATTCAGGGTCTCCCATTCCTCACAGCAGAGTTAGAAAATAAGTTTAATGACCTTTTAAAATAAGAGTACCATGGAAAACACAAATTTAAATAATCAGGTTGTTAATCTTACTAAAGAAGATTTCGTTTGCGATCAGATAGTGAAATGGTGCCCAGGTTGCGGTGACCACGCTATTTTGAAGGTTTTACAGGACGTGTTCCCACAGCTCGGTAAGAGAAAAGAAGACATCTGCGTCGTTTCTGGTATCGGCTGCTCATCACGTTTTCCACATTATATGAACACCTACGGATTCCACAGCATCCATGGCCGCGCTTGCGCTATCGCAACAGGTGTGAAACTCGCGAATCCTAACCTCTCAGTATGG
>CAJOCJ010000050.1 GCA_905236635.1 uncultured Bacteroidales bacterium
CTGGCTGAGTGTGTCATCCTGTGTCGGGTCTGATGTGTAACCGGCTTTTTCAAGAGCCTTGTCGTTCATCGAGTCGATGTCGAAGATGATTGTTGTGCCAGGTTTGAGCCAACGCATGTTAGCCTTGATTGAAGCAGGGTTCATTGCGACGAGAACATCGCAGAGGTCACCTGTTGTGTGGACCGGTTTATGTCCGAAATGGACTTGGAATCCAGAGACGCCAGACACTGTGCCTTGTGGTGGACGAATTTCTCCTGGATAGTCTGGGAACGTGGCAAAATCATTGCCTGCTAAAGCTGTTGAATCGGAAAACAGGTTTCCTGTCAGCTGCATACCGTCGCCAGAGTCACCCGCGAAGCGAATGACAACGTGTTCAAGTTCTACAACTTTTGATCTGTTAGCCATTGTATTTTAATAATTTAGATTATATTTCTTATTTTTATGGGACTCTCCGAAATTTTCTGCAAAGGTAAGCATATATTTCATACAAAAAAAGCAAAAAAAAATATTTTTTCAAAATGTTGTAGTGTATTGGAAAAACCCATATCTTTGCAGAAATTTTCTAAACTAATAAACATTATGGCATACAAAATTTTAGACAGCTGTGTAGCTTGCGGTACTTGCATCGATGAGTGCCCAGTCGGCGCTATTTCAGAAGGTAGCATCTATTCAATCCTGCGTTTCATGCGGCACATGCGCAAGCGTTTGCCCGAACGAAGCAATCGTTGAGGACTAATAGATAATTACACAGATTATCGAAAACACGTAGGGGCGAATAATCATTCGCCCCTACATTTTTTATTTCTTGAAATAATTCGAGATTTTCAGGTTTATCTCGCGAATCCGCTCTTCGTTGAGCTTCACCACTTCCCTATCGTATGTCATCAAGCCGTTCAATTCCACTTCACAGTCGGTGGTCTGGGTATAGACAGCAGCCGAGAAGCCGCGCGGAATTAGATTCAAAAGCTTGTTAGCATATTCCACGTATGTGTCGGTGACTTTTTCCTCGGTGTCGTATTCCACATAGCCCCAGCCTTGCGACGGAACCCAAGTGTGCCCCTCGATTTTCCTACCGATGCCGCCATATTCGCCGAGAACATTGACTCGTGACGCATCGTAGAAATACATCTCTGGGTCAGGATAGTTATGAATGTCGAGGATATCGCCTACCGGATAGTGGTTGCCGCCAGATGCAGGATTCACTAAGCGCGATGGGTCGTATGATTTCGTCCACTCAACGATTTCAGGGGTTTTAAACTGTCCCCACGACTCGTTGAACGGCACCCAAACGCCGATTGAAGGCACCGAATAGAGATAATCGATGATTTCTTTCCATTCTTTCTTGTAAGTTGCCTCCGACTCTGGCGTTCTGCGGCTTAATGAGCCATCGAAATAACGGTCTGTCACCGCGACCGCCAGACGGCATGTCCTGCCATACGATGATTCCAAGGCGGTCGCAGTGATAGTACCATCTTGCAGGCTCAACCTTAACGTGCTTTCTGATCATGTTAAAGCCAAAGTCCTTGGTTTTCTGGATATCGTAAGCGAGCGCTTCGTCGCACGGAGCGGTGTAGAGACCATCGCACCACCAGCCCTGATCCAGCGGGCCGAACATGAAAATCGGCTCGTTGTTAAGCATCAGACGCACAATGCCGTTCTCGTCTTTCTCAGTGCCGAATTTGCGCATAGCGAAATAACCGACGACCCTGTCGACTACTATATCAGCTTGATACAAAACGACCTCGATATTGTACAGATAAGGATAATCGGGCGACCATAGCTTAGCATCAGCAGGCATTGGCACTTCGACAGCTTCACCATTTATCGATACTGCAGATGCTCCTTCACACGGATTATGTCCATCAGCATACGGTTCACCAGTTTCAGAAACTGTAACTTTAACTTTTTTCGAAAAATTGCTCACAATAGTAGGAATAACCGTCACCTTGTGATTGTCAATATCGGGTATAATCTTCAAATCAGCAATATAATTTTCATAAACCGGTTCAAGCCACACCGTCTGCCAGATTCCAGTGACTGGTGTATACCAGATTCCATGAGGTTTAACATGCTGTTTTCCACAAGGTTGCTCGCCCTGGTCTGTCGGATCCCAAACACGCACTCTCAAGATGTTGTTTCCTTTTTTCTTCACAGCATTAGTGATCTCAAAAGTGAATGGAGTATAACCGCCAGTATGGGAACCGACTTTTATA